>DASTFI010000001.1:0-7709 GCA_035708765.1 Marmoricola sp.
CTCGATCTGCGCCCGGCCGAGGTCATGGATCTCCTGGGCGCCCATCTCCGTGGTCGTGTAGAAGCGCAGCGTGCGGGCGTACGTCGCCTCGCCGTCCGGCAACCAGCTCAGCCCGGCGCGGTCGTCGGGGCGGGCCTGCGGGAGCACCTCGTCGCGCAGCACGTCGCGGTAGGCGGCCATGCCGGGTCGCAGGCGCTGCTCCACCGCCTTGGTGAGCCGGGCGCGCCACTCCGGGGAGTCGATGCCCTCGGGTGCCTTGATGGCGGCCACCACCGGGTCCTCGTCGAGCGGGCGCGCCAGCGCCCGGTCGATCTGCTCGATCGTGCCGCGCACGGCGAATGCCGCGGAGACCCGTCCGCCGGCCAGGCCCTCGCGCTGCCGCTCGGCGAGCTGGTCGAAGTGCCGGCCCATGGAGCCGAGCTTGTCGACCATCGCCTCGGCCGTCGCCTCGTCGGGCACGTTGAACATTCCGCAGATCAAGGCGGCCGAGTCCTGGAGGCCGAAGATCGGGTCGGCCGCGAGCTCGGCCAGCCGGGCCTCCTCCATGTCGGCGCGGGTGGTCGCATCGGCGATGACCACGGCGCGGGTCACCTGCTGGTCGTCGTCCAGGCCGCCCTGGTCGATCGCCTCGGCGCGGGCGGCGAAGTCGCGGAGCTGGGCGATGCGAGCGTCTTCGCCGGCACGACTGACGTCCTCCCACGCACCGGCGTCGGCGGTCTCCCCGAGCAGGTGGGCCCAGGTCGGCTCCGCCTCCATCAGGGCGTCCCAGTAGTGGCGGGCGAGCTGGTCGACGTCGGTGGTCATGTGTCCCTCTCTCGTGGCGTCCGGGACAGTCCTATGCCGTGCACGCCCGAGGAGGCAAGACGATTACGCAAGGCCGAGCCTGGCGGCGGACTCCTCGCGCATCTGCACCTTGCGGATCTTGCCGGTGACCGTCATCGGGAACTCCTCGACCAGCATCACGTAGCGCGGGATCTTGTAGTGCGCCAGCTTGCCGGTCGCGAAGTCGCGCACCTTGGCTGCGTCCAGCGGGTCGGCTCCCTCGCGCAGCTTGACCCAGGCGCACAGCTCCTCGCCGTACTTCTCGTCCGGTACGCCGACCACCTGGACGTCCTCGATGTCGGGGTGGGTGTAGAGGAACTCCTCGATCTCGCGCGGGTAGATGTTCTCCCCGCCGCGGATCACCATGTCCTTGATCCGGCCGACGATGTTGCAGTAGCCGTCCTCGCGCATCTCGGCCAGGTCGCCGGTGTGCATCCAGCCTTCCGGATCGACGGTCTCCGCAGTTCTCTCAGGGTCGTCCCAGTAGCCCAGCATCACCGAGTAGCCCCGGGTGCAGAACTCCCCCGTCCCGCCCCGCTCGACCGTCTCCCCGGTCACCGGGTCGACGATCTTGATCTCGACGTGCGGGTGCACCCGCCCGATGGTGGAGGTACGACGATCCAGGTCGTCGTCGGACCGGGTCTGGCACGAGACCGGCGAGGTCTCGGTCATCCCGTAGGCGATCCCGACCTCGGCGAGGTGCATGTCGTTGATGCAGCGCTTCATCACCTCGACCGGGCAGATCGAGCCGGCCATGATGCCGGTGCGCAGGGTGGAGAGGTCGTGCTCGGCGAAGGTCGGGTGGTTCTGCATGGCGATGAACATGGTCGGGACGCCGTACACCGCGGTCGCCCTCTCCGCGGCGATGCAGCGCAGCGTGGCCTCGGGGTCGAACCCCGGCGCGGGGATGATCATCGTCGCGCCGTGCGAGGTGCAGCCCAGGTTGGCCATCACCATCCCGAAGCAGTGGTAGAAGGGCACCGGGATGACGAGGCGGTCCGCGTCCGTGAAGTTGATCAGCTCGGTGGTGAAGAACCCGTTGTTGAGGATGTTGCGGTGCGAGAGGGTCGCGCCCTTGGGGTAGCCGGTGGTCCCCGACGTGTACTGGATGTTGATGGGGTCGTGGGCGTCGAGCCGGCGCATCCGCTGGTCCACCGCGTCGGCCGGGACGGACTCGCCGTCGTGCACCAGCGCCTGCCAGTCATCGGTGTCGAGGTAGATCACCCGCTCCAGCGGCCCGCCGTCGGCCGCCCCCAGCTGCGCCCAGCTCTCCTCGATCATCGCGCGGTAGTTGCTGGTCTTGAACTCCGAGGCGCTGACCAGGAACCGCATTCCGGACTGGTTGACTGCGTAGGCGAGCTCGTGCGTGCGGTAGGAGGGGTTGACGTTGACCAGGATCGCCCCGATCTTCGCCGTGGCGTACTGGGTGATCGTCCACTCGGCACAGTTCGGCGCCCAGATCCCGATCCGGTCGCCCTGCTCCAGGCCGGCCGCGATCAGTCCGCGCGCCACCTCGTCGACCGCCTGGTCGAGCTCCCGGTAGGTCCACCGCCGGCCGCTCGCGAACTCCACCAGCGCCTCGTGGTCGGGGAACTCCCCGACGATGCGCTCGAAGTTGCCGCCGATGGTCTCCTCGATCAACGGCGGCGTGGTCTCTCCGGCGGCATACGACTCCATGGTCCGAGGCTAGTCACCCACCGTGACCGGGGCCACACCCGTTTGGGGAGGACCACCACGGGGAACCTCGGAAGACGAGGAAGCGTGACCTGTTCGGACCGGTCGTCGTTGATCCTCGCGGCACACGGGGGCCAGGCAACGACAGACAGGACTCGGACATGTCACTGCGATCCTCCCGGCGGCTTCGCGCACTCGGGCTCACCGGCATGGTCGGCGTCCTCGCCGCCACCCTCGCTCTCGCCGCGCCCGGCGGTGCGAGCACCCCGACGGAGGGCACCGTCACCGACAGCAGCCCGGCGACGACGTGGGGCGGTGGCCCGTTCGTCGCCGCCAACGTGACCGCGCAGGCCCTGGACGCCCCCGACTGCTCGGTCCCGCAGTCCTGCGACGACTTCACCCTGCACGTGTCGACGCCGGCCGGGTACGACGCCGACCACCAGCTGAAGATCGACGTCGCCTGGGGGAACACGGCCGCGGACTTCGACGTCTACGTGCTCGACGCGCAGGGCAACGTGGTCGGCACCTCGGCGTCCAGCGCCGACCCGGAGGAGGTCGTGCTGCCGCCGACGACCGGTGACTACACCGTGCGGGTGGTGCCGTTCGCCCCGCTGGGTGAGTCCTACAAGGCCCGGGCCGAGCTGGTCACCCAGCCGACGACCACCCCCGGGACGGACACGCCGGCCGGGTTCACGACGTACGCCGCACCGTCGACGCTGCCTGATGCCAACGACGCCGGCGAGCCGTCGATCGGGAGCAGCTGGAAGACCGACGCCACGATGTACCAGTCCTACCTCTCGACCTATCGGGTGCACTTCGACGACTCCACCAGCCCGGCGAAGGCCACCTGGGAGGACGCCTCCGCGAGCCTGGCCAAGGGCTGCCCGCAGGGTGGCCTGACGTCGCTCGACCCGATCCTGTTCACCGACCACCAGACCGGCCGTACCTTCGAGTCGCAGCTGTCCGGGCAGGACTCGCTGACCTGCTTCACCGACGACGATGGCGAGACCTGGCAGCCCTCCCAGGGCGGCGGCATCCCCAGCGGTGTCGACCACCAGACGATCGGCGGCGGCCCCTACAGCGCCGACGGCATCGGGGCCCTGCCCACCTCGACCTATCCGAACGCGGTCTACTACTGCAGCCAGGACATCGCCACCGCCTTCTGCGCGACCTCGCGCGACGGCGGCCAGACCTTCGGGCCGGGGGTGCCGACGTACAGCCTGCTCGACTGCGGCGGCCTGCACGGGCACGTCAAGGTCGCTCCCGATGGCACCGCCTACCTGCCCAACAAGGGCTGCGGCGCCAACGCCGCCGTGGTGACCTCGACCGACAACGGCGCCAGCTGGACGGTGCACAAGGTGCCCGGAAGCTCACCCAGTGACGCCGACCCGTCGGTGGGGGTGGGCGCCAACGGCACCGCCTACTTCGGCTACGTCGGCTCCGACGGGCGGCCCGGTGTGGCCGTGAGCCGCGACCACGGCCAGACCTGGACCGGCCAGCAGGTGGTCGGGGGTGAGTTCGGCATCGAGAACGCGGTGTTCCCCGCGATGGTGGCCGGCGACGACGACCGCGCGGCGTTCGCCTTCATCGGCACGCCCACCGACGGGAACTACCAGGACGCCGCCAACTTCAAGGGCGTCTGGCACCTCTACGTCGCCAGCACCTACGACGGCGGCAGGACGTGGCAGACCTCCGACGCGACCCCGGACGACCCGGTGCAGCGCGGCTCCATCTGCACGGGCGGCACGACCTGCGGGGAGGACCGCAACCTGCTCGACTTCATCGACATCACGGTGGACCGGACCGGTCACGCGGAGGTGGCGTTCGCGGACGGGTGCATCAAGACCTGTGTCACCGACGCGAGCCAGACCAGCGGCGCCGGCCCGGCCGACGCCCAGGCGGCCTACGCCACCATCGCGCGGCAGAGCAGCGGCAAGCCGCTGTTCTCGCAGTACGACGCCACCACCAACCTGACCCTCGCCTCGCAGCAGGTTGTCCGGAACAGCTCGGGCGACTGGGTCGCGACGCTGGTGGTGCGCAACTCCGGCAGCACGCCCGTGGACGGCTTCGGCGTCGATCTCTACGACAACCGCAGGCAGGTGGGTGACAGCAGCGGGCTGGCACTGGCTCCGGGCAGGTCGACGACCCTGACCTACACCTGGCACTCCGGCGGCAAGGCGCACTCCTTCACCGGGGCCGTCGACCCGCAGGACACGGTGGCCGAGAGCGACGAGACCGACAACAAGCTCGTGACGAGCAGCCGGTGAGGCGCGCCTCCCTGTTCGCGGCGTTCGTGCTCGTCGCGCTCACGGCCGGCTGCGGCGGCGAGGCGGAGCACGAGGGCGAGGAGCACGACTTCGACAAGGCGGCCGACCGCGGCGTCTGCGTCGCGCAGGCGCACCAGGTCAAGGACCTGCCGAACGGCTTCCCGAGTGACTTCCCCTTCCCCCACGGAACGGTCGTCTACCACGCGGAGGACCGGGGCGAGGACGGCGTCGTCGTCACGGGCGTCAGCCCGAAGCCGCTCGAGGACGTGCTCGCGGCACTGAACGGGCCGGCCCAGGACGCCGGCTTCAAGGTGACCAACGGCGAGACCGAGGAGCACGACGCCGAGGCCAACTGGTCCGGCAACGGCTACCGCGGCCGCTGGGCGATCCGGGAGTCCTCCGAGTGCCCGGGCGAGACCGTCGTCCAGGTGCTGGCCGCCGGGGCCGAGTGAGTCGGGCGGGTCAGCGCCGCCGGGAGGCGCACCTGCTTCCCGCTGCCGTCGAGGACGAAGCCGGTCCCCTCGCCGCGGTGCGTCAGAGCGCGTCGTACAGCGTCCGGAAGTAGGCCGCGATCCGCTCGTCGTCCCAGTCACGTGACTCGCGCAGGCCCTCGGCCACCATGGCGAGGTAGGCCGCCGAGGGCCGGCTGTGCGGCACGTCGGTGGCGCCGTGCGGTGAGGTGAAGGTGAGCAGCGGTACGTCGTCCTCGCGGCCGACCTCCACCAGGGTCTCGTAGACGCCCTCACCGAAGGAGTGCCGACCACCGGTGAGCCGGGTGACGTCGATCGAGAGGAGCGGGTGCCCGTCGATGAGCTCGACGTGCATCTCCTGCGCCGCGACGTCGCACAGCTGGCCGGCCGTGACCAGGTACGCACGGCCTGCGGTGGAACCCGGGGTGAGGTGGTCGTAGAACATGATGCCGCCGCCCCACTGCGTCGAGCGGCCGGCGAAGTACCCCGTCCCGGGGAGGTCGACCGGGCGGTCGGCTGCCGGCGGGCTGGGATCCCGGGCCCCCGGGTTGCGCCGACGACCGCCGGGCGGCGTACCGCCCTCCAGGTAGCAGCGGAACCGTGCGGCACACATGTTGGAGCCGTAGCTGACGTACCAGACCGGGGCGTCCGGCGGAGCAGGCGCCTGGTCGGGGTGCCGGCGCGCGAGCGGCTCAGGCGTCACGGGTCCGGAAGGCGAGCAGCGAGGCGACCATCAGCACGAGCGTCGTGCCGCCGAAGACGAGTGCGCCGCCGAGCGCGGAGAGCGGGCTGCCGAACGTGCTGGTCGCGTGACTGAGCACGTCGACCATCCTCGCCCCCGCGTCGAAGGGCAGGAAGCGCAGCACGTCGCGGTCGTCACGCAGCTGCGGCACCAGCAGGAACATCAGCTGGACGATGTTCTCCACGAGCAGCGGCCACAGGAAGAGGGTCACCAGCGCGAACGCCTGCGACCGGGTGAGCGCGGTGAACGCCATCGCGAGCCAGGCCAGCAGGACGGCGTACAGCACCTCGCGCGCCAGCACGCTCCAGGTCGCCCCCGCGAAGACGTCGACCCACTCCGACAGGAACGCCGTGCCGACGAGTCCGGCGATCACGAAGGTCACGAACGCCACCACTGCGACCCAGACGCCGACGACGAGGAACTTCGCCGCCCACAGCGCGGTGCGCGAGGTGAGCGCCGTCAGGGACGCGCGGATCATGCCGTGCCGGTACTCATGGCCCCAGGCGAGCACGCCGATGATCGCGAGCACGAAGCACACGATGTTCGGCACCTGCCCGGTCGCGGCCAGCTGCGTCACCACCGCGGCACCGACCTCCGGGGGCCCGGAGGGCCCGGAGTCGGCGAAGCTGGTCGCCAGGCCCCACGAGAAGAGCGTGGAGATGCCGACGCCGACGACGACCGCGATGCCGGTCAGCCACCAGGTCGAGCGGATCGTGCGGATCCGCACCAGTTCGTAGGCGAGTGCGGCCCTCATGCGGACTCCCCCGCGGGCCCGTGGGCCTGTTCCTCGTGGGCCAGGAACTCCTCGGCTCCGGCCGTTCGCTCGAGGAACGCCTCCTCCAGCGTGGCCGTCCGGTTGGTCAGCTCGTGCAGCCGGATGCCTGCCTCGAACGCCAGGTCGCCGACCACCCGGGCGTCGATGCCGCGCACGCTGAGGCCGCCGTCGGCCAGCACCTCCACGGCGTGACCGGCGTCGCGGAGCGCCTCGGCCAGCGCCGCGCCGTCGGGTGTCCGGACCACCACGGCGTTGTGCGCCGAGCCCTTCACGAACTCCTCGATCGGACCACTCGCGATGAGCCGGCCCTTGCCGATGACGACGAGGTGGTCGGCCATCAGGGCCATCTCGGACAGCAGGTGGCTGGAGACCAGCACGGACCGGCCCTCGCCCGCCAGGTGCTGCAGCAGCCGGCGCATCCACTGGATGCCCTGCGGGTCGAGGCCGTTCGCGGGCTCGTCGAGGATCAGCGTGTCCGGGTCACCCAGCAGCGCAGCAGCGAGGCCCAGGCGCTGCCCCATGCCCAGCGAGAAGGTCTTCGGCTTCTTGCGGGCCACCTCCGCCAGGCCGAGCTGCTCGAGCACCTCGTCGACGCGCCGGACGTGGATGCCGTTGGCGGCCGCGAGCATGCGGAGGTGGTCGCGGGCCTTGCGGGTCGGGTGGAACGGCTTGGCCTCCAGCAGTGCGCCGACGCGCCGCATCGGCAGGTCCAGCTCGTGGAACCGGCGCCCGTCGTACGTCGTCGTGCCGTGGCCGACGTCGAGGCCGAGCATGAGGCGCATGGTGGTCGACTTGCCGGCGCCGTTGGGCCCCAGGAACCCGGTCACGCTGCCGGGCCGCACGTCGAAGGAGAGGTCGGCGACCGCTGGCTTCCCGCCGTAGCTCTTGGTCAGCTCGCGCGCCTCGATCACCGCCATGGCCCGATCCTTGCAAACAATCCCGCCGGGTGACGCCTTCTG
>DASTFI010000002.1:0-30861 GCA_035708765.1 Marmoricola sp.
GCGACGCTGGTGCCCGAGATCGGGGCTGGTGGCTCGGTGCTGCTGCGGGTGGGTTTCGCGGCCGTGCTGATGTTCGTCGTCGTGCGCCCGCGACTGCACGGGCACAGTCGCGCCGCGTGGGGCACCGTGGTCGCGTTCGGCGTCGCGCTGGGGTTGATGAACTGGGCGTTCTACGGCTCCCTGGCGCACCTGCCGCTGGGCGTCGCGGTGACGGTCGAGTTCCTCGGGCCGCTGCTGCTGACGACCGTGCTGTCGAGGCGGGCGCTGGACTTCGTGGCCGTGCTCGCCGCCGCTGCCGGGGTGCTGCTGATCTCGCGCGCCCTGACCGTCCCGTGGCAGGAGCTGAGCTGGGCGGGCCTCCTGCTGGCAGCGACCGCGGGCGCGTGCTGGGCGGCGTACATCCTGCTCAGCGCCCGCACCGGTGCGGCATTCCCACGGCTGGACGGCCTCGCGATCGCGCTCGTGGTGGCCACGGTCGTGGTGCTCCCCGCTGGGCTGGGCACGGTCGGGCTGTGGACCGGTGAGCACGTGGTCAAGGGGCTCGGCCTGGCGGTGCTCTCGTCGCTGCTGCCCTACTCCCTGGAGCTGCTCGCGCTGCGCCGGCTCAAGGCGTCGGTGTTCGGGATCCTGCTCAGCATCGAGCCGGCGGTCGCCGCCCTCGCCGGTCTGGTGGTGCTCGGCCAGGTGCTCGAGCCGCTCCAGCTGGTCGGGCTCGCCCTGGTCGTCCTGGCGAGTGCACTCGTCATGGGCACGGGTCGACGCCGCGACCGGCGCCAACCGGGCGACCAGCCGGGCAGCATCGAAGCCACTTGAGGCCCCGGGTTCGGCCCACAGTGAACCTCCTTGCCGAGTCGGTCGTTTCGGACGAGCATCGTCGTCATGCGACTCCTGGTCCTCGGCGGCACCCAGCACGTCGGCCGCGCGGTCGTGGCGACCGCACTCGACGAGGGCGCGACCGTGACGACGCTCAACCGCGGGGTCAGCGGCACGCAGCCGGAGGGGGTGGACGCGCGGCACGCGGACCGACGCGACGCCGACGCGGTGGCAGCGGCGCTCCGTGACGACACCTGGGACCTGGTCGTCGACACGTGGTCGCAGGAGCCGGCGGCCGTGCGCGACAGCGCCCGCCTGCTCAGCGGTCGGGTGCCGCGGTACACCTACGTCTCCAGCCGCTCGGTGTACGTGTGGCCCGTGCCGCGCGGAGCCGACGAGACCGCGCCGGTGGTCGCGGCCGACCCCGACAGCACCGACGCCGGCGACTACGCGGCCGACAAGCGCGGTGGCGAGCTCGCCGTCGAGCGGGAGTTCGACGGCGACATCCTGCTCGCCCGCGCGGGGCTCATCCTCGGGCCCTACGAGGTCGTCGGCCGACTGCCCTGGTGGCTCGACCGGATCGCACGCGGCGGGTCGGTGCCGGCACCGGGTCCGCAGGACCGGCCGCTGCAGTACGTCGACGCGCGGGATCTCGCCGCCTGGTTCCTGCGCTGTGCCCACGACGGCACCACCGGCGCCGTCAACGCCGTGTCCGCACCCGGCCACACCACGATCGGCGCCCTGCTGGAGGCCTGCCGGGTGGCCACCGGCAGCGCGGCCGAGCTGGTGTGGTGCGACCCGCAGGTGGTCGAGGACGCCGGGATCAGCGGCTGGACGCAGCTCCCGATCTGGACCCCGCCGACCGGCGAGCTGGCCGCACTCCACGATGCCGACGTGCGCAGGGCGGTGGCCGCGGGCCTACGGTGCCGACCGGTCGAGGAGACCGTGGCGGACACGTGGGCGTGGCTGCAGCGGGAGGGGATGCCGACGCCGCCCTCGGCGCGGGCCGGTGCCCTGGGCATCACCGCCGAGCAGGAGCAGCGCCTCCTTGACGCGGGTGGTTGTCCGCCGGGGTGAGCTGTGTCACAGTCGGGCCCAGTCCGGAGGAGGCCCACCATGCCCGTCAGCACCGCCCACCTGCCTGAGCCGCGCTTCATCGACGACCGCCTGAGCCACTGGGCCGAGGCGACCCCGGACGCCGAGGCGTTCAGCTACCTCGACCGGTCCTGGACGTGGGCGGAGTGGAACGATCGGGTACGCCGCCTCGCCGGTGCGCTCCAGGGCCTCGGCATCGGTCGCGGCGACGTGGTCTCGTTCCTCGACAAGAACCATGTCGCCTGCGTCGAGCTGTCCGTCGCGGCGGCGACCCTCGGCGCGGCCAACGCCATCGTCAACTTCCGGCTGGCCGGCGACGAGGTCGACTACGCCGTCAACGACTCCGGGGCCAAGGTGCTGCTGGTGGGCAGCGAGCTGATGCCGCTGGTCGACAAGATCCGGGACCGCCTGACCACGGTGGAGCACGTCATCGAGGTGACGCCCGACGGAGGCGAGGACGACGCCTACGAGCGGCTCCTGCGCGACGCCACGCCGGTCGGCAGGTCGGCAGAGGTCGATCCGGAGGACACCTTCCTCATCATGTACTCCTCCGGCACCACCGGCCGACCGAAGGGCGTGATGCTCAGCCAGCGGAACATGATCCGGCACACGGTCAACGCCCACGAGGGCTGGGGCTTCGACGAGGGCGACAAGAACATGGTGTCCATGCCGCTGTTCCACGTCGGCGGTTCGTCGTACGTCCTGTTCGGCATCCACGACGGCGTGCCCAGCGTGATGACCCGCGACGCCGACGGCGCGTCCCTGGCCGGCGCCATCATGCGGGGCGCGAACCGGACGTTCCTGGTGCCGGCTGTGCTGGCGCAGGTGCTGCAGTCCGGGCCGGACGCGATCAAGCTCTTCGGGCACCTCAAGACCTACTGCTACGGCGCCTCGCCGATGCCGCTGCCCCTGCTGCGCGCCGCGATCGAGGCGTGGCCGGACACCGACTTCATCCAGGTCTACGGGCTCACCGAGGTGTGCGGCGTCATCACCCACCTCATGCCGGAGGAGCACCGCGACAGCGCCCACCCGGAACGGCTGGTGAGCGCGGGCGCGTGCATCCCCGGGGCCGAGCTCAAGGTCGTCGATCCCGACACCTTGCAGGACGTCGGCGTGGACGCGCACGGCGAGCTGTGGTTCCGCACGCCCCAGCTGATGAAGGGCTACCTCAACAAGCCCGAGGCGACCGCCGAGGTGATCACCGAGGACGGCTGGTTCCGCACCGGCGACATGGGTCGCGTGGACTCCGACGGCTACGTCTACGTCCAGGACCGGCTCAAGGACATGATCATCTCGGGCGGGGAGAACGTCTACTCACCGGAGGTCGAGCGGGTCCTCGCCGAGCACCCGGCGGTCATGGAGGTCGCCGTCATCGGCGTGCCCGACGACCGGTGGGGGGAGATCGTGAAGGCGGTGGTCTCGCTGGCGCCTGGTCAGGAAGCGACGGAGGACGAGCTGATCGCTCACTGCCGCGAGCACCTGGCGAGGTTCAAGTGCCCCACCTCGGTCGACTTCCTGGAGGCGCTGCCACGCAACCCGACGGGCAAGATCCTCAAGCGCGACCTGCGGGCGCCGTACTGGGCAGGCCACGAGAGCGCCGTCGTCTGACGGGGTCTCGTCGCTCTTCAGCCGGTTTGTCCTGATCACCTGGCCCCAACGGGCCAGCCGCATGGTCAGTGTGGGTCTTGTCCGGGCGAGGTGCCGCTCCTAGCGTCGAATTCTCCTGCCCATCACTGAGGTGATCAACGTGCGCGTACGCCGGCCTGCTTCCGTCCCTCGACCGTTGCGGGCAGTGCTCGCGATCCTGGCGATGCTGCTCCCCGCGCTGCTCTTCCTGCCGGCCACGAGCCAAGCCGCTCCCGCGCCGACGGCCACCCGGATCAGCGTCGTCGACGTGACCACTCCGGACGTCACGTTGCCCCAGGGGGCACCGGGCTCGCCGGACATCTTCGCCGTGGTCGGCCATGACCTGACGGTGGACGTCGTCCTCGAGGGCCTCGTCGGCGGCCAGTGGGTGCAGCTGCCGGCGTCGTACAACAAGCAGACCGTCCTCACCCTGGCCGTGGCGACGGGATCCACCACCCTCGACCAGTCCCGCACCACGTCGGTGACGGTGCCGGCCGGCGCGACGAGCGCCACTTTCTCCGGCGTGCGGTTCGCCAAGGCTGCGAACGGCGTCACGCTCGAGGTGGACGGCCCGCCCGCGCGGAACCGGAACGACACCGCGTTGACGCCGGGCGTCTCCGGGTCGATGGACGTCCAGGCCGACGTCGTCACGGCGCCGGGCACCTCGACGCTGACCAGCATCGGCCCGGCCGACACCAAGGGTGCAGGTTGCGCCGCGACGCCGGCCCAGCCCGTCTGTGCGGACCTGCTGCTGCCCAACGGCTCGGTGAGCAGCCAGTTGCTGTCCCTCGGCGCGTGCGACGGCGTGACGTCGGCAACCCAGTGCCCGACGGGCCGCTCGGTGGTGCAGGCGCTGGCCGACCTGACCGGCTACGACCGGGCGCACCCGGCCACGCTGGTGATGAAGTGCGACAAGGACTCGTGTGGTGGCGGCTCCATCCAGGGCCAGCAGCTGGTCGCGAGCAAGTCGGCGACCGGTGAGCTGCAGACCGTGCCGGCGTGCCCTGCCAAGGGCGTCGTCGGGGCGGACCAGGACTTCTGCGTCGACTACGTGCAGAGCACCCGCGACAACGCCGGAGACACCCTGCTGTTCCTGCTGTTCCCCGAAGACGGCCGGGCCAGCTTCCGCTGAACCCGGTCAGCCCACGAAATTGTTGTTCCCTCTCCACGCCCTCCGAGGCCCCTGATGATGCGTGACCTGCTCGACATCCCCGATCGGCAAGGCGACCACCCCGAGCTCGCGGAGGTCGGCGTCGGCACTGCGCCCGAGGGCCGCTGCCTCCTCGTCGCCCCGCGCCAACCCGAGGCCCAGCCGGTTCAACCCCTCTTCGTACCGGTCGGCCGCGGCCTGCGCGGCCTCCAGGCCGCGACCGAACTCGACCTCTGCCTCCCGCTCTCGCGCCAGCCCCAGTAGCGCCGAGCCGCGGACCCGGTGCCAGGTCCCGGTCAGCGAGCCGGGACCTGCCCCGGGACCTGCGCCGGGACCCCCCACCGCCTCGGTGGCCGCCAGCGCCTCGTCGTCCCGCCCCGCGCAGACGAGGGCCTCGGCGACGACCAGGTCGCAGCCGGGCACTTCGTCGTCCTCGCCCAGGGCGCCGAAGAGCTCGCGCGCCGACTGCGCCAGCCGGGCCGCTTCCTCGGCCCGACCGGCCCGCCCTGCCGAGCGGGCGATCTCGCGCAGGACCAGGGCCTCCAGCTCGTCGTCGGCGACCGCCTGGGCGGTGAGCAGGGCCTGCTCGAGCAGCTCGGCGGGGTGGTGGCCCTGCCGGACCAGCAGCTCGGCGCGGTTGAACATCGCGTTGCCCTCGTTGGCGACGTCGCCGGTGCGGTGGAAGAGCTCCTGGGCCTGCCGGTAGCCCTCGGCCGCGTCGCTCCAGCGGTAGCGCTGGAAGGCGTCCAGGGCGATGTTGTTCAGGCAGTGCGCCTGCCCGGTGGGGTCGTCCAGCTCGCGGTACGCCTGCAGCGCGAGCTCGCCGTGCGGCACGTCGTCCTCCTGCTGGACGGTGACCAGGATGCCGTCCATGGTCGCGTGGGCGAGGGCGATCGCCTCCCGGTCCCCGCTCGTGGTGGCCTCGGTGACCGCGGCCCTGGCCCAGGTGAGGGCATCGCGGGCGTCGCCCTGGCCCAGTCGGCAGATGCCGTAGTTGAGCTGCAGCACCGCACGTACCGCTGCTGCGGCCGGGTCCGCGCTGGCCCGCAGGGCCGCGATCCCGCGCGCCAGCCGGGCGATGGACGAGCGGAACCGGCGCAGCCGCTGGTCGATCCGGGCCTGCCGGGCGATGATCCGGCCACGGAGCAGCGGGTCGTCGGGACAGCCGCGCAGGGCGCGCTGATAGGCCGTCCCGGCCTCCTCCAGCAGTCCCATGCTGGTCAGCGCCTCGGCCAGCACCTCGAGGACCTCCCCGAGGGCAGCGGGATCCACGCCACTGTCGCGCCGGCGGGCGCAGTCGACGGCGCGCTGGTAGAAGTCGACTGCTTCGCGGTTGGCGTACCGGGCCCGGGCGCGGTGGCCGGCCGCTCGGGAGTAGGTCCAGGCCTTCGCGAACCGGGCGGCGTGGAAGAAGTGCAGCGAGAGCAGCTCGGTCGAGTCCGTGGTGTCGCCGTCGGCCTCGATCGCCTCCCCGACGTAGGCGTGCAGGCCGGTGCGCTGCCGGTAGGGAAGGCCCTGGTAGGCCACCTCGCGCAGGAGTGCGTGGCGGAAACGGAGCCGATCATGCTCCTCCACCTCCAGGAAGTCGGCCAGCCGGGCCAGTCGCTCGTCGTCGAGCGTCAGGCCGGTGCCGTCGAGCAGCTCCACGAGCCGTCGCCGGAGGAAGGACCGGCCCAGCACGGCTGCGCGGCGCACCACGAGGCGGTCCTCGATCCCGAGGCGGTCCAGCAGCATGCCGATCACGCCCTCGACGGAGTCCGGCAGCTCCGCGACGCTGCCGGACCGGCCGGCGGCCGCCACCAGCGACTGCAGGAACATCGGGTTGCCGCCGCACTGCTCGGCGAGAGCGTGCACCGCGTCGGGGGGTAGCGGCCGTCCGGTCGTGGTGGCCCGCACGAGGCGTACCGCTGCCTCCTCCTGCAGCGGCTGCAGCCGGAGCTGCTGCAGCAGGGGCCCTTCGGGTGCCTGGAAGCCGCTGGGGAAGTCCCGCCGGCCGACCACGAGCAGCCAGGGTGCCGTGGTCAGCTCGCGGGCGAGGCGCTGCAGCACTCGGGCGGAGGCGGCGTCCATCACCTGGGTGTCGTCGATCACCAGCACCGTCGGGGTCGGCAGCGCGCAGGTCAGCAGCTCGACCGTCACGGCCTCCAGGCGGTCCTGGCGGAACTCGTCGTCGAGGTCGCGCGTCGCCTGGGTGTCGGGCAGGTCCAGGCCCAACGGGATCCCGAGCAGGGGCAGCCACGGCAGCAGGTCCGGTCGGTTCGCGGCCAGCCGGCTCTCGAGCCTGCTGCGAACCAGCTCGGTGGGCGTGGCCTCGCTGAGACCGAGCACCTGGTGGAGCAGCGACTGGCACGCGGCGTACGGCGTCGTCGCGGCGTACTCGTTGCACTCCACCCGGACGACCACCTCGTCGGACGCGAGCGCGGTGGCCGCCTCCAGGAGTCGTGACTTCCCGATCCCGGGCTCGCCGAGCACCTCGAGAAGACCGCCCTGTCGTGCGCGGACCCGTTCGACGGCCTGCCCGACGAGGGCGACCTCGGCCTCCCGGCCCACGAGGGGGGCGTCTGTGTGAACGGCGTGGCTGGCGGTGCCGATGTTGCGCACCGCGGCGGCGTGGATCAGGTGCTTCTTGCCCTTGACCAGGAACGGCTCGAGCGGCAGGGCGTCCACCGGGGCGGTGCTGTGGGCCAGCACGTCCTGGGTGGCGAGCAGCTGCTGGGGCGCGGCCTTGGCCATCACCCGGGCAGCCAGGTTGATGGCGTCGCCCTTGACCGAGTACGTGCGGCGGAAGTGGGGGCCGAAGTCACCGCTGAAGATGTGCCCGCGGTTGACCCCGATGCGCAGCGGCAGCTCGCCGGCGCGGTCGAGGATGCGTCGGGCGGTGCGCAGCATCCGCTCCTCGGTGTGCTCCAGGGCCCGGGGGGCGCCGGCGGTGAGCATGATCTTGCCACCGTCGGCGTTGATGTCCGACTCGAAGAACGTGACCCCGAACTCCTCGGCCGCGCTCGCCACGTTGCGCACCATCTGGTCCAGGGCGGAGACGGTCCGGGCCGGGTCGTTCGCCGCCACGAGCGTGTCGGTGCCGGAGAACTGGACGAAGGCGACGGTGATGAGCCGGTGCTCGGGCTCGATCCGTCCGGCCAGCAGTCGGCGGCGGATCTCGACCGGGAGGTGGTCGGCCACGCCGTTGCTCCCGGTGCGTTGCACCGGGAGCGCGCCGGGCGGCACCGGCCATGCCGACGCTGGTCGGGCGGCGCGCGCCGACCAGGCGGTGCCGGCCTCGTCGAGGCGTACGGTGTCGTGCGCCGCCAGGAGCCGGGCGGTGCGGTCGCTGACCACCACCTGGCCGGCGGTGGCCAGCGACTCGAGCCGGGCCACCTCACTGGCCGCGGGACCGCTGACCAGCAGCTCGCGGTGGATGTCGGGGTCGCCGACGAGGAAGAAGTCGAAGAGGTCGCTGTGCACGCCGACCGACATCCGCAGCACCACCTTGCCCGCGGAGGTCTCCAGCCGGCCGATGTCCCGCAGGGTGCCGCGCATGTCCAGGGCCGCGCGGACCGCCCGCGGCCCGTGGTCGGGGCCGTGGAAGAGGACCAGGACGGCGTCGCCGCCCCACTTGACCAGGTCGCCGCCCAGCCCGGCGGCCACCGTGACGAGCTCACCGAAGACGGCGTTGAGGGCGTCGCTCATCTCCTCCGCACCCACCCGCCCCTTGCGGGCGAGCCGCTCGGTCAGCTTCGTGAAGCCCGAGATGTCCACGAACGCGAGCGAGCCGTCCACCCGCCGGTGCTGCTGGAGCGGCGTGGTGTGCACCCAGTCGAGGAGCAGGTCCGGGACATAGGCCTGCAGCGGGTCGTTCGTCCCCCGTGCTGCTGCCATCACCTGGTCCTCCGGGTCGTCACCGCCCGAGACGATGCTCCAGAGTAGCCATGCCCGGCGGAGGTGTCAGGCGGTCACCGGCGCACCCGGAAGAGGCCGTGGGCGCCGCGCTCGGCGTCGACCATGACGTGCGAGACGAACGGGTAGTGGCCGGGCTCGCCGAACTCCAGCTCCACGAAGCCGCCCTCCGCGGGCTGCAGCGGCAGCACCTGGGCGCCGCCGTGACCGGGGCCGGGCCGCAGCCGGTAGGCGCCTTCGGTCCAGACCGTGTCGAACTGCTCGCCGACCACGTGGAAGGACGAGGCCCGGTTCGGCCCCGCGTCGAGCACCCAGATCCGGACCCGCTCGCCGACGCGGGCGGTCAGGGGCCGGTGGTCGTACTGGTCGGCGTAGCCGTTGAACACCACGAGATCCGGTTGCCCGGTGCGCAGCTTGTCCACATCCACGGGTCCGCCGTCGGCGCCGAGGTAGAGCTCCGACTGGATCAGGACGTAGCTGTGGTCCACCGGCGGCAGGCCCGGCGGCTCGATCACCACCGCCCCGAACATCCCGTTGGCGATGTGGGCCGACATCGGCATCGTCGAGCAGTGGTACATCCAGATGCCGGCCCTGGTCGCCCGGAACCGGTAGACCAGCGACCCGCCCGGCGGGATGGTCCGCATCACCTCGTCGGGGGCTCGTTCACCGGCGTGGAAGTCGATCGAGTGTCCCATCGCCCCCTTGTTGACCACGGTGATCTCGAAGACGTCGCCGACGCGGCCGTGCAGGAGCGGCCCCGGAGCCGTGCCGTTGTAGGTCCACAGCAGCTGCCGCACGCCCGGGGCGACCTCGTGCTCGCCCTCGGTGACGGTGAAGGTACGCCGGTGCACGCGGGCGTCCGCGGGAGCGGGCAGGGTGGCCGGCCAGGGGGTGAACCCGGGACCGGGATCCGCCATCAGGTCCGGCTGCCCGGAATTGAGCCCGGATTTGAGCCCGGAGTTGTGGCCGGAGTTGTGGCCGGAGTCGTGCCCGGGCTCCGGGTCGGTCTGCTGCCCGTGGTGGTGGTGGCCGGTCGTCGCCGCCCGGTCGAGTCCGGTGACGTCGATCGCGAACACCATGCCCATCTGCCGGTGACCCACGACCGAGCACCAGCCGGCGATGTCGCGGCCCACGACCCCGACGTCGACCGTCGCGGACTCGCCGGGCTGGAGCCGGCCGCTGGTCGCGCCGGAGTCGAGGACCAGGTCGTGCACGTCCTGCTCGTCGGTGTTGGTCAGCTCGATCACCAGCCGGTTGCCGGCCGGTACCTCGACCTTCGCGGGCGTGAACCTCATGTTGGCGGCGTGCACCTCCACGGTGGTCGTCCGACCGCTGGCGACGACGTCGCCGGCCGCGCTGGGCCCGGCCGAGCGCCCGATGGCCTGCGGGTCGACCGCGACCCCGATCGCCAGGGCGAGCAACACGGCGCTCAGACCGGCGACGGCCTGACCGGTGCGCTGGCCGGCGGGCCGCTCGCCGGCGACCGGTGCCGGCCCACCGCGCTGCCCGGACGGCAGGTTGGGCGGCGGCGCGGCGTTCGCCTTGCGCGACGCCACCATCGCCAGGATCATCAGCGGCAGGAAGGACGCGAGGGCGGTGAGCACCACGGCGGAGACTGCCACCCGAACCGCACTCGGCACGGGCAGCAGGAACACCAGCAGGCCGAAGTTGGTGGCCGTCACCCGCAGCGCGGCGCCCTTGTCGAAGACCGTGTTCGCCGCCCGGGCCCCGGCCGGGCCCTTGCCCACGTTGACCGGGATCAGGAACGAGAGGGCCCCGAGGAGCACCTGGGCGACGAAGCCGACGGCGAAGGCCGGCGTCAGGGCGCCGATCCGCTCGTGGGCGGCCATCCAGTCCGGGGCGGTGCCCAGCACGACGGCGAGGACCACCATGAGCCCGACGAGCCAGCTGATCCCGGCGAGCACGGACCACGTCGCGAAGTGCACCGGCGGCTTGTTACGGGCGACGTTGACGAACGGCCTCGCCAGCAGGCCGATGCCGGCGGCGTAGCCGAGCAGGCCGAGCCCGGCGACCAGCTCGAGCCCGGCGAGCGTGCCGGTCACGGCCAGGATCAGCGAACCGAGGAGCACGGGGAGCGCCTGTCGTGCGGCGTCGACGGCGTGCTCGTCGATGCGGGTGCGCAGCATCGTCGGCCAGAGCGTGACCAGGGTGCCGAGCACCGTCAGGCCGATCCAGCCCAGCACGTTCAGCTCCACGTGGGCCGTCATCACGCGGGCATGCGCATCGTCGCCGAGGCCTCGTGTCATCAGCACGCCGAGGAGGGCGCCGAACGGCAGCAGGCTCGCGGACGCGACGTAGTAGCGCACGGTCACGGCGAACCGCGAGCCCAGCGCCCGGCGCAGCTGCAGGACGAGCGAGACCGCGTGCCACCCGATGGCGCCGGCGACGGCGGTGGCGCCGACCGCGACCACGGGCCAGTGGTCCGGGAGCACTCCGGCGATCACGACGACGACTCCGGCGTTCAGCAGGCCCAGCCGTGCGGTGCGGGCGCGCAGTGCCGCCGGCGTGGGTGCGGCGTGCAGGAGGGCGTCGGTGAAGTGCTGGCTCCACACCAGGATGGAGTGGGTGGCGGCTCCGAGGAGGAGCAGGTGGAACAGCAGCCACCGCGGTGCTGGGACGTCGCGGTGCACCAGCGCCACGACGACCACCGCGACGAGCCACAGGAAGGCGGGGAGGTCGCGCAGGGGCGAGAAGCCCTTGGCGCCCCGGGGTCGTGCGCTCATGATCGGGAGATCTCCAGGGTCATCGGGTTGCTGGCCATCGGCGTGGACCTCGCGACGGTCTCGCCGGCCGTCAGGACGCGCCAGGCGGCGACGACCACGAAGAGCAGGAGCGCGGCGACGTTCAGCACTCCACCCGCCTGCCAGGCCAGCGAGCTGCCCAGCCCGTCGCCGATCCAGAGCCGGATCACGAGTCCGAGGTGCAGCAGGATCACCGGCACCCAGAGGGCCGGGTGGTAGGGGAGCGGCTTGCGCAGTACGGCGGGCAGGATCGTCGGGGCGTGCGCCATGATCATCGAGATCGTGAAGCCGAGGAAGACGCCGTGCACCGCGGCGTCGTACCCGCCGGCACCCGCGGAGCCGGTCGAGGCGCCACCGAGGAGCCACACCACGCCGGTCACGACGAGCCAGGCGTAGCCGGACAGCATGCAGGCGGCCATCAGGCGGGTGGCACCGGTGGACCGGATGGTGCGCCGGGCCACGTCGTGGACCGCGAGCCAGACGGTGAGCGCGAGCAGGGCCACTCCGAGCAGCGGGGTGCCGACCTCGGGCCACAGCAGCGCGGCGGCGGTCCCGGCAGCCAGCGCGCCGGACAGGACGACGAGCCTGGTCCCGGCCCCGGGACCCATGGCCAGCCGGGCGAGCTCCAGCCGCTCACCGGCGATGGTGAGCACGACGAAGCCGGCCAGCCAGGGCAGCAGGGCCGGGACGTCGGTGCCACCCACCCAGAGGATGGCGGCGCCGGTGGCCAGCACCGCGCCGAGCAGCTGCACCAGGACAGCGTCGTCGCGCTGACGGCGCCACAGCGGCAGGTACACCGCCACCAGGGCGGCACTCCCGAGCACGAGGGTGACCCGGCCGGCGACGAGAGGGGCGGGCGAGACCAGCAGCACGCCGCCGACGCCGAGCAGTCCGGGGGCCAGGAAGCCGGCGCGGCGGCGCAGCGCCACGGCGCGCTCGAGCGCGATGAGCGTGCCGACGAAGCCGAGGACGAGGAGGAAGCCGTGCACCTCCGGCAGCCGCTCGGTGTGCACCGGTGCGCCGAGGTCGAGCAGCAGCAACGCTGCGTCCAGGCCGGCCAGGAGCGCCAGGCCGGCAGGAAGCATCAGCAGCACGCGGCTCAGGCCCGCTCGTGGGGGTCTGCTCATGGACGGCTCGGGCGGAGGTGCAGCAGGCAGGCGCCCGGTTCGGCGAAGGGCACCAGCTCGACGTCGGTCTCCTCGTCGCCGTACTCGGCCAGCGCGCCGCGGACCAGGCCCGCGTGCACGTTGCACACGATCTCGGTGTGCTGCCGGGCAACCTCGAGGAGCGGGCAGCGTGTCAGGCGCACCCGCTCGGCGCGGGGCCCGGACTCCGGCTCGAAGCCGAGCTCGTCCATCAGGTTGACGACCTCGCGCCGGTGCCCGCGGGCATCGTCGGCCTCGCTGCGCTGGCTCTCCCGGGCAAGCCGTCGGCCCCACTCGGTGCCCGCGACCGTGGCATCGCCGGCGGGGTCGTCGCTGGTGCGGTGCAACGTGGCGGCCAGGGCACCGGCCAGTCCGGCGTACTCGGGGGCGGGTTCGTGGTCGACCGCGCTCCACAGCCACGCCGGTCGGCCGCGGCCCTCGGGCGTCGCGCGTTCGCGGCACACCAGGCCGGCGGTCTCCAGACCGTCGAGATGGGCGCGCACGGTGTTCTCGTGCAGGCCGGAGCTCGCGACGAGGGCCGCCAGGCTGGTCGGCTCGCTCTGGTTGCGCAGGATCTCGAGCAGCGCAGCCCGACTGCGCGACAGCCCAGCGGCGTCGGACTGCCGGCCGGGTCGGGGGCCCAGGCCGAAGGTGTTATTTTCCACGGGAAATACTGTAGTAAAATCTCGACGCGTCGCCAAGTCGCATCCACGAACGATGCGACACCCACAACCCAGGAGGAACCGTGAACGACCTGATCATCGCGAGCAGTCCGCAGGACGCCCGCGCGCTCGACGCCGTGGAGAACCACCACGCCCAGCTCGCCGGAGCGCTGGCCCAGCACGTCGGGCGGGTGCTCGCGCTGGCCGGGAACGGCCAGGAAGCAGACACCTCGGCCCGCGACGAGCTGGTGGCCTGGTGCGACCGCGAGCTGGTCCCCCACGCACTGGCCGAGGAGAAGGCGCTCTACCCGGCCGGCCTGGCGATGGCCCAGGCGCGGCTCCTCGTCGAGGCGATGCTCGCCGAGCACGGCGTCATCACCGGCCTCGTCGACGAGCTGCGCACCGCGGACCCGGTCCGGGCGGCGGCCGCCGGCTACGCCCTGCAGGTGCTGTTCGGCTCGCACCTGGCCAAGGAGAACGAGCAGCTGCTGCCGCTGCTGGTCGCTGCGCCGGACGTCTCGGTGGTGGAGCTGCTCGACGGCATGCACGAGCTGCTGGGCGGACATGCCGCCAGCCATGCCGACAGCCAGGACAGCACCCATGCCCACCCCGACGCGGGTGCCGACCGGTCCGAGGGTGGACACACCTGCGGGTGCGGCGGACACGACGAGGCGGGCTACCCCGAGCTGGACGCCCGCGCCGTGCCGCACGCCATCCGGCACGCCACGGTCTTCGGCGCGCTGGACGCGGTGCAGCCCGGCGGCGGCATGGTGCTCGTGGCGCCGCACGACCCGCTGCCGCTGCTGGCCCAGGCCGAGCAGCGGGCGCCCGGGGCGTTCGAGGTCAGCTACCTTGAGCGTGGCCCGGAGGCCTGGCGACTGCTGTTCCGGCGCCGCTGACCCTCACGACCGCTGCCGGGCGCTCACTTCCAGCGCTCGGCAGCGGGGGTGAAGTCGAGCTGCCGCTGGCCGGTGTAGATCTGCTTGGGACGGGCGATCTTCTGCTCCTTGTCCTGGACCAGCTCCAGCCACTGGGCGAGCCAGCCGGGGGTCCGGCCGATCGCGAACAGGACGGTGAACATCTCCGGCGGGAACTGGAAGGCCTCGTAGATCAGGCCGGAGTAGAAGTCGACGTTGGGGTAGAGCTTGCGGGAGACGAAGTAGTCGTCCTCCAGCGCGATCTTCTCCAGCTCCAGGGCGATGTCGAGCAGCGGGTTGGTGCCGGTCACCTCGAAGACGTCCTCGGCGGACTTCTTGATGATCTTGGCGCGCGGGTCGTAGTTCTTGTAGACACGGTGGCCGAAGCCCATCAGGCGCTCGTTGCCGTCCTTGACGCCCTTGATGAAGTCGGGGATGTTCTCCTTCGACCCGATCCGGCGCAGCATCCGCAGCACCGCCTCGTTGGCGCCGCCGTGCAGCGGGCCGTAGAGCGCACCGATGCCGGAGGCCACCGCGGAGTACGGGTCGACCTGGCTGGACCCGACCGAGCGGACCGCGTTGGTGGAGCAGTTCTGCTCGTGGTCGGCGTGCAGGATGAACAGCACGTCGAGCGCCTTCACCAGGCGCTCGTCGGCCTCGAACTTCTGCTCACTCATCTTGAACAGCATGGAGAGGAAGTTCGCGGTGTAGCCGAGCTCGTTGTCGGGGTAGACGAACGGCTTGCCCTGGGCGTGCCGGAAGGCCCAGGCCCCCAGCGTCGGCATCTTCGCGATCATCCGGACGATCTGCATGTGCCGGTTGTCCGGGTCCTTGATGTTCGCCGACTCCGGGTAGAACGTCGACAGGGCGCCGACGGACGCCATCAGCATCCCCATCGGGTGGGCGTCGTAGCGGAAACCGTGCATGAAGCTCTTCACGCTCTCGTGCACGAACGTGTGGTAGGTGATCTCGTGCACCCAGGCGTCGTACTGCTCCTTGGTGGGCAGGTCGCCGTGGATGAGCAGGTAGGCCACCTCGAGGAAGTTCGACTTCTCGGCCAGCTGCTCGATCGGGTAGCCGCGGTACTCCAGGATCCCCTTCTCCCCGTCGATGAACGTGACGGCGCTCTTGCACGACGCGGTGTTGACGAACCCGGGGTCGTAGGTGGCCAGCCCCGGCGCGTCCTCGTCGGTCCTGATCTGTCCCAGGTCAGCGGCGCGGATGGTGCCGTCGTTGATCGGGATCTCGTACTCCTTGCCGGTCCGGTTGTCGCGGACGGTCAGGGTTTCGCCTCCGGCGGTCCCCGCGTTCTGCTCTGTGTCGGACACGAGCGCTCCTTCGGGCTCAAGATTCAAAATCCAGCCTCCAACTTATTCCTCCCACCGTTGCCGCCGCCAACCGGTGTCCGTTTTGACGCCGTGCGCTGCCCTCCCGTAACGTTGACCGCTGCGACTCCTGCCGCGTCAGGTCTCCTCGTTGTGGCCCTGGCGCAGATCCGGACGTGACCCCGTCGTACGGCGGGGGCGAGCCGGGCCGTGTTCGTCAGGGGACGCAGGTGCACCACGCCGGTCCGGGACCCCGGGCCGGTCCACGAACGAGAAGTAAGGCAACAACGTGCGTACGTACAGCCCGAAGCCTGGGGACATCCAGCGCGAATGGCACGTCATCGACGCCGAGGACATCGTCCTGGGCCGACTCGCGGCCCAGACGGCGAACCTGCTGCGGGGCAAGCACAAGCCGCAGTTCGCGCCCCACGTGGACACCGGCGACTTCGTCATCATCGTGAACGCCGCCAAGGTGGCGCTCTCCGGTGACAAGGCCACCAAGAAGCTCTCCTACCGTCACTCCGGTTACCCGGGCGGCCTGTCGGCCACCCCGATCGGTGAGCTGCTGGAGAAGGACGCCCGCAGGGCGATCGAGAAGGCGGTCTGGGGAATGCTCCCGAAGAACCGCCTCGGCCGGCAGATCATCAAGAAGCTCAAGGTGTACGGCGGACCGGACCACCCGCATGCCGCGCAGAAGGCCAAGCCGTTCGAGATCAAGCAGATCTCCCAGTAATCCCCAGACTTGCGAAGCGAGAGAACTTTCAGTGGCTGACAACGTGAACGACACCGAACAGGCCGAGGAGACCTTCCAGGCCAACGAGCAGGGCATCGCCTACTCCTCCGAGAGTGCCCGACCCAGCGACGCACCGGAGCGCCCGGCCACGATCGCCCCGGCCAACGCCACCGGCCGTCGCAAGCAGGCCGTGGCCCGCGTGCGCCTGGTGCCCGGCACCGGCCAGTGGACCGTCAACGGTCGCGCGCTCGACTCCTACTTCCCCAACAAGCTGCACCAGCAGGTCGTGAACGAGCCGTTCGTGACCACCGAGCTGGAGGGGCGCTTCGATGTCGTCGCCCGCATCCACGGTGGCGGCATCACCGGCCAGGCCGGCGCGCTGCGCCTCGGCGTGGCCCGTGCGCTCAACGCCATCGACGTCGACGCCAACCGCCCGTCCCTGAAGAAGGCCGGTCTGCTGACCCGCGACGCGCGCGTCATCGAGCGCAAGAAGGCCGGTCTGAAGAAGGCGCGCAAGGCGCCGCAGTTCAGCAAGCGCTGACCAGGACAGCGGACATGGCCCACAGTGTCCGACTGTTCGGCACGGACGGGGTCCGGGGCCTGGCCAACGGTCATCTGACCGCTGAGCTGGCCCTGGACCTGTCCGTCTCCGCGGCGCACGTCCTCGCCGAGCGGGGGACCTTCGAGGGTCACCGCCCGCTCGCGGTCGTGGGCCGGGACACGCGCATCTCCGGGCAGTTCCTCGAGGCCGCGGTCGTCGCAGGTCTCGCCGCTGCCGGGGTCGACGTACTCCTCCTTGGCGTGCTGCCGACTCCGGGCGTCGCGCACCTGACCGCGTCGCTGGGGGCCGACTTGGGCGTGATGCTGTCCGCATCGCACAACCCGATGCCGGACAACGGCATCAAGTTCCTGGCCCGGGGTGGGGTCAAGCTCGACGACGCCATCGAGGTGCAGATCGAGGAGCGCCTGCACGACGGCTGGGAGCGTCCGGTCGGCGGCGACGTCGGCCGGGTCTCGACGTACGACGACGCGATCGCCGACTACACCGCACACCTGGTGCGCACCACCACCAAGCCGCTGACCGGCCTGCGCGTGGTGCTCGACTGTGCCGAGGGCGCCGCCTCCGAGGCGGGACCGCGCGCGCTTCGGGACGCCGGCGCCGACGTCACGGCCATCCACGCCGAACCTGACGGGCTGAACATCAACGACGGCTGCGGGTCCACCCATCTGGACTCGCTGCGCGCCGCGGTGCTCAAGGACCGAGCCGACGTCGGATTCGCCCTCGACGGCGACGCCGACCGCTGCCTGGCGGTCGACCACGAGGGCAATGTCGTCGACGGCGACCAGATCCTGTGCATCCTCGCCGAGTCCCTCGAGGAGCGCGGCGAGCTCGCCAAGGACACCGTGGTCGCGACCGTGATGAGCAACCTGGGGCTCAACCGCGCGATGGCCTCGGCCGGCATCGAGGTCGTGCAGACCAAGGTGGGCGACCGCTACGTGCTCGAGGCGATGAAGGACTGCGGCTACTCGCTGGGCGGCGAGCAGTCCGGTCACGTCATCATGACCGACCACGCGACCACCGGCGACGGGATCCTCACCTCGCTGCACCTGCTCGAACGGATGGCGACCACCGGCCGGTCGATGCGAGAGCTGGCCGGGGTGATGAGGAAGTTCCCCCAGGTGCTCGTCAACGTGCCGGACGTCGACAAGGCCCGCACGCAGTCCGACGACGTCCTGCAGGCCGCGGTCGCCGAGGCCGAGGCCGAGCTGGGTGACTCCGGGCGCGTGCTGCTCCGGCCCTCGGGCACCGAGCCCCTGGTCCGCGTCATGGTCGAGGCGGCATCCGCCGAGCAGGCGCAGCACGTCGCCGACCAGCTCGCCGACGTGGTCCGGGAGCGGCTCGCGCGCTGAGGGCGCGCCCGGGCGGGCCAGGTTCTCCGCCATAGTGGTCACGTGGAGAAGCCCTGGTTGGCAGCCACCCTGCCGGTGCTGCAGCTGGCGACCATGTCCGTGGAGGCAGTCCGGACTGCCGTCATCGACGCGGGCGGGACCGGGCCGCTGACGGCGGCTCCGCTGGAGCCCGAGCGGCTCGCCGCCTCGTTCGGCAGTGACCGGCTGTTCCGCGACGACGGCGAGCCCGCTGAGGGGTTCGCGCCGTTGTCCGGGTTCTTCGAGGCCGGTGACGGATGGGTGCGCACGCATGCGAACTACCCGCACCACGCGCAGCGGCTGGCCGCGCTGCTGGACCTGGCCGATCCCGACCGGGCGACCCTGGCGGCGGCGCTCGGGCGACGCTCCGCGGCAGACCTCGAGGACGCGGCGGCGCGACGCGGAGCCGTCCTCGTGCGCGTCCGCGACGAGACCGAGTGGCGAACGAGCGAGCCCGGCAGGGCCGCCGACTCCGGTCCACTGATCCGCATGCAGGTGCGGGAGCAAGCACGCCCGCTGGCGTTGCCCGGTGGTCCGCTGCCCCTGACAGGCGTGCGCGTCCTGGACCTCACCCGCGTGCTGGCCGGGCCGGTCGCCACGCGCACGCTCGCGCTGCTCGGCGCCGACGTGCTGCGCATCGACCCGCCGGCGTTGCCGGAGATCACCTGGCAGCACCTGGACACCGGACAGGGCAAGCGCTCCGCTCTCCTTGACCTGCGCGCGGACCTGCGCGCCGGCCAGCGGCTGCTGGACGACGCCGACGTGCTGGTGACGGGCTACCGCCCGAGTGCACTGGAGTCGCTCGGCCTGCAGCGGCCGGAGGGCCTCGTGCACGCGCGGATCAGTGCGTGGGGCGACGGCGGTCCCTGGGCGCTGCGCCGCGGGTTCGACTCCCTGGTGCAGGCAGCGAGCGGGATCGCCATGATCGAGAGCGCGGACGGCGCGGCGCCCGGGAGGCTGCCGGCGCAGGCGCTCGACCATGCGTCCGGCTACCTGCTCGCCGCCGGGGTCGTCGACGCCCTGGCGGCCCGTGCCCGCGACGGTCACGCGCGGGAGGTCTCGGTCGCCCTGGCTCGGACGGCGACCTGGCTGCTGGACGCACCCGGGCGGGCGCCGGACCATCCGGCTGCGGCGACACCCGGCAGCACGGTGCGGCACGGCGCCCGGGTCACCGCTGCACCCGCCCTCCCCGGGGTCGACGACTATCCGGAGCCGGCGCACGACTGGGGCAGTGACGCTCCGGCGTGGCTTGATCAACCAAACGGTTGACAACGGTGGTCCCGCGGCCTAGCGTCGTACCCAACCAAATGGTTGAAGAAGGGGTGTGGACGTGGCTGACCAGCTCTCCCGGGCCTTCGCGGCACTGGCAGACCCGACGCGGCGCGACATCGTCGCCCGGCTGGCGGCGGAGGGCGACGCCACCGTGGGCGACCTCGCGGCGCCGTACGACGTCTCCGTGCAGGCCGTCTCCAAGCACCTGAGGGTGCTCGAGGACGCCGGCCTGGTGTCGCGCAGCAGGCAGGCGCAGCGCCGGCCGGTCCACCTCGAGGCGGAGGTGTTCGACCTGATGACCGCGTGGATCGAGCGCTACCGCCGACGTGCCGAGGAGCGCTTCGGGCGTCTCGATGCCGTCCTGGCGCACCTGCAGGAGGGCGACGCCGCTCCGGACTCCGACCCAGCCGACCGACACCACCGCAAGGGAGCTGCATCATGACCACCCAGGCAACGCGTCACCCCGAAGCCACGATCGAGGCCGTCCCCGATCTCCCGGTCATCCGGATCACCCGCGAGTTCAGCGCCACTCCGGCCCAGCTCGTCCGGGCGCACACCGACCCCGACCTGTTCGTCCGGTGGATCGGCCCGGACGGCATGGGCGTGGAGATCGACCGCTGGGACGCCACCACGGGCGGCAGCTACCGCTACGGCAACAGCCGGGGCGACGAGCAGTTCTGGTTCTACGGCTCCTTCCACTACGTCGGGCCCGACCGGCTGGTGCAGACGTTCACCTGGGAGGGCATGCCCGAGGGCGTCTCGCTGGACACGATGACGTTCGAGGACCTGGGCGCCGGCCGCACCCGCCTGGTGGCCACCTCGGTCGTCGAGAGCATCGAGGCGCGGGACGGGATGCTCGCCAGCGGCATGGAGGTCGGGATCAACGACGGCTACGCCAAGCTCGACCAGATGCTGGCGCAGGGAGAGCTGTGACCGAGTCTCCTGCCGAGCGGCACCGGCGGATCGCGGGCGGGTTCAGCGCCCGGGTCGCCGGTGTCGCCGCGGGCGAGTGGGACGTGCCCGCACCCGTGCCGGAGTGGACGGCCCGGGACGTCGTACGGCACCTCGTGGACTGGTCCCGGGCGTTCCTCTCAACCGGGGCGGGGGTCGAGCTCCCGGAGGGGCCCTCCGTCGACGACGACCCGGCAGCGGCATGGCAGGCACACGTGACCGGCGTCCAGGCCCTGGTGGACGACCCCGGGGACCGGGTGCTGTCCAACCCGCACACGGGCGACGTGCCGCTCGCCGAGGCGGTCGACCGGTTCTACACCTCCGACGTGTTGATGCACACCTGGGACCTCGCCCGCGCCACCGGGCAGGATGACCGGCTCGACGAGGCCGACTGCGCGGAGCTGTACGACGGGATGGCTGGTGTCGACGAGATGCTCCGCGCGAGCGGCCAGTACGGACCGGCGGTGCCGGTGGCCGCGAACGCGCCTGTGCAGGACCGGCTGATCGGCTTCATCGGCCGAGACCCGGGCTGGGAACCGCCCGCCCGAGAGGCGGTGTGACCGGGTTCACCGGACTGCCTGTGGATGCAGGGTTGGATCCACGGTGCGGGCGGGTAGGAATGGGGGGACACCGACGTTCCCCCTCCCGAGAGGACCTCCATGACCCGCACCCGCATGCTCGGCTCCGCCGTCCTGGCGGCCGCGCTCGCCACCACGCTGACTGCGTGCGGGTCGAGCGAGGCCGATGAGTTCGCCGACCAGTCGGTCAAGCAGATCAAGGCCGACGTCCAGAAGGACATGGGCTCGCTGAAGTCGATGACCATCGACGGCTCGTTCAACAACGACGGCAAGAAGACCTCGCTGAAGCTCTCCGCCGACACCGACGGCAACTGCGTGGGCACCCTCGGCCAGGACGGCGCCGAGGCCGACATCATCAGCGTCGGCGGCGCCAGCTACATCAAGGCCGACGAAGCTTTCTGGAAGGCCCAGGCCGGTCCCTCTGCCGAGCAGATCATCAGCCTGCTCGACGGCAAGTGGGCCAAGCTGCCGTCCAGCGCCGGCACGTTCTCGGAGTTCTGCGACCTCGACAGCTTCCTCGACGAGATCAACCAGGACGACGACGCCGGCACGGTGGTCACCAAGGGCGACCTGGAGGAGATCGGCGGCAAGCAGGCCCTCGAGATCAAGTCCAAGGCCGACGACGGCACTACGCACGGTTGGGTCGCCGCCGAGGGCAAGCACTACTTCCTGCGCATGGAGATGGGCGGCAAGGACAAGGGGTCGTTCGACTTCAGCGACTTCAACAAGGCCGTCGACGCCAAGGCGCCTTCCGAGGACAACGTCTTCGACATGAGTTCGATGGGCTGACCCGTCCGATAACCAGTCGCGCCCGCCTGTCGATGCCCCTAGCGTCGGCAGGCATGTGCGCGTTGCAGGTCCGGCCCCTCGATCCTTTCGACGACCACCAGATGCGGGCGTGGTACGACGTCTACCGGGCCTCGGAGACGCACGGCCGGAAGTACCACGGCGCCTTCGCCCATGAGGAGGTCCGCGCCGCCTTCCGGTTCCAGCAGCAGACGGTGGTCCAGAACCCGCTGTCCGCCTGGCTGGACGGCCGCATCGTCGGGGTGGCCGGCTGCAGTGTCCCGATGCGCGACAACCTGCGCCAGGCCCAGGTCTCCGTCGGCGTCCACCCGGACCGGTGGCGCCAGGGCGTCGGCACCGCGCTGCTCCACGATCTCGAGCGGATCGCCCGCGACGCCGGGCGCACCGTGCTGGTCGGCGAGACCTCCTACCCGTACGACGGCCCGGCGGACGGTCGCGGCACTCCGGGCGTGGAGTTCGCCACCGCGCACGGTTTCACCCTCGGTCTCGGCGACGTCCAGCGCGTGCTCGACCTGCCGGTGGCGTCCTCGCGGCTCGACGCCCTGGCCGCCTCCGTCGCGGCGAAGCACGAGGGCTACACGTTCCGCCAGGTGACCAGCCCGGTCCCCGACGACATCGCGCTGGCCCTCGGGGAGCTGCGGGCCGGCGTCGACAGCGAGGCGCCGATGGGCGAGATCGAGCGCGAGCCGGAGCTCGTCGACCTCGACCGGATCCGCGAGGACGAGGCGGCGATGGCCGAGATGGGCCGGGTCCGCTACGCCACAGTGGCGTTCGCACCGGACGGCTCCCCGGCCGGCTACACCGAGTACGTCGTGCCCGAGCACGACCGGCCGTGGATCTTCCAGTGGGGCACGCTCGTCTGGCGTGAGCACCGCGGGCACGGCCTCGGGCTGGCGACCAAGGTGCGCAACACCGCCTGGGTGCAGCGCGAGCACCCCGACCGGACCGTCGTACGGACCTGGAACGCCGACGTGAACGCGCCGATGATCGCGGTCAACGAGGCGATGGGGTTCCGGCCGGTCGACCGCCTGGGGGAGTTCCAGAAGCGGCTCGGCTGAGGGGGCGCCGCTGGCTCAGTCCCTCGCGGCGGCCACCCGTGCCTCGTGCTCCGCGGCGCTCTCGTCACCGTGGCCGGGCCACCAGGCGGCGTGTCCGATCAGCGCGGTCAGTGCCGGGGTGAAGAACATCGCCATCACGAAGGCCGCCACGAAGATCCCGAACGACAGCGCGAAGCCCATCGAGACGATCAGCGAGTTGCCGCCGAGCATGAGGGCGCCGAAGGTCCCGGCCAGGATCAGGCCGGCCGCCGCGATCGTGGGACCGGCGTGCCGCACCGCCATCGACGCTGCCTCGTGCGGGTCCTTGCCCGCGCGCGCCTCTTCCCGCAGGCGCGCGATCATCAGGATGTTGTAGTCGGTGCCGAGCGCCGTCACGAACAGGTAGATGTAGATCGGCAGCATGAAGATGAGGCCGTTCTCGCCCTGCAGGTGCTGGAAGACGATCACCGTCGCGCCCAGCGTGGCTCCGAAGCCGAGTCCGACCGCGGCCATCAGGTACCACGGCGCGACGAGGCTGCGCAGCAGCAGCGCGAGGATGAGCATGATGACGACCGCGGCGACCGGGAAGACCACCGAGTAGTCGCGGGCCATGGCCTTCTGCAGGTCGGCGAAGACCGAAGCGGTGCCACCGACGTACGCCTCCGTGCCGGCCGGGGCCGCCTCGTGGGCGGTGCTCCGGATCGGCCCCTTGACGTCCTCGAGGGCCTGGTCGGAGGCCGGGTCGTGGTCGAGGATCACCGAGAACTGTGCCGTCGTGCCGCTCTTCGACAGCTGGCCCGGCGAGACCTGCGCGACCCCGCGCGCGTCCTCCAGCGCCTGCTGGAACGCCGGGAGCGCCGCAGGGTCCAGCGGCTGGCCCTCGGTGGAGGTGAGCAGCACCGGTGCCGGGTCGCTCGCGCCGGCCGCGAAGTGCTCCTGGAAGGTGTCCAGCGCCTGCGTGGACTCCACGTTCTTGGGCAGGCTGGAGTTGAAGTCGAAGGAGGGGTTGAAGGCGAGGGCGAAGGACGCCAACGCCGCCAGCAGCACGCCGGAGACCGCGGCGAACGCCGCCGGCCGGCGTCCGAGGGCGGCGCCGACGCGGGCGAAGCGGGTGCCGGCGCTCTCGTGGCGCCACTTCTTCGACGGCCAGAAGAGCGCCCGGCCCAGCAGCGTGATGACGGCCGGCACGAGGGTCAACGCCGCGACCAGCGTCGTGGCCACCGCGATCGCCAGTGCCGGGCCGATCGAGCGGAAGATGCTCAGCGAGGAGAGCACCAGGGCCATGAACGCCACGATCACCGCGCCGCCGGCGGAGGCGATGGCCTCGCCGGCCCGCTCCATGGCGTGCGCGACCGCGGCCTTGACCTCCACGCCCTCGCGCAACCGCTCGCGGTAGCGGAAGAGGAAGAACAGGATGTAGTCGGTGCCGATGCCGTAGAGGACCACGATCAGGATCACCTGGATCGAGCTGTCGGCCTTGAGGTCGAAGAGGTCGTTGGCCCAGGCGATCAGCCCGGTGGCGACCGAGGACACCAGGGTGACCACCAGGATCGGCATCAGGCAGATGATGACGCTGCGGAAGATCAGTGCCAGCAGGACGACGATGAGCAGGATGGTCGCGGCGCCGACGATGGCCATCGTCTGCTCGCTCGACTCCTGGGAGTCCAGGCTCTGGGCGGCGGGACCCATCGTCTTGACGTCGAGGTCGGAGCCCTTGGTGAGGTCCGCGATCTCGGCACGCATGTCCTTCGCGGCGTCCATCGAGCGGGTGTCGAACCCGGTGGCGCCGTCGGCGAGACCGACGAAGCCGACGGCGATCTGGCCGTCCTTCGACACATTGGGCTTGCCGTCCTGGCCGACGGTGACGACCGTCGGCGCGAACGTGTCGGTCGACAGCTGGGGCCCCAGCTGCTCGCCGATGCGGCCCACCTCGCGGACGTCGGCGGCCGTGAGCGCGCCCCCGTCCTCGCGCTCGAACACCAGCAACGCGCCGAGCTGGCTGGTGCTGGGGAACTCCTTCTCCTGCAGCGTCATCGCCTGGATCGACTCGTAGTGGCCGGGCAGGAACTCCGACTCGTCGGTCGTGGAGGTCAGCTTCGGCGCGAAGGCGATGACCAGGACGGCCAGGATGATCCAGGCGGCGACGACGAACCAGGGACGCCGGGTGGTGAGCCGGCCGAGCGCAGCGAACATGCGCCGGAATCTATCCGGCCAGCGCCACGGGCTCCCAGCGATTTACCTGCTCGTGACCGTGGCGCGGATCACTCACAGCTTGCGCAACCGCACCCAGCGCACGGAGTGGTCGCCGTCCTTGCGGAGCACCAGGGTGGCGCGCGACCGGGTCGGCGCGACGTTCTGGGCGAGGTTCGGCCCGTTGATCTCGCTCCAGATGCGGCGCGCCTCGGTGACCGCCTCGTCGTGGGAGAGGCCGGCGTACTTGGCGAAGTACGACGCGGGGTCGCGGAACGCCGTCTCGCGCAGGCGCAGGAACCGGTCGACGTACCAGCCCTCGATGTCGGACCGGGCGGCGTCGACGTAGATGGAGAAGTCGAAGAAGTCGCTCACCGCCAGCCCGGTGCGTCCGTCCGGCATCACGGGTGCCGGCTGGAGGACGTTGAGGCCCTCGATGATGACGACGTCGGGGCTCTTGACCGTCACCTTCTCGTCGGTGACGTCGTAGGTGAGGTGGGAGTAGACCGGCGCCTCGACCTCGTCCTTGCCGGACTTGATGTCCATCACGAAGCGCAGCAGCGCCTTGCGGTCGTAGGACTCCGGGAACCCCTTGCGGTGCAGGATCCCGCGCCGGATCAGCTCGGCGTTGGGGTGCAGGAACCCGTCGGTGGTGACCAGGGAGACCTGGGGGTGGGCCGGCCAGTGCGCGAGCATCTGCTGGAGCAGCCGCGCCGTGGTCGACTTGCCGACCGCCACCGAACCGGCGAGGCCGATGACGAAGGGCGTCCGCGGCGGCTGCGGCTTGTCGAGGAACTCCTCCTGCGCGCGGTGCAGCGACCGGGCGGACTCGACGTAGAGGCTGAGCAGCTGGGAGATCGGCAGGTAGACCTGCTCCACCTCGGTGAGGTCCAGCTGCTCACCGAGGCCGCGGACCCGCTCGACCTCGGCGGCCGTGAGCGGCTGGTCGGTGTGCTCGGCCAGCGCTGCCCAGGCGTCGCGCTCGAGCTCGACGTACGGCGACGACTCGCCGGCGTGCGCGCCGTTGGCCATGGACGTGATTGTTGCAGCCGGTCAGGCGGGCTGCTCGACGACTGCGCGGATCCGCTCGAGGGTGGTCCGCATCCCGTTGCGGTTGGTGCGGCCACGGGCCCACCCCAGCAGCGCCCAGTAGACCTTCAGTGCGGGGTGTCCGGCGAGCTGGAAGTACTCCGTCACGTCGACGCCGTCGCCGGCCGCCGGATCGATGCGGTAGCCCCACGTGTTGACGTCCCGGTCGCCGGCGAGCACGGTGAACTCGAAGGCCCGCTCCGGCTCGCAGCGGTCCACCCGGCAGAGCGTCCAGTACGTCGGACCGACGCCGTTGCGCTTGACGTGGCCCTTGAAGTGGGCGCCCTCCGCAGGGCCGGTCGACCCGCGGGTCCAGCGTGCCTCGAACGTCTCCGGACTGAACTCACCGATGCGGGTGACGTCGCTGACGAGGTCCCAGACGGCCTCGGCGGTGGCGTCCATGTGGACAGTGACGGAGTCGCGCATTCCCCGAGGCTACGCGGCGTGCCCGTAGAATCTCGCCCATGTGCGGAATCGTGGGATACGTCGGCGACAAGCAGGCGCAGGACGTGGTGATCGAGGGACTTCGACGACTGGAGTACCGCGGCTACGACTCCGCCGGCATCGCGCTCGTGGACGGTGGCACGATCGCCTCCGAGAAGAAGGCCGGCAAGCTGGCCAACCTGGAGAAGGCGCTCCAGGAGCACCCGCTGCCGCCGTCGAGCACCGGCATCGGCCACACCCGCTGGGCCACCCACGGCGCGCCGAACGACGTCAACGCCCATCCCCACCTCGGCGCTCGTGGCCGGGTGGCGCTGGTGCACAACGGCATCATCGAGAACTTCGCGACGCTCCGCGACGAGCTGGAGCGCGCCGGGCACGACCTGGTCTCCGAGACCGACACCGAGGTGGCGGCCCACCTCGTGGAGGCCGAGCTGGAGGCGGGTGGCGACCTGACGAGCGCCCTGCAGGCTGTCTGCCGGCGTCTGCAGGGCGCGTTCACGCTCGTGGCGATCGACGCCCAGGACGCCTCCCGGGTGGTCGCGGCCCGGCGCAACTCCCCGCTCGTCGTCGGCGTCGGCCAGGGTGAGAACTTCATCGGCTCCGACGTGGCGGCCTTCATCGAGCACACCCGTGACGCGCTGGAGCTGGGTCAGGACCAGGTCGTCACCATCACCCGGGACACCGTCGAGGTCACCGACTTCGACGGCAACGCCGCCGAGGGCAAGCCGTTCCACGTCGACTGGGACCTCGCTGCCGCCGAGAAGGACGGCTACGACTGGTTCATGCGCAAGGAGATCTTCGAGCAGCCGCGCGCGGTCGCCGATGCGCTCCTGGGGCGGCACACCGAGGACGGCCAGCTCAAGCTGGACGAGGTCCGGATGAGTGACGACGAGTTGCGCGACATCGACAAGATCATCATCGTCGGGTGCGGCACGGCCGAGTACGCCGGGCTGGTCGCGAAGTACGCCATCGAGCACTGGACCCGGATCCCCTGCGAGGTCGAGCTCTCCCACGAGTTCCGCTACCGCGACCCGATCCTGACCCGCAACACCCTGGTGGTGGCGATCAGCCAGTCCGGCGAGACTGCCGACACCCTGATGGCGATCCGGCACGCCCGCACCCAGCGCTCGAAGGTGCTCAGCATCTGCAACACCAACGGCTCGACGATCCCGCGCGAGTCCGACGCGGTGATCTACACCCACGCCGGGCCCGAGATCGCGGTCGCCTCCACCAAGGGCTTCCTCACCCAGCTGACGGCGTGCTACCTCCTGGGTCTCTACCTGGCCCAGGTGCGGGGGATGAAGTACGGCGACGAGATCGCCGCCATTGTCGCGGAGCTGCAGCGGATGCCCGAGCACATCCAGGGCGTCCTGGACCAGGCCGAGTCGATCTACGAGCTCGCCCGCAACCTCAAGGACTCCCGCTCGGTGCTGTTCCTGGGCCGCCACGCGGGCTTCCCGGTGGCCCTCGAGGGCGCGCTCAAGCTCAAGGAGCTGGCCTACATCCACGCCGAGGGGTTCGCGGCGGGAGAGCTCAAGCACGGGCCGATCGCGCTGATCGAGGAGGGGCTGCCGGTCTTCTGCGTCGTACCCCAGCGCGGCCGCGACCAGCTGCACGACAAGATGGTCAGCGCGATCCAGGAGATCCGCGCCCGTGGCGCCCGCACGATCGTGCTCGCCGAGGCGGACGACACCACCGTGGCGCCGTACGCCGACATCCTGATCCCGCTCCCGACGGTGCCCACCCTGCTGCAACCGGTGGTCGCGACCGTGCCGATGCAGCTGTTCGCGTGCGAGCTCGCCACCCTGCTCGGGCACGACGTCGACCAGCCCCGCAACCTCGCCAAGTCCGTCACCGTCGAGTAGGGCGCCGGGCAGCCGTGATCATCGGGGTGGGCATCGACGTCGTGGACATCGGCCGGTTCGAGCAGTCGCTCACCCGCACCCCGACCCTGCGCGACAAGCTCTTCACCGCGGACGAGGCGGCCCTGCCGATCCAGTCCCTGGCCGCCCGGTTCGCCGCCAAGGAGGCGCTGGCCAAGGCGGTCGGGGCTCCGGGCGGCCTCGCCTGGCATGACTGTGAGGTGTTTCGGGAACCGGACGGCCGGCCGAGGCTGGAGCTGCGCGGAACCGTGCTGGCCCGGGCCAACGACCTGGGCGTGGTGCACACGCACCTGTCCCTGAGCCACGATGCGGGGATCGCCAGCGCGATGGTGGTCCTGGAAGGAGATGCCCCCGCCTGATGCTGACCGCTGCGTGGTGGGGCTTCGTGGGCGGGTTCGCCCTGATCCTCGGGGCGCTCGCCGGCCTGTACCTCCCGGCGTCCAAGCGGCTGATCGGGCTCGTCATGGGCTTCGGCACCGGTGTGCTCATCAGCGCGGTGGCGTTCGAGCTGACCCATGAGGCCTACGACCGGGCCGGGACCGACGCGGTGGTGCTGGGGCTCGTTGCCGGCGCGCTCACCTTCTTCGCCGGTGACTGGTGGGTCGACCAGCGCGGCGCCGAGCGGCGCAAGAGCCCGAACGCGAAGCAGAACGGGCAGGGCGGCATGGCCCTGGTGCTGGGCTCGCTGCTCGACGGGATCCCGGAGTCCGCTGCCATCGGCATCAGCATGGTCGGCGGCGGTGCGGTGGGGCTGGCGGTGCTGGTCGCGGTGTTCCTGTCCAACATCCCCGAGTCGTTCTCCGCATCGGTGGGGATGAAGGCGTCGGGCCGCTCGACGCGCTACATCCTGGGCCTGTGGGGTCTGGTGACCCTGGCCTCCACCGTCGCCGCCGGACTCGGCTACGCCGTGCTCGGAGGCGCCAGCGACCTGGCCATCGCGACCACGCTGGCCTTCGCCGCCGGCGCCATCCTGACGATGCTCTCCGACACGATGATCCCCGAGGCCGTCGAGCACGCGGGGGCCTGGGTGGGGTTGGTGACGGTGTCCGGCTTCGGGTGCGCCTTCCTGCTCTCGGTCGCCGGCGGCTGAGCGTCGCCGCCGCGCTACGTTGGCTCCCGTGCGTGCCGCCCACTCCGTCGAGCAGGTCCGGGCCGCCGAGGCCGAGCTGATGGCCCGGCTCCCGGTCGGAGCCCTCATGGAGCGGGCCGCGTCCGGCCTGGCCGCAGCCCTGTGCGACTTCCTCGGCACGGTGTACGGCGCCCGGGTGCTGGTCCTCGCGGGCTCGGGCGACAACGGCGGCGACGCGCTCCTCGCTGGCGCGCTGCTGGCGCGTCGTGGAGCTGCCGTCGAGGCGGTGCTGCTCTCCGACGAGGCGCACGTCGCCGGCCTTGCCGCGCTGCGGGCAAGCGGTGGCCGGACCGTCGGACTCGAGGCGGCGCGCCGTCCCGACGTGGTCGTCGACGGGATCGTCGGCATCGGCGGGCGGCCCGGCCTGAGACCGGACGCGGTCGCGGCGCTGGGGCGCTTCCCCGATGTCCCCGTGGTCGCCGTCGACGTGCCCTCCGGCGTCGCCGTGGACACCGGGGCGACCGACGGTCCGCACGTGCGCGCCGACCTGACCGTCACCTTCGGCAGCCACAAGGTCTGTCACCTCGTCGACCCCGCGGCCTCCGCGTGCGGCGTCGTCACACTGGTCGACCTCGGCCTCGACCTGCCCGACGCGGCCCTCACCGCGCTCCAGGCGCCCGACGTGGCCGCGCTGCTGCCGGTGCCGGGACCGACCGACCACAAGTACACCCGGGGCGTCGTCGGCGTCGCCGCCGGCTCGGCGCGCTATCCCGGTGCCGCCGTGCTGTGCACCTCGGGGGCGTCCTCAGGACTGGTCGGCATGGTCCGCTACGTCCCCCCGGCGGGCTCCGACGGCGCGGTGGCTGACGCGGTCCGTGCCCGCCACCCCGGCGTCGTCGTCGGCGACGGCCGGGTGCAGGCGTGGGTGGTCGGCTCCGGCGGCGGCTCCCGAGCCGGCGACGCGCTGGCCCGGGCCCTCGAGGACGAGGTGCCGGTGCTGGTGGACGCCGACGCGCTCCAGCACTTCCGCGGGGGCCGGCCCGACGTCGTACTCACCCCGCACGCAGGCGAGCTGGGCGCGCTGCTCGGCGTGCCCCGCGCGCAGGTGGAGGCATGCCAGCTCGACCACGCTCGCCGGGCCGCGGACCGCTTCGGCTGCGTCGTCCTGCTCAAGGGCGAGCACAGCATCATCGCCGCTCCCGACGGACGCGTCCGGGTGAACACCTCCGGCACCTCCTGGCTGGCGACCGCCGGCACCGGCGACGTGCTGGCCGGGATCACCGGTTCGCTGCTGGCGGCCGGCCTCGCGCCCTTCGACGCTGCTGCGGTGGGTGCCTGGCTGCACGGCGCGGCCGGCACCCTGGCCTCCGGCGGTGGCCCGCTCACGCCGGAAGCCGTCGCCGATGCGGTGTCCGACGTGGTGCGGCTCGTCCTGCGGTCCTGAGGCGAGTGGCAGGATGGGCCCGCCATGAACGCCGCTGCCGTGCCGC
>DASTFI010000003.1:0-6750 GCA_035708765.1 Marmoricola sp.
GGGGAACAGCGACAGGATCGCCTCGTCGGTCTTGCGGATGTCCTCCGGGTCACCCGACAGCGCGGCCCAGCGGAAGGGACCCTTGCCCTCGCAGAACAGCGGCCGGATGTACGCCGGAACGAAGCCCGGGAACTCGAAGGCGCGCTCGTAGCCGCCCTTCCGGGCCTCGTCGCGGATGGAATTGCCGTAGTCGAAGACCTCGGCGCCCTTGTCCTGGAACTCCACCATCGCCCGCACATGCGCGGCCATCGAGGCCTGCGCCTCCTTGGTGAAGCCCTCCGGGTCCCGCGCCGCGGCGTCGTGCCAGTCGTCGAAGGAGATCCCGATCGGGAGGTAGGACAGCGGGTCGTGCGCCGAGGTCTGGTCGGTGACGATGTCGATGGGAGCATCCATCTCGAGGAGCCGCGGCAGCAGCTCGGCGGCGTTGCCGAGGACACCGATGGAGACGGCCTCCTTCGCGTCGCGCGCCTGCACGGCACGCTCGACCGCGGCCTCGAGGGACTCGGCCTGCTCGTCGAGGAAGCGGTGCTCGATGCGCCGGGTGATCCGGGACTGGTCGACGTCGATGCAGATCGCCACACCGTCGTTCATGGTGACGGCGAGCGGCTGCGCACCCCCCATGCCACCGAGCCCGGCGGTGACGGTGATGGTGCCCGCCAGGGTGCCGCCACTGTGCTCAGGCCCGCCAGAGGCAGCGAGCTTGTCGGCGACGGCCGCGAAGGTCTCGTACGTGCCCTGCAGGATGCCTTGGGTGCCGATGTAGATCCACGACCCGGCGGTCATCTGGCCGTACATGATCAGGCCCATCTCCTCCAGGCGCCGGAACTCCTCCCAGTTGGCCCAGTCGCCGACCAGGTTGGAGTTGGCGATGAGCACCCGGGGCGCCCACTCGTGGGTCCGGAACACCCCGACGGGCTTGCCGGACTGCACGAGCATCGTCTCGTCGTCCTTCAGCGTCCTGAGGGTGCGCACCAGGGCGTCGTACGCCTCCCAGCTGCGCGCCGCCTTGCCGGTGCCGCCGTACACCACCAGCTCGGCGGGGTTCTCGGCGTTCTCCGGGTCGAGGTTGTTCATCAGCATCCGCAGCGGCGCCTCGGTCTGCCAGGACCCGGCGGTCAGCTCGGTGCCGTGCGCCGCGTGGATGGGCAGGCGCGGGTTCGTCCCGGCCTCGTGGGTCTGGGTCATCGCAGTTCTCCAATCACGCCTTCGACGGCGGCCAGGACGGCACCGGATCGGACCAGCTCGACGGCCCGCTCGATCTCCGGTGAGAGGTGGCGGTCAGGACCGGGGCCCTGGACGCCGTGGTCCCGGAGCAGGTCGATGACCGCTCCGGTGGCAGGGGAAGGCTCGAGCGGGCGGCGCAGGTCCAGTGCCCGGGCGGCGGTGAGCACCTCGACGGCGACCACCCGGGTGAGCCCGTCGACAGACCGGCGCAGCTTGCGGGCAGCCGACCATCCCATCGAGACGTGGTCCTCCTGCATCGCGCTCGACGGGATCGAGTCGACACTGGCCGGCACTGCCAGCCGCTTCAGCTCGGAGACGATCGCGGCCTGGGTGTACTGCGCGATCATCAGTCCGCTGTCCACGCCGGGGTCGTCGGCCAGGAACGGCGGCAGGCCGTGGTTGCGGGACTTGTCGAGGAACCGGTCCGTACGCCGCTCGCTGATCGACGCGACGTCCGCGGCCACGATGGCGGCGAAGTCCAGGACGTAGGCGACCGGCGCTCCGTGGAAGTTGCCGTTCGACTCCACGCGCCCTTCCGCCGGCAGCACGACCGGGTTGTCGACGGCACTGGCGAGCTCGACCTCCGCGACCCGGCGGGCGTGCGCGAGGGTGTCGCGCGCGGCACCGTGCACCTGCGGGGAGCAGCGCAGCGAGTAGGCGTCCTGGACCCGGTTGCAGTCGGGGCCGCGGTGCGAGGCCACCACGCCGGAGTCCTTCAGGATCGCGGTCAGGTTGGCCGCCGAGTCGGCCTGGCCCGGGTGCGGGCGGATCGCCTGCAGCTCCGGGGCGAAGACCCGGTCGGTGCCGAGCTGTCCCTCCACGGACATGGCGGCCGCGATGTCGGCGGTGCGCAGCAGGTTGTCGAGGTCGCGCAGTGCCAGCACCAGCATGCCCAGCATGCCGTCGGTGCCGTTGATGAGGGCGAGGCCCTCCTTGGCCTCCAGCTCGACCGGCCGCAGGTCGGCGGCGGCGAGCGCCTCGGCCGCGGGCATCAGGACGCCCGCCGCATCGCGGACCTCGCCCTCTCCGATCAGCGCGAGGGCGCAGTGGGAGAGTGGCGCCAGGTCACCGGAGCAGCCGAGGGACCCGTACTCGCGCACCACCGGCGTGATGCCGGCACTGAGCAGGTCGGCCATCAGCTGCGCCGTCTCGAGGCGGATCCCGGTGTGACCGGTTGCCAGCGTGGACAGGCGCAGCAGCATCAGGCCGCGCACCACCTCCCGCTCGACCTCCGGGCCGGAGCCGGCTGCGTGTGAGCGGACCAGCGACTTCTGCAGCTGCGCCCGCATCTCCGTGGGGATGTGGCGGGTGGCGAGCGCACCGAAGCCGGTGGAGATGCCGTACGCCGGAGTCTCGGCCGCCGCGAGCTCGTCGACGACCGCGCGCGCAGCCCCGATCGCCTTGCGGGCGGCGTCGGTCAGCTCGACGCCGGCGCCGTCCCGGGCGACCGCCACCACGTCGGCGAAGGACAGCGGACCGACGTCGACCTGTACCTGTGCCATGCGGCCATCCAACTCCGGCCCGGCACGGCGACGCCAGACCAGCACGGTCCCCCGAGTCTGGTATCCGAGATTGCCCCGGCGACCCCGCGCCCGGCACCCCCGCACAATGGACGCCACCATGTCCGTCCCCCTGGCCCGTTCTCGCCTGCCCGGCGCGCTGCTCACCGTGGGCATCCTGCTGCTCACCCTCCTCACCGCCTGTGCTGGCGCCGAGGACAGCGGCCACGAGCGCCCACGCCGCACGGACGCCTCCGCGAAGCCGGAGCCCGGCGAGTCGTCCGGGACCCACGAGGAGCACACCCGGTCGCAGGCCGAGCGCGCCGAGCAGGAGGCGAGCAAGCACGGGCGCTCTCGCGCACCGAAGACCTGGACCCACCCGGTGCTCGGCGCCGACATCAGCTGGCCCCAGTGCCCCCGGGGGATGGGCATCCCGCAGCGACGCAGCCAGGGCCAGCCGCCACCGCTGCCCACGGCGCGCTACGTCGTGATCGGGCTGACGAACGGACCGGCCTTCACCCCGAACCCCTGCCTGGCCGACCAGCTGGCCCTGGTCCGCGAGCGGGGGCTGCCGGCCTCGGCGTACGCCGTGGTGAGCTGGCCGGCCGCCGACCGGCCCGGTGGCGCCCACCACGACGGCCCGTACGACGTCGCCACCCGCTACGGACGGCTGCGCAACGCCGGGTACGCCCAGGCGACGTACAACCTCGCCGTCCTCCAACGACACCACTTCCGCACCCCCGCGATCTGGGTCGACGTCGAGCCGTATCCCGTGTTCCCGTGGAGTGACGACCTCGGCGCCAACGCCCAGGTGGTCCGCGGTGCGGTGCGGGCCTACCGCGACGCCGGGCTCCGGATCGGGATCTACTCGACCCCGAGCCTGTGGCGACAGGTGGTCGGCAGCCTGCGCTTCGGGGTGCCCGAGTGGCGGGCGGCCGGACACACGTCCCGTGACGAGGCGCTGGCGCGGTGCGCTCCGGCGTGGTCCATCCAGGGTGGCCGCGCGGTGCTCGCGCAGTGGACCGACGGGCGTCGGGACCACAACACCACCTGCCCGGGCGCTGCTCGGGAGCTGGACCGGTGGTTCCACCAGTACTGAACCCGTCTAGCGTGACGAGGTGATCCGACGAGGCGCCGTGAGCACCGCGTCCGTGAGCACCCGACGCCGCTGGACGATGCTGGCGGTCGGAGTGCTGGCGCAGGCCTCGGCCGCGATCACCATCCACGGCCCCGCGTTCCTGATCCCGACCCTGCGCCGCGACGACGGGCTCACCCTGGTCGAGGCCAGTCTCGTCGCGGCGGCCCCGACGGTGGGCGTGATGCTGGCCCTCGTCGCCTGGGGCTACCTCGCCGACCGGGCCGGGGAGCGGCTGGTGCTGGTCGCCGGCCTCGCGGGTACGGCGCTCGCCGGTTGCGTCGCGACCCGGCTGGACGACGTCGTCGCCCTCGGCCTGGTGCTCGTCGTGGCAGGGATGTTCGCCGCCTCGACCGCCTCGGCAAGCGGCCGGCTCGTCGTGGGATGGTTCCCTGCCCAGCGGCGTGGCCTGGCCATGGGGATCCGGCAGATGGCCCAGCCCGTCGGCGTCGGCATCGCGGCGATCAGCATCGCCGTGCTCGCCGAGCGGTACGGCGTGGGCACGGCGCTCGTCGTACCGGCGGCAGCCGCTGCCGTGGCGACCGTGCTCGTCGCCCTGCTGGTGATCGACCCGCCCCGCCCCGCACGCTCGGCGGCAGCCACGCCGAATCCGTACCGCCACGACTTCCTCTGGCGCATCCACGGCGTCTCGGTGCTGCTGGTCATCCCACAGTTCGCCGTGTGGACCTTCGGCCTGGTCTGGCTGGTCGACAGCCGCGGCTGGGCGCCGGGACCGGCCGGCACCCTGGTGGCGCTGAGCCAGGTCGCCGGTGCGCTCGGCCGGATCGCCGTGGGGCAGCTGTCCGACATGGTCGGCAGCCGGACCCGTCCGCTCCTCTGGGTCGCCTGCGGCGCCGGCGCGTGCATGGCGCTCCTCGGGCTCACCGACGCCCTGGACCTGTCGGTCGCGGTCGTGCTCCTCGTGGTCGCCACCACGGTGACCGTCGCCGACAACGGCCTCGCGTTCACCGCCGTGGCCGAGTACGCCGGCCCGTTCTGGTCAGGCCGCGCCCTCGGGGTGCAGAACACCGGCCAGTACCTCACCGCCGCCGCGTGCGCCCCGGTGGTGGGTGCCGCGATCGCGCACGGCGGTTATGCCCTCGGCTTCGCCCTCACTGCACTCGGACCGCTGGTCGCCCTCCCGCTCGTCCCGCGCGAGCCACGCCCTCCGGCCACCACCGACCGCGTGCCCGAGCCGCTGTAACGCGGAGTTCACGTGCCAGAGTGCTCGCCCGGGGTGGCACTCTGGCACGTGTACTCCGCGTTACAAGCACGTGGACGCGCCGAGCCGGGGCCGCCTGCGGAGGCTGCTCACAGGTCGAAGAGCGACCCGGCGTCGGCGATGTCGGCGTCCGTCTTCGGCTGGTGGGCGGCACCGGGGCCGGCCGGCTTGGCATTCGGCTCCTCGCTCGTAGAGTCGTCGGACGCGGTGCCGCTCGTTTCCTCGCCGTCGCCAGCCGCGTCGCTCGTTGCCTCGTCGTCGCCCTGCGCGGCGTCGGCAACCGGCTCGGGCTCGGGCTCGGCAGCGTCCCGCTCCGCCGTGTCCTCGCTCGCATCAGACCCGGTCTCGCTCGACGTGGAGGCGGCAGGGGTCTCCCCCTTCGCCTCCTGGACGGCGGCCTTGATGTCGAAGAGCGAACCACCCTCAGGGATGGCCGTGCCGGCCTCCGCCTCCGGCTTCGCCGCCTCCGCCTGCGGGGTCTCGTCCTGCGCGGCCTGCTCCGTCACGGCTTCCGTCGGGGACGACGCCGGCTCCTCGGCCGCCGTGCCCGGCTCGGACGGAGCTGCCGGCTCCGGCTCGGCCACCGGCTCAGCGGCAGCGATGTCGAAGAGCGAGCCTTCCTCCGAGATGGCCTGCGCGGGGGCCGCGACGGCTCCCGTGGCGGCCTCCTTGGCCGGCTCCGACCGCGGCTCGGTCGCGGTCTCGGTCGCGGTCTCGGTAGCAGACCCAGGCTCGGTGTCGGCCTCGGACTCGGGGTGGGCCCGTTCATGGCCCGTCGCCTGCTCGGCGGCCGTCGCCGGCTCTGGCTCCGGCTCTGGCTCCGGCTCCGGCTCCGGCTCCGGCTCCGGCTCCAGGTCGAACAGCGATCCCCCGGAGGCGAGGTCCTGCGCGGGGGCCGCCGGCGTGTCGGGCTCGGAAGCAGCCGATGCCTCCGCCTTCTCCGGCTGGACAGGGGTCTCCGGCTGGACAGGGGTCTCCGGCGCCACGGGCGCCGTCGGCTCGGGAGCAGCATCCCCAGCCAGGTCGAAGAGCGACCCTCCGGAGCCGAGGTCCTGCTGGGCAGGCTCGGTCGTCGACGGCGCCGCCTCAGGCTCGGCCGTCGACGGCGCCGCCTCAGGCTCGGTCCCCGACGACGCTGCCGACGACCCCGACGAGCCCGACGCGGACGCTGCCGACGACTTCGCGGCCGGGGAGTCGGACTCCGTGCCGAGGTCGAACAACGACCCGCCCTCGGACTTCGGGGTCGCATCGGAGACGGTGGTCTCCTGCGGCGGCTGCTCGGCCGGGGTGTCGAAGAGGGAGCCGCCACCACTGGCCTTCGCGGCCGGGCCGGCGTCCGCGGTGTCGGTCACGGTGTCCTCGGTCTGGGTCGCGTCACCCGGCGACGGCTCGGCCGCGATCGCGGCCGCTCCCCCGGCGGCCGCACCACCGCTGGAACCACCCTCCGACGTGGCCCCGGCCGTGGTCTTCCTGACCGGCTGCTCGCCCTTGACCGAGGCGAGCAGCATCTGCGCGACGTCGAGCACCTCGACGTCTTCGCGGGCGTTGCCGTCCTGCTGCTCGGCGACGAGGCCGTCGGAGAGCATCACCCGGCAGAACGGGCAGCCCACCGCGATCTGGTCGGCACCGGTCGCCACCGCCTCCTGGGTGCGGTTGCGGTTGATCCGCTC
>DASTFI010000004.1:0-9644 GCA_035708765.1 Marmoricola sp.
ACCCTGCTGGGGCAGAACGTGAACAGCTACGGCGTCGAGTTCGGTGACCGGCTCGCCTTCTCACAACTCCTGCGCGCGTGCGGCGACATCGAGGGCCTGGAGCGGGTCCGCTTCACCAGCCCGCATCCGGCTGCGTTCACCGACGACGTCATCGAGGCGATGGCGCAGACGCCGAACGTGATGCCGCAACTGCACATGCCGCTGCAGTCCGGCTCCTCGCGGCTGCTCAAGGAGATGCGCCGGTCCTACCGGCAGGAGAAGTACCTCGGCATCATCGACCGGGTCCGCGCTGCGATGCCGGAGGCCGCGATCACCACCGACATCATCGTCGGCTTCCCCGGCGAGACGGAGGCTGACTTCGCCGAGACGCTGCACGTCGTCCGCGAGGCCCGGTTCTCCGCCGCCTTCACCTTCCAGTACTCCAAGCGCCCCGGCACGCCGGCCGCGACGCTGCCCGACCAGGTGCCGCCCGACGTCGTGCGCGACCGCTACGAGCGACTCGTCGAGGTGGTCAACCAGATCGCCTGGGAGGAGAACCGCCGCTTCGAGGGCCGGATCGTCGAGCTGATGGTCTCCGAGGGCGAGGGCCGCAAGGACGCGGCGACCCACCGGCTCACCGGCCGCGCCCGCGACAACCGACTGGTGCACTTCACCCCGGTCGACGAGAGCGGGGCCCCGGTGCAGGTGCGGCCCGGCGACGTGGTCGAGGTGGCGGTGACGTACGGCGCCCCGCACCACCTCGTCGCCGACGGAGCACTCGTCTCGGTACGCCGCACCCGATCGGGCGACGCGTGGGAGGCGCGAACCTCCGCGCCGACTCAGCAGGGCGTCACCCTGGGGATGCCCTCGGTCGGTGTCCCCGCTCCACTGCCGGACGCGCCGGCGTGCTCGTGAGCCGGGTTGCTCGTGAGCCGGGTGTAACGCGGAGTTATGGACGCTGAACAACCGGCGCGCGCCTTGTTCAGCGTCAGCAACCCCGCGTTACAGCCGGCCAGGATCAGCCGGATCGTCTCCGGCGGCCAGTCCGGTGTCGACCGCGCTGCCCTGGAGGTGGCGCGCTCCCTCGGCATCCCGCTCGCCGGATGGTGTCCCGCGGGAGGTGCGGCCGAGGACGTGCCGGACGTACGGGTGCTGTTCCCCGAGCTGCGGGAGACCGAGTCGCCGGACCCTGCGGAGCGCACCAGGCTCAACGTGCGCGACACCGACGCCACCCTGGTCCTGACCCGGCCGGGAGCTCACTCGCCCGGCACGGCCCTGACGATCCGGTGCGCCGTACGGCTCGGCCGCCCGCACCTGGTCGCCGACGTCGATGACCCCTCCGCCGTACGCGCGTGGCTGGAGCGGCTCGGCCGAGCGGCGCTCAACGTCGCCGGACCGCGGGAGAGCCAGGCACCCGGGATCCACGACCAGGCGCAGACCCTGCTCGAGGCCGTGTTCGGCTCGTCCTAGCCCGGGTCAGGCGGACGGCTCGGCAGTCGGGTCGTTGGCGGGGTCGGAGCCCGCGCCCTCCTGGGGTGACGCGTCGCGCTCCTGGATCGCCTCGGGCACCTTCTCCTCGCCGATCTGGGGCGAGATCGGGGGCTCGGGGATGACCGGGTCGATCTGGTGCGCAGCTGCGACCGCGTCGACGCCGCCGGCCGCTTCACCCTCGTCCGGGTTGTCGTCGATGCGTGGCTCCGGAGCCTCGATGTGCATGGGTCCTCCCTCGGAATCTGTCCGGACTTCCGTGCCCGCTCGCGCACGCCCGAAACGTGCCAGACGCAGCTTCCCGGCCGCCGGGAAGAACCAGAACGCCCCGCCCCGGAAGGGACGGGGCGGGTGGTGCCGGTGCGCCTACCTGATGTCGTCGTCCTGGCCGTCGAGGCCGTCGAGCGCATCCTTGGCCTTGTCCACGCCGGAGTCGATCTGGTCGGAGTGGCCGCCGCCGGTCTTGTCGTCGATGAGGTCGCCGGCCTTGTCCAGGCCGTCGCCGATCTTGTCGCCCTGGCTGTCGACGGCGTCGCCGAGCTTGTTCTTGGCGTCATCGAGGAATCCCATGCCACACTCCTTCTCGTCGGGTCCGCACCGAGCCGTCTGCTCGATCCGAGACGGACCGCTGCCACACTAACGCCCATGTCTGCCAGCGAGCCGGTCGTCGCCGTCGTCGGCGCCACTGCTGCGGGCAAGAGCGACCTGGCCCTGGACCTCGCCGAACGCCTCGGCGGCGAGATCGTCAACACCGACGCCCTGCAGGTCTACCGCGGGATGGACATTGGCACCGCCAAGCTGCCGGCCGCCGAGCGCCGCGGCGTCCCGCACCACCTGCTCGATCTCCTCGAGGTGTCCGAGCCGGCGACGGTGGCGGAGTTCCAGGAGCTCGCCCGGCAGGTGATCGACGACTGCCACCGCCGCGGCGCCGTACCGGTGCTCGTGGGCGGATCGGCCCTCTACACCAGGGCAATCCTCGACGAGTTCGCGTTCCCCGGGACCGACCCGGAGGTCCGCCGCCGCTGGGAGGACCGGCTGGCGGCGGTCGGGCCCGTCGCCCTGCACGCTGAGCTCGCGGCCCGCGACCCCGAGGCGGCGAGCCGGATCATCCCCAGCAACGGCCGCCGGGTCGTCCGTGCCCTGGAGGTCATCGAGATCACCGGCCGCCCCTTCGCCGCGACGCTGCCCGAGGCGACGTACCACTATCCCGCCGCGGTGCAGGTCGGCGTCGACATCGACCGGCCGACGCTCGACGAGCGGATCGCCCTGCGGGTGCAGCAGATGTGGGCCGCCGGCCTGGTCGAGGAGGTGCGCGGGCTGCTCGCCCACGGGCTGCGCGAAGGACGCACCGCCAACCGGGCGCTCGGCTACCGCCAGGTGCTCGCCTTCCTCGACGGCGAGCTCACCGAGGACCAGGCACGCGAGCAGACGATCACCCGCACCCGCCGGTTCGCCCGCCGCCAGGACAGCTGGTTCCGCAAGGACCGCCGGGTGCACTGGGTGCCGTACGACGACCCCGACCGGGTGGAGGTGGCGCTCGAGGTCGTCGGCCCGATGTAACGCGGAGTACGTGCTGCTGAGTGCGCTGCCGGGGTGGCACTCAGCAGCACGTACTCCGCGTTACAAGTGCGCCGCCGGGTCCCGTCCCATGAGGGCCAGCAACCGGTCCTGCCGGGAGGCGTCGGGTGGTACGTCGACCGGCGGGCCGAAGACACCCGGCGCGTAGGCGTGCTCGCCGAACTCCTCCAGTGACGTCTCGAGCCGGTCCAGCTCCGTGTCGGTGAACTCGGTGGTCCGGCCGGACGCCCGGGCGAGGTCCCACCGGTGCACGATCATGTCGAAGCCGTAGAAGTCGGCCAGCGTCGCGCCGATCGTGGTCGGCCCGAAGTAGCCCGCGAACTCCCGGTCCAGCGCGTCGCCGTCGCCGAGGGCGGCCAGCACAAGCTCCACGTGGGCAGCCCACAGCTGGGCGGGGGCGGTGGCCGCGTCGGGGACCGGGGAGGGTGCCAGGTCGTGGCGGGCGAGGAAGTCGCGCTGGCTGTCCACCACGTGGCGGACGACGTCGGCGGCGGTCCAGTCGGGGCAGGGGCTGCGATGGCTCCAGGCATGGTCGGGCACGTGGCGGACCACGTCGGTGAAGCGGGCGGCCCGCTCGGCATAGGTGTTCAGGTAGTCGTTCATGCCGCCATCGTGGCTGGCCGCGGGCCCTGCCGGCTTGCAAGAATCCGACACATGCCCGGCCCCAGCATCGATCCGACCGAGCGGGCACACCTGCGGGACCCGCGCGGCTACACGCCGCCGATCGTCCGCTACCTGCCCGACTCTCGGGTGGCCGGGCACGTCCGGCGCTTCTGGATCCCGGTGTGGTCGCTGCCGCCCGGAGAGGCCACCGTGCAGCGGGTGCTGCAGTACCCGGTCTGCCTGCTCGTGGTGTCCTCCGACTACGCCCGGATGGTCGGGCCGACGACCGGTCTGGGGCGCACCGAGCTGCGGGGCGAGGGCTGGGCGGTCGGGGTGATGCTGCAGCCGGCCACCGGGTCGATGCTGTACGACGGCCCGGTCGGCGACCTCACCGACACCTTCGTCGAGCTCGACCGGCTGAGCACCCTCGACGGGGCCGGGCTCGCGCGGGACGTGCACGACGCGATGGCCGCCGATCCGCTCGATGAGGAGGGCCAGCGGGCCGCCGTACTCCTGCTCGAGGACGCCCTCGCGCGCCTGCCCGCACCCGACGAGGAAGGCCGGCTGCTCAACCGGATCGTCGAGGAGGTGGAGGGCGACCCCGAGCTGCGCCGGGTCGGTCAGCTCTGCGAGCGCTTCCACCTCACCGAGCGCTCGCTGCAGCGACTCACCGCCCGCCGGCTCGGGCTGTCACCCAAGTGGCTGATCCAGCGCCGCCGGCTGCACGAGGCTGCCGGGCTGCTGCGGGAGCGGGCCTCGGCGTACGACCTCGCTGCGGCCGCCGCCGACCTGGGCTACGCCGACCAGGCGCACTTCACCCGGGACTTCCGCACGGTCGTCGGTGTCACGCCGGGCCAGTTCCTCGCCGAGTCGGACGCGCCACTGACAGGGGGATAGTTCGCCGCTTTTCGCACCAGTGACCAGCCGGTAGCCGGTGCGAAAGGCGGCGAAACATCCCGGTCCGGGCCGGCGCAAGGACGATCAGATCGGTGTCCCGCGGCCCATGGCAGGGTGGTCGGCATGGTCACGCAGTACTACACCGCATCGAGCATCGACGGCTTCATCGCCGACCCCGACAACTCCCTGTCCTGGCTCCTCTCACGCGACATCGACGAGGACGGGCCGATGAACTACCAGTCGCTGCGCGAGCACTGGGGAGCGCTGTGCATGGGCGCGACGACCTACCAGTGGATCCTCGACAACCACGAGGGCGACCAAGAGGGCAGCTGGCCCTACTCGATCCCGTGCTGGGTGTTCACCCACCGGACCTTTCCCGAGCCGCGCGGCGACGTCCGGTTCACCAGCGCGCCGGTGGCCCAGGTGCACGCGGAGATGACCGAGGTCGCCGACGGCAGGAACGTCTGGGTGGTCGGCGGTGGCGACCTGGTCGCGCAGTTCCACGCCGAGGGCCTGCTCGACGAGGTGTGGGTGCAGTACGCCCCGGTGACGCTCGGCGCGGGCGCACCGCTGCTGCCGGCCCGGATCGAGCTGCGCCTGGTCGACGTCGCGCGCAACCGGGAGTTCGCCTGCGTGCGCTACGACGTGGTGCGCTGATCGCCTGAGCTACTTGCGCCCGGTCAGGTAGGCCAGCACGGCCAGGGACAGGAACGCCGACAGCTCTGCACCCGTGATCGTCGGCGCCAGCAGCAGGGGAGCGGTGGTGAGCAGCAGGACGTCGAAGCCGCGCACCACGCTGCCGTAGAGGTTGGTCGGCACGCCGCCCGCCGGCGTCGAGACGAGCGGCCGGTTGTAGTCGGGCGGCCGTCCGGTCACCCACCGCACCGCGGACGCCAGCATGGACAGCCCCACGGCGACCCCGCAGAACATCGCCGCCGAGAGCGGCAGCTCGAGCGAACGGTCCAGCGCCGGCCCGCAGGCGAGCCCGAGCAGCACCGCGAGGCCGCCGGGTACCACCACCGTGGCGTGGCGGGTGGAGGCGGTCGGGAAGGGCAGCATCCGGGCCAGGCCGGGGGTGCGAGTGACCAGACGCAGGGCACCGAGCAGCGGGAGCACCGCCAGGAAGCCGACGAGGGCGGCCACCAGCACGGTGACCCGGCCGGCGCCGGAGGCCTCGGCGGCGTAGGGCACCACCACCGCACCGACCAGGAGTACGACGGACTGCGGTGTGCGCCGGAGCCGGACGAGGTCGGTCCACACCAGCGCGCCGAGCCCGGCCGGCCCGCCGCGACGCGGGCGGACCGCCTCGTGCCGGTGCCAGCGGTGGGCCAGCAGCACGTCGTACAGCAGTGCGAGGTCGAGCGTGGCCAGCGCGCCGGACAGTCCGGGCGCCAGGGAGCCGCCCGGAGAGACGTCGCGCTGGCGCAGTCGGCCGAGCGCGGCCAGCGCCAGCAGGGGCATCAGCAGGGCGAGCACCAGCGCCAGCAGCAGGGCGGCCCACCAGCCCGTGGCGAGGTGCTGTGGGGTGGCCAGCAGGGGCGCCCGTCGGGCGGCGAGCGAGGCAAGTGACAGCCAGACCAGCGTGACCAGCAGCCAGGTCAGCAGCCGGGCCGGGTCGAGGCGGAGCCCCTGCGTGCGGGCCGCGAAGCCGACGACGGCAACGGCGAGGAGGCCCACGAGGAGCGCGAACACCGCCACGGTGCCGGCGCCGAAGCCGGCCAGGATCGCCGTGCCGGCCGCGACCAGGGCACCGCCGAGCAGCGCGCTGGCGAGCTCGCCGAGCAGGCGCGGGCGCAGCAGGGCCGCCCGGTCGACCGGTGCCGGCAGCAGCCACGAGCCGACGGCCGGGGTGACGAACACGGGACCGAAGAGGCGGGCGAGCGCGAGCGCCGCGACGAGCAGCAGGCCGGCGCCGATCCAGGGCAGCAGGCTGCGCGCCTCGCGGCAGCCGGCGTCGACGCAGAGGTCGTCGGAGATGCGGCCGACGTTGACGACGACGTTGACCAGCATCGAGCCGAACATCAGCGTCGCGAACAGGGCGACGTAGGCGTCCTGCAGCACCTCCCCGAGCCGGGCGTTGGCGCGGCCCCGGCGCCAGTGCCGGATGTCGGAGCGCAGGTCCGCCAGGTCGGCGAGCCGCACGGCGGTGCCGTCCTGGGGCGCGCTCAGGACCGGTCCCCGATCCGGACCACCCGGTCGGCGAGCTGCTCGACGAGCTCGGGATGGTGGCTGGCCATCAGGATCCCCAATCCGTCGGCCTTCTCGCGCTGCAGCCGCTCGGCGAGCCAGCGGACCCCCTCGGTGTCCAGCCTGGCCTCCGGCTCGTCGAGCACGAGCAGGCGGCGGGGGCGCACGAACGCGCTCGCGAGGGCCAGCCGGCGGCGTTGCCCCGACGACAGCGTGCCGGGCAGCTGGCCGGACTGGGCGATCAGGCCGACCTCGTGGAGCACGTCGTCGACGAGCGACTCGGCGTCCTGCATCCGGTGCGCCTTGGCGAACAGGTCGAGGTGCTCGACGACGCTCAGGTCGGGGAAGAAGTCGAGGTCGTCCATCACGACCGCCAGCGCCGCCCGGACCTCGGGGGCACGCTCGTCGAGCGCGGCGCCGTCGATCTCGACCGTGCCGGCGTTGGGTTCGTCGGCGCCGGTGACGCAGCGCAGGACCGTCGACTTGCCGGAGCCGTTGGGGCCGACCAGTACGACGGCCTCCCCGGCTGCCACCTCGAGGTCGAGGTCGTCGAGGACGGGAGCGGCGTCACCGAACTTTCGGGTCAGGCCCCGGACGCGAAGCAACGGTGCACTCACCCGCTCAGCGTCCCAGATCGCCGCGGCCACGTTCGCGCGAGCCCCGGCGCACGCTCGCGCGAGCCTCGGCCCACCGGCCGGAGGGAGCCCCGGCCCACCGGCGGGACGGAGCCCCGGCCCACCGGCCGGAGGGACCCCCCGCGCCCGCGGCGGCGGGCGCCGAAGGGGTTGGTCAGGCGGCCAGTCCGGGGACCACGACGGCACCGTCGCAGGCGGTGCACACCCATTCCTCGGTGGCCGAGGCGTCCCCGACCGGGAGGAAGACCGTGACCGTCCCGCAGTCGGCGCAGGGCCGGTCCTCGCCACGTAGCATCAGCAGTTCGTCCATGTCCTGACCTTCGCACGGCGCCCCGACACAACCCGGCAGGACGACGCCGGCACGGTGGCCGGCACGGTGTCCGGCACGGTGGCCGGCTGCCACCGGCCCGGGCCGGCCGGCGGCGTGAGCCCCTCGACAAGGACCGCTCGGAGGCGCAGGGTGGGGTTGTCCAATCTCGGGAGGTACCCCATGCGCCTGCGCGTACTGGCCGTCGCCGCGACGGTCGCCGTCACCCTGACCGGTCTGGTCCCAGCAGCGAGCTCGTCGGTCCGGCCCACCGACGCTCGACCGGCACCACCCAAGGTGCCGACCGCCATCGGCTACGGCGGTGCCGTCAGCTCGGTCGACCCGAACGCCACCCAGGTCGGCCTCGAGGTCCTCCGCCGGGGCGGCAACGCCACCGACGCCGCCATCGCCACCGCGGTCGCACTCGGCGTGTCCGAGCCGTTCAGCAGCGGCATCGGGGGCGGCGGCTTCCTGGTGCACTACGACGCCCGGACCGGTGCGGTGTCCACCATCGACGGCCGCGAGACCGCTCCGGCCGCGATGGCGCCAGACGCGTTCATCGACCCGTCCACCGGACAGCCCTACCCGTTCTCGCCGGAACGGGTCACCAGCGGGGTCGCAGTGGGTGTCCCCGGCACGCTGGCCACCTGGCAGCGCGCGCTCGACCGCTGGGGCAGCATGCGGCTCGACCAGGTCATGCGCCCCGGCATCCGGCTGGCGCAGAAGGGCTTCGTGGTCGACGACACGTTCCGCGGCATGATCCTCGACAACCGGGAGCGGTTCGAGGCGTTCCCCGCGACCGAGCAGCTGTTCCTGCCCGGCGGGGAGGCTCCGCAGGTCGGCACCGTCTTCCGCAACCCCGACCTCGCTGCGACGTACCGGCTGATCGCCCGCCACGGCACCGACTTCTTCTACGACGGCCCGCTCGCCGCCGAGATCGCCGACAACGTGCAGCACCCGCGCATCTCCGCCGACACCGACCTGCCGGTGCCACCGGGGTCCATGACGGCCCAGGACATCGCCGACTACACGGCGATCAACCGCGAGCCGACCCACGTCGACTACCGCGGGTACGACGTCTTCGGCATGCCGCCGGCCTCCAGCGGCGGCTCGACCGGCGGTGAGGCGCTCAACATCATGGAGCAGTTCGACGTGCCGGCGATGGACGACGTGCAGGCCCTGCACCACTACCTCGAGGCGTCAGCGCTGGCCTTCGCCGACCGGGGGAAGTACCTCGGCGACACCGCGTACGTCGACGTCCCGCTCGACCAGCTGCTCTCCGACCGGTTCGCCGCCGGCCGGGCCTGCGAGATCGACCCGATGCACGCAGCCACCAAGCCGGTCGCGGCCGGCGACGTGGACGACCCTGACGGCGATTGCACCGCCGCGCAGGGCCAGGTTGCACCCGACACGGAGAACATCAACACCACCAACCTGACCGTCGCCGACCGGTGGGGCAACGTCGTGGAGTACACCCTCACCATCGAGCAGACCGGCGGCTCGGGGATGGTGCTGCCCGGTCGCGGGTTCCTGCTCAACAACGAGCTGACCGACTTCTCGGCCGTCCCGTCGCCCGACGACCCCAACAGCGTCGAGGGAGGCAAGCGGCCGCGCTCCTCCATCAGCCCGACCATCGTGCTGTCCGACGGCAAGCCCTTCGTGGCGCTCGGCTCGCCTGGCGGGTCGACGATCATCACCACGGTGCTGCAGATGATCTTCAACCGGATCGACCGTGGAATGACCATCCAGGAGGCGATCGCGGCGCCACGGGCCTCGCAACGCAACACCGCGGACGTGACAGCGGAGCCGGCGTTCGTCGACGCGTACGGCGCCGCCCTCGGCGCGCTCGGGCACACCTTCGCGGTGACCAGCGAGATCGGCGCGGCCACGGCCATCGAGTTCCGGCCCGACGGCAGCATGGTCGCGGTCGCCGAGCCGACCCGGCGCGGCGGTGGTTCGGCGGGGGTGCT
>DASTFI010000005.1:0-63070 GCA_035708765.1 Marmoricola sp.
GCTCCTGGAGGGCGTAGGCCGCGCCGTACGCCTCCATCGCCCAGACCTCCATCTCACCGAAGCGCTGCCCACCGAACTGGGCCTTACCGCCCAACGGCTGCTGGGTGATCATGGAGTACGGACCCGTCGACCGCGCGTGGATCTTGTCGTCCACGAGGTGGTGCAGCTTCAGGATGTACATGTAGCCCACGGAGACCGGCTCGGGGAACGGCTCGCCGGAGCGGCCGTCGAAGAGCATCGCCTTGCCGTTCTCCTTGACCACGCGCACGCCGTCCCGGTTGGGCAGGGTGGACCCGAGCAGGCCGACGATCTCGTCCTCGCGGGCACCGTCGAAGACGGGCGTCGCCAGGTTGGTGTCCGGCTCGGCCGAGTCCGCGTGGATCTTGATCAGCCGCTGCTTCCACTCCTCGTCGTCCCCCTCGACCTGCCAGCCGGTCTTGGCCAGCCAACCGAGGTGGATCTCGAGGATCTGGCCGATGTTCATCCGGCCCGGGACACCGAGCGGGTTGAGCACGACGTCGACCGGGGTGCCGTCCTCGAGGAACGGCATGTCCTCGACGGGCAGGATCTTCGAGATGACGCCCTTGTTGCCGTGGCGGCCGGCCAGCTTGTCGCCCACCGAGATCTTGCGCTTCTGCGCCACGTAGACGCGGACCAGCTGGTTCACGCCCGGCGGCAGCTCGTCGCCCTCCTCCCGGTCGAAGACCCGGACGCCGATGACGGTGCCGGACTCTCCGTGCGGGACCTTCATCGAGGTGTCGCGGACCTCGCGCGCCTTCTCACCGAAGATCGCGCGGAGCAGCCGCTCCTCCGGGGTCAGCTCGGTCTCGCCCTTCGGGGTCACCTTGCCGACCAGGATGTCACCGGTGGTGACCTCCGCGCCGATCCGGATGATGCCGCGCTCGTCGAGGTCGGCGAGCATCTCCTCGCTGACGTTCGGGATATCGCGGGTGATCTCCTCCGGCCCCAGCTTCGTGTCGCGGGCGTCGACCTCGTGCTCCTCGATGTGGATCGAGGTGAGCACGTCCTCCTGCACCAGGCGCTGGGAGAGGATGATCGCGTCCTCGTAGTTGTGGCCCTGCCACGGCATGAAGGCGACCAGGAGGTTCGTGCCGAGCGCCATCTCGCCCTCGTCGGTGCACGGACCGTCGGCGATCGGGCTGCCGACCTCGACCCGGTCACCCTCGCTCACCAGCGGACGCTGGTTGATGCAGGTGCCCTGGTTGGAGCGGGTGAACTTCTGCAGGCGGTAGGACTTGTTGCCGCCCTCGTCGGTCATGATCACGATCTCGTCGGCGGAGACCTCCTTGACCACACCGGCCACCTCGGAGGTGACCACGTCGCCGGCGTCGACGGCGGCGCGGAACTCCATGCCGGTGCCGACGAACGGCGAGTCGCTCTTGATCAGCGGCACCGCCTGGCGCTGCATGTTGGCGCCCATGAGCGCGCGGTTGGCGTCGTCGTGCTCGAGGAACGGGATCAGGGCCGTCGCGACCGACACCATCTGGCGCGGCGAGACGTCCATGTAGTCGACCTCCTCGCGCGGGATGTCGGCCGTCTCCCCACCGCGGGTGCGCACCAGCACCCGCTCGTCGACGAAGTTGCCCTTGTCGTCGAGCAGCGCGTTGGCCTGCGCGATGACCTTGGAGTCCTCCTCATCGGCGGTCAGGTAGTCGATCTGGTCGGTGACCCGACCCTTGATGACCTTGCGGTAAGGCGTCTCGATGAAGCCGAACGGGTTGATCCGCCCGAACGAGGCGAGCGAGCCGATCAGACCGATGTTCGGGCCCTCGGGCGTCTCGATCGGGCACATCCGGCCGTAGTGGGAGGTGTGCACGTCGCGGACGTCCATCTGGGCGCGGTCGCGCGAGATGCCGCCGGGGCCGAGCGCGTTCAGGCGCCGTTTGTGGGTGAGGCCGGCGATCGGGTTGGTCTGGTCCATGAACTGCGAGAGCTGGGAGGTCCCGAAGAACTCCTTGAGCGCCGCGACCACGGGCCGGATGTTGATCAGCGACTGCGGCGTGATGGCCTCGACGTCCTGGGTGGTCATCCGCTCGCGGACGACCCGCTCCATCCGGGCCAGGCCCGTGCGGAGCTGGTTCTGGATCAGCTCGCCGACGGTGCGCATCCGGCGGTTGCCGAAGTGGTCGATGTCGTCGGGACGGACCTCGATCGGGTCGCCGTGGGCGTCGGTGAGGACGTTCTCCGAGGCATCGACCAGGACGTCGCGGCCTGCGTGCAGCTGCACCAGGAACCGGATCGTGGCGACGACGTCGGCGATGGTGAGGGTCTGCTGGTCGAACGCCTCGTGGACGCCGAGCTTCTTGTTGACCTTGTAGCGGCCGACCTTGGCCAGGTCGTAGCGCTTGGGGTTGAAGTAGTAGTTCTGCAGCAGCGTCAGCGCAGCCTCACGCGTCGGCGGCTCACCGGGGCGCAGCTTGCGGTAGATGTCGAGCAGCGCGTCGTCGGCGGTCTGGGTGTGGTCCTTCTCCTCGGTCAGCACGATCGACTCGTACTGACGGAACTCGGCCATCGTCGCGTCGTAGTCGTACTCCTCGCCGGTCTGCTCGGCGATCGCCTGGAGGGCCTTGAGCAGGACCGTGACGTTCTGCTTGCGCTTGCGGTCGAGGCGGACGCCGACCAGGTCGCGCTTGTCGATCTCGAACTCGAGCCACGCGCCGCGCGAGGGGATCACCTTCGCGGTGAAGATGTCCTTGTCGGAGGTCTTGTCCGCGCTCTTCTCGAAGTAGACGCCCGGGGAGCGCACGAGCTGGGAGACCACGACCCGCTCGGTGCCGTTGATGATGAAGGTGCCCTTCTTCGTCATCATCGGGAAGTCGCCCATGAAGACGGTCTGGCCCTTGATCTCACCGGTCTCGCCGTTGGTGAACTCCGCCGAGACGTAGAGGGGGCGGGAGTAGGTGAAGTCCTTCTCCTTGCACTCCTCCTCGGTGTACTTCGGGTCGAGGAAGACCGGGTTCTCGAACGAGAGCGACATCGTCTCGGAGAAGTCCTCGATCGGTGAGATCTCCTCAAAGATCTCGTGCAGGCCCGACTTCGTGGAGAGCTGCGAGTCGGCGTTGGCCGCGTTGTTCTCCTCGACGTGCGCCTGCCACTTGGGGTCGCCGATCAGCCAGTCGAAGCTGTCGGTCTGGAGGGCAAGCAGCTGCGGAACCTCGAGCGGTTCAGCGATCTTGGCGAAGGAGATGCGGCGGGGAGCCTGGATTGCGGAGCGGTTGTTGACTTTCGAGCTGCGCGAGGCGGCCAAGAGGGGTCCTTCCGAGGCACAGGATGGAACGCGCCGGCCCACCACAGACCAGCCACCGGACAGGCTGGTGAGCATTTGAGGGCGGACGCAAAGAGAAAGACTACCTCACGGGCAGCACTCAACACAACAGCCAAATCCGTGCCCGATCGAGCGCCTCGGCTGAGGTTGGGAGCAACTATGAACGTCGAACCGGGTCAGGTCAAGCACCCGGGGCGTCTAGTAGCTGGTGAGGTCGTCGATGAGCCAGGCGTCGCCCTGCTTGACCATGGTGACCGCGACCCGGTTCTGGAAGACGGTGGGGCTGCCGCCGCCCTTGGTCGCCGACTGGTTGACGAAGGCGAGCACGCGCACCTTCGTGGTGGTGGCCGCGGCCGGGTTCATCACGCCGGTCTGCAGCACGTCGGCCTTGACCACCGTCTTCGTCTTGACGGCGTTGCCGGCACGCCCCTGCTCGGCGTCGGTGAGCAGCTTGTCGAAGGTGCTGCCGAACTCCTTGCCGAAGGACGGGGTGAGGTAGCGCAGCGCGCGGTCCTTGTCGGCCTCCATGCGCCGGTAGTCGTAGCTCAGCACAGCGCTCAACCCGCGCGTTGCGGCTGCCTGGGCCGCGTCACCGGCCGCGACGCGCGCCGGCACCTCACCCTTGGTCACGCCCGTCACCAGGGAGATGCCGGCATCGTCCGACTTGCGCCACAGCAGCACGCCGGCGACCACGACCGCCACCACCGCCAGGGCCGTGAGTGCGGCGAGGACCGGCACGAGGACGCCGCGACCGCTGCGCTCGTGGGACGCGGTCTCGGTCTCGGTCGCGGGGTCGTCGCCGGTCTCGGCCGTGGACTCGGCGGCGGGCTCGGCCGTGGGCTCGGCGGCGGTCGCGGTCGTGGGCTCGGCGGTGGGCTCGGCGGGCAGCGCCGCGTCGTACGCCGCGCGGCCGGCGGGGTCCAGGAGCACGTCGGCGGCCTCGTTGAACAGGCGGAACTGGCCGCTGCCGGAGCCGGGCTCGAACTTGTCCGTGGCGGCGCGCCACGCGGCCTTGATCTCGTCGGGGGTGGCGTCGCGCGGGACGTCGAGGATGTCGTACCACGTCGGGTCGGGGCCGCTGGTCGGGTGCGGGCGGGAAGTCGTCATCGCTCAGTCCACCGGGTTGAAGTCGTCGACGAGCCAGTCACCGTCCACCTTGCGCAGGCTCACGGTCCAGCGGTAGTGCCGTCCGGTCGAGTCCTTGCCGGTGGTCACCACGCTGTCGTGCACGACCAGGGTCGTCGCCGAGTCGTCGTCCATCACGCCGATGGCGGTGGCCAGCACCCGGCCCTTGCCCTGGGTCTTGGGATCGACCCCGATCTTCTGCAGGGCGTCGAACTGCTTCTGGAACGACGCCTTCCCCTTCGTGGTCAGCAGCTCCAGCACCCCGTCGGTGTAGCCCTTGACGTCCTTGCCGCTGATGTCGTCCATCCGCAGGGCGAACTGCTCGGTCACCGCGAGCACGGCGCTGCGGTCCTGGTCGGTCACGGTCGGTCCGTCGGCCGCGAACGACGCAGGCGCCACGTCGAACCGGTCGAGCCGGTAGAAGAGCAGGCCGGCGGCAGCCAGTGCGAGCACCAGCACCACGGCCAGCACCGGCACGAGCCGGTCCCGTCGTACAGCCATCAACTGATCAGTCCAGGGGGTTGTCGGGGAAAGGAGTCGGGTGCTGCCGGGCAGCACTCAGAAGGTCGGCCGCAGCAGGAGCCACTTCCAGGAGTCCTGGCCGAGCAGCTGGGCCGCGCCGCCGTTGTCGACGACCGTGCCCTGCGGCGGCTCGACAGGACCCCACGTGAACCTGCCCGTGTCGACATCGTACGTGCCGACGGGAGCCCGCCCGGCGTCGAAGCCCGTCGCGGCCCGAGGGGCGTTCTGGGCGCCGCGCGGGTTGCCGCCGTTGGCCAGCGTCGGCGGGTTGGCGCAGTGCGCGTCGACGTCCATCGGGTAGTCGGTCTGGTCGGACGGCGGGTGCCGCTCGCCGGGGTCGTAGCCGTTCTCGCACGGGTCCTGGCCCTGGGTGAGGACCAGGCCGAAGTTGGCGTTGTAGGTGCCGTCGGCGTTGCGGGCCGCGACGGTGAAGCCTCCCGCGACGACATAGGGGTAGACCACCAGCATCTGCCGGATGCCGTCGAGGTGCTTGACGACCACCTCGCCGGTGGTGACCAGGTTGTTGATCAGCTGGCCGAGGTTGACCTGGTTCTGCTCGAGGAAGGTGCGCAGCTCGGTGGCGGTCGCGGACCCGTTGTCGATGAGGACGCGCAGGTCCTTGTCGTGAGCGGCGAGGGTGCCGGTGAACAGCTCCAGGTCGCGGCTGAAGGACCGGATCGCGGAGCCCTTGGCGGCCTGGGTGCGCAGCACCGTGTTGGAGTCGCGGATCAGCGCCGTCGTCACGTCGAAGTTGTCGTTGGCGGTCTTGATGAAGGAGTTGGTGGTGTCGATGATCCGGCCCAGGTCGGGCCCGGTCCCGTTGAAGGCCGCGCCGAGCTCGGAGACCACCGTGCGCAGGTCGTCCTGGGGGACCGAGTTGACCAGGGCGCTGGTGTTGGTGAGCAGCTCGGTCGTCGAGACCGGGATGGCGGTGTCCTCCGGCTCGATCACGGACCCGTCGGCGAGGTAGGGCCCGGAGCCGGTGCGCGGCTTGAGGTCGACGTACTGCTCACCCACGGCCGACTTGTTGGCCACCTGGGCAAGCGTGTCGGCCGGGATGTGGTCGTAGCCCTTGTCGATGGAGAGCACGACGTTGACGCCACCGTCGGTGAGCTCCATGTCGGAGACCTGGCCGATGCCCACTCCGCGGTAGGTGACCTCGGCTCCGGTGAAGATGCCGCCGGAGTCCTTCAGGTGGACGTTCACCTCGTAGGCGGCGTCGTAGAAGATCCGGTCGAGCCGGGCGTAGCGGGCACCCACGTAGCTGACGCCGACCAGCGTCAGGATCAGAAAGATGAGCAGCTGCTTCTTGGTGCGCGAGGTGATCACTTGATCGCCACCCCCTGGAGGAGAAGGGTGCCCAGGCTGGGATCAACGCCGCGCGGGCCGAGCAGGAACGGGTCGTCGTCGGGGGTCACCCCGTTGTCGAAGCCGGTCGCGGTGCGACCCAGGCCGCCGAGCAGGCCGCCCAGGAGGCCACCGCCGGAACCGCCCGTGCCACCGCCCGTGCCACCCGAGCCGCCGGAGCCCCCGCCCGTGCCGCCACCGCCGCCGCCGAGGACACCGCCGAGCAGCCCACCGCCGCCACCCGTGCCGTCGCCGCCGCCGGTCAGCGGGCCGGTGATGCTGCCGACCAGGCCGGGGAGGACCTTGTCCAGCTGCTGGCAGATGTCGGCCACCGGGGTGCCGGCGGTCGCGGTGGCGCACTTGTTGAGCACGGCGCTGAGCGTCTGGTCCGCAGCCGGCAGCCCGGGGACGGCAGGGAGGTTGTCGAGGTCGAGCCGGAAGTCGATGCTCAGGTTGGTGAAGTCACCCATGTGCAGGTTGCGCGCGACCTGCGGGTCGCGCCCCACGGCGGCGTCGACGAACGGGTAGGTCAGGAAGACCTGCAGGGAGTCGGGGAAGTCCTGGCCGGACTTCGCGAGCTCCTCGAGGACCGGCGCGAGATTGCGCAGGCTCTCGATCGTGCTCGCCTTGGATGCCTTGATGACCTGGACACCCACGCTGCTCAGCCGCTGGAGCGAGCCGAGCATCCGGACCAGGTCACGGCGCTGGGAGTCGACCGAGGCCAGCGCCGTCGGGATCTTGTCGAGGGTCTCCTTGATGGTGCCGTCCTGGCGACGGACCTCCAGGGCCAGCCGGTTGAGGTTCTCCAGGCTGCTGATGATGGCGCCCTTGTTGGCGTCGAGCTGGGCCATGAAGGAACGCACCTGGGTCAGCACGGACCGCACGTTGTCCTCACGGCCGCTGAGCGCCGTGTTGAGCTCCGCACTGATCGTCTTCAGCTGACCGACGCCACCGCCGTTGAGCAGCAGCGCGAGTGCGCTGAACACCTCCTCGACCTCCGGGTTGCGCCCGGTGTCCTCGAGGCCGATGACGTCGCCGTCGGACAGTGTGCCGCGCGGCTCGCCGGGCTTGCTCAGCGAGACGAACTTCTCGCCGAGCAGGCTGGTCTGCCGGATCGTCGCGAAGGTGTTGTCGGGCAGGTCGATGCCGTGCGGCAGCTCCATCGTCACCACGGCGGTGTAGCCGTCGAGCTTGATGTCGGTGATCTTGCCCACCGTCACGTCGTCGAGCTTCACCGTCGACTGCGGCACCAGGTCGAGCACGTCGCGGAACTTCGCGGTCACGTGGATCGGGTTGTCGCCGGTGTCGGCGCCCCCGGGGAGCGGGATGTCGTAGACGGAGCAGCTGCTGGCCACCAGCGCGGTGGCCGCCAGGACGGCTGCAGCCGCCGTACGACGGGCCCGGTGCGGGATCGGGAGCTTCATCGCTGCACCTCCACGAGACCGGCCAGGCTGCGGTCGATCGGCTCGACGACGCGATCCGGCCGGGCGCGGGCCGCGCCGAACGGGGACGTGCGCCCGGCCGCCCCGAGCGCGTCGAGCACGCCGCCCAGGGGCGTGTCGGTGCAGTAGCTGCCCAGCACGTAGCACAGCAGCGTGGTGGGGTCGCTCTGGAGCTTGTCGAACGTCGGCGCCAGGTTGGCCCGGGTCGACAGGGACCTGGACCCGGCGTCACCGGCGATGTAGAGGTTGTTCAGCGCCACCGGGGCGGTGGTGAGGATCTCGTCGAGCTGGGTCCGCCGCTTGACGAGGATCTTCGAGAGCCGGTTGAGGTCGGCGATGTTGCTGCCCAGCAGCTCGCGGTTGTCGCGGACGAACCCACGGACCGCGCGCATCGCGACACCGAGGTTCTCCAGCACCGCAGCGAGCTCCTGTCGCTCCCCGGCGAGCAGGTCGGCGCCGCCGGCCAGCGAGTCGTTGAAGCGCCGGACGACGTCGTCGTTGTCGGCGAGCGTCTTGGTGAACTTCTCGATCTCTCCGAGCGTGCCGAACAGCTCGTCCTTGTTGTCCGAGAGCGTCTGGGTGAACTTGCCGAGGTTCTTCAGGGTCGTGTTGAACTGGGCGCCCTGGCCGCCGAAGTTGCGGGCCGTGGAGTCGAGCAGCCGGGTGAGCGCACCGACCCCGGTCGCGTCGGGCTTGTTGACGCCCTCGGGGCCAAGCGCCACGGCGAGCTGGTTGACCGAGGCGAAGATCTGGTCGAGCTCGAGGGGCATCGCGGTCCGGTCGAGGCCCAGCCGGGCGTGGTCCTCCAGCGTGGCACCGCCGTTCCACACGGGCGTGAGCTGGATGAACCGGTCACCGACCACCGACGGGGAGATGATCACGGCCTTGGCGTCGGCGGGCACCTTGTACTGCGCGTCGTAGTGGAAGGTCACCACGACCTTCTCGCCCGCAGGGCGCACGGTGTCCACCGAGCCGACCGGCACCCCGAGGATCTTCACGTCGGAGCCCTCGTAGAGGGAGACGGTCTGGGGGAACTCCGCCGTCACGTAGCGCTGGTCGGCCTTGGGCCAGAAGACGACCAGCAGGGCAGCGACCAGCGCCAGCCCCAGCAGGCCGAAGAGCAGCGGGTTGAGGTTGCGCAGCCGGTTCATCGCAGGACCTCCACGGTCGGCTTGCCGTTGGCCGGCGGGAGGTTGGCGATCCAGGTCTCGAACCACGGTCCGTTGCCCAGCACGTTGGTGAACACCCGGTAGAAGGGCGCCATCAGCCGCAGGCTGTTGTCGAGGTTGTTCTGGTTCTTCAGGAGCACGTCGGTGACGCCCTGGAGGTTGCTCAGGGCCGGCTTGAGGTCGGCGCGGGACTGTCGCACCAGGGTGGTCAGCTCGGTGGACAGCTGGCTGGTGGAGACGAGCAGGCGGTGCACGGCGTCGCGGCGCGCCACCAGCGCACGCAGCAGGTCGTCGCTGTCCCTCATCAAGGTCACGATGTCCTGGTCGCGGGCGGCCACCACCGACGAGACGTCCTTGAGGTTGCCGAGCAGCGCGTTCAGCTGCTCGTCGCGGGCGGCCACGTTGGCGGACAGTGCGGACAGGCCCTTGAGCGTGTCGCGGAACTCCTTGGGCGTGTTCGCGGTGGCGTCGGCCAGCGTGTTGAGGGACTTCTTCAGCTGCGGCAGGTTGATGTCCTGCACGCGGGTGGCCAGCCCGGAGAAGGCCTCCACCACGTCGTACGCCGAACGGGTGCGCGAGACCGGGATGGTGGCCCCCTCCTCGAGCTGGCCGGGGCCGGCCGGCTCCAGCGCCATGAACATCGCGCCGAGCAACGTCTTGACCTTGATCTGCGCGCCGCTCCGGGCGCCGAATCGTGACGGCGTGTCGATGGTGAAGGCGACGTCGACGTGCCCGTCCTCCAGGGTCACGTCGGTGACCTTGCCGACCCGGACACCGGCGATGCGGACCTCGTCGTTGGCCTTCAGCCCGCTGCTGTCGGTGAACGCGGCGTGGTAGGTCGCGCCGCCGCCGATCAGCGGCAGTGAGTCGGCCTTGAAGGCCATCAGGAGCAGGGAGGCGAGCACCACGAGAGAGATGGCTCCCACGGTCACCGGGTTGCGCTCACGGAAGGGCTTCACGAGAGGTTGCACCTCCCCGTGTCGGGCAGCTGGTAGTTGACGCGCACACCCTTGGGCAGCGCAGACCCGTTCGGTCCGGGGACCAGCTTGCGCACGGTCTGCGGGATCAGGACGGTCCCGTGGAACTCACACAGGTAGAAGTTGAAGAACGAGCCGTAGACCGCGGTCCGGCCGATCTTGGTCAGCTTGATCGGCAGGATCTGCAGGGCCCGGTCGATCTCGCTGCGGCCCTCCTTCAGGTTGCCGGCAACCGATCGCAGCTCCTTGATGCTGCGCACCAGGTCGGGGCGCACGCCGGTGACGAGCTGGCTGGTCTGCTCGGTCAACGTCGAGATCGAGTCGAGCGACCCCAGGATCGCGTCCTTGTCCTGGGCCAGGCCGCCGATGAAGTCACGGAATTGCACGATCAGGTCCGACAGCTCCTGGTCCCGCCCCTTCAGCGTCACCAGCACCTCGTTGAGGTTGTCGATGACGTCGCCGACGAGCTGGTCGCGTGCGGCGAGCGTGCTGGTGACCGAGGCGGTGCTGCGCAGCAGTCCCTCGATGTTGCCGCCCTCGCCCTGGAAGACCTTGATCAGCTCGCCGGAGAGCTTGTTGACGTCGGCAGGGCTCAGCGCCGCGAACAACGGCTTGAAGCCGTTGAACAGGACGGTCAGGTCCAGCGCCGGCTCGGTGCGCGACAGCGGGATGGTCGCGCCGGCAGGCAGCTGGGAGAGGTCGCCGACGCCCTGGGTGAGGGAGATGTAGCGCTGTCCCACGAGGTTGCGGTAGCGGATCGTCGCGGTCGAGCTGCGGGTCACCGTCGCGGTGTCGGCCACGTCGAAGCTGACCAGGGCGCGGTTGCCGTCGACCACCTGGACGTCGCTGACGCTGCCGACCTTGACGCCCGCGATGCGGATGTCGTCGCCCTGGAAGACACCGGTGGCGTCGCTGAACACCGCCTTGTAGGGGCGGCTGTCCTGGAAGGTCAGGTTGCCGATGAGGACCACCAGCACACCGGTCGCCAGGCTGGTGACCACGATGAAGACGAGCAGCTTGACCAGGTCGCCGGAGGTCTTGGCGTCGAGCAGCTTCATCGGGGCCCCCTCGGCGTCGTGTGCGGGGGAGCGCAGCGGCGGAGCGCAGGACGTCGTGGGGTGATCATCGGACGCTCACCTCCGTCCCGGCCGCCAGCGGGCCGAAGAGGAGAGTGGCCAGGTCGGGCACCTCGTCGATGGGCACGCCGAGCACGGGCGCGGTGAGCGCGTTGATCAGGTCCTGGTCGCGCTCGGTGCCGGCAGTGCCGGCGACCAGCGGGTCGGTGGCGTCGAAGCCCGTGGCGATGCGCTGGTTGTCGCCGCGACCGATGTTGTCCGTGCCGTCGTCGAGGTTCGGCAGGGCGGGGTAGGGCACCGGCGGATAGGGCAGACCGGCGCAGTTCGGCGGGTTGTCGGCGCCCAGGACCGGCACGTCGCTGGCGTTGTACGGGCGGGGCTGGTGCTCCATCGTGACCATGTTGATGTGGAACACGAAGCCACGGAACGTGGTGCCGAGCATCGGCGCCTGGCGCACGATGCCGCGCAGCAGGCAGGGGAACTCCGGGGAGTACCGCTCCAGCAGCTGGAGCTGGGGCACGGAGAGCTGGCCGAGCCGGATGACGTTCTTGCCGTTGGCGTCGAGGAAGCCCTTGGCGGTGTCGGAGAGGCCGCTGACCTCCTTGAGGAAGCGGTTGAGCTTCTGCTGCTTCTCCACCAGCGTGCCACCGGTCTTGATCGTGTTGCGCAGCGTCTGTGCGATCTGGGGAAGCACGTCGGCGTAGGTGTCGCTGACGGTGGCGAGCTCGCGCAGGTCCTGCATCAGCTGGGGCACCTGCGGGTTGAGCCGCTTGAGGTAGGAGTCGAGGGTCACGATGCTCTCGCCGATCTCGTCACCGCGCCCCTCGAGCGCGCTCGCGACCGCGTTCAGGGTGTAGTTGAGCTCGGCGGGCTGGACCGCGCGCAGCAGCGGGTAGATGTCGTTGAGCACCTGCTCGACCTCGGCCGGCAGCTTGGTCTGGGTGATGTCCTGGCCGGCCCGCAGCGCCGTCGAGGCGGCGTCCTTCGGGACGTCGAGCGAGACGTACTTCTCGCCGAACAGCGTCTTGGGAAGCAACGAGGCCGTCACGTTGGACGGGATCTGGCCGATCTTGTCGGGGTCGATGCCCAGGGTCAGCGTCGCTCCGTCCGGCCCGGTCGCGCGGTCGATCACCTGGCCGACGATCACGCCGCGCACCTTCACGTCGGCGCGCGAGGGCAGCTGCAGGCCGATGGTGTCGGTCTGCAGGGTGACCTCGTCGAAGTCGGAGAACTTCTGCGTGAACACGCCGTAGACCACCCAGATGGCGGTCGCCAGGAGCGCCACGAAGACGACCCCGAGGAGGCGCCGGTGCAGGAACAGTCTGCTCATGTCAGCCCGCCAACCTGACCGTGGTGCTGGCGCCCCAGATCGCCATCGACAGCAACAGGTCGATGACGTTGACCGCCACGATCGACGTCCGCACCGCCTTGCCGACCGCTACGCCGACACCGGCGGGCCCGCCGCCTGCGGTGTACCCGTAGTAGCAGTGGATCAGGATCACCACGACCGCGAAGACGAGGACCTTGCCGAAGGACCACAGCACGTCGCCCGGTGGCAGGAACTGGTTGAAGTAGTGGTCGTAGGTGCCCTTGCTCTGCCCGTAGAACAGCGTCACGGTCAACCGGGTGGCGACGTAGGACGACATCAGACCGACCACGTAGAGCGGGATGATGGCGACCAGGCCGGCGACGATGCGGGTGGTGACCAGGTACGGCATCGAGGGGATCGCCATCACCTCGAGGGCGTCGACCTCCTCCGAGATCCGCATGGCGCCGAGCTGGGCGGTGAAGCCGCAGCCGACCGTCGCGGCCAGCGCGATGCCGGACACCAGGGGGGCGATCTCGCGGGTGTTGAAGTAGGCAGAGATGAAGCCGGCGAAGGCGGCAGTGCCGATCTGGTCCAGCGCGGCGTAGCCGGACAGGCCGACCTGCGCGCCGGTGAAGAACGTCATCGCCAGGATGACGCCCACCGTGCCGCCGATGACGGCCAGCGCGCCGGATCCCAGGGTGACCTCGGCGAGCAGCCGCAGGATCTCCTTGGGGTAGCGCACCACCGACTTGGGCGTCGCGATGAGGGCGCGGATGTAGAACCCCAGCTCCTCGCCGAGGTCGTCGATGAACCGGACCGGTCGGCGGTAGACCGCCCTGATGTCAGCCATCGCCTCAGCCCGTCTTCGGTGGGACGATCTGCAGGTAGATCGCACTGATGACGAAGTTGACGACGAACAGCAGCATGAAGGTGATCACGACGGACTCGTTCACCGCGTCGCCCACGCCCTTGGGGCCGCCGCCTGCGTTGACACCCTTGTACGCCGCCACGATGGCCGCGATCACGCCGAAGCACAGGGCCTTGAGCATGCCGACCCACAGGTCGGGCAGCTGGGCCAGAGCCGTGAAGCTGGCGAGGTAGGCGCCTGGTGTCCCGTCCTGCAGGACCACGTTGAACACGTAGCCGCCGGCCACCCCGACGACGCTCACCAAGCCGTTGAGGAACACCGCCACCAGCATCGCGGCCAGCACCCGAGGGACCACGAGGCGCTGGATCGGGTCGATGCCCAGCACCATCATGGCGTCGAGCTCCTCGCGGATCTTGCGAGCGCCGAGGTCGGCTGCGACCGCGGAGCCCCCGGCGCCGGCGATGAGCAGGGCGGTGCCGATCGGTGCCGCCTGCTGGATGACTGCCAGCACTGACGCCGAGCCGGTGAACGACTGCGCGCCGAACTGCTTGATCAGGCTGCCGACCTGCAGCGCGATGACCGCACCGAACGGAATCGCCACCAGGGCGGTCGGCACGATCGTGACCGAGGCGATGAACCAGGCCTGCTGGATGAACTCACGCGTCTGGAAGGGACGCTTGAAGAGCGCTCGCAGCACGTCGAGCGCGAAGGCGAAGAGCTTGCCGGCTGTCCCGATCGGCGCCAGGACCCGGTCCGCGACAGCGGAGGACATCAGCGATCAGGTCCCCGTCGCCAAGGACATGTTCTCCTCGAAAGAGCCGGGAGGGGGCGTCACGCCGTGCTCGCGGCACCACTCGCCCGCGGGCCGCTGGCTGCGCCGGGGAATGCCGTTGGACGGGGCGAGCTGCAGCGGGATCGGCGGCAGCGGAGGAAGCTCCTGGTCCTTCTCCGCCTCGAGCTCGTCGGCGTCCTTCTCCTCCGACATCCCGATCGGGCCGACTCGCTGCGCGTTCAGGAACTGGCGCACGACCGGCTCCTCGGAGGACAGCAGCATCTCGCGGGGGCCGAACATGGCCAGGTGCTTGTGGTAGAGCAGACCGATGTTGTCCGGCACCGTGCGGGCGGTGTTGATGTCGTGGGTGACGATGAGGAACGTCGCGTCGATCTGTGCGTTGAGATCGACGATGAGCTGGTTGAGGAACGCCGTCCGGACCGGGTCGAGTCCGGAGTCGGGTTCGTCGAACAGGACGATCTCGGGGTCGAGCACCAGCGCCCGCGCCAGCCCGGCGCGCTTGCGCATGCCGCCGGAGATCTCCCCGGGGAGCTTCTCCTCCGTGCCGAGGAGGCCGGTGAGGTCCAGCTTCTCCATGACGATGTTGCGGATCTCGCTCTCGGACTTCTTGGTGTGCTCGCGCAGCGGGAAGGCGATGTTGTCGTAGAGGTTCATCGACCCGAACATCGCGCCGTCCTGGAACAACACGCCGAACAGCTTGCGGATCTCGTAGAGGTCCTTCTCCGGGCAGCTGGCGATGTCGACGCCCTCGATGACGACCTCGCCCTCGTCGGGCTTGAGCAGCCCGATGATGGTCTTGAGCAGCACCGACTTGCCGGTGCCGGAGGGGCCGAGCATCACGCAGATCTCACCGGCAGGCACGGTCAGGGTCACGTCGCCCCAGATGAGCTGCTTGCCAAAGCTCTTGGTGAGATGGTTGATCTCGATCTCGACACCCATGCCGACTCCCTCTCCTGGCTTCTGCGCACGTCGGGGCCCCGACCCCCTGCGCACGGCGACTCCCACCGATGGAAACGATCAGGCTCGGGACAAGTTACGCAAACTCCGGTCCCGCGTCGAGGTGCCGGCCCACCGTCTCACGATAGGTGACCGGCCAGTAGCAACCCGCCGTACCGCACCGGGAAACGCCGAACGGCCGTCCCCGATCCGGGGACGGCCGTTCGGGCGCGGGTCACTTCAGGGTGACGGTGGCGCCGGCGCCCTCGAGGGCCTCCTTGGCCTTCTCCGCGGTCTCCTTGTTGGCCTTCTCGAGGACGGCCTTGGGCGCGGCCTCCACGAGCTCCTTGGCCTCCTTCAGCCCGAGGCTGGTCAGGCTGCGGACCTCCTTGATGACGTTGATCTTCTTGTCACCAGCGGCCTCGAGGACGACGTCGAACTCGTCCTGCTCCGCGACCTCCTCGGCGGCACCGGCGCCACCGCCGGCGGCGGGGGCGGCGGCAACGGCGACCGGAGCGGCCGCAGTCACGCCGAAGGTGTCCTCGAACTGCTTCACGAACTCGCTGAGCTCCAGGAGGGTCATCTCCTTGAAAGCGTCGAGCAGCTCGTCGGTGCTGAGCTTCGCCATGGTGGCGTTTCCTTCCATTCGTCGGCCGCACGGGTCAGGTGCAGCCTGGGTTTCTTCCGGGTGGTCGCCGTACTACTCGGCGGGGGATTCCTCAGTGGATTCCTGGGGGGATTCCTCGGGGGACTCGACCGGGGACTCGACCGGGGCGGCGGCACCGCCCTGGGCGGCATCGAACGAGTCCTGCCCTGTCTCCTCCAGCTTCGCCTGCAGGGCGCCGGCGAGCCGGGCGGCCTGCTGGACCGGAGCGTTGAGCAGGTAGACGGCCTGGCTGAGCGACGCGAGCATCGCGCCCGCCAGCTTGCCCAGCAGGACTTCGCGGGACTCCAGATCGGCCAGCTTGGCGATCTCCGCGGCGTCCACCGAGGTGCCGTCGACGAAACCGCCCTTGATCACGAGGGCGGGGTTTGCCTTGGCGAAGTCACGTAGGCCCTTGGCCGCCTCGACCACGTCGCCGTTGATGAAGGCGATGGCGGTCGGCCCGGTGAGCAGGTCGTCGAACCCGTCGGCGCCCACCTCCCGGGCAGCGATCTGGGTCAGCGTGTTCTTGACCACGGCGTAGTTGGCGTTCTCGCCGAGCGCACGCCGCAATTCCTGCAGCTGCTTCACGGTGAGCCCGCGGTACTCGGTCAGCACAGCACCGGCGGAATCGTTGAACTGCTCGACGATCTCCGCCACAGCTGCTGCCTTGTCTGGCCGCGCCATGGGACTCCTTCCGACTACGTGCACAGTGATGTGCCCTGATGGTGTTGCCTGGTGGTGTCCTGGGCGCGCAGCCGGTTGCTGCACGTCCAGGTCCTGGAACCTGCAGCAACACAAAACGCCCCGGCGCAGGGCACGGGGCGTACGTCGATCGGAGGATCACGCTCACTCGGTGTCGCCTGCGCAGGCCGTCCGCTGCTGCGAACCTTCACCCCTCCCCTGGTGCTGCTCGGGGACGAGGACCGGCGGTCTTCGGTTACCGCAGACAAGGTTACGCGACCCGGCCCCGACCGACAAAATCGCCGATCCGCTGCGCCCCGCCACCGACGGTGCTGCAATGTCGTCGTGGACTTCGCACTGCAGTCGCTCAACCAGACCCTCGAGCAGGTGAACTACCGCCTCGAGGGTGGCAGCCATGCCTCCTCCCGGGTGTGGTCGACGGGCTTCCACCCGCTCGACACCTACCTGACCGGCGGCTTCCGCTCCGGCGACCTCGTCCTCCTCGGCGGCCCGCAGGGGCTCGGCAAGACCACGCTGGCCCTGCAGCTGGCCCGCAACGTGGCCCGCAGCGGCCGCCCGGTCGTGATGTTCTCCTACGAGCACGACCAGGAGAGCATGCTCGCCCGGCTGGTCGCCCTGGAGGCCGGCTTCAGCGGTCTCGAGCGCCCGGTGGACCTCCAGCTCGTTCGTGAGGCCTTCGAGTCGCTGGAGGGCGGTCCGACCCTCGCCGACCGGCTCGCGGGCGCCACGGGTGGGATCGAGGCGCTGCAGGCCGTCGCGTCGTACGCCGATCTCCTGCACCTGCACCGCTCGAGCGGCCGGCAGACCGACCTCGACGCGATCATCGCTGGCGTCGATCGGATCGTGGAGACCACGGGCAGCCGTCCGCTCGTCGTCATCGACTACCTCCAGAAGGTGCCGGTCCACAGCCGTACCGCCGACGAGGACGAGCGCACCACCCAGATCGCCGAAGGACTCAAGGACCTCGCGCTCGACCACGAGCTGCCGGTGCTGGCCATCGTGGCGGCGGACAAGGAGGGCCTCGCGTCCGGTCACCGCATGCGCGCGTCGCACCTGCGGGGCTCCACGGCACTGGCCTACGAGGCGGACACCGTGCTGCTGCTCAACAACAAGTACGACATGGTGGCCCGCCACCACCTGGTCTACGACACCACCAACGTCAGCAAGTTCCGCAAGTTCGTGGTGCTCAGCATCGAGAAGAACCGCAGCGGCGTGACCGGGGTGGACATGGAGTTCCTCAAGCGCCTCGACCAGGGCCGCTTCGAGCCGCACGGCCAGCTGGTCAGCGAGCAGCTCGTCGAGGAGCGGCTCTACGCCGACTGACTGACCCCGGCGAGAGGCGCCTACTGCACCGCTCAGGTACGCCGAGAGGCGGATCCTGTGCGCAGGATCCGCCTCTCGGGGCGTTGAGAACGTGCCGGACACGCCTGTCGGCGAGGGGTCAGGCGTCGTCCTCGGTCGCGACGTTGCGGGTGCGGCCGGGGTCGACCTGGATGCCGGGGCCCATGGTCGTGGAGACGGTGACCTTCTTGATGTAGCGACCCTTGGAGCTGGCCGGCTTGAGCCGGAGCACCTCCTCGAGGGCCGCGGCGTAGTTCTCCGCGAGCTGGACCTCGGAGAAGGACGCCTTGCCGATGATGAAGTGCAGGTTGGCGTGCCGGTCGACGCGGAACTCGATCTTGCCGCCCTTGATGTCGGAGACGGCCTTGGCCACGTCGGGCGTGACCGTCCCGGTCTTCGGGTTCGGCATCAGGCCACGGGGGCCGAGCACCCGGCCGAGGCGGCCGACCTTGCCCATCATGTCGGGGGTCGCGACGACGGCGTCGAAGTCGAGCCAGCCGCCGTTGACCTTCTCGATCAGCTCGTCGCCACCGACGATGTCGGCGCCGGCCTCACGGGCTGCCTCCGCCTTGTCGGCGTTGGCGAAGACGAGCACGCGGGCCGTCTTGCCGGTGCCGTGCGGCAGGTTGACGGTGCCGCGCACCATCTGGTCGGCCTTGCGGGGGTCGACACCGAGGCGCATGGCCACGTCGACGGTCTCGTCGAACTTCTTCTTCGAGCCGTCCTTGGCGATCTTGATCGCGGCGAGCGGAGCGTAGAGCTCGTCCTCGTCGTACTTCTCCGCGGCTGCGCGGTAACCCTTGCTGCGCTGCATGTCTGGTTCCTTTGCTTCCAGGTGTGGTCAGGTGAGCCAGCGCGGCTCTGCCACAGGTGTGTCGTCGGTCGGTCGCTGCGTCGCTCAGTCGGTGAGGACGCCCATGGATCGGGCGGTGCCCTCGACGATCTTCATCGCGGCCTCGACGTCGTTGGCGTTGAGGTCGGGAAGCTTCGTCTCGGCGATCTCGCGGACCTGGTCCTTGGTCAGCTTGCCGACCTTGTCCTTCTGCGGGACACCGGAGCCCTTGGCGATGCCGGCGGCCTTCTTGATCAGCTCGGCGGCCGGCGGCGTCTTCGTGATGAAGTCGAAGGACCGGTCCTCGTAGATGGTGATCTCGACCGGGACGACGTTGCCGCGCATGGCCTCGGTCTGGGCGTTGTACGCCTTGCAGAAGTCCATGATGTTGACGCCGTGCGGACCCAGGGCAGTACCGACCGGCGGAGCCGGGGTGGCCGCGCCTGCCTGCAGCTGCACCTTGACCAGCGCGGCGATCTTCTTCTTCGGGGGCATCTCTCTATCTCTCTCTTCTCGTGGTCATGACGAGGGACCTGCGTCCCTCTGCCACCTGTTGCTCAGACCTTCTGGATCTGGTTGAAGCTCAGCTCGACCGGGGTCTCCCGGCCGAAGATCTCGACGAGGGCCTTGACCCTCTGCGCCTCGGCGTTGATCTCGGTGATCGTCGCGTGCAGCGTGGCGAACGGCCCGTCGACCACCATCACGGAGTCGGAGACCGAGAAGTCGGCGACCTCGACCGGCGCGCGGGTGCCCGTCTTGACCTTGCCACCGGTCTCGGCCGCCTGCTCGACCGCCGCGGCGTCGACCTGGGCCTGGATCGCGGGGGCCAGCATGTTCTCGACCTCGTCCAGGCTCAGCGGCACCGGCTGGTGCTGGTGGCCGACGAAGCCGGTGACCGACGGGGTGTGCCGCACCGCGGCCCAGGACTCGTCGGTGAGGTCCATCCGGACCAGGACGTAGCCGGGCAGGACGGTGCGCTTGACCAGCTTGCGCTGGCCGTTCTTGATCTCCGCGACCTCCTCGGTCGGCACGACCACCTCGTGGATGTAGTCCTCCATGTTGAGCGAGGTGGTCCGGTTCTCCAGGTTGGCCTTCACCCGGTTCTCCATGCCGGAGTAGGTGTGCACGACGAACCACTCACCCGGCTTCTCGCGCAACGCGGTGCGGAACTCCTCCATCGGGTCCGCGGCCGGCGCGGTCACGTCCTCGTCGGCGGCCTCGATCGACTCCGCCTCGGCAGCGGCCTCGGTGGACTCCTCGGTGGACTCCCCACCGGTCGGCTCGCTGGCGTCGGCCGCGGGCTCCTCGGTGGCGTCCGCGGTGGCGTCCTCGGGCGCCTCCACGGCGACCTCGTCGACCTCAGGGCTGGCCTGCTCGTCGTTCGCGCCGATCTCCTGGGCGCTCTGCTCCGACACGTTGTCTCCGTTGCTGTTCTGGTCCGTCATGGGTGGTTCCTGTCGTCAGGACTTCTCGTCAGGATGTCGGGGCCGGCCCCGAGCTCTCCCCGCCGAACACGGCGAACACGGCCTTGCCGAACGCCAGGTCCAGGACCGACACGACCGCGATGAGCACGAGCACGAAGACCAGCACGACGATGAAGTAGGTGATCAGCTGCTGCTGACTGGGCCACACGACCTTGCGCAGCTCGGCCACCACCTGGCGGTAGAACGTGATGAGGCTCGTCCGCTCGCGCTGCTTCGTCGAGCGTGCCGAGGGGGTCTCCGCCACGTTCTCGCTCCCTTGTGGTTGCCCTGCTTGTCAGTGGACTGCTGGTCGTTGGACTGCTGGTCGTATCCGGTCCGGCTCATGGTGCGCGGTTGTCCTGCTTCGCAGGGCACGAGGGACTTGAACCCCCAACCTTCGGTTTTGGAGACCGATGCTCTGCCAGTTGAGCTAGTGCCCTACGGCGACGTCCGGGCACGCTGAAGCATTGGCCGGAATCACCAAACATCGATTCTACGGGCCAGCCCCACCCAAAGTCGAACCGGCGTCCGGACGGGCCACCGGCAGGGCGATGGGTGTCTGGGACAATGCCGGGGTGACCGACCAGCACCCCGCAACCACCCGGACCCGACCGCTGCAGGAGCTCGCCCCCGACGAGCTGGCTGGCTTCCTGGCGGAGCAGCGGGCCGCCTACGACGCGATCAGGGCGCGCGGACTCACCCTCGACCTGACCCGGGGCAAGCCGTCGTCGGCGCAGCTCGACCTGTCGGACGAGCTGTTGTCGCTGCCCAAGGGCGCGCACGACGGGCACGGCACCGACACCCGCAACTACGGCGGTCTCGAGGGCATCCGCGAGCTGCGGGCGATGTTCGCCGAGCTGCTCTGGGTCGAGCCGGAGCAGGTGGTCGCGGGCGGCAACTCGAGCCTGGTGATGATGCGGGAGGTGCTCACCGACCTGTGGCTCAAGGGCGGCGTCGACAGTCCTCGGCCGTGGTCGGCGGAGGAGCGGGTGCGGTTCCTGTGCCCGGTCCCCGGCTACGACCGGCACTTCACGCTGCTCGACTGGTTCGGCATCGAGATGGTGACCGTGCCGATGCATGCCGACGGCCCGGACGTCGACGCGGTGGCCCGGCTCGTCGCCGAGGACCCGAGCATCAAGGGCATGTGGGTGGTGCCGACGTACGCGAACCCGACCGGCTCGGTGGTCACCCAGGAGGTGGCCGAGCGGCTGGCGTCGATGCCCACGGCCGCTCCGGACTTCAAGATCCTCTGGGACAACGCTTACGCCTTCCACCACCTCACCGAGGAGGAGGCGAAGAGCGCCGACATCCTCAGCCTGGCCAGCGCGGCGGGCCATCCGCACCGGCCGATCATGTTCGCGTCCACGTCGAAGATCACCTTCGCCGGCGCCGGAGTGGCGTTCCTGGCCGCATCGGCGGAGAACGTCCGCTGGTACGTCGGGCACCTGGGCCGCGGTGCCATCGGCCCGGACAAGGTCAACCAGCTGCGACACGTGCAGTTCTTCGGCTCCGCGCAGGGGGTGCGCGACCACATGGCGAAGCACCGACGGATCATCGCGCCCAAGTTCGCCGAGGTGGACCGGATCCTGGTCGAGCGGCTCGACGGGCTCGGCGTGGCAACGTGGACCCGACCGACCGGGGGCTACTTCGTCAGTCTCGACGTGCTGGAGGGCACCGCGGCCCGCGTCGTCGAGCTGGCCCGGGAGGCCGGCATCGCGCTGACACCGGCCGGATCGTCGTACCCCCACGGTCACGACCCGCAGGACCGCAACATCCGGCTCGCGCCGACGTTCCCCGCGCTCGGGGACGTGACGGCCGCCATGGAGGCGGTGGCGACGTGTGTGCTGCTGGCTGCCGCCGAGCGGCTCCGTGAGCAGCAGGCCGGCTGACACACTGACCTCCATGCCGCGTCCGGTCGCCTCGCTGCCGAAGGCGCACCTGCACCTGCACTTCACCGGGTCGATGCGGCACGCGACGCTGCTCGAGCTCGCCGCCCGCGACGGGATCCATCTCCCGGACGCGCTGGTCCAGGACTGGCCGCCGCAGCTGTCCGCTGCCGACGAGAAGGGCTGGTTCCGCTTCCAGCGGCTCTACGACGTGGCCCGGTCGGTCCTGCGCACCGAGGACGACGTGCGCCGGCTGGTCCGGGAGGCTGCGGAGGACGACCGGACCGACGGCGGCCGGTGGCTGGAGATCCAGGTCGACCCGAGCGGCTACGCCGCCAGGTTCGGCGGCATCACCGCGTTCACCGACCTGGTGCTCGACGCCGTCGCGCAGGCGTCTCGCGAGGTGGGCATCGGGATGGCCGTGGTCATCGCGGCCAACCGCACCCGGCACCCGTTGGACGCCCGCACCCTGGCCCGGCTGGCCGCGCAGTACGCCGGTCGCGGCGTCGTCGGCTTCGGGCTGTCCAACGACGAGCGCCGGGGCAGCACCGAGGACTTCGCCCCGGCCTTCCGGATCGCCGAGCGCGCCGGCCTGATGCTCGACCCGCACGGCGGCGAGCTGCTCGGACCGGAGTCGGTCCGGCTCTGCATCGAGGAGCTGCACGCCGACCGGCTCGGTCATGGGGTCCGCGCGGTGGAGGACCCGCGACTGCTGGAGCAGATCGTCGAGCGCGGGATCGCCCTCGAGGTGTGCCCGGTCTCCAACGTCGCGCTCGGCGTCTACTCCGACCTCACCTCGGTGCCGCTTCCCGACCTGATGGCCGCCGGCGCGCGGATCGCGCTGGGTGCCGACGACCCGCTGCTGTTCGGGTCCCGGCTGGCCGCCCAGTACGCCACCATGCGGGCCGCCCACGAGCTCACCGACGTCCAGCTTGCCGGGCTCGCGCGCAGCTCGGTGTCGGCGTCCCGGGCGCCGGAGTCGACGCAGGCCGCCATCCTGGCCGACATCGAGGCATGGCTGGCCCACGAGGTCGTCGAGCCGGGCACAATGGCGCGGTGAGCAAGCACCCCGAGGGCCCGCCGGGTCGACGACCGGCCGGCGCCGGGGTCGCGGTCGACCCACCCGGTGGCTTCGTGCCCTGGCGTCCACGCGAGCGTCACCGGGACGCGGGCACCGCGCTCGTGCTCGGCCTCGTCGCGGTCGTGGGGGCCCTGCCCTCCATCGGTACGACGCTGCTGGTCGCCCCGTTCGCCTGGGCACTGGGCCACCGCGCGCTGCGGGACATCCGGCGGTCCGGAGGACACCTCGACGGCGCCAGCGACGCCCGCACCGGCCTCGTCCTGGGGATCGTCGGGACGGTGCTGCTCGTGCTGGTCGTGCTGGCCCTCGTCCTGGTGCTCGCGCTGGTGCTCGCCGGGGAGACCACCGGCTTCCAGGAGGCGCCTGCGGGCGTCGAGGTGTGACCCGGTCAGAGCTCGAGGCCGACCAGCACGGGCTCGTTGACCAGACGGATGCCGAACGCCGTCTCGACGCCGCCGCGCACCTCGCGGGCCAGCGCGACCAGGTCGGCGGCCGATGCGGTGCCGCGGTTGGTCAGCGCGAGCGTGTGCTTGTCCGACAGGGCGGCCCGTTCGTCGCCGTGGCCCTTGCCGAAACCGGCGTGCTCGATCAACCAGGCGGCGCTCGTCTTGACCCGGCCACCGGGTTGCGGCCACACCGGGGCGCCGTCGGGTACGACGTCGGGGGCGACGACGGGGTTGGTGAAGAACGACCCGGCGCTCCAGGTGTCGTGGTCGTCGGTGTCGAGGACCATGCCCTTGCCGGCCCGGAGCCGGAGCACCTCGGTCCGCACGTCGGCCAGGGGGGCTCGGGCGCCGACCTCCAGGCCCAGCGCACGCGCCAGCTCGACGTAGGCGACCGGAGCGCCCAGGTCGCCCTGTCGCAGCAGGAAGGACACCTCCAGCACGACGTACCGCCCGGGCTCCTCCTTGAACCTGCTGGTGCGGTAGCCGAAGCCGCAGTCGGCCGCTGCGAAGGTGCGCAGCGCGTCCTCCCGGCGGTCCCAGGTGCGCACCGACGCGATCGTCTGGGCGACCTCCTGGCCGTAGGCGCCGACGTTCTGGATCGGCGTGGCGCCGGTCGAGCCGGGGATCCCGGAGAGCGCCTCCACGCCGACCCAGCCGGCGCGCACCGCTCGGGCCACGACGCCGTCCCAGTCCTCCCCGGCGGCCACGGTGACGGTGACCGCACCCAGGCAGGCCAGGTCGTCGGGGTCGTCCGCGTCCGCCCGGACACCACGGCTGGCGACGTGGACGACGCGTCCGTCGAAGCCCTCGTCCGCGACCAGGACGTTGCTGCCCCCGCCGAGGACCAGCACCGGCATGCCGGCCCGGTCGGCTTCGCGCACCGCGGCGACGACCTCGTCAGGAGTGACCGCCTCGACGTACTCCGCCGCCGGCCCGCCGACACGCAGGGTGGTGTGGTCGGCCAGCCGGACGCCGGGGCGGGGCTCACCCACGCAGAACCGCCACCGGGTTGCCGAGCACCTTCTCACCGGCGCAGGTGACCTCCAGGGCGATGGTCCGCTCGTCGCGCCAGGTCCCGGCGACGGTGATCTCGGTGCCGTCCTCCGGCACGACGACCGGTCGGGTGAACTTGGCGCCGAGCTCGGCGATCCGGCCTGGCGCGCCGACCTGCTCGTCGACGTACCGCGCGGCCAGGGCCAGCGTGAACATGCCGTGCGCGATGACGTCGGGCAGTCCCACGCTGCGGGCGATCTCGGGGTCCTGGTGGATCGGGTTGGCGTCGCCACTGGCCTCGGCGTAGGCGACGAGGTCCGCGCGTGTGACCGGGTAGCTGCGGGGCTCCAGGAGTGCGCTCACGCGGCACCTGCCCGGTGCACCAGGGTCGCCTCCGCGGTGCACACGGCGGCGCCGTCCGCGTCGCTGACGGCGCTCGAGGTGGTGATGACGTCGGTCCCGGCCACCTGGCGCAACCCGGTCACGGTCAGCTCGGCGGTGAGCCGGTCGCCGGCCCGGACGGGACGACGGTGGACGAACTTCTGGGAGCCGTGCACCACGTGGTGCAGCTCGATGCCGACGTCGGGGTCGTTCATCAGGTCCTGCATCGCGGCGAACGCCACCACGATCGGGAACGTGGCCGGCGCCGGGCCACCGACGTCGTACGGCGTGCCGGTGGCGGTCGCGAAGGCGGCGATGCGCTCCTCGGTCACCTCGAACGGGGCCGTCGGCGGGAAGGTGCGCCCGGCGAGGGACGGGTCGACTGCCATGGGAGTCACGCTACCGCCAGGGCAGACGACAGGAGCGGCCCCCCGAGGCGGGGAGCCGCTCCTGCGGTGTCGGGACGACCGGCGTCAGCGGGTCTCGCGGTGCGCGGTGTGCTTGCGGCAGCGCGGGCAGAACTTCGCCAGCTCGAGCCGGTCGGGGTCGTTGCGCCGGTTCTTCTTGGTGATGTAGTTGCGTTCCTTGCAGTCCACGCACGCCAAGGTGATCTTGGGGCGGACGTCGGAGCTCTTGCTGGCCACGGGGTGCCTTCTTCCTGCCTGCGGGTGGTGCGGTTGGTCGACCGGAGTAGCGGGGGCGGGACTCGAACCCGCGACACCACGATTATGAGCCGTGTGCTCTAACCACCTGAGCTACCCCGCCAAGGGCAACGTCCGCAGCGGAGCGGACATTCCCAGAGCCCCTTTACGGAATCGAACCGTAGACCTTCTCCTTACCATGGAGACGCTCTGCCGACTGAGCTAAAGGGGCGCGGCCCATCCCGGGGTGGTGCCCCGGGCGTTCGAGCCGACGTGAAGGATACACAGGCGCGCCGGGTTGGGTGAAATCGGCCGGTGTCACGGGCGGTAACGTCCGCTCCGTGCCGGAATCGTTCTACGTCCCCAGTCCCGAAGGACGCGCCGACCTCGTCCTCTCGACACCGGCGACCTCGGGTCCTTGGCGGGCCGACGCCCAGCACGGCGGGCCCCCGGCCGCGCTGCTCGGTCGGGCGCTGGAGTCGCTCGGTGCCGGCAGCATCGGCCGGGTCACGCTCGACCTGCTCGGGCCAGTTCCGGTCGGTCCGCTGCGCATCGAGCAGCAGATCCTGCGACCGGGCCGGTCGGTGTCACTGCGCGAGGCCACGCTGTACGACGACCAGCAGCGCCCCGTCGCCCGGGCGCAGGGGTGGGTCTTCCCCGACCACACCAGCGGTCCGGGCGAGGTCGGCCCGCCGCTGGAGCACACGCCGGCCGACGGGCACACCCAGGAGCCACCGCCGAGCTGGAGCCGGGGCTACCTCGACTCGGTGGAGTGGCAGTGGATCTCCGGCGCGGTGACCGAACCTGGTCCTGCCGTGGTGTGGATGCGGCCACGCCTCGAGCTGGTCGCGGGCGAGGAGCTGAGTCCGCTGCAACGGCTGCTGTGCTGCGTCGACTCGGCCTCGGGCGTCTCGGCGGCGCTGGACCCGGCAGCGTGGAACTTCCTCAACACCGAGCTCACCGTGCACGTCCTGCGTCCGCCCGAGGGCGAGTGGGTCTGCCTGCAGGCGCGCACCTTCCTCGGCCCCGGCTCGGTGGGGCTGGCCACCTCGGACGTCCACGACGAGCGGGGGCTGGTCGCCCGCTCTGCGCAGGCGCTCCTCGTGGTGCCGGCCCGACCCGAGGCGCGGGACTGACCGGCTCACCGGGTGTGCCCCTGTAGCGCGGACGGTTCCCGTGGCCACCGTGCGCGGCAGGTCGGCACGAGCGGGCGTCCTGCCGGCTCGGAACACACGCAGTCAGGCCAGGTCGATCCAGCGGGCCACCCAGTACTGCACCCCGAAGGGGTCGGCACTCAGGTCGAGCGCAACCTCGCGCGGGCGACGCCCGGCCACCGCCGTGCCGACCGCGGACAGCACGGGGACGGCACCAGAGAGCAGCTCGGCGGCGACCGCAGGGTCCAGCGCTGCGAACCGCTGGGGGTCTCCGGAGCGCAGCGCCTGCTCCACGTCGTCGTCGAAGGCGATGCTGCGCTCGTCGAGGTGGCCCGGCGCCCGCGTGCTGCGGCGGGCGCTTCCGTCGGCGACCACGAGCACGCCGCATCCCGGGCGCGGGCGCGGCACGGTGGTCCCCGGCTCGACCACCACCTCCGTGGCGGGCGGCGGCGTGGGACCCAGCAGGTTCCGGGCGATCCGCAGACCGGCCGGCACGGGCGGCCGCGTCCGCAGCTGGCCGCTGGTGTCGGGCGCGCTGACGACGACCAGCTCCTCGGACCTCTCGACCAGCCAGCGCACTGCCTCGGCGGCCGCCCGGCGCACCTCGGGGAGCGGGTCGATCCGGCTCGGGTAGGCAGCCAGGAGCGCCGGCGGGGACGGGACCAGCACGAGATCGGTCACGCCAGCCCCCGGATCGCCGAGCGCGGCGCCAGCCGGCCCATCACCGCGTTGGCCATGTCGACCGCCTGCCGGGTCTCGACGACCTCGTGGACCCGGAAGATCCGCGCACCCGCGGCGGCACAGAGGGCGGTCGCCGCCAGCGTTCCGACGAGCCGCTCGCCGACCTCCAGGCCGAGCGCCTCCCCGACGAAGTCCTTGTTGGACAGCGACACCAGCACCGGCCACCCGGTGTCGACGAGCTCACCGAGGCGACGGGTCACCTCGAGGGAGTGGAAGGTGTTCTTGCCGAAGTCGTGGGCCGGGTCGATCACCACCGAGTCGCGTCGGACCCCCGCCGCCACGGCCCGGTCGGCGTAGGCGCGCAGATCGTGCAGCACGGCGGCCATCAGGTCGTCGTACTCCATGCGGTGGGGGCGGGTCCGCGGCTGCACCCCGCCGGTGTGCGTGCAGATGACCGCGGCGTCGAACTCGGCGGCCACATCGACCAAGGCCGGGTCGGCGCCGCCCCAGGCGTCGTTGAGCACGTCGGCACCCTCGTCCAGCACCGCCCGCGCGACGCGGGAGCGCCAGGTGTCGACGGAGATGACCAGGCCGGGGTGCCGGTCACGCACCCGGCCGACGAACCCGGCGACGCGGCGGATCTCCTCGGTCTCGTCGATGAACTCCCCCGGTGCGGCCTTGATGCCGCCGATGTCGACGATCTCGGCGCCCTCCGCGACGACCCGGTCCACCCGCTCCAGGGCGCGGTCCTCGACCCAGGTCGCGCCCTTGTCGTAGAACGAGTCCGGCGTCCGGTTGACGATCGCCATCACCAGGGTGGCGTCGTCGGGGAACTCCTGGCTGCGCAGGCGAAGCGTCATGCGGCACCTCCGAGGAACTGCGCGGCCGGCGGGCGCTCGTCGGTGGGGACCGGCCGGACCCGTGCGTCCGGGGCGCCGTCGGCCCTGTCGGCCCCGTCGGCCCCGTCAGCACGGTCGGCGGCCAGGTCGTACTGGGTGAGCTCGAGCTCAGCAGGCACCGACGTGCCACTGCGGCGCAGCGCAGCTGCCAGGATCTGCGTCGACATCGCGCCGAGGTCGCGCAGCGACTGGTGCCGGTGCGCCCGGGTGCCGAGGTCCACCTGGGCGATCGCGTCCAGGCCCCGGTCGGCCACGGTGTCCACGAGCGCGGCGAGCTCGACGGCGTACCCCGTCGGCACGGTGAGCGTCGCGAACAGGTCCCGCCGGACCGCCCACTCCCCCGCCAGCGGCTGCACGAGCCCGCTCAGCTCGGGGAACAGCAGGGCGACGAGCGGACGCGCGACGAGCTCGGTGACCCGGCCGCCCTCGAGGCGGTGCCCGGTCTCGGGCTCGGTCCCGCTGCCGAAGGGGCGCTCGTAGTAGCCCTTCACCAGCGCCACGTCGGGGTCCGTCAGCAGCGGGCCCAACAGGCCCGGCACGAAGTGGGTGTCCCAGTCGAGGAGGTCCGCGTCCATGAAGACGAGCACGTCGCCGGAGGTGACGAACAGCGACTTCCACATCGCCTCGCCCTTCCCGGGGCGGCTGCCGAGGTCGGGGCGGATCTCGCGGGCCCGGTGCACCACGGCGCCCGCGTCGGTCGCCACCTCGAAGGTGTCGTCGGTGGAGTCGGAGTCGATGACGACGATCTCGTCGAGCAGTGCGGCGGAGTCGACGAGGGCGTCGCGGACCTGCGTCACCACGTCGCCGACGGTCGCGGCCTCGTTGCGGGCCGGGACGACCAGGCTCACCCGGGTGCTGCCCTTGCGGTCGACCAGCTCCTCGACGCTCCACTCGTGCCAGGCATGGGTACGGCGGGCCAACCAGGTGGAGTTCATGCCGGCTGGTCGCCGCCCGCGTCCTGGATCCTGGCGAACGGGCTCGCCTGCTCCAGCTCGAAGGCGACCTCGAGGAGCCTCGCCTCGTGGCCCTGCGCGGCCGCGAGCTGGACACCGATCGGGAGCCCGCTGCTGGTGGTCCCCAGCGGCAGCGAGATGGCCGGGTCGCCGGTCGCGTTCTGCAGCGGGGTGAACGCCACCCACTCCAGGAGCCGCTCGAGGACCGTCTCGAACGGCTGCGCCGGGTCCAGCCAGCCGAGCTCGGGGGTGACGCGGCCCAGCGTCGGGGTCAGCACCGCGTCGTACTGGTCGAAGAACCGCGCCGAGACGTGCTTCGACGCGGCGAGGCGGGCGATCGCGAGCGGCAGCCGCGGGGAGCGACGGCGCAGGTTGCGAGCCAGGCCGGCGGTCAGGTTGTCGACCTTGCGACGGTCGAAGGAGGGGTCGACGGTGCGTCGGCCGGTCAGGCAGATGTGGCCAGCCAGGAGGCTCCAGTAGACGAGGAAGTCGTCGACGAAGCTCGCCGGCACGGGGGCGTCGACCTGCTCCACGTGGTGGCCGAGCGACTCCAGGAGCTTGGCCGCGCCGCGGACCGCGTCGGCGGTCTCCGGGTCGGTCTCGTGCTCGACGGAGTCGACGACCAGGCCGATGCGCAGCCGCTTGTGGCCGGGCCCGCGGATGTCGCCCACGGGCCGCAGGCTGAGCCGTCGGTAGACCTTCTCGGACTCCCGCAGGAACGCCGCGGTGTCCCGGACGCTGCGGGTGACCACCCCGTCGGCGACGATCCGCACCGGCATCTCGCGCAGCATCCGATCCTGGGGCACCCGGCCCCGCGTCGGCTTCATTCCCACCAGCCCGCAACTGGCGGCGGGGATCCGGATGGAGCCACCACCGTCGTTGGCGTGCGCGATCGGCAGGGCGCCGCTCGCGACCAGCGCGGCCGATCCGGCCGAGGACGCGCCGGAGGTGTGCCCGGTGTGCCACGGGTTGCGCACCGGCGGCAGTGCTCCGCCGAACTCGGCGCTGGCGTTGAAGCCGAACTCCGAGAGCTGCGACTTGCCCAGGTTGACCAGGCCCAGGTCGGAGAACATCCGCGCGTAGTCGCCGTCCTCGACCTCGGGCGTCGCCCGGTAGGCGCGGGACCCCTGCTGCGTCGGCAGCCCCGCCACGGCGCTGTTGTCCTTGACCACGCCCGGCACGCCGGCGAAGAACGCCGACGCCGCCGGCTCGCTCGCGCCCTGCCGGCGCGCCGCGTCCCGGGCCCGGTCGAAGTCGCGACAGGCCAGCGCGTTGAGCTGCGGGTCGACCCGCTCGATCCTCGCGATGGCCGCCTCGACGGCCTCCAGGGGACTGATCCCACGGGTCCGGATCTGCTCGGCCAGCCCGACGGCGTCGTGCTCGCCGAGGGCGTCGTCACCGAAGGCGTGCACGCGCTGCTGCGGAGGGTGCTCCATGGGCACAAACTACCGGCGGGCCAGCGTCGGTCTCAGCGTCGGTCTCAGCGTCGGTCTCAGGGTTGGTCCCAGCGTTGGGTGGTGGAGCGGCCATCGGGCGCCTCGGCCGGTGGCTCGGCGGCGCGATGTTCCCTGGTGTGCTCCTTGGTGTCGCGCTCGGAGGTGTCGAGGACGATCTCGTGGGTGTCGCCGTCACGGCCGGTGAAGCGCACGCTGACGGTCTCGAAGCCCTTGTGCCGCTGCATCTGCGCGTACGCCGCATAGGCACGCCGGTCGGCGTCGGTCAGGTCCACGGAGTCGGTGAACGGGGTGAGCAGCGCCCGCGGCCACATCCGCCGCGCGAACACGACGTTGACCTCGACGCCGATGACCGCGATGACGGCGCCGATGTAGACGAGCCCGACGAGTCCGAGCACCAGGCCGAACGTCTGGTTCATCGAGCTGGTGCCGCTGAGCACACCCGTGGCGTAGATGGTGCCGAGGTGCTGCAGCACCTGCCAGCCGACGGCGACGGTGAAGGCTCCCGGCGCGGCGCGGACGATGTGGTGGTCGTGCGCGGCGGCCAGGCGGAACAGCACGGTCAGGACGAGCGCGACGACGACCACGTTGCCCAGCCGCGCCAGCCAGCCGATGGTGGCGGAGAACGGCTCGCCGAACACGTCGGTGTTCACCAGCGCAGACAGCACCGAGACGCTGAGGACCGCCGTACCGGCAGCCGCGAGCAGCAGGAGGCTCTTGAACCGCAGCAGGAACGGGTTCGGCCGGCTGTTGCGTGGGATCCCCCACGCGGTCGCCATCAGGTTCTGCGTCGCCATGCCGAGGCCGTGGCAGCCGTAGAGGGCGGCGAGCGCACCGGCGACCACCGCGCCGGTGGAGCCCTGCAGCCCCTCGGGACGGCCGAGCTGCTCGCCGATGATGGGAAACTGCCCCAGTGCGGAGTCCAGCACCTCCTGTTGCAGCTCGGGCCGGCCCTGCAGGATGAAGCCGAGGATCGACGAGGCGAGCAGCAGCAGCGGGAAGATCGCGACGAAGGCGTAGTACGTCAACGCTGCCGAGAGGTAGTTGCCCTGGTCGTCGAAGAACTTGTAGAGCACGCCGAGGGGGAAGCCCAGCACCGGATGACGCCGCTGGGCGCGGTCAGCTCGGGCCAGCACGTCCACGCGACCAGCAAACCATCAGTCGGGCCAGATCCCTGCCGCACCGCGTCGGAAGCAGCCGACCAGGTGCGTGTCCACCATGCCGGTGGCCTCCATCAGGGCGAACGCCGTCGTGGGCCCCACGAAGGCGAAGCCCCGCTTCTTGAGCGCCTTGGACAGCGCGACGGACTCCGGCGACGTCGTGGGCAGCTCGCCCGTGGTGCGCGGGCGCGGGGTCGCGGCGGGCCGGTGCCGGGCGACCAGTTGCTCGAGGCCGCCGTCGGCACGCAGCGCGACGGTGGCCCGGGCGTTGCGCAGCGTCGCCTCGATCTTGCCTCGGTGCCGGACGATCCCAGCGTCCTGGAGCAGCGCCTCGACCTCGGGCTCGCCCATGGCCGCGACCCGGTCGACGTCGAACCCGGCGAAGGCGTCGCGGAAGCGCGGGCGCTTGTTGAGGATGGTCAGCCAGGACAGGCCCGACTGGAAGCCCTCCAGGGTCATCCGCTCGAACAGGCCGTGCTCGCCGTCGACCGGCAGCCCCCACTCGGTGTCGTGGTAGTCCTGCAGCACTCCGGGCCGGCTGCCCCAGGGACAGCGCGGTCGGCCGTCCGCCCCGGGGACGGGGCCGCTCCCCGGCTCGCTCACGGACCCCGCAGCTTCATCCGGACGTTCGGCAGCTCCGGGGCGTGCAGGGGCGGCTCCGGGTCGCCGGGAGGAAGGCCGAACCGGTCCTGCTCCTCCCCGGCGAGGAGCTGCTCCCACTGGGTGCGGTAGGCGGCGACCTCGTCGTGGGAGCGGCCGATGAAGTTCCACCACATGACGATCTGCTCGCCGAACGGCGGCCCGCCCAGCAGCAGGAGCAGCGCGTCCTGCTCGGCGGTGACCACCAGTCGCTCCTGCCCAGCCTCGAAGAACGCGAGGTCGTCGGGCTTGACCTGTGCCCTGCCCACGGCGCCGTCGACCTGCAGCACGCCCGAGTCGAGCAGGATGCCCAGCTCGTAGGACGGGTCAACGGGCAGCTCGAGCGTGGTGCCGGCGTCGAGCCGGAGCTGCGCGCCGAGCAGCGGCGTGAAGGTGCGCACGGGTGAGCGGCGGCCGAGGAGCTCGCCGAGGAAGACCCGCACCTCCCATCCGTCGCCGGCAAGGGGCTCGGTGGCGTAGTGCTCGAACGTGGGCTCACCGTGGCGGCCGCCGTCGGGCAGCGCGACCCAGAGCTGGGCCCCGTGCAGGGTTTGCGTCCGGCCGGTGACGTACTCCGAGTGGCTGATGCCCCGGCCGGCCGTCATCAGGTTCACCTCACCGGGCCGCACCACCTGGTGGAACCCGGCCGAGTCGCGGTGCTCGATCTCGCCCTCGAACAGCCAGCTGACGGTCTGCAGGCCGGTGTGCGGGTGCGGTGGCAGGTCCATCCCGCTTCCCCGATCGGTCGGGTCGGGACCGTAGTGGTCGGCGAAGCACCAGGCGCCGATCAGGGACCGCTCGCGCTGGGGGAGGGTACGCCGCACGGTCATGGCGCGCAGACCGCCGAGCGGCACCTCGCGAGGCTGCAGGACGTGCATGTCCTCCAGCCTGCCACGTCCGGCCGATAGCGTCGCGGAGTGGAGTACGACGAAGCGGTGGCGCAACTGCGCGCTGCCGGCTGCGTCTTCGCCGAGGAGGAGGCGCAACTGCTCCTCGCCGACGGCCGGGAGCCGCTCGCCCTCCTCACCCGACGCGTGGCCGGCGAGCCCCTGGAGCAGGTGCTCGGCTGGGCCGCCTTCCTGGGGTTGCGCCTGGTCGTGGCAGCCGGGGCGTTCGTCCCGCGGCGCCGCACCGAGCTGCTCGCCACCGAGGCGATCCGGCGGCTGCCGCCCGGCGGCGTGGCGGTCGAGCTGTGCTGCGGAGTCGCACCGGTCGCCGCCGCGATCCTCGCCGCGTCGCCCCGGGCGGAGGTCTGGGCGGCCGACGCCGACCCGGCGGCCGTCGCCCTGGCGCGCCGCAACCTCCCGGCCGGCAACGTCGTCGAGGGCGACCTGTTCGCGCCGCTTCCCGCGACGCTGCGGGGACGGGTCGACGTGCTCGCCGCCAACACGCCGTACGTGCCCAGCGACGAGGTGCGGCTGCTCCCTCCGGAGGCGCGGGACCACGAGCCGCTGACGACCCTCGACGGCGGCCCCGACGGCCTCGCGCTGCTGCGCCGGATCGCCTCGGTGGCGACCGAGTGGCTGGCGCCGCGTGGGCACCTGCTCATCGAGGTCAGCGAACGACAGCTGCCGACCGCCCTCGAGGTGTTCGGCTCCCACGACCTCGATCCCGGGGTCGCCCGCGACGACGACCTCGGCGCGGTCGTGGTGACCGGTCAGTCGACGGTGCTGCGGCGCTCGTAGTCGGCGCGGGCCGCGTGGTCGAAGTCGGTGAACATGGTGTCCAGGCCGAGTCGCCTGCTGATCCAGCTCTTCGCCGGCGCCGGGAGCAGCGCCCACTGCACCACGCCGAGCGCCGCCTGCTTCGGCACCACCGTGGTGGCCCGGTAGCGGCGCAGTTGCGCCACGACCGCGTCGGCCACCTGCTCCGGCTCGATCGGCGGGCTGGCCTTCGGAGCGGTGGTGCCGTCGATCAGGGCGGTGCGGGTGAAGGCCGGCAGCACCGTGGAGGCGCGCACCCCGTGCCCCCGCAGCTCGCCGTCGAGCGCCTCGGTGAAGGCCTGCACCGCGACCTTGGTGGCGCTGTAGACGGCCGTGCCGGGCGTCGGGATCCGGCCGGCGACCGAGGCGATGTTGACGATGCGGCCACTGCCCCGGGCAACCATCGCCGGAGCAATGGTGTGGCACCCCAGGATGACGCCGCGGAGGTTGACGTCGAGCTGGCGCAGCTGGTGCTCCAGCGGCACCTCGAGGTGGCGGCCGATGACCATGATGCCGGCGTTGTTGACGAGCGCGTCGATCGGCCCGAGCTCGCCCTCCACCTTCCCCGTGAAGGTCGACCACGACTCTGTCGAGGTCACGTCGAGCGGCAGCGCGAGGCCGCCGTACGGCGCTGCCGACTGCTCGGCGAGCCCGGTGTCGAGGTCGCCGACCGCCACGCGGGCGCCGGCGTTCGCGAGCGCAGCCGCGGTGGCGGCACCGATGCCCTGCGCGCCACCGGTGACGGCGACGACCTTCCCGGTGAGTGTGCCCATCAACGGTCTCCTTCGCGGTTCACGCCGGTCGCCCTTCCCGTTCGAACGCCCGTCGCGGGATGGGGTGCATCCGGTAGCGGGCGGGGAGCCGCTCGTAGAGCGGGGCGAACGCGCGACAGACGCGCGCGAACCGACGATAGCGGCGCTCGCGGCGCTGGTCCCACGGCAGGCCGAGGATCTCGCGGCCACGCGGCGGCATCCCGCCGATCGTGATCGAGGCGCTGACCGCGTCGAGCGGACGGCGCACCAGCCACCAGAGCACGCGGTTGCGGCCCTTGGGCCGGGGCCAGCCCTTCTTGGCGTAGCCGACCCCGTACGCCGCCGTGCGGTGCTTGACCAGCCGGTGTTCGAGGGTGTCGTCGAAGTAGGCGCAGAACTCGTCGTAGGTCTGCGGGAGTCCGTGGGAGCTGACCTCGTAGCGCTCCCACCAGGTGATCGACTCCCGAAAGAGCTGCTCCTGCTCCGCACGGCTGAGCGGACGGATGAACGTGTCGGCCGCGGTGATCACGTGCTCGACGAAGCAGGCGTGCGCCCAGTAGTAGGTGTCGGGGTTCAGTGCGCTGTACGGCGAGCCGTCGGGCAGCCTGCCCCGGATCGGCTTGTGGAAGTCGCGCACCGTCCGCCCGGCCGCTTCGCCGTCCTCGCCGTAGACCACGTTGTAGATCGGCGGGATGCTGCGCTCGAGCCGCGCCAGGGTCTCGTCGAACCAGACCGAGTGGTCCTCGACGCCCTGGCCCAGCGCGGGCAGCATGTTCTGCAGCACGGCGGCGCGCGGGCCGAGCAGCGCCATCCGGTGGTCGCCGAAGAACCGCCACAACAGCGAGTCGGGACCCAGCGGCAGGCCGTCCCCGCGGAGCTGCGTTGCAGGCAGGTCCCGCGCCACGCTCATGACGCCTCCTCTGGGGTTCCGTCGAGGTCGAGCCGCTGATACGTTGGAACGGATTTGTCTCAACATCTCGCAGGAGTGGCGATGACGTCAACCCTCGGCTCCCCGTCAGGCTCGGCCACCGGAGCGCCGCTCGAGCCACGCGGCCCCCGCTTCGGACTCCCCCACCTGCTGATCCTGCGGCGACGACCTGTGGAGCACAACGCCGAGCTGCGGGCGCGGTACGGCGACGTGGTGCGGATGAACGTCTTCGGCACCACGCTCTATGCGGCGTACGGCCTCGACGCGGCCGAGCAGGTGCTGATCAACCGCGACCGCGACTTCGCCAACGGACCGGCCTGGTCGCACTTCATCGGTCCGTTCTTCCGGCGCGGCCTGATGTTGCTGGACTTCGACGAGCACCTGCACCACCGACGGATCCTGCAGCACGCGTTCACCACCGAGGCGCTGCGTCGCTACCACGCCATGCTGGTGCCGCACGTACGCCGCAACCTCGAGCAGTGGCAGCACGTCGAGCACCCCCGGATGCAGCAGTTGTTCAAGGAGCTCACCCTCGACGTGGCGCTGGAGATCTTCGTCGGCGTGGACCTCGAGCCGGCGGAGCAGGAGCGGATCAACAAGGCCTTCATCGCCGCCGTACGGGCCGGCACCTCGATCATCCGCAAGCCGGTGCCGGGAACGCCCTGGGCCAAGGGTCTCGCAGCGCGGCAGGTGCTCGAGGACTTCTTCCGGCGCCACCTGCCCGAGAAGCGGCGCGACGGAGGCGACGACCTGTTCGCGCAGCTCTGCGTCGCGCGCAGCGAGGAGGGTGACGAGTTCAGCGACGACGACATCGTCAACCACATGATCTTCCTGCTGATGGCGGCGCACGACACCAGCACGATCACGATGACCTCGATGGCCTACCACCTCGCCAAGCACCCCGCGTGGCAGGAGGCCGCGCGCGAGGAGTCGTTGTCCTCCGGCGACCTCGACCTCGACGGAGTGCAAGGCCTCGACCTGCTCGACCGGGTGATGAAGGAGTCGATGCGGCTGTGTGCCCCGGTCCCCTCGCTGCCGCGCGTCGCGGTGCGCGACGTGCGCATCGGCGAGCACGTCATCCCCGCGGGTGGCTTCGTGGCGGTCTCTCCGTTCATCAACCACCACGATCCCGAGCACTGGCCGGAGCCGACCCGGTTCGACCCGGACCGCTTCGCGGAGGGCCGCCGCGAGGACCGGAGCCACCGGATGGCCTTCGAGCCGTTCGGTGGTGGAGTGCACAAGTGCATCGGCCTGCACTTCGCCGGCATGCAGGTGCGCACCATCTTCCACGAGCTGCTGCGCACCTACCGGTGGAGCGTGCCGCCGGACTACGAGTGGCCGCTGGACCTGGTCGCGCTGCCCTTCATCCGCGACCGACTGCCGGTCACCCTGGAGCGCCTGTGAGAACCGACCCGATCCTCGATGCCGCCGAGCGGGTCTTCGAGCAGTACGGCGCACGGCGCGCCAACGTCGACGACATCGCGCGGGAGGCGGGGGTCAGCCGGAGCACGCTCTACCGGCGCCATCCGAGCAAGGAGGCGCTCCTGGCGGCGGTCGTCCTGCGCTCCGTCGACGCCTTCTTCGACGAGCTCGACCGGGTTGCCGCCGACCTGGCCCCGCAGGAGGCGGTGATCGAGTGCTTCGTGCGCGGCCTGGCGATCATGCGCGAGATCCGCGTCCTGGGGCGCCTCGCCCAGACCGAGCCGGAGGTGCTCTCCGCGATCCCCGGCCGCGGCCACATGCTGGTCGCGCAGGCCGACCGCGTCGCTCGCACGCTGCGCCGTGCCGGGGCAGCTGCGCCCCCGGAGGAGCTGCAGATGGTCGCCGAGCTGATGCTCCGACTCGCCTCGACGTACCTGCTCGACCCCGAGGGAAGGCTCGACCTCACCGACGAGCAGTCGGTGCGGGACTTCGCCAAGCGCTACCTGGCGCCGCTCGTCAGCTGAGCAGGCGGTCGAGCCTCAGGGGCCCTCGCCGGCCGGGATCTGCTGGGAGAGGTACTGCTGCAGGCCCACCCGCTCGATCGCGTCCAGCTGGCCCTCGAACCAGTCGGCGTGCTTCTCCTCGTCGCGGACCATCTCCTCGAACACCGACGCGGTGCCGTGGTCACCGAGGTCGTGGCACTCCTTCGCCGAGGCGTTGAACTGCGCGACCGCGGCCTTCTCGCTGTCCAGCGCCAGGGCGAGCATCTCCTCCGCCGACTCACCCACGGTGATGGAGTTGAGCTTCTGCAGGTTGGGGTGTCCGTCGAACATCAGGATCCGGTTGATCAGCTCGTCGGCGTCGCGCATCTCGTCGATGGACAGGTCGTAGAAGACCTTGCCGAGGCGACCGAGCCCCCAGTTGTCCAGCATCCGCGCGTGCAGGAAGTAGGTGTTCGTCACCGTCAGCTCGAAGGTGAGCGCGGAGTTGAGCAGCTCGACGACTCGGGGGCTAGCTGGCTGCACCTTCGACCTCCAGGATTGAGTGTTCCTGGAGGCGATGCTGGCACACCATGGCCTTGAGCGTGAAGATGCACCCGCCGCAGTCCTGCCCGGCGCCGGTCGAACGGCACACGCTCGAGACGGTCCGGTTGCCCTCGGTGATGGCAGCGTCGACCGTCTTGTCGCTGACCACGCGGCAGTGACACACGATCATGGCTGCTCCCCGGAGGCTCACACCTCCGACTGAGGTGTACCTAACTAAGGTAAGCCTTGGCTGCGGGTGTGGTCAAGAGGCTCGATGCAGGTCAGGTCCGCCCCAACGAACGGCCACCGTCCATGACCAGGGTCGTTCCGGTGACATAGCCGGCAAAATCGCTGAGCAGGTACGCCGCCGCGTGCGCCAGCTCCTGCCGGTTCCCGAGCCGACCCAGCGGAATCCGGGCCAGCGCCGTGTCGTGCACCTGTTGGTCCTGATGCAGCGCGCGGATGCCTCCCGTGTCCTCGGTCATGCCCGGCACCAGGACGTTGAGTCGGATGCCGCGCGGCCCCCAGGCCGCCGCCAGTGACTTGGTCATGGCGACGACACCAGCCTTCGCACTCGCCGAGTGCACCGTGTCGGGACCGCCCTGGAAGGCCATCGTCGATCCGATGTTGAGCACCGAGCCGGCCGAACCCCGGTCGAGCAGGTGTCGCGCCACTGCCTGGGTGCAGTGCCAAGTGCCGTCGAGGACGATCCGAACGACCGCGTTCCACGCGTTGGGCGACATCTGCTCCGGCGCCACCCGGAAGTTTCCAGCCGCCGCGTTGACGAGATGGTCGATGCGGCCGTGCCGGGAGACCACCGCCTCGACCGCCGCATCGACCGACTCGCGGTCGCGGACGTCGACTGCGTGTCCATGGACTCGACCGGCGGTGGCCGCGATGCGCTCGCACGCGCCGTCGAGCCGCTCCCGGTCACGTCCCAGGATCACCACGGTGGCGCCGAGGTCGGCCAGCTCGGTGGCGATGGACTCACCAATCCCGGAGCTTCCTCCAGTCACCATGGCGACCCGGTCGGCGAAGCTTCCACTCGGCAGCATCAGACCCACCGCTCGAAGACGGCTGCGATGCCCTGTCCACCGCCGATGCACATCGTCTCGAGACCGTACCGAGCCCCGCGTCGTTCCATCTCGTGCAGCAGGGTGGCCATGATCCTGCCGCCCGTCGCTCCGATCGGATGACCGAGCGAGATTCCGGACCCGTTGACGTTGAGCCGCTCGAAGTCGGCCTCCGTGAAGCCCCACTCACGCGTGACGGCCAGCGCCTGGGCGGCGAACGCCTCGTTGAGCTCGATCAGGTCCATGTCGGCCATGGACATCCCGGTGCGCTCGAACAAGCGCGCCACGGCTGGGACCGGACCGATGCCCATCCGGTGCGGCTCCACGCCTGCGACGGACCAAGCGACGAACCGCGCCATCGGTCGCAGGCCGCGCCGCTCCGCCTCCTCCGGCGTCGTGACGATGCAGGCGGCGCCCCCGTCGTTCTGCCCACTCGCGTTGCCCGCTGTCACCGTCGCCTCCGGGTCCACCTTGCCGCGGATGGTGCGCAGAGACGCGAGCTTCTCGGGGGTCACGTCCGGGCGCGGGTGCTCGTCGCGGGTGACCTGATGTTCGGGCTCCTTGCGGGTCGCCGGCATGATCACCGGGATCGTCTCGGCCTCGAAGCGGCCCTCCTCGATCGCCCGAACCGCCCGCTGGTGGGAGGTGTAGGCCAAGTTGTCCTGCTCCTCGCGGGAGATGCCGTACTCGCGGCGCAGGTTCTCGGCGGTCTCGATCATGCCGCCCTCGACGGGGAACCGGTGCCCGCCCGAGTTGACCCGGGGGCGGGCGAGGCGGTCGTGCAGCTCCACCCCGGCGCCCTTCACCCCCCAGCGGATGCCCGGAGCGTAGAACTCCGCCTGGCTCATGCTCTCGGCGCCGCCGGCGATGACCAGGTCGCTGACACCGGTCTGCACCTGCATGGCCGCCATCGCAACGGCCTGGAGGCCGGAGCCGCAGCGCCGGTCGACCTGCAACCCGGGGACGGACACGTCGAGGCCGGCGTCGAGCGCCGCAACCCGGCCCAGCGCTGCCGCCTCGCCGTTGGGGTAGCCCTGGCCGAAGATCACGTCGTCGATGTCCTCCGACGCGATGCCGGTGCGTTCGACCAGACCCTTGATGACGGTCGCGCCGAGGTAGGCGACCGGGAGGTCCCGGAACATCCCGCCGAACCTTCCTACGGGCGTGCGGACGGGTTCACAGATGACGGCCTCGCGCATGGCGTCTCCTTCGTTCGATTCGTGCCGGCTCTCGCGGCGGGGTGGGTCGATGGGTGCGGGGTGCGGCGACGTCAGCTGAACTTGGTCAGCCCGACCTGGGTTGCCGAGGCGACGTGCCGACCGCCGGCGTCGAAGATCTCGCCGGTGGCGAACGCGCGGCCATGGGCGATCGTCCGGCAGGCCGAGTCGAACTGGTGCCACGCACCCAGGTCGCACGGCGCATGGAAGACAAGCGTGTGGCTCAGGCTGAGGATCCGGCTGTCCGGGCCGTGACGGAAGGATCCGACGGCGCGGAACGCGGTCTCGAGGATGCTCATGTCGGTGACGTAGGCGAGCAGGGCGGCGCGCACGATCGGGCTCTCCGGCACCGTCCCCCGGCCGCGCACCCACACCGTCTGGCGGTCGCCGCGCTCCCCGGGCGCGGTGTAGGGCGGCTCCTGCACATGGCGGAACAGCACCGGCCGGCGCATCCGCCACCAGGTCGGCACCCCGGAGACGCCCCCGAACCTGTCCTCCAGGTCGGGCAGTTCGTCGGGGCCTGGTACGGCGGCCGGCCGGACCGCGTCGTACGACGGCAGGTCGTCTCGCACCGTCCCCCAGCGGCTGGTCGCGCTGAACCGCGGGCCGTCCTCACCAAGGAGCGTCGCGCGACGCGTGGAGAGCGACCGGGCGTCGCCGACGTGCTCGACCTCCCAGCGCAGCGGCCGGTCGGTGGGCACGCCCAGCAGGAACTCCGCCTGCATCGACAGGGGCTGGTGCGCGGTAGGCACGGTCCCCCCGGCTGCCACCATCGACTGCGCGAGCAGCAGTCCTCCGAAGACGCGGTCGGAGGGGTGCTCCTGTGGGCGACCCAGGAAGTACTCCCGGCATGGTCGACCCGGCTCGTCCCCCAGGTTCTCGGGCTGGGCAGGGGTGAGCGTGAGCAGCTCGTAGAGGTGCTCCAGCGACAGCGTCTCGGTCAGCTCCACGTCAGCCTCGCCTCCACGACCACAGTGCCTCCCTGAACGCCCAGCACAAGGCTCCCTTCCACGCCGTCGGCGGCGTGGAAGTCGATCGGGCTGCCGCGGAAGGCGGGATGCCGCAGCCGGTAGTCCACGGCGCGTGGCTGTCTCCCGGTGCTCCGGATGCCCGCCTCCACGGCGCCGATGACCGACAGCGGGCCGTGCACGAGCAGGTCACGGTGCCCCTCGACCTCGACCGCGTAGCGGAGGTCGTAGTGGATCCGATGAGCGTTGTAGGTGAGCGCGCTGAAGCAGAACAGCAGCCGCTCGTCCGGCTCCAGGCGGTACGCCGGGGCACTGCCAACGGGATCGGCTGGAGCCGCAACGGACGGGTCGGGCCTGTGCGCGACGTCCTGGGGTCGGCGGTAGACGATGTCGCGCACCTCGCGGACGCGGACCACGTCGTCGACGAGATACTCGTGCTCCTCGGTGACCAGCAGCAGCCAGCCGGACCGGCCTTGGCGCAGGCGTACGTCGCCGATGGAGGTCCGCCGCGTGGCCCGTTCACCGAGGCGGAGCGGCTGGCCGGTCTCGATGCGGCCACCGCCGAACATGCGGCGCCGCTGCTCGAGCGGCGGCACCAGGTGGTCGCCCGCCGGGTGACCGTCGGGCCCCAGGTCGCCCACGCGCCGCGGGCTGCGCAGGTAGACCTCGCTCCACAGCGGTGGCAGGGCAAAGTCCGCCCCCGGCTTCGGCGAGCCGAGGAGCGCGGCCAGCGCGGTCGCGGGAAACCGACCCAGGTCGTCCGTGACCGTCTCCGGCGCCGGGCGCCAGGACTCGAGGATCCGAGCGAACTCGTCCGGGGGCTGGCTCACATGAACCGTCCGCCGGTGATCTCCAGGACGCAGCCGGTCATGTAGCTCGACAGGTCGCTGGCCAGGAAGAGCACCACCTTCGCGACCTCCTCCGGCTCGCCGGCGCGGCGCATCGGGATCTCCTCCATCTTCTGGTCCCAGGCCTTCTGCGGCATCGCGCGAGTCATCGCGGTGGCGATGAGCCCGGGCTGGACGGCGTTGACGCGGACCCCGTGGTGGGCGACCTCCTTGGCGGCGGCCTTGGTGAGACCGACGATCCCGGCCTTGGCCGCGGAGTAGTTGGTCTGGCCGACGAGGCCGACCTTGCCGGAGAGCGAGGAGAGGTTGACGATGGCGCCGGTCTTGGCCCCGCGCATGACCGCTGCGGCCAGTCGGGTGCCGTTCCAGGTGCCCTTGAGATGTACGTCGATGACGTCGTCGAACTGCTGCTCGGTCATCGTGCGCATGGTCGCGTCGCGGGTGATGCCGGCGTTGTTCACCATCACGTCGAGCGACCCGAACCGCTCGATCGCGAGGTCGATGAGGGCCTGCACCTGGTCGGCGTCCCGCACGTCGCAGGCGGCGGAGGCTGCGACCGTGTCGCCGCCGAGCTCCTTCACGGTGCGTGCCGCGGCATCGGCGTCGATGTCGCCGATCACCACCTTCGCGCCCTCCTCGACGAATCGCTGGGCGATGGCGAGGCCGATCCCCTGGGCAGCGCCGGTGATGACCGCGACCTTGTCCTGCAGCAGTGGCATGGGTGTCTCCTTCTGTGGTGGGTTGTCAGAGCGTGGCGGAGGTGCCCAGCACGGCCGTCACCTGGCTGGCGAGCACACCGCCGTTGCCGTTCACGAGCGCGAGCGAGGCGTCCGGGACCTGGCGCGCCCCGGACTCACCGCGCAGCTGCCGCACGGCCTCGATCAGCAGGAAGATGCCGTACATCCCTGGATGGCAGTAGGACAGGCCACCGCCGTTCGTGTTCACCGGGAGTTCGCCGCCCGGCGCGATCCGGCCGTCAGCGACGAACCGACCACCTTCGCCCTTGGGACAGAAGCCGAGATCTTCGAGGAACAGGATCGGGTTGATGGTGAACGCGTCGTACAGCTCCACCACGTCCATGTCCGCCGGGCCGTAACCCGACGACTCGTAGGCCCGGCGACTGGATTCCGTGGCGGCCGTCGTGGTCAGGTCGGGCATCGCGGAGATACTGCTGTGCCAGCTGGCCTCGCCCCCGCCGAGCAGGTGCACCGGCTTGTCGACGAGTCCGACGGCCCGCGCGGCGCTGGTCATCACCACCGCGCCGCCGCCGTCGGTGACCAGGCAGCAGTCCAGTGAGGTGAGCGGGTCACTGACCATCCGCGCCGACAGCACCTCCTCGACAGTGAGCGGGTCACGCTTGAACGCCTTGGGGTTGAGCTGGGCCCAGCGCCGTGCCGACACCGCCACCTCCGCGAGCTGCTCGCGCGTGGTGCCGTACTGGTGCATGTGCCGGGCGGCGGCCAGCGCATACATGGAGATGGGTAGCCGTGGGCGGTAGGCCTCCTCGTAGCTGAGTTGGCGCGTCGTGGAGACGAGCTTGCCGCCGTCGGAGCGCTGCGTGCTCGCGTAGGTGATGAGGGCGACGTCGATCTCACCGGCGGCGATGGCGCGGGCGGCGCGCAGGGCGTGGGCAACGAAGGATGACCCGCCGATGTTGGTGCCGTCCAGGAGCCTAGGTCGGATACCCAGGTACTCGGCCGTGATGGGGCCGGCCATGGGGTAGTACGCCGAGGCGGTGTAGAGCGCGTCGACGTCCGCGGGCCTGAGACCAGACTCCGCGAGCGCGGCAGCCGACGCCTGACCGACCAGGTCGAGAGGGCCAAGGCCCGGGTCGACCTGGCCCAGCTGGGACTCCGCGACGCCGGTGATGGCCGACCTTCCGCGCCATCTGGCCGTCACCGGTCGACCTCCTTGCGGAAGACCGCCGCGGGTCGGCCGTCGAGCTCGGCGAACTCGACGACGACGCGCTCGCCGATGCGGACCTCGTCCGGCTCGCCGAGGACTCTGCTCATCATCCGGAACCCCTCGTCCAGGTCGATCAGGCTGACGTCGTAGTCACCGTCCCGATGACGCACGGTCGTCGTGGAGTACACGACGCCGCGGCCCTCGCTGCGCTCCCAGGCAAGGTCCGTTCCGCCGCAGCCGGGGCACAGCACACGGGGATAGAACACGAGTTCCTCGCACGAGCGGCAGCGCTGGAAGCGCAGCTCATGGGCGGCGATCCCCCCGTCGTAGACAACCTGCGGAGCCGTCGTCACGCGACCACTCCGTCCTCGATGAGCCGCTGCACCTGCTCGTCGGAGTAACCGAGCTGACCCAGCACGGCGCGCGTGTGTTCGCCCAGGGCGGGGACGTCGCCCATCCGCGCCTCGACGTCGGCGTACGTGATCGGCGGCAAGACCGCACGTACGGTGCCTTTCTCCGTCCGCACCTCGCGCCAACGCTCCCGCTCGGAGAGCTGGGGATGTTCGATCATGCCGTGCAGGTCGTTGAGCTGTGCCGCCGGCACACCGGCCTCGTTGAGACGCTCGGAAAGCTCAGCGCTGGTGAATGCGGACGTCAGCTCCCCGACCAGGGCGTCGAGGCTCGCGCGATTGCGTACCCGCAACACGTTGGTGGCGAAATCGGGATGCTCGACCAGGTCTGGCCGGCCGAAGACCGTGGTGACGAGCTGCCGCCAGCCGCGGTCGTTCTGGATGCCGATCAGCACCTCGCCATCGCGGGTCGGATACGCGTCGTACGGCGCGATGGCCGCGTGGCTCAGTCCCATCCGCGGCACCGGAGTATCGGTGTACATCGCCATGTACATCGGGTGCCCCAGCCACTCAACTAGGGCATCGAACATCGACACCTCGATGCTGGCGCCGTCACCGGTGCGCAGGCGACGGATCACTGCACTGAGCACGGCGGAGAAGGTGTAGAGCCCGGCGGCGATGTCGGCGCTGGGAACTCCGGTCTTCGCCGGCTGCTCCGGGCTGCCCGTCACGGAGATGAGCCCGGACTCTGCCTGGACGAGCATGTCGTAGGCCTTGCGATCGACGAAGGGCCCGGAGGAGCCGTAGCCCGACATGTCGACGACGATGAGCTCGGGGTGCTGCCGGCGAAGTTCGTCGGCTCCGCAGCCGAGCCGGCTGGCCGCGCCGGGTGCCAGATTCTGGATGAGCACGTCCGCCGTGTCCAGCAGCTCGCGGAGGATGGCGCGGCCGGTCTCGGACTTCAGGTCCAGGGCGACCGACTCCTTGGCCCGGTTGAGCCACACGAAGTGGGAAGCGACCCCGTGCACCGCTTCGTCGTAGGCGCGCGCGAAGTCGCCGCCGTCGACGCGTTCGACCTTGATGATGCGCGCACCGAGGTCCGCCAGATGACGCGTCGCCAGCGGCGCGGCCACCGCCTGCTCGAGGCTCACGACGGTGATTCCCTCGAGCGGGAGCATCCCGGGACGTGCGTGCTGGTCGTTCGGGCTCATGCTGCTTCCTCTTCCTCGCTTCGGACGCTGCGGGGCACGGGCGGTCACCGGCCCCGGAACTCGGGTCGACGCTTCTCGAAGAACGCCGCCTGGCCCTCGGCGAAGTCGGCCGTGGCCAGCAGGTTCACCTGCGCGGCGGCCTCCCGAGCGAGCACCTCGTCGAGACCGGCGGCGTCGGCGGCGAGGATCTCCTTGGTCGCGGCGAGGGACAGGGGGGCTCGCCCGGCGAGTTCCTCTGCAACCGCGACGGCGGCGTCCAGGCTCGGCCCGTCGACCACCTCGTCCACGAGACCCCAGGCTTCGGCCCTGGCCGCATCGATGGGGCGACCGGACATGATCATCAGCCGCGCCCGGCCTGCCCCGATACGCGCTGGGAGGCTCCAGTGCAGGGCTGCGTCTGCGGTGAGTCCCACGCCGCTGAACGCGCAGCCGAACCTGGCGTCCCGGCCCGCCACCACCGCGTCACACGCAGCAGCGAGGGAGAGCCCTGCGCCGAACGCGAAGCCGTCGACGGCGGCGACAACCGGCTTGCTGCTGTGCACGATGAGCCGGACCACGTCGCCGATGGCGTGAAGCCGCTCGATCGCGAGCGCCCGGTCGGGCGTCATCGACTTCAGGTCACCTCCGGCGCTGAAGTTGCCACCCGACCCGGTGAGGACGACCACCCGGCACTCCTCGGACCGCTCGGCCTCGACGAGCGCGCTCGCCAGCGAGCGGCGCATCTCCAGGCTGATTGCGTTGCGTCGCTCCGGCTCGGCGAGCCGGAGAAGCGTGATGGCGCCGCGGTGCTCGACCTCGATGCCCCCGAGGATGCCCGGAGTCGAAGCGGCAGCAGCGGCGGTGGTCGATGCCAGCGTGGAGTCGGAGCTGGAGTCGGCACGTGTCATCGACGTCCACCTCGCGCCACCCGCTCCTGCGACCTCTGGATGAGTTGGCGGGCGATCACCCCCTGCTGGATCTCGTTCGTACCCTCGCCGATCACCATCAGCGGAGCGTCCCGGTAGTAGCGCTCGACGTCGTACTCCCGTGAGTAGCCGTAGGCACCGTGCACGCGCATCGCGTCGAAGGAGGCCGCTGCCGCGACCTCGGACGCGAACAGCTTGGCCATGCCCGCCTCCATGTCGACGCGCTGGCCGGTGTCGAGCAGGCGGGCTGCGTCCAGCACGAGGAGCCGGGCAGCCCTCACCTTGGTGGCCATGTCGGCGATCCGGTTGCCCACGGCCTGGTGCTGCCAGATCGGCTTGCCGAAAGTCTCGCGCTGCTGGCCGTAGGTGACAGCCGCGTCGAGCGAAGCTTGGGCCACGCCGACGGCGCGTGCGGCAACCTGTATCCGTCCGACCTCGAGGCTGCGCATCATCTGGCGCCAGCCGGCACCGGGCTCGCCGCCGACGACGTCGGCCGCCGGGACGAGGGCGTCGTCGAAACTGATCTCGCATGCCTCGACGCCCTTGTAGCCCAGCTTGGGGAGGTTTCCGGAGACCGTGACCGCCTCCTGGCGCGGGACGAGCAGCACGCTCATCCCGCGGTAGGCAGGATCCGCCGCGGGATCCGTCTTGCACAGCACGGCGACGCGCTCGGACCGTCGGGCGTTGGAGATCCAGGTCTTCTGACCGCGGACGACGTAGGCGTCGCGCTCACTGTCGTAGGTGGCCTGCGTGCGCATCGCCTGCAGGTCGCTACCGCCGGACGGCTCGGTCAGCGCCATCGTCACCCGCAGGCTCCCGTCGGCCATACCCGGGAGGAAGCGTTCCTGCTGCTCCCGAGTGCCGAACTCCCGGAGCAGGAAGGACATCACCGAGTGGCCGCCGATGGCGCCGGCGAGGCTCATCCAACCGCGGGCCAGGCTCTCGGTCACGAGCGCGAAGCAAGAGGTGCTGACACCGATCCCCCCGAACTCCGAGGGAATGAGCAGGCCGAAGAAGCCCAGCTGCTTCATCCGCTCGATGAAGTCCTCGGGGTAGATGTCGTCGGCCTCGTAGTCGCGCACCCTGGGGACCACGTAGTCGTCGACGAACTCGTCCACCAGCTTGAGGATCTCCCGCTCCTGCTCGTCGAGGAACGGTGCCGCGCTCGAAAGGTCCATGCCTAATATATAATGCATGATGCTGGGTGAGGACAAGCCCTCCCGCCGTTCCCGACTACGGTTGGCCGCATCGGTCCGGTGGTCGACCACATGAAGGAGAGAGCCCGATGACGACGCAGAACCGCCGCATCGCTCCACGACCGCAGTTGTCCGACGACGTCAGCAACTACGTCCGCGACCTGATTGTCTCGGGCCAGGTGCGCGCCGGGGAGTTCCTGCGGCTGGAGTCGCTGGCCGCCCAGCTCGGCACCAGCGTCACGCCGGTGCGCGAGGCACTCGTCTCCCTGCGCGGCGACGGTTTCGTCATCCTGCAGCCGCGACGCGGCTTCATGGTCGCCCCCTTCACGAAGGGCGACATCCTCGACATCTACCAGGTTCAGGCCTACCTCGCCGGCGAGCTCGCCGCCCGGGCGTGCACGGCGCTGTCCGCGGATGACCTCGCCGAGCTCCGTGACCTGCAGGCCCAGCTCACCGCGGCGCACGGCCGAGGCGAGGCGGAGGCAGTGGAACAGCTCAATCACGAGTTCCACCGAGCCATCAACGTGGCCGCCGCCGCGCCGAAGCTGTCGCAGTTCCTGGTGACGGCGACGCGCTACAGCCCCCGACTGTTCTTCGCCCAGATCGCTGGCTGGACCCAGGCGTCGGCCGAGGACCACGAGGCAATTCTGGCCGCATTCGCGGCAGGCGACCCGGAGCGGGCCCGCATCGCCATGGCCCAGCACGTCTCGAAGGCAGGCGAACTGCTCGCCGACCACCTGGAGGCCGAGGGCATGTGGCGCGAGGACCGCGACTCCGCAAGCTCCTGATCCAACGCTCGGGGCGCCGGTCGCTCGGTCACAGACCGATGTAGGCACGGCGCAGTTGCTCGCCCTGGCTGCTCAGCTCCTGTGGCGTCCCCTCCATGACGATGTCTCCACGCTCCAGCACGTAGGCGCGATCGGCGATCTCCAGTGACTTGGTGGCGTTCTGCTCCACCAGCAGCACCGCGATCCCGGTGTCCCGGATCTGCTTGACGAGGTCGAAGATCTGCTCCACGATCAGCGGCGCGAGGCCCAGCGTCGGCTCGTCGATCATGATCAGCTTGGGGTTGGCCATCAGCCCGCGCGCGATGGCGCACATCTGCTGCTCGCCGCCGGAGAGCTGGCCGGCGAGCTGGTTGGTGCGCTCCCTCAGGATCGGGAAGAGCTCGAGCACTCGCTGGAGGTTCGATTCGATACTCTCCCTGGCGTTGTCGAGATACGCACCCATCTCGAGGTTCTCGCGCACCGACATCTGGGGGAAGAGTCGTCGGCTCTCCGGCACCTGCACGAGGCCGAGGCCGACGCGCTTGTGCCCGGCGTGCCCCTGGATGTCGACTCCCTCGAAACGGATGACCCCCGATGACTTCACCACCACGCCGGACAATGCGCGCAGCATCGTGGTCTTCCCCGCGGCGTTCGCGCCGAGCACGGCCACGATCTCTCCCTCATCCACCGAGAGTGAGATCGCGTTGAGCACAGGTACGTCGCCGTAGCCGGCGACCAAGCCCTCGACGTCAAGCATCAGACTGAACCTCCCAGGTAGGCGTCGATCACGGTCTGGTCGGAAGAAACCTCCTGCGGCGTGCCGCTGGAGATCACCACCCCGTGGTCGATGACGTAGATGCGGTCGCACAAGCTCATGATGATGGCCATCGCGTGCTCGACCATGCACACCGCAATCCCGTCGTCCCGGAGCTCCCGGATCAACCGGACCATGGTCTCGATCTCGCCGGGGTTGAGGCCGCCGAGGACCTCGTCGAGCAGGAGCAACCGCGGCTTGGTGGCCAGGGCTCGGCCGACCTCAAGACGCTTTCGCATCCCGAGAGGGAGCGCGGACGCCGACACGTCGGCCATGTCCGACATCCCGATGCGCTCCAGACACGCGTCGGCCCACTTCTGGGCCTCCGCCGTACGTCGCTCGACCGTGTGCGCCGCGACCACCATGTTGTCGCGCACCGTCAGGCCGCCGAAGGGCCGCGGCGTCTGGAAGGTACGGGCGACACCGACGCGCGCAAGCTTGTGCGGAGGCATGCCGGTCAGCACCTCGTCGCCGGTCCTGACGACGCCCTCCTCTGGCTTGAGCACTCCGGCAATGACGCTGAACAGAGTCGACTTGCCAGCGCCGTTCGGTCCGATCACACCGACGATCTCACCGGGGCTGATCACCAGGCTCGCCTCCGAGACGGCGGTGAGCCCACCGAATCGCTTGGTGACACCGCAGACCTCAAACATTGCTGCCCCTCTCCTTGCGGGTGCGGATCCGTCTGCGCACCAGCTCGATGCCCCCGACGATGCCCTTGGGGAAGAAGAGCACCACGACGATCATGAGGACGCCGTAGACGACGAGGTAGAGCCCGGCGCTCCCGCTCCCGAGGAGCCCGCTCAGCTCGTTGTGCAGCAATTCCACGAGCGCGGCGCCGAGGATCGGACCCCAGGCGGTGCCCATGCCGCCGATGATGGCGACCAGCACGAAGTCGATCGAGCGGGCAATGCCGAATGAGCTGTCCGGGTCGATGAAGGCGATGTAGTACGCCGACAAACCGCCCACCACTCCGGTGAGGGCAGCCGAGATCACGGTCATCTGGAGCTTCACCCGGGTGCTGTTGATCCCCAGCGCTTCGGCCGCGTCGAGGTTTTCACGAACGGCACGCGCCTGATAGCCGAGGCGGTGTGTCTCGATCCAGGCGGTGATGAGGAATACCAGGATCAGGAAGCCCCCCGTCAGCCACACGTAGGTGCCGCGATTCTCGAAGACCATGTTCGACACCCCCATCTCGAAGGGCACCGAAACTCCGGGGGATCCTCCGGTCAGGCCATCGAGGTTGATCGCCAGGATGAGCAGCACCTGCGCGAACGCGATGGTGGCGAGCACGAAGAACGGGCCACGCAGGCGAAGAGTCAGGGCGCCGATCAGGAAGCCCAGGAATCCGGCGAGTACTCCGCCCAGCGGCACCCCGATCCAGGGCGAGATGTCCTGCCGGGTGAACAACAGCACGGAGGTATATCCGCCGAGGCCGAAGAACGCCGCGTGGCCCAGCGAGATCTGCCCGGCATAGCCGCCCAGGAGGTTCCACGCGCTGCCCGCCGCGGCGAGCAGCAGGATGCCGATCGTGACGTCGAGGTAGTAGTTGTTGTCGGTGAGCAGCGGGACAGCCACAACCAGGACGACCAGGATCGCCACCGAGACGCCCCAGAACGTCAGGCTCCTGGCCTTCGGAGCGATGGCCCCCTCCAGGGTCGCTGCACTCTCCGGTGGCTGTTGCTCCAGCTCTCGGCGTTCGCTCATCTCGGTCACGCCTCCTCCCCGATTTCTGCCTCGGCCGCGGATCCGAACAGTCCTTGCGGCCGGGCCAGCAGGACCACGATGAAGACGACGAAGTACGCCAGTTGCTGGTAGGCAGACGCGACGTAGTAGCCGGCCAGAGATTCCACAAGCCCGATCACCAGGCCTCCGATCAGTGCGCCACTCACGCTCCCCATGCCGCCGAGAACAACGATGACGAACGCCACCAGGGTGAACTGCACGCCCACCGTCGGGTAGACCGCCTTGATCGGCATCAGGAGGCAACCCGCGAGCCCCGTGCAGGCGATACTCAGGCCGAACGCCATGGAGTACATCCGGTGGGTGCTGACGCCCATCAGCGTCGCCGCCATCCGGTCTTGCGTCACTGCACGCGTCGCCCGTCCCAATCGTGTCCTTCGCACCAGCGCCATGAGCCCCAGCGTCACCACGATGGAGACGACGAACGCAATCAACAGGCCGAGGGGTAGCCTCAGCGATCCGATCGAGACCGTGTGGCCGGCGAAGGAGCGGACCGTGCGGAAGTCGGCGCCGAAGAGAAAGAGCACCAGGTTCTCGAGAGCCACCAAGAGACCCACCGAGACGAAGATCTGGACCAGGGGCGGCCTACCGACTGTCGGCCGGAATACCACCTGGTACACAACGACACCGAGCAGAAAGAACAGCGGCACGACGAGAATCGCCGACACGTAGGGATCGAGCCCCAAGAGCCGATGCGCCCAGTAGGCGGCGTACATCCCAAGCATCACGAAGGCGCCGTGGGCGAAGTTGGCGATCCTGACCACCCCGAAGACGAGGGTCAGGCCGACGCTGACGAGGGAGTAGATGCCGCCGAGCAGCAACCCGGAGACGATCACCTGCAGTAGAACCATGTCTGAAGTCACCTTCGGTTGCAGCAGAGCGACCCCAGCCGAACGCGGCGTCCGGCCGGGGTCGTCGCGCTGGTTACCGCTCGTTCCAAGCGGGGAGCGGGATCATGATCGGGTCCGCGGTGGCGAGCTTCTCGGGGTAGACCACCACGAGTTCGCCGTTCTGCCACTGCTGGACGCTCGGCTCCGCGCGTGTGTTCTGACCGGACTCGTCGAACTTCACACCCCAGCCGTTCGGAAGCGAGCCCAGGGGCTCGTCGACCTCGGCCGCAGCCTTCACGATCGACTCGGGGTCCATCGGGTCGTCGGCCTTCGGGAGCACGTACTTCAGCAGCGTCCACATGCCGGAGAAGCCCAGAATCACCTGGTTGCTGACCGGCTTGTGCCGCAGCTCGGTGTAGCGCTTCTTGAGCTCCTCGGAGATCTTCTTCATGTCGCCGGTCAGCGCGTCGGGGTTCACGTGCGCCGAGGACGATGACTCGAAGACACCGTCGGCGTACTTGCCCTGGGACTTGCCGAAGACGGCGTTGGAGTGACCACCGCCGGCACCGATGATGACCTTCGGCATCAGGCCCTGCTGGCGCATCTGGTCGGCCAGCAGTACCGCGTCGTTGGTGTAGCTCGCCTCCATCAGGATGGTCGGCTTCTTGGCCTTGACGCCCAACACAAGTGAGGTCAGGTCTGTCGCGTTGGGGTCGTAGGACTCGTTGGCCACCACGTCGACACCGAGGTCGGCCAGCCCCTTCTTGATCGTCGCGGCGTAGGCCTTGCCGTAGCTGCCCTGCTCGTGGACGATCGCGACCCGGACCGCGGAGGGGTCCATCTTGAGCTTCGGCAACACCACGTCCTTGAGCAGACCGAGCGCTCCACTTGCGTACTGCGTGGCCGTCGACTGCGTGCGCAACAGGTACTTGAAGCCCCGGTCGGTGATCTCGGGAGCGATGGCGCCCGCCTCGAGCATCAGGACCTTGTTGCGCTCAGTCACCGGGCTCACGGCCAGGTCGATCGAGCTGGAGTAGCAGCAGAACACGATCTTCGCGTTGTCCTGCGAGATCACCCGGTTGACCTCGGTGACGCCACCCTCGGGGTCCGGCACATCGACCTTGGTGAACTTCACCTTGCGGCCGTCGATGCCACCGTCCTCGTTGATGAGCTGGCGTGCGATGTTCGCACCGTCGTACATGTCCTGGCCGATCTCGGCGAGACCGCCGGAGAACGGGAGTGCGGTGACCACGGAGATCTCGTCGTCCGAGCCGGCGCCCCCGCCGCTGCCACAGGCAGCGGTGAGCAGCACGACCACGACGGCGACGGCCCCCCAACGCATGAATCTGAACACCTCTGAACATCCCCTCTTTCGACGGTTGTGCATCATATATAAAGTATGGGTGGCGTACGTCACGGTGTCAATGCCTCGCCGGGCACATTCACCCGCTCGCCGGGCGCTGCGGCGCCGGCGTCCTCGAGCAGGCTGCAGATCGACTCGTCATCGAGTCCGAGGTGTCTCAATACTTCCCGGCTGTGCTGGCCCAAGGTGGGTGGCGCAGTTCGCAAACGTGGCCGCTCACCGTTGAAGCTCACCGGAAATCCGATCTGCTGGAGCTGGCCGAGCTCGGGATGCTGCACCGTGTCGATCATGCCGAGCGCCGTCGTCTGCGGGCTCGCGTAGACCTCGCCGAGCGTCCGGACGGGAGCGACGGGCACTGCGTGCTCGCGCAGCAGCGTCGTCCAGTGCGCCACGGAGTTCAAGGCCAACGAATTGGCGAGCTCCCTGTTGACCGCGTCGCGACGGTCCACGCGCTGAGCATTGGTCGCGTACGCCGGGTCCTCGCGCAGGTCCGCACGCCCGAGCGCATCGCACAGGGCGCGCCACTGCACGTCATTGCCCACCGCGACGACCAGATGGCCATCGGCAGCAGCGTAGGCCTGGTAGGGCACGAGGCTGGGATGGCCCGACCCGAGCCGGGGCGGGTTCTGCCCCGTGGCGAAGTAGCCGGTGGCGAAGCCAGCGTGGAAGGCCAGCTGCGACTCGTACAACGACGTCGAGACGTACTGGCCACGACCGGTCCGCCCGCGCTCGATAAGTGCCGCCAGCACGCCGGTGAGGCCCCACATGGCCGCGCCGAGGTCGCCGACGGCGAACCCGGCCTTGACCGGCGGACCGTCCGGGTCCCCGGTCAAGGACATGATCCCGGCCGAGGCCTGGACCACCATGTCGTAGCCCGGCTCGTCCTTGAGCGGGCCGACCTCTCCGTAGGCGGAGATGTGCAGGGCGACCAGACGGGGATAGCGCTCGACGAGCTCGCGCCCGTCGAAGATCCGGGCCAGCGAGCTGCCGGGACGGAAGTTGTCCACCACGACGTCGGCCTCCTCCAGGAGCCGGTGCACCACCTCCTGGGCATCCGGCCGCGCCAGGTCCAGCGTCAGCGACTGCTTGTTCCGGTTGATGGCAAGGTTGTACGTCGCATGCTCGCCGTTGAACGGCGGGCCCCAGCTGCGGGTGGGATCGCCGCCCCGCGGGTGCTCCACCTTCACCACGTCGGCACCCATGTCCGACAGCGCCTGCACGACGTATGGTCCGGCCAGGATCTTGGAGAGGTCGAGCACCCGGACGCCCGCCAGCGGCGCCGGACCGGCAACTGCGTGCTCCTGGGGGGCGGCGCTCACGAGCCGGTCCCCCCGTGCTCCGGAGACGCCGCGGTCATGCTCTTGCCGACGACCGTGTCCAGGTCCGAGATGGCCTGGACCGGAACCGTCTCCGGCTCGAAGAGTCGCTGCAAGAAGCTGCGGGCGACCAGTGACTTGCGGTGCCCCATTCCGTTGCGGCTCTCCCACTGCGCCTGCTCGACCAGCAGGCTCGCCATAACGGCCTGGCAGAGGGCGTCGGCGTAGTCGCCGATGCGCAGCTCCTGGTCGGTCCGCTCGCCCGCGACGATGTCGTCCCCGCGCACGAGCAGGTGGTCCCAGTGCTCGACCAACCGGCCGGTGAGCTCGCCGACCTCGCGCTCGTCGAGGTCCGCGACCCGGTCCCGGTACGTCTCGACGAGGACCCGGTGGGCGTCCTGCTTCCGCATGCACCGCAGCACGTCGAGGGCCACCACGTTGGACGCACCCTCCCAGATCGACCCCAGATGGGCGTCCCGCAGGATGCGCGCGTTCGCGAAGTCCTCGATGTAGCCATTGCCGCCGCGAACCTCCATCGCTTCGCCGGCGACCCAGCGGCCGCGCTTGCAGACGGTGTACTTCGCCATCGGCGTCATCACCCGCGCCAGTACGGCGGAGCGCTCATCACCCTGGTCGCCACGGGCCAACTGGTCACCGATCTCGAACGCGATGCCGAGCGCGGCCTCGACGTCGAGCACGAGGCCCAGCAGCGTGCGCCGCATCAGCGGCTGGTCGAAGAGGACCTTGCCGGACACCACCCGTTGGCGCGCATGGGTGAGGGCCTCCGTCACTGCCCGTCGCATCAGCCCGGTCGAGCGGACCACGTTGGACAGCCGGGAGTGGTTGACCATCTCCAGCATCTGCTGGACCCCGCGGCGCAGGTCGCCGACCGGCTGGGCCCAGGTGTCTTCGAGGGTGACCTCCCCACTGGCCATGGACTTCGTGCCCAACTTGTCCTTGAGGCGGTCGATCCGGTAGCTGTTCGGGGTGCCGTCGGGCCGGGCCCGCGGAACGAGGAACATGCCGAGGGCACGGGTGCCCTCTCCCTGGCCCGGAACTTTCGCGAGCGTCAGGATGATGTCGGCCGTGACGTTGGAGCAGAACCACTTGCGGCCGTTGAGCGTCCAGTGGTCTCCGTGGTCGGTCGCCACGGTGGCGGTCTGGCCGAGGTCGGTGCCACCGTCGATCTCGGTCATGAACATTGCGCCAGTGGCGTGGTCGGCCGGATCGGTCGAGGTCAGGGCCGCGATCTCGTCGGCGAAGCGTTCGGCGTCGAACATGGTCAGCACACGGGCTGCTGAGTCGGTCATGTTCAGGGGGCACAACAGGCCGTACTCGGCCTGGGCGAACAGGTAGGAAAGCGCGTACTTGACCGCATGCGGCGCCGGCTGCTCCCAACCAAGCGCCGGCCGGTTGGCCAGGGCCGCGAGTGCGTAGTCGCAGAAGACGATCTCGACCATTCGGTCGTAGGCCGGATGGAAGTCGACCTCGTCGATGCGCTCCCCACTGGGCGCGAACTGGCGCAGCGTCGGCGGGTTCTTCTCCGCCGTGATGGCGAGCGCGTCGAGCTCCGATGCGGCAATGGCGCCCACCTCCGCGAGGAGGGGCTCGAGTCGGTCGGCGTCGTCCGCGTCGAGGTAGCGGCGTACGAGCGGACGGAGGGCGGGGTCGAGATCGGCGAAGTTCATCAACATCTTCTTCGGTCGGCGCTGCAGGGAAACCACCGCTGTGGCACTGACCACGGTTGCACGGGTATTGAGTGGTGTCCAAGACCAATTCCCGCATTTGGTGAGACGGATTAAGACATGGTGAAGACGCGGCCGGCCACCTCGAGCACCGCCCGCAGCGCCGGACTCCGGTTGCTCGTCCGCCAGGCCAGCGAGAGGGGCAGGATCGGCGCCACTCCGCTGAGCGGGACGAAGGCGACCCGCTCCAGGGCGACCGTGCGGGTCGGCTCGACGACCAGGGCGACCCCGACGCCCGCCGCCACGAGGGACAACAGGCTGAAGGTGTCCGGCGCCTCCTGGACGATCGCGGGGCTGAAGCCCGCCTCCTCGCACGAGCTGACGGACAGCGCGCGGACGATCGAGCCGCGTGCTCCGGGGAACGCGACGAAGTCCTCCGCGGCGAGGTCCTCCAGGGCGACGGCGGCCGCGCCGGCCAGCCGGTGCACGTCGGAGATCGCCAACACCAGCGGATCCTCACGAACCAGACGAGACTCGAGCCCGCTCTCCTGGAACCCGAGCGGCTGGCCGTCACTGCCCAGCCGCCCGGCGGCGAATCCGAGGTCGAGCGTGCCGTCAGCGATGCGGCCCAGCGTCTCGCCGGAGAAGAGCGGACCCTGCAGGGCCAGCTCCACCCCGGGCAGCTCTTCGGCGACGGCGCGGGTCAGCACCGGCATCGTGACCGCGCTGCTGGTCCCGGCGAAGCCCAGGGAGACCCGACCGACCTCCCCCTTGCCGGCGGCCCGGGCGGCCCGGCGGGCGACCGCTGCGGCCGCGAGCACCTGCTGTGCGGGACCAATCAGCGACTGCCCCGCAGCGGTGAGCCGGACCGAGCGGGTGCTGCGCTCGAACAGGGTGACTCCGAGATCGCGCTCGAGCAGCCGGATCTGCTGACTGAGCGGGGACTGCGACATGTGCAGCTTCGCCGCGGCCCGCCCGAAGTGCAGCTCCTCCGCGACCGCCACGAATCCGGCCAGGTGGCGCAGTTCCATTGTTCCTCCGATCGGGTCGTCTCCACTATCCCCGATCACGGATCGGTGAGACCCGTTGTCGAGTGGCGATCGGTCTGGATACGTGATCACACATTGTGTTTGATATAAAGATTCGGTACGGCGCGGCCCTGGCCGCCTTCTCTCCCGGCAGGAGCGGCAGTGCCACGAGGCAACGTCAAGGCCGCTCAGCTCGGCGTCCTGGTCGGGGTGGTTCTCTACTCGACGAACGCCGTCTTTGGTGCTTGGGCGGAGGTCGGTGGCATCACCTTCGCGTTCTGGCGGGCGCTGCTCGCGGTGCCCGTGCTCGCGGTCGTCGCTCTTGCCGTCGACCGGAGGGGCACGTTGTTCGTGCGCCCCGGCGCCGCGACGGTCCTCGCCGGAGTGCTGCTCGGAGTGAGCACCGTGCTGGTGATGTCGGCCGCCAAGCGGGTACCGATCACGCTGATCGCCTTGATCGGCACGCTCACCCCGATCCTCACCGGTCTCTACGAGGCAGCGCGTGGCGAGCGGCTCGGTCGGCCGTTCTACCTCTCCGGGCTGGTGGCCGTGATCGGCACCGCCTACGTCGCGCTGACCGAGCACGAGACGAGCGCGAATCTCGCCGGCATCGCCCTGGCGGTGGGCTTCGCGGCGGGCTTCGCTGCGTTCCTCATCGCCTCCCGGAGCGCGCGGCGTACGGCGACCCCGATCGGCTTCCTGTTCTGGTCGGCACTGTTCGCATGCGTGCCGACCACGGCGATCGCGGTCGTCGCGGCCGACCCAGTGCTCCCCCTCGCGGCCCGCGACCTCGAGGCGCTCGGTCTGGCCGTCGTCTGCGGAGGCACCACCGGCCACCTGCTGGTGACCGGCTCCCTACGTCTGCTGCCGGCGACGAACGCCGCGGTGATCAGGCTGACGCAGCCGTTCTTCGCCATGTTGTTCGCGTGGTGGATCGTCGCGCAGGAGCCCACCCTCCCGCAGATCATCGGTGGCCTCGTGACGGTAGCCGGAGTCGCCGGCGCGGCGCTCTACCGGGCGCGAACCAACGTCGCTCCGGTCGAGGCGGCGGACGAGCCCGGCCTGTAGGCCCGCACCCGGACCCGTCTCAGGTCGGGGCGAGCCGGACGAGCGCGTCCAGCGCCAGCACACCCTGTCCAGCGGCGTGTACCACGACCGGGTTGAGCTCCATCTCCACGACGTCGTCGCGCAGGTCGACCGCGGCGCGCGAGAACCCCACCAGCAGGTCCAGCACGGCGTCGACGTCGCGTTCACCACGTCCCCGGAAGTCCCCGAGCAGCGAGGCGCCCCGCAGTCGGGACAGCGCCCGACGGGCCTCCTCGCGGCCGAACGGCGGCAGCAGGGTGACGCTGTCCTCCAGAACCTCGACCAGTACGCCGCCGAGGCCGATGGTGACCACGGGGCCGAAGGAGAGGTCGCGGTGGGCGCCGACGATCAGCTCCACATCGCCCGGTCCGGTGTCCAGCATCGGCTGCACCATGACCCGGCCGTCGGGGATCGCGAGCTGCTCACCGAGCGCCCAAAGGCGGGTGAAGGCATCGCGGACCTCCGCCTGCGTCGATAGGCCGAGGAGCACGCCGCCGACGTCACTCTTGTGCGCCACGTGTGCACTCAACAGCTTGGCCACGCACGGGAGGCCGACCTGTCGGGCAGCCGCCCAGGCGGAGTCCTCGTCCGAAACGGCCATCCCTTGGACGACGGGCACGTCCCACGCGGAGAGCAGTTGTCCAGCACGTAGCTCGTCGAGGTGTTCCAGCCCCTGGGCAGCCGCTTCCGCGAGCCACTCCGGAAGCCTCCGGCCGGCGAGCTCGGGAGCCGGCACGTCGGACCCGACGAGGCGAGCGCGGTGCTCGCCGTGCCGGGCCAGCGCGCCCAGGGCCCGGGCGGCGCGGGCAGGGTCGTCGAAGCGGGCGATCCGGTGAGCGGCCAGCGCGTCGAGCTGGCGCCGGTTGTTGCCGGTCCACACGACCACGACGGGCTTCGCCGACCGAGCGCTGGCCGCGGCGATGATTTCGATGAGCTGCTCGGAGCCGGTCTGGGCGTTGCCGACCAGGACGCAGGCGACGTCGGTGCCCGGGTGGTCGATGGCGACCTGGAGCGCGCCCCGGAGGATCTCCGGGTCGCGGATCAGCTCAGCGGTGAGATCGATCGGGTTTGCCGTGGAGCCGAAGCTCGGGATGGTGGCGGCCATCCGCTCGCGCCACTCGGGCTCCCACTCGTTGACCGCGATGCCGTTGGCGTTGGCCACGTCGGTCATCAGCGCTGCGGCGCCACCGGACATGGTCAGGATGGTCAGCCGCCGGCCGGCCAGCCGGCGGCCCTGGTCGAACATCACCATCATGTCGACGATGTCGTTGATGCTCTCGACAGCGACCACGCCGTACTGCTCACAAATGTCCTTGAAAACCTCGTCGGAGCCCGCCAGCGATGCTGTGTGCGAGCTCACGGCCCGGGCGCCGTCGGTGCTGCGGCCGGCCTTGGCGACGATGAGCGGCTTGTCGGCCAGCAGCGCCTTGCGACCCAGCTCTGCGAGCCGTCGCCCGTCGGACAGGCCCTCGAAGTACGCCGACAGCGTCGTGACCTCAGGCCGCTCACAGAGCGCGGACAGGATCTCGACAACATCGAGGTCTACCTCGTTGCCGGTGTTGGCGTAATGGCTGAACTCCACTCCCGCCATCCGGGCAGCGCTGAAGAGGAAGGTCCCGAAGGCTCCGCTCTGCGAGATGAGCGCCGTCGAGCCGACGGGCAGGGAGTCTCCCTCGTCGAGGGCCGAGGTGAACGTGATCGGGAGGTGGGCAGCCATTCCCATCAGGCCGAGGCAGTTGGGTCCCAGGACACGGATGCCGGTCTCCTGAGCAGCCTGCCGCAGGTCCTCCTGCAGCCGGGCCCCTTCCTCGCCCGTCTCGGCGAAGCCGGCCGCGGACGCGATCACGACGGGCACGCCCAGGCGACCGCACTCGCGGACGGCGTCCGGAGTGCTTGCAGCGTCGACCATCAGCATCACCAGGTCAGGAACCTCGCCGATCGAGGCCAGGTCGGGGTAGGCGTCCAGCCCCTGGACCTGCGCCCGACCAGGGTTGACCGGAAAGATCCGCCCGGCGTAGCCGAACCGCTTGAGGTAGGCGATCGGACGGCCCGAGAGCTTGATCGGGTTGTCCGAGGCACCCACGATCGCAACCGACCGGGCAGCGAACATCGCCCCCAGCCAATCGGGGCCGTCGGCGTGCGGCGTACCGGCACCCACCGCAGCTGCGGTCATCGGCGCACTTTCTGCACGCCACGGCCGATGATCAGGCGCTGGATCTCGCTGGTGCCCTCGTAGAGGCGAAGCAGCCGGACGTCGCGGTAGATGCGCTCGACCGGCATCTCGCGCATGTATCCACTGCCGCCGTGCACCTGGACGGCGAGGTCGGCCACCCGTCCGGCCATCTCGGTGCAGAACAGCTTGGCCGCCGAGGGGCCGATCCGCCGGTCCTCGCCGGAGAGGTAGCGGGCAGCGACGTCGCGCACCATGGAGCGACCTGCCATGCACCCGGCCACCTGGTCGGCGAGCATCGCCTGCACCAGCTGGAAGTCGCCGATGGGCCGGCCACCCTGGCGATTCGTCGATGCGAAGGCCACCGACTCGTCCAAAGCGCGATCGGCGGCTCCGACCGCGAGGGCCGCGATGTGCACCCGACCCCGAGCCAGTGCGGTCATCGCAGCCCGGAACCCGTCGTCCTCGTTGTCCCCGATGAGCGCCGAGCTCGGCACCCGGACACCGTCGAAGGCGACCTCGGCCGTGACCGCCCCCTCCTGGCCCATCTTGCGGTCCTTCGTGCCGACCGAGACTCCGTCGGTGTCCGCCGGGACCAGGAACACCGCGATGCCCTTGCCCTGGTCGTCAGCCGGCCGGGTACGGGCGAAGACCACGAACAGATGGGCCGACGTGGCATTGGTGATGAACCGCTTGTTGCCATCGATGACCCACTCCTCGCCCTCCAGACGAGCGCGGGTGGTCAGCCCGGACGGATCCGAACCCGCCTCGGGCTCGGTGAGGGCGAAGGAGGCGACCACCTCGCCGGAGGCGATGCGGGGGAGCCACTGCTGCTTCTGCTCGTCAGTGCCGAAGCCGACGAGCACCTGTCCAGCGATGCCGTTGTTCGTGCCGAACATGGAGCGGAACGCCAGGCTGGTGCGGCCGAACTCGAGGGCCAGCTCGACGTCCTGGGTGATGTCCAGGCCGAGGCCGCCGTACTCCTGCGGAATGGCGTAGCCGAACAGGCCCATCTCCGCGGCCGCCCTGCGGATATCTTCCGGGATCGCGTCGGTGTCCGCGATCTCGCGCTCGCGCGGCACGACGCGTTCGGTGATGAAGGACCGCACGGTGGCGCGGATGTCCTCGAATTCCTTGGGGGCGACGGCCGACTCTGTCATATACATAATATATTTGATGTCTCCCACGCCCTGTCAAGCGTTGGTTCAGGAAGCAGCTTGCGCGCGGGACAGCACCCGGCGCGCGGCCACCGCCATCGCCTCGTCGACCAGCGCACCGTCGAGCTGGACCGCACCGACACCTCGTGCATGGCCACCCTCGAGCGCCGCCAGTGTCGCCTCCGCGCGCGCGATCTCCTCCTGGGAAGGAGTGAAGGCTTCGGTCACCGTCGCGACCTGGCGCGGGTGGATCACCCACTTGGCGTCGAAACCGCGGGCAGCGCTCGCGGTGACAGCACGTCGGAAGCTCTCGTCGGTGTCGACTCCGAGCCAAGGGCCGTCGACCGCCTCGAGGTCGGCCGATCGCCCCGCGGCCAGAACCTGCTCGCGCGCAACGTCCCAGCCGCTGTCCGGGAAGTCCCCGCGTCGCCCGAGCGATGCGCCGAGATCGGCGTAACCGAGGATGAGCGCTCCGAGCCGCTCCGGCGAGGAGACGATGTCGGCCAGATTGGCCAGTCCGCGCGCCGTCTCCACGAGCGCCTGCAGGACAAGCCTGCTGCTCGGGGCCACCCCGTCGATGAGTCGCTCCGCGAAGCCGACGTCGGCCCGTGACTCCGCCTTGGGCAGCACCACGGACGCAACTGGGATGTCCGCACAGGCGATGGCCTCCAGGTCGCGGTGGCACCAGGGGGTCCGGGGGGCGTTGATCCGGACAGCGATCAAGGGCAGCTCGGACGCCGCGGTCCAGTCGTAGCCGGCGATGACCGCTTGTGCCCGATCCTTGTCACCGGGCGCGACGGCGTCCTCGAGGTCAAGCACCACCTCGTCCGCCCCGCTGGCGAGCGCTTTGGCGATCTTGCGTTCGTCGCTTGCCGGGACGGACAGAATGGCCCTTCGTCCGCTGGGCAGGTATGGGTCTGGCACGCGCCCAATCTAGGCCCGGCGGCAGCTCATGCCGAGGTCGAGGGATGGTCCACCCCGAAGGACATGCTCTGCGTAACCATCTCGCCGTCGCACATCGCGTAGGTGTCGGCGCCGTCGTGGATGCGGGTGTCGCCTTCGCGCTGCGACCAGTCGAGCTGAGCTGGCCGCGCTCGTCCTCGACGCCGTGGTTCCTCCGGTGCTCGAGGTGCGACTCGATGACGTCACGGGTGCTGCGCGGGGCCGCCATGATCGGTCGTGCCCCACAAGCTCGCGGCCGACACGTCGGCGGCAGTCAGCTGCCAAGGCGTCATCCCGGCGGCACGGCAGCGCACGGTGCCGTTGCCGGAGCTGTCCACGTCCACGGCCATCACGCGCGGGCACGACATGCACGCGTCCACCTCGATGTCCCCTTGCGCGAACGGACAGTTCACCCAGCCGCGATCCGCGATGAGCTCGTACCGCGGGCGAGCGAGCAACTTCCG
>DASTFI010000006.1:0-2534 GCA_035708765.1 Marmoricola sp.
AGGTGGTCGGCCAATCGAAACCCGGCATTGTGCCGGGTTCCGTCGTACTCCGGGCCGGGATTGCCCAGCCCGACGATGGCGCGCAGGGTCAGCCCTTCGCTTCCGCCTCGCCCTCTTCCTCGGGCTTCGGCTTCCGGATGAGCTCCGGCTCCGTCGTCGCCACGGCCTCCTCGACCGGGGCGGGCGCCTCCTCGGTGCGCGGCGCGACCACGGTGCAGATCGGCGTGTCGGGATCGTTGAGCACCCGGGCGTTGGGGACCTGGATGTCCCGCACGAACAGCGAGTGACCGATCGCGAGCTCGGTGACGTCGAGGTCCACGTGCTCCGGGATGTTGCTCGGCAGGACCTCGATCTCGAGCTCGCGGAGCACGTGGTCGAGCACGCCGCCGAAGTTCCGCACGCCGTCGGGCACGCCGATCAGGCGGACCGGTATCTCGAGGGTGATCTCCTCGTCGCTCTGGACCTCGTAGAGGTCCAGATGCAGAATGTCTGCCGGGCGGACGGCGTCGCGCTGGATCTCGCGGATCAGCGCCTTCACCGGGGGCCGGTCATCGACGACCACGTCCACGATGGTCGTGCCCGCGCTGATGCCGATCAGCATCCGGTTGAGTACGCCCGTATCGACGACCACGGCCTCCGCCTCGCGGCCGTGACCGTAGATGACGCCCGGGACCTTGCCCTGGCGGCGGAGGGCGCGGGCGGCTCCCTTGCCGGTGGTGGTGCGGATGGCCGCCTGGAGACTTGCCTGTTGTGCCATGATGTCCGTCCTGGTCGTGAGTCGTGAGTCGTGAGTCGCGGGTCGCGGGTCGAGGAGCTCACGACTCATGACTCACGACTAGTCGAACAGCGAGCTCACCGACTGATCGCTGTGTGTATAGCCGATCGCCTTGGCCAGCAGCCCGGCGATCGAGAGCACCTTGAGACGGTCGAACCGCCGCTCGGGCGGGATCGCGATCGTGTTGGTGACCGTCACTTCCTTGACCGGCGACGCCGTCAGCCGGTCGACCGCGGGGCCCGACAGCAGGGCATGGGTGGCGCAGCAGTAGATATCGCGCGCGCCCAGCCGCTTGAGCGCCGTTACCGCCTCCGCCATGGTCCCCGCGGTGTCGATCATGTCGTCGGGGATCAGGCAATCCCGGTCGCGGACTTCGCCGACCACGTTCAGGACCTCGGCGATGTTGGCCGACGGGCGGCGCTTGTCGATGATGGCCAGCGACGCGTTGAGCCGCTTGGCAAACCCGCGCGCCATCTTGGCCGAGCCGACGTCGGGTGCCACCACCACCGGGTCGTGAAGCTGCTTCTGCCGGTAGTGGCTCACGAAGACCGGCGCCGCGTACAGGTGGTCCACCGGCAGGTCGAAGAACCCCTGCAACTGGTGCTGGTGGAAGTCCATGGCGAGCACCCGGTCGGCACCGGCCATGGAGACCATGTTGGCCATCAGCTTGGCGCTGATCGCCACCCGCGGCTGGTCCTTCCGATCCTGCCGTGCGTAGCCGAAGTACGGGATGACCGCCGTGACCCGTGCGGCGCTGGCCCGCCGGGCGGCGTCCATGAGGAGCAGCAGCTCCATCATGTTTTCCGCGGGCGGGTTGGTGGGCTGGACGATGTAGACGTCCCGGCCCCGCACGTTCTCGTCGATCTTGACGAACAGCTCGCCGTCGGCGAAGCGGCGCAGCGTGACCCGGCAGAGAGGCTGCCCCAGGTGGGCGGCCACCTCTTCGGCCAGTGCGCGATTGGCCGAGCCGCTCAGGAGCAGCATCTGGCTGCGTGACAGCGAGAGGTCTGTCATAATTACAGCCCGCAAAAGTAGTTAGTTCACCTGGCGGGCGTCAACTGCTGCCCCGCGAACCGGGGGGCCACTCGACGGGAGCGGGGCGTGGACCCAGATTCCCCATCCCGGCTATGGTGGTCACGCCACACCTGAGGGGCGGCCGCCCTGCTGTCAGCTTTTGGGCGCTCCGCCGTTACATCTCTGTGCCGTACGCTCTTAGCATCCTGGGGTCTGTCGTCATTGCTGACACCCCATGGGTGGCACGCCTCTGGCACGTCCCGAGGCGCCGGATGCTGCGGCATGGCCGCGTTCCCTCGCTACAATGCAGGTTCACCCTGGGGCTTGGAACCAACACTATGCGCTCTCAGCGTGTCCTTCCCTTCGCCGTTGCTGCCGCGCTGCTCGCGGCCTGTGGCGGCGACTCCAACGGGCCGTCCAACTCTCCGCCCACGGCCGCGTTCACGTTCACGTGTGCCCAGTTGGCCTGCTCGTTCACCGACGGCAGCACCGATAACGGCAGCGTCGCCTCCTACAGCTGGGATTTCGGTGACCAGAGCACGGACAGCGACGACAAGAACCCGCAGCACACCTACGCGTCCGCCAACACCTATACGGTGACGCTGACCGTCACCGACAACGAGGGGGCGACCGGGAGCGTGGCGCACGACGTCGCGGTCACCGCCCCCGCCCCCGGATCTCCGACGGCGGCCTTCACGGTGAGCTGCTCCGCCACCGATTGTACCGTCACCGACGCGAGCACGGA
>DASTFI010000007.1:0-7052 GCA_035708765.1 Marmoricola sp.
CTGGATCTGGTCGGCCACGTTGGTCAGGCCCTCGGTCTTCACGTCGAAGCCGACCTTCTCCAGCATCGCCTTGACCGCGATGGCGCCGGCCTGGGACGCGGGGTCGCTCTGCCCGATGTAGGTGAGCTTGCCGTCGTACCCATCGGCCTTCGCCTCGTCGAGCAGCTTCTTGGCCAGCTCGGGGTCGTAGCCGGCGGTGTCGATGTCGGTGTGGAACCGCGAGGTCGGCGCGTAGATGTTGCGGCTCGGCAGGCCCATGCCCTCGCCGGAGGTGCGCGCCATGTAGACCTCGGGGTCGATCGCGGCGTTGATCGCCTTGCGCACCCGCACGTCGTGGCCGGCGCGGCCCTCACGGTTGTTGATCCAGAACACCGTGCTCAGGCCCGCGGGGCTCATGACCCCGGCGTAGCCGTCCTTGCGAGCCTTCTCGACCGTCTTGGCGGTGCGGATGTTCGCCACGTCGACGGAGCCGCCCTCGAGCGACTGCATCTTGGCGTCGTCACTGCCCAGCCAGACGAACCGCAGCTTGTCCAGGTGCGGCTTGCCCTTCCAGTAGTCCGGCTTGGCCGCCAGGACCAGCTCCTCGCTGGGCTTGTAGCTGTCCAGCGTGAACGGGCCGGCCCCGATCGGCTGGAACTTCGCCGGGTTCTTGTACGCCGCGGGCGCCATGATCATGCCCGGACCGCCGGCCAGCACCGACGGGAAGCTGGTCCACGGCGCGTTCATCGTGAACACCACGGTGTCGTCGCCCTGCGGCTTCATGTCCTTGATGTTCTGCGCCAGGACGAGGGTGTTGAACCCGGCGTTCTTCATGTAGTAGCCGATGCTGCCGAGCACCGCCACGGCGTTGAGCGGCGTCCCGTCGGAGAACGTGATGCCATCGCGCAGCTTCAGCGTCCAAACGGTGTTGTCCGCGTTGGGGGTCAGCGACTCGGCCAGCCACGGCTCGAACGCGCCGGCTTCCTCGTCGTACCGCATCAGCACGTCGTAGACAGCAGCCAGGGCGTTGCCGCCCGCGGCGCCGTTCGGGATCGTCACGGTCGGGTCCAGGCTGCGCGCCTCGGAGTAGTCGGCGACCGTCAGCGTGCCGCCGTCCTTCGGGGTGCCGGCGTCGCCCTTCACGCCGACGATGCCGGCCTGGTAGATCTCGTCCTTGCTCATCGACGAGCCGTCAGCGTTGCCCGTGCCGCCTCCCGAGCTGCCACATCCGGCGACGAGCATCGCGCTCGCCACCAGCGCGACGGCGACACGTGATCGTGTCGTGATGCTTTTCCTCACTGGTCCTCCATCAGGTCGTGCGCAGGTGGGAGCCTGAGCCTGTGTCCGTGGTCACAGTAGGAGTGATGAGAACGTGTTCTCGTTCGCGGATCCCACTCACCGGGAGCGGCCGATGGCCGGGACTGGACCACCGGGCCGCACACGGGCGTGGCAGCCTTCCGGCATGCAGGCAGCAACCGGTTCCCCGTGCTGCAGCGCCGGCCGGCCCGCCACGTCCGGCCACGCCTCAGGACACCCCTTCCGGCCCGCTCCCGACGACCGTCGGTACGACGGACAGGTGCGGCTGCCGGCGCGACGGTTCGCCATGGGCGATGCGTTCGGCGAGGGCTACCCCGCCGATGGCGAGGTGCCGGTGCACTCCGTCGCGCTCGACGCGTTCGCGATCGACGAGATGGCGGTGACCAACGCGGGGTTCGGCGCCTTCGTCGCCGCGACCGGCTACACCACCGAGGCCGAGCGGTTCGGCTTCTCCGCGGTCTTCGACGGCCTCGTCCGGGCGGTTCCGGACGACGTCCTCAACCGGGTCCCCGGCGCGCCGTGGTGGCTGGCGGTGCGTGGCGCCGACTGGCGTCATCCGCACGGGCCGGCGTCCTCCCTCGACGGGCTCGCCGACCACCCGGTCGTGCAGATCAGCTGGCACGACGCCCAGGCCTACTGCCGGTGGGCGGGCGCCCGGCTGCCGACCGAGGCGGAGTGGGAGTACGCCGCCAGGGGCGGCCTCGAGGGGCGGCGGTTCGCGTGGGGCGACGTGCTGCAGGTGGACGACGGATGGCCGTGCAACATCTGGCAGGGCACCTTCCCCACGAGCAACACCGCCGAGGACGGGTTCGTCGGCACCGCACCGGTGCGCTCCTACCCGGCCAACGGCTTCGGGCTGTTCGAGGTGGCCGGCAACGTCTGGGAGTGGTGTGCCGACTGGTTCTCCCCGACGTACTACGCAGCGTCACCCGACGTGGATCCGCGCGGACCCGGCTCGGGCACCGCCCGCGTCCTGCGTGGCGGTTCGTTCCTGTGCCACGACTCCTACTGCCACCGCTACCGGGTGGCCGCCCGCTCGAGCAACACCCCGGACTCGGCGGCCAGCAACATCGGGTTCCGCTGCGCGAACGAGGTCTGAGCCGCCCGCTCGCCCAGGAGGTCGCCGCGGCCCTACGCTGCAGCGGTGGAGCCGAGTGGGCGGGGATCCGGTGTCAGCCTGGCGCAGGTCCTGGCGTCGTACTCCCTGGCGATCGACCTGGGGCTGGGCCAGCCGCTGGAGCACGTGTTGCGGGCGTGGCGCATCGCCTCCCGGCTGGGTCGGCACGCCGGGCTCCCCGATGCCGAGCAGCCGCAGCTCTTCCACGTGGCCATGCTCGCGTGGGTCGGCTGCATCGCTGATGCGCCCGAGGTCGCGGCCGGCTTCGGCGATGACATCGCCTTCCGCGCGGACAGCTACGCGGCCGACCTCGCAGGTCCAGCAGGCATGGCGTTCTTCCTGACCCGTGCGGGCAGAACGGCCGGCCCTGTGGGCCGCACGCAGGCGGTGGCACGGATGCTCCTGACGGGCGGGAACAACGTCATGCGGGGCATCCAGGGGCACTGCCTCACCACCTCGGTGCTCGCCGACGACCTCGCGCTGGGTGACGCGGTTGGCACGGCGTTGCGCCAGTTCTTCGCCCGCTGGGACGGCCGCGGCGTGCCGTCGGGCGTCGGCGGCACCGAGATCGCGTTGCCGGTGCGGCTCTTCCACATCGGCGACGTCGTCGAGGTCCACCACCGACGGGGCGGGGTGGAGGTTGCGCGCGAGGTGGCCCGGGCGCGGAGCGGCCGGCAGTTCGACCCCGAGCTGGCGGCACTCTTCTGCGAGGTCGCCGACGAGGTGCTCGCACCCGAGGCGTCCGACGCCGCCGGACTGCTCTCCACCGAGCCGGTGCTGCGGCATCCGCTGAGCGAGGCGCAGCTCGACCACGCGCTCGGGGCCCTCGCAGACTTCACCGACCTGCGCTCGGCCTACCGTGGCGGACATTGCCGCGGCGTGGCGGATCTGGCCGGCGCCGCCGCGGCCACCCTCGGGATCCGCGACGTAACGGCAGTGCGTCGGGCGGCCCTCGTCCACGACGTCGGCCTGCACGGCGTACCGGCGACGATCCTGGACAAGCCGACGTCGCTCTCCGCGACCGAGTGGGAGCGCGTGCGGGCGAGCTCCTACTACACCGAAAGGGTGCTGGCCGGGACTCCCGCGCTGGCACGGATCGGGGCGGTGGCGTCCCTGGTCCACGAGCGGATGGACGGCAGCGGCTACCATCGCGGTGTCGGAGGCAGTGGCATCCCGATGCCGAGCCGGGTGCTGGCGGTCGCCTGCGTCTTCCGGTCGATGACCGAGCCGCGCGCACATCGTGAGGCGATGACGCCGAAGAAGGCAGCCGACACCTTGAAGGCGGAGGCGCGCGCCGGCCGGCTCGATGCGCAGGCGGTCGATGCCGTCCTCGGCGCCGCCGGAGCCGGCGGCCGGCGGCGGACCGTCGGTCCAGCCGGACTGACCAGCCGCGAGGTCGAGGTGCTGCGGCTGATCGCGCGGGGTGCCTCCACCCGCGAGGTGGCGCGGAGGCTGGACATCGGGCAACGCACTGCGGGCACCCACATCGAGCGGATCTACACCAAGACCGGCGCCTGCTCACGGTCGACGGCGACCCTGTTCGCGCTGCGCCACGGCCTGCTCGACCCCCTGGAATAGTCGGACGGATTGGTCGGGAGTTCGCCCGACGACACCGCAGCCGGAGACTCCTAGCGTCGTCCTGACGACAAGCCCACCCAGGAGGACACCGTGGCGAACAAGGCAGTGATCAGTCTGTGCACAGGTCTCGAGGACACCGAGAAGGTCACCGTGGCGTTCCTCGTCGCGGTCGGCGCCGCCGAGACAGGGCGCGAGACCCTGATGTTCCTGACCAAGGAGGCGGTGCGACTCGCCGTATCCGGCACCGCCGTGGGACTGGGCTGCGACGGCTGTCCGCCGCTGCCCGACCTGATGGTGCGCTACGAGGCGGCCGGAGGCCGCTACTACGTCTGCCCGGTGTGCTTCAACAGCAAGCAGCTCGATGCCGAGGACCTGATCGCCGGGGCGGAGATCAACGGGACGGTCCCGCTGTGGAACTGGATCGGGGACGACCCGGCCACGACGTTCAGCTACTGACCATGACCACGCTCGCCGCCCGGACCGCGGCCATCGACGACCGCCGCGGCGAGGCGCCCTGGCGCCAGCACGAGTACGTGCGGGGCTGGGGCGTGTTCGGGATGCCCTTCGACTCCGGGCACGTGCTGGCCCTGCGAGTCTTCCCGGAGGGTTCGTTCGGGCCGAACCGGTCCGTGTGGCACCGCGACCCGGCCGGCGCCTGGTCCATCCGGTACGACGCCCCCAGCGCCGACGTCGCGTGCCCTCGCTACTACGGACCCGCGTGCACCACCGTCGCCCCGGCGGCCATCGTGCTCACCTGGACCGGACCGCGCAGCCTGCGGGTCGAGCTGGACGAGCCCCGGCTGACCTGGACGATGACGGCTCGTCGCTCCGCGGCGCTCGCCCTCCTGAACCCGCTGATGGCTTCGATGCCGCTCTCCAGCTGGCGGCCGCCAGCGCTGGTCCGGGTGCGCGAACGCGTCGCGAGGGCTCTCGGACTGGGCGACGTCGCCCTGCAGGGGACCATGCCCAGCGGTCACCAGGGGCTGCTGATGCCTGAGCGGATGCACCTCGTCGACGACGCCAGCGCGGTCCTCGACGGCACCGACCTCGGCCGGCCGGTGCGTGCGACCGACAACCCCACGATCGGCGGCGTCGCGTTGCCCGCTCGCGGCGTCATCGCGATCGGACAGGCGATGTGGCCCGTGCTCGACCCCGACGAGTTCGACCGGACCCGCCGCACCACCATCAAGGAGGACGCATGAAGACCGAAGCGCGCAAGCTCGACACCACCGACCTCGAGGCGAAGGTGAAGGCGATGTACGAGGAGGTGGCTCGCACGCCCGAACGCGAGTTCCACTTCGAGACCGGACGCGGGCTGGCCGAGCACCTCGGCTACCCCGCCGCCGACCTGGACGCCATCCCCGCGGCGGCGATCGACTCCTTCGCCGGCGTCGGGTACTTCCTGGACCTGGCGGCGCTCACGCCCGGAGAACGGGTCCTGGACCTGGGCAGCGGATCGGGCACCGACAGCTTCCTCGCCGCGCAGGCGGTCGGCGCGGGTGGGCAGGTGGTCGGCGTGGACATGACGGTGCCGCAGCTGGAGAAGGCCCGGCGGCTGGCGGGCGAGGCCGGCTTCGACCACGTCGAGTTCCGTGAAGGTCACATCGAGCACCCGCCCGTCGCGGACGCGAGCGTCGACTGCGTCATCTCCAACGGCGTCGTCAACCTCTCGCCGGCCAAGCCTGCTGTCTTCGCGGCCGCGGCTGCCGCCCTCCGGCCGGGAGGGCGACTCGCGATCGCCGACATCGTCACCGACGTGCAGCTGCCCGAGGGGGTCACCTGTGACGCCTCCCTCTGGGCGGCCTGCATCGGAGGCGCCGCCCAGCGCGACGACTACCTCGACACGATCCGGGACGCCGGCTTCACCGTCGAGGTGGTGCGCGAGAACGACTACCGGTTCATCTCCGACCGCGCGCTCGGCGCCACCACGACGTACGGCGTGAGGAGCGTCAGCATCCTGGCGATCCTGACCGCCGGCGCGTGACGGCGCAGATGCGGGGGCCCGGGTCAGGAGCTCTCGCGCTCCTCGAGGCCGACGGCCTGGCGCAGCTCGCTGGTCTCCTTCTCGAGCCTGTTCGAGTCGCCGGACTCGAGTGCCATCAGGTCGGCCAGGGCGTCGGCGATCGCGTTGAGCTTGTCCTGGACCGCGGTGTCGGCCCGCGTCTGCGAGTTCTGCAGCAACGCCACCATCAGGAAGGTCACGATGGTGGTGATCGTGTTGATGATCAGCTGCCAGGTGTCGAGGCTGCCGAGCAGGAAGTACGAGGGCGCCCACGCCAGCACCAGGAAGACGCAGAAGGCGAAGAACCACGCGCGCGAGGCAAAGGCCGAAGCACCGCCGGCGAACCGGTCGAACCAGCCCACGTGGCTGGACACGTCGGACGGCATGTGCGCCGAACGGTCGGCCAGCTCGGTCGTGTTGGTCATCGCGCATCCTTCTGGGGTCAGCCGCGATCGGCGACCGTTGCTCGGACCCACACGACCAGTTCCCCGAACGCGCGGCCGGCATGCGGATCTCCGCTCAGCCGACGGCGTACCCCTCCGGCTGCCCCCAGCTGGCGCTGCGAGTGGTGGTCCGGTCGACCAGCACGCACCGCGTCCCGGTGTAGTTGGTCGGCATGCACTTGTTGCAATGGTTGCACAGCGACGGCGTGGTGGGGTCGGTCGCGATCCGGTTGACCAGGTCCGGCTCGCGCAGCAGCGCGCGAGCCATCGCCACGAACTGGAAGCCCTCGGCCATCGCCCGGTCCATCACCGGCCGGTCGGTGATGCCGCCGAGCAGCACCATCGGCAGGCCGACCGCCGCGCGGATCTGACGGGCATCCTCGAGCAGGAACGCGTCCCGGTAGGGGTACTCCTTGAGCAAGCCCCTGCCGACCGTCTTGAGCCCGAGCCGGATGGGCGCCGGCATGATCGCTGCGAACTCCTCCAGCGGGGCGTCGCCCTTGAACAGGTACATCGGGTTCTTCAGGGAGCTCCCCGCGGTCATCTCCAGCGCGTCCACGGTGCCGTCGGCCTCGAGCCACTGCGCGAACGGGATCGCCTCGTCGAGCCAGAAGCC
>DASTFI010000008.1:0-7724 GCA_035708765.1 Marmoricola sp.
CTCCGGCGCGGCTCGAGGGGCGCTCACCGGACACAGCTGCAACTGACTTCTCGACGGTGAAGAAGTGACCAGTCAACGGTGGCCTCAGCGGACCTGGCGCACCTCGAACTCGCACGGCGGGTCGGCGAGGACGTCCTGGGACTGCACCAGCCGCAGCTCCCGCTCGCCGGACTGGTAGGTGTTGCGGAGAAGGCCGAAGACGCTGGACGCGGTCCGGGCCAGGGCGTCGGCGGCGTCGCCGGTGCTGCGGTAGTGCGCGGTGAAGAGCGCCGCGGTGACGTCGCCGGAGCCGTTCGCCTTCAGGGGCAGCAGCGGCGTCTGCACGAGCCAGGCGCCCTCGGGCGTGACGGCGAGCATCTCGATGGAGTTCTCCGGCCGGTCGGGTCGCTCGACGCTGGTGACCAGCACGCTGGTCGGTCCGAGCGCGCGGGCCGCTTCGACGGACTCCAGCGTCGACTCCAGGGTGTCCGGCGCGGTGTCGGTGAGGAAGCCGAGCTCGAACTGGTTGGGCGTGATCAGGTCCGCCTTCGGCACCACCCGGTCGCGCAGCAACGGCGGGATGTCCTCGTGCACGAAGCAGCCGGACTTGGCGTTGCCCATCACGGGATCGCAGGTGTACGTCGCCGCGGGGTTGGCCGCCTTGACCCGGGCGACCGCGTCGAGGATCACCTCGGCGATCCCCGCGCCGCCCTGATAGCCCGACAGCACCGCGTCCACCTTCGCGAGGGCACCGCGCTCCTCGATCCCGGTGATGACGTCGCGGACCTCGTCGGGGGAGAGGAGCGGCCCCCGCCAGGCGCCGTACCCGGTGTGGTTGGAGAAGTGCACGGTGTTGACCGGCCACACCTCGTGGCCGAGGCGCTGCAGCGGGAAGACGGCGGCGCTGTTGCCGACGTGGCCGTAGGCGACGGAGGACTGGATCGAGAGGATGTGCACCCCGCCAGCCTGCCACCGCGCCGTCAGGACCGGCACATTCCAGGGGTATGCCGAGACACTAGAACTTGTTACAGTTCCCGCCAGGAGGCGGGAGCGTGCCCGAGCGGTGCCGCCTGAGCAGAGAGCGTGGAGCCATGCCGAAGAACAAGGGAAATCGCGGCCCGCAGGTGACCGAGGCCGACTACGTCGTCGTGGGCGCCGGCAGCGCCGGGTGTGCGGTCGCCGGGCGCCTCGCCGAGGCCGGCAAGAGCGTGATCCTGCTGGAGGCGGGCGGTCCGGACAGCTCCATCATGTTCCGCCGGCCGGGGATGATCACGATGATCCACTCCGACCCGCGGCTCAAGTCCCGCTTCGACTGGGGCTTCTACAACGCCCCGCAGCCGCACCTGAACAACCGCAAGATCCCGGCCACCCGCGGTCGCCTGATGGGGGGCTCCGGCTCGGTGAACGGGATGATCTTCGTCCGCGGCCACCGGGGCAACTTCGACGCCTGGGAGGCTGAGGGCAACAAGGGCTGGGGCTACGACGACGTCCTCAAGACCTACAAGCGGATGGAGGACTGGGAGCTCGGCGCCAGCGAGTACCGCGGCGCGGGCGGGCCGGTCCGGGTGATCGAGAACCACCACATCTCCGACGCCGCCAAGACCTTCATCGAGGCCGGCGCCTCCGCCCTCGACCTGCCGGTGAACCCGGACTACAACGGTGCCGAGCAGGAGGGGATGCACGTCATCCAGGAGAACACCCACCAGGGCACTCGCTACTCCTCCTCGCGCGGCTACCTGACGGGACGCGAGCTGCCCACGCTGTCGGTGCAGACCGGCGGTACGGCGACCAGGGTGCTCCTCGAGAACGGCCGGGCCACCGGCGTCGAGGTCGCGGACGCCAGCGGTGGGCGTCGTACGGTCCGGGCGGGCAAGGAAGTGATCCTCGCCGGCGGAGCCTTCGGCTCGCCGCAGCTGCTGATGCTCTCGGGCATCGGGCCGGCCGCGCACCTGGCCGAGCACGGCATCGACGTGGTCGCGGACCTGCCGGTCGGCGACAACCTGCACGACCACATCTTCGTGCCGATGACCTACGTGGTGGACAACTCTCCGCACCGGAGCACGCCGTTCCACTTCGGTCGGGGCATCCTCGAGGACCGGCTGCGGCCCGGCGTCACCTTCATGGCGCACTCGGTGTTCGAGGCAGGCGGCTTCACCAGCACCTCGGTGGCCGAGGCCGGCATCCCCGACCTGCAGCTGTTCGCGATCCCGTGGGCCTACCCGCCCAACCAGGACGCCCCGGTGCGGCTCAAGCCGGACAAGCGGCCGTCGCTGTCGGTGTTCTCGACGCTGGTGCAGCCGCGCTCTCGCGGGACGCTGCGGCTGACCAGCTCCGACCCGCTGGCGCCTCCGGTGATCGACCCCAACTACCTTGCCGAGCCCGGTGACCTGAAGGTGCTGCTGGAGGGCATCGACATGATCCGCTCGATCATGGCCGACCCGGCCATCGCGGCCCACGTGCGCGAGGAGTCCGAGCCCGGATCGTCGTACTCCGGGGAGGCGCTGAAGCAGGAGGTGCTCAACCGCGCGACGACCGTCTACCACCCCGTCGGTTCGTGCCGGATGGGTGTCGACGAGCGCGCCGTGGTCGGCCCGGACCTCAAGGTGCGCGGCGTCGAGGGCCTCCGGGTCGCGGACGCCTCGATCATGCCGACCATCATCAGCGGCAACACCAACGCGCCTTCGATGATGATCGGGGACAAGGCCGCGGACTTGGTGCTGGAGGGCTGAGCGGTTTCACAGGAGAACGTGGGATGTTCTCACTGCACATGTGTTGCAACGGCAGGGAAGTGACGTTTTCACCGGAGAACCTGTGAAACCACCACCCGGTCAGGCGACCTGCAGGCTCCGCTTCGACAGCCCCATCCAGAACCCCTCGATCACCTGGTCGCCCGGCTGCTCGGCGTCGGTAGCAGCACCGAGGGTGATGAACAGCGGGGTGTAGTGCTCGACCGTGGGATGGGCATAGGGCATGCCCGGCGCCTTGGTGCGGTACGACGCCAGCTCGTCGACGTCGGCACGGGCCATCGCGTCAGCGGCCCACTCGTCGAAGTCACGCGACCAGCCCGGAACGTCGGCGTCGATGCTCCAGTCGGTCAGGAACGGCAGGCCATGGGTGATGAAGCCGGAGCCGATCACCAGCACGCCCTGCTCGCGCAGCTCACGCAGTCGGGCGCCGATCTTCATCAGCCGGTCGGGGTCGCGGGTGGGCAGGGACATCTGCAAGACCGGGATGTCGGCCTGGGGATACATGATCTTCAGCGGCACCCAGGCACCGTGGTCCAAGCCGCGACTCGTGTGCTGGTGGACGGGCTCGGTGTCCGGCAGCAGCGCGGCCACGCGGGCAGCAAGCGCGCTGGCGTCGGGGGTGTCGTAGCGCATCCGGTAGTACCTCGGGTCGAAGCCGCCGAAGTCGTAGACGAGCTCGACACCGGGGCCGCTCGCACTCAGGGAGAGGGGGGCCGACTCCCAGTGGGCGCTGACGATCAGGATCGCGGTCGGACGCGGCAGGCCGGCCGCCAGCTGGCGCAGCTGCGCGGACCAGACCGGGTCGTCGAGCAGCGGCGGGGCGCCGTGGCCGATGTACAGGGCGGGCATCTTCTCCACGCCGCCATTATAGTTCAAAGTTCAATCAGACGGAAGGCGTTTGGCGCACCCCCCATCGGGCACGGGACCTCATGACCGCGCGGCGGTCGACCGCAGACCCGACATCCGAGGAGGATCGCGCAATGGGCGACGACGACAAGATGCAGAACATGGCCGACGAGAAGGTCGGCGAGGCCAAGGAGGCGGTGGGCGACGCCACCGACGACAAGGACCTCGAGCGCGAGGGCAAGACCGACCAGACCAAGGCCGACCTCAAGCAGGCCGGCGAGAAGGTGAAGGACGCCTTCAACTGAGTGGACCGGGTCACCACCCGGGCGGCGCAGGGCTTCGGTCCTGCGCCGTCGTCCGTCTTCGGCGCCTCAGGACAGACGCCAGTCCACCGCCGTACCGCCCTGCTCGACCAGCATCCGGTTGGTCCGGCTGAACGGACGCGACCCGAAGAAGCCCCGGTGCGCCGACAGTGGCGAGGGGTGTGCCGACTCGACCCAGGGGATCGGCCCGAGCGAGCCCTTCAGCGACTGCGCGTCGCGCCCCCACAAGATGGCGGCCAGCGGACCGCCCCGTTTCGCGAGCACCTCGATCGCCCGGTCCGTCACCGGCTCCCAGCCCCGGCCCCGGTGCGAGGCCGGAGCTCCCGGGCTGACGGTCAGCGACCGGTTGAGCAGCAGCACCCCTGCTTCCGCCCAGGCCGAGAGGTCCCCGTGCTCCGGCGGCTGTACGCCGAGGTCGTCGGCAAGCTCGCGATAGATGTTGACCAGGCTCTTGGGGAGCGGGCGCACGTCGGGCGCCACGGAGAAGCTCAGTCCCACGGGGTGTCCGGCCGTGGGATACGGGTCCTGCCCCACGATCAGGACCTTGACGTCGGACAGCGGCCGCTGGAACGCACGAAGGACGTGGGCGCCTCGGGGGAGGTAGCCGCGGCCCGCCTCGAGCTCGGCCCGCAGGAATTGCCCCATCCGTGCGATCTGACCGTCGACCGGTGCCAGTGCCTGGGCCCAGTCCGGTGCGATGAGTCCCTTCTCCACCAGACCGGCCAGCGCGCCCACGGGCCTCACCCTAGAGGAGCAGCTCAGGCGAAGGAGGGCAGCACCTGGTCGTGCACGAGTACGCCGCGGAAGAGGTCGCCCACCTCGGCCAGTCGGTCGGGCGCGGTCCGGATCGTCCACTTGTCGGGCCGCAGCGTCGGGTCGTCCAGCTCGTGCCACCCGATCGGCATGCTGACCGGCGCTCCGGGCCGCGGACGGCAGGAGTACGGCGCCACCAGCGTCTTGTTGATCGCGTTCTGGGTGTAGTCCAGCCTCGCCCTGCCGCCGCGCTCCCGCTTGACCCACTTCCAGCTGACCAGCTCGGGGAACACCTTCCCGACGGTCCGCGAGACCGACTCCACCCAGGCGCGGGTCTCGTCGAAGGACGGCCCGGGCCGGATCGGCACCCAGACCTGGATGCCGCGGGAGCCGGTCACCTTGGGCTGTCCCCGGACGCCGAGCTGCTCGAACGCCGTACGGTGCAGGCGCGCCAGGTCGAGCACCTGTTCCCAGGTGGTGTCCCCGCCGGGGTCGATGTCGAAGAGCGCGTACGTCGGGCACTCGGCCTCCTCGGTCCGGGAGGTCCACGGATGCCACTCCAGGGCGCCGAAGTTGGCCACCCACACCAGCGCCGCGGGCTCGTCGGCAACCAGGTAGGTCTGCGTCTCGCCGGGATCCGCGAGCGGGTTGTCCCACGCGGTGAGCCAGTCGGGGGCATACGAGGGTCGCTTCTTGTTCCAGAAGCCCTTGCTGTCGACGCCGTCGGGATAGCGGTGCAGGTTGAGCGCCCGGCCCTCCAGGTAGGGGACGGACACCGGCGCAACCAGCGCGGCGAACCGGAGCAGGTCCCGCTTGGTCACCGTGTCCTCGCCGTCGCGCGCCGGGAACAGCACCTTGTCGAGATTGGTCACGTTCAGGCTCCGGCCGAAGACGTCCCAGGTGCCGTCCTCGCCGAGGTCGTCCAGAGCGGCCAGCTCGTCCTCCGAGGGCGGCTGCCAGTCCCTCCCCAGGGACTCCTCCGCCTCGGCCGCCGGCTTGTCGCTGTGCCAGCGGGCTCCGGGATCCGCCTTGACCTCCTCGTTGGTGCGACCGCTGACCACCGACCGCGGATGGTCCTCGGGGTCCCAGCCCTCGACGGCATGCTCGTCGTGCTTGTGCACGAGCAGCCAGTTCTCCTTGCCGTCCTCGCTCGCGCCGCGGCGCAGCAGGACCAGCCTCCCGCGCAGCTTCTCGCCGAACACGTCGGCGTGCAGCTCGCCGTCGGCGACCGCGGCGGCCGGGTCGTCGGTGTCGTGCGGCTCCCAGGTGCCCTGGTCCCACACGATGACGTCGCCACCGCCGTACTCGCCCTTGGGGATCACGCCCTCGAAGGAGGCGTACTCCAGCGGGTGGTCCTCCACGTGGATCGCCATCCGCTTGACGCTCGGGTCGAGGGTCGGGCCCTTCGGCACCGCCCACGACGCCAGCACGCCGTCGATCTCGAGACGGAGGTCGTAGTGCCGGCTCGACGCCCGGTGCCGCTGGACCACGAAGCGCCGCCCCTCGTGGGCCGTCCCGCTGCCCCCCGCCGGCTCCGCGGTCCTGTCGAAGTCGCGCATCTCGCGGTACGTCGACAGGCGGTCCTGCTTGCTGGCCATGGGGTCGTCGTACCCGGCGGAGTCGCTTGTAAAGCGGTGTCCACGACGCTGAGTACGTGGCGTGCCGCGGGTCCAGCGACGGTAACCCCGCGTTACAAGCGCCCCCGGGCCGGCCGCTGCAACCGATCCAGGAACGCAGCGAGCAGCGCCTCGCGCAGGTCGGGAGTGGCCAGGTCGAGGAGCGCGTTGATCTCCGCCATCGAGTCGGGGATCGCAACACCGTCGCCGCCGGCCATGCCCACCGCGGCGAGCAGGCCGTCGAAGTCGGCGTCGGTCAGGGTGGCGGCCTCGAGGGACTCCACGTACGCGCGGATCTCCGGGTCGATCACGATCGGACCGGAGGTGACGGCCGCGGCGACCGCCTTCCCCAAGGCGTCGAGGAACTCCCCGACCAGCGGCGCGGTCCCCGCACTCAGCGAGAGGTGGATCGTCGGCGCGCCCCCGCGGTAGGACAGCTGCGGCTGCACCCACCAACCGGCCGCGGACATGTGGTCGGTGATGGTGAAGACGTCGCACGAGGAGTCGGTCGCGAGCGCGACCAGCGTGGAGTCGGGCGGTACGACGACCCGCAGCTGCGGGATCGAGGCGACGCCCGACACCAGCTCGTCGACCCCGGCGAGGACCTCGCGCGCCAGGGTCAGATAGCCCGTGTCGCCGATGCTGCTCACGACCGCCCAGGCCCCGGCCAGCGGGCCACCCGACTTCGTCGACTGCATCGTGGAGTTGAGCATCGTGTAGCCCGGCCAGTCGGCGGAGGCGAAGTACTGCGGCCGGCGCAGCTCGGGCGTCCGGTGCAGCAGGATCGAGGTGCCCTTGGGCGCGTAGGCGTACTTGTGCAGGTCGACCGAGATGCTCGTGACGCCCTCGACGGCGAAGGTCCACGGCTCGACGGGCCGGCCGAGCCGGGCGGCGTACGGCAGCACCCACCCGCCGATGCAGGCGTCGACGTGGCAGCGCACGCCGCGCTCGGCCGCCGCTTGCGCGATCGGGCCGACCGGGTCGACGACCCCCTGGGCGTACGACGGAGCGCTGGCCACCACCAGCACGGTCCGGTCGTCGATCGCCGCCGCCATCGCCTCGGGCCGGGCGCGGAACGAGTCGTCGACCTCGACCGGCACCGCCTCGACGCCGAAGTAGTGCGCCGCCTTGTGGAACGCCGCGGGCGCGGTGGTCGGCAGCTCCATGCTGGGCCGCCGGACCGAGGGGCGGGCGTCCCTGGCGGCCTGGACGGCGAGCAGCACGGACTCGGTGCCGCCCGACGTGACCGAGCCGACCGCCGACTGAGGTGCGTCGAGGAGGTCGCAGGCGAAGCCGACCAGCTCGTTCTCCATCTGCAGCAGCGAGGGGAACGCCGTCGGGTCGAGACCGTTCGAGCCGGAGTAGGCAGCCACCGCCTCGGCGCCGATCCGGTCGTCCTCGGCCAGCCCGGAGTCGTAGACGTAGGCCAGCGTCCGGCCGCCGGGCACCGGGACGTCCCC
>DASTFI010000009.1:0-46479 GCA_035708765.1 Marmoricola sp.
GGTCGCCGTACCCCCCACGAGCACCAGCGAGCCGGTGCCGGCGACCAGGTCGCGCAGCAGCTCCCGGGCCGGCTCGTCGGCGGGGTCCAGGTCGGTCAGCACCCGGCCCGGCGCCGGTGCCGCGTCGCCGAGCTCGACGGCCTCCACGGGCACGAAGACATCGCCCTGGCCGGGCCACAGGAGCCCGAAGTCGTGGACGTCCTCGGGCAGCTGCTCGGCGAAGCGCGTCGCGAACGGGGCCAGGGAGCAGGCCAGCACCTCGCCGCCGGCAGGGGTCTGCGTGCGGGCGTCCGGGCCGACGACCACCACGTCGGGCCGCTCGTCGGAGGCGCCGTCGGCGATCCGGAGCCCGGCGGACCAGGCCGCTCCGACGAACACCGGTCCGAGCCAGTGGGTGGGCAGCCGCAGGGCCAGGACGTCACCCGGGTTGAGCATCAGCTCGTCGACCAGCAGGTTGGCCGTCTTCGCGACCCAGTTGGCGTAGGTCGTCACGGACAGCTCGGTGCGCTCGCCGGTGCCGTCGTCGTAGTAGGTGACGAACGGCTGCCCCGGATCGTGGCGCAGTCGTCGGGCCAGCAGGTCGGGGAAGTTGCTCACCGGCGCAGGGTAGGCGGCCGTGCGGGCGGCGTGCCACCCGGGCGGGCAACTGCTGGCATCATGCGTCACCATGGGACACCAGGAGGAGCCGTCGCTCTGGGCGGTCGTGCCCGCCGGAGGAGCCGGGACCCGGCTGTGGCCGCTCTCGCGGGCCGCGTCGCCGAAGTTCCTGCACGACCTCACCGGGTCGGGCCGCAGCCTGCTGCAGCAGACGCTGGACCGGCTGCAGCCGCTGGTGGGCGACCGGGTGCTGGTGGTCACCGGTCGGACGCACGCCGACGCGGTTCGCCGGCAGCTTCCGGGCCTGCCGGCCGACCGGGTGCTCGCCGAGCCGTCGCCGCGGGACTCCATGGCGGCGATCGGGCTGGCCGCGGCGCTGGTCGAGCGGACCGATCCGGACGCGCTGATCGGCTCGTTCGCCGCCGACCACGTCATCACCGATCCCGAGCGGTTCCGCGCCTGCGTGCGTGAGGCGGCGGCCGTGGCGGCCCAGGGGCACCTGGTGACACTGGGGATCACCCCCACCCACCCGGCGACCGGGTTCGGCTACATCCACACCGGCACGCCGCTGCCAGGCTTCCCGACAGCGTGCCGGGTCGAGGCGTTCGTGGAGAAGCCCGACCTCGACCGGGCGCGGGCCTGGGTGGCGTCGGGGGAGTACCGCTGGAACGCCGGCATGTTCGTGGCGCGGGCGGGCACGCTCCTCGACCTGCTGGCCGAGCGGCATGCCGACATGGCGCGCAGCCTGCGGGCGATCGCGGCCGACCCCGACGTGCTCGACGAGTGCTGGCCGGGGCTGACCCGGATCGCCATCGACCACGCGGTCGCCGAGCCGGCGGCAGCGGCGGGCCGCGTGGCCGTCGTGCCCGCCGACTTCGGCTGGGCCGACCTCGGTGACTTCGCCGCCCTGCACGAACAGCTCGGCGGGGAGGCCGCATCCCTGAGCACCCTGGGCGATGCGCTGGTGGTGGGCGAGGGCTCCAGCGGACTGGTCGTGGCTGGCGACCGGCCGATCGTGGTGCTCGGCGTCCAGGACGCCGTCGTGGTCGACATGGGTGACGTCGTGCTCGTCACCGACCTGGCCCACGCGCAGGACGTCAAGGGACTGGTCGCGCGGATGCAGGAGCTCGGCCGCGCCGACCTCACATGATCCCGGGCTCGGGACTCTGTGCGTTGGTCCAGTGACCGACGAAGTCGGAGATGACTGCGCCACTCGTCTGTCCGCAGTACTGCCAGTTGCCGCGCTGCTTGTCCTGGTTGCCCGGGTCCTTGGCGTCGGCGCTCCACCGGGTCAGGGCCAGGTGCTTGCCCTCGGGGAAGGCCTTGCCGTCGTCGCCGGTCCACGGGGCGACGATGAACCGGGTGCCGGCACTCTTGTACTTGTCGGCGATGGCCTTGAGCTGGTCGAGCTGGTCCTTCTGCTCGGCGAGGGTGTCGTCGTACCACGCGACCACGTAGCCGTGCTCGAGGTTGTGCACGAGCAGGGGCACCTCCGGCCTGTCGGCGGCGGTGTAGAAGTTGCGCTCGAAGGACGCGGACTGCGGCCGATGGGAGCCGAAGGACGGCGGCGCATCGGTGTAGGTGATCTGCTGCGGTTCGGGGATGTGCTTCTGGCTGTGGTCGGTCTTGCGCGTCTCGATGTCCGTGCACTGCGCGGCCGCCTGGGTGGCGCCGATCTTGGCGACCGACTTGCCGGCCAGCTCCTGCTCCTTCGACCGGTCCTTCAGGTAGGGGACCAGGGCCGCCGCCAGCAGGCCCGCGACGACCACGATGCAGAGGCCGAGGATGAGGAGGCTGCGATTGCGCTCCTTGCGCGCCTGGTCCTGGCGCAGCTTCTCGACCATGGCGCGACGCTCGGAGTTCTTCGCGTTCTTCTTCGCCACGGGGTCAGCTCTCTCCTCGATCCGGTCGACAGGTCGAACGGATTCTACGGAAGCGGGACAAGGCGGACGCGCGGTTCGACGGAATCGACGCGCCACCGGTGCGCGTGCAGCAGGGCCGCCAGGACCGGGTCCTGCTGCGGGACCTGCTCCGGGCTGTCGAGCAGGGTGCGCTCGAGGGTCACCGCCGCATTCCCGACCCCGGTGACGTCGCGGCCGCACCGGGTCAGGGCTGCGGCCAGGTCCGCAGGGTCGGCCGGTGTCCCGAAGGCGTCCCCGTCGGCGCCGGCGAGCGCCGCGACCACCGCCTCCCGGGTGCCCAGGGCGAACAGGTCCTGCTCCCGTGGCCGCTGCAGGGAGCGCGCTCCCTGCCCGTGCTCACCCGGCGGCAGCACCCGCTGTGCCAGGCCGCGGGCGACGGTCAGTGGGCGGCCGCCCAACTTGCCCGTGACGAGCTCGGCGGCCCCGGCCAGCTCGTCGGCGACTGCCGGCGCCGTGACGGCCAGTGCGTTGCCGTAGCCGTCGACCAGGCCGGCGAAGTCCTCCAGCGGTGCCATCCCGGCCACGCCGATGGCGATGTCGGTCTGCCCCGTCCGCCATGGCCGGCCGGCGGTGTCGCTGACGACCACGGCGACGTTGTGACCGGTCCGGGCGAGCACGCCCTCCCGCAGGACCCGGGCCGAGCGGTCCGGGTCCTCCGGCAGCAGCACTACGCTTCCCGCGGCGACGTTGGACGCGTCGACTCCCGCAGCCGCCAGCACCAGGCCCTGGCGGTTCTCGACGATCCGGGTGCCGCCGCGCCGCGCGACCACCCGCAGCGTCTCGTCCTCGACGGCCCCGTCGCGGTCGCCCTCGACGACGCGCCCCTCGGCCTTGCTGACGACCTTGCTGGTCAGGACCAGCACATCGCCGTCCCGCAGGTCGACCACGTCCGCGAGGAGACCGGCGAGGTCCGTGCCGGGCGTGATCTCGCCGAGCCCTTCGACGGCCTCCAGGACGAGAGCCTGGCTCGGGACGGGTCTCACCGCGGGACCAGTTGCAGCGCTGCGGCCACCATCGCGGCGGTGGTGCCGGGGTCGGTCATGTAGAGCGGCACGGCGTCGGCGGCGATGCCGGCCGCCCGCATCCGGGGCAGGTCGGCGGCGTCGGCCGCGTCGACGAGCCAGCCGTCGAGGATGCCGGCGGGCCGGGCCCCGTAGTGCTCGGCCACCCCGGCGGCACTGCACTCGACCCCGATGACGTCGAGCAGCTGGCGGGCCATGCCGTGCACGTGGTCGCCCCCGATGATCCCGGAGATGCCGATCACGGGGGCCGGCGTGTGCTGCAGGGCGGCCCGGATGCCGGGCACGGCCAGGATGCTGCCGATCGAGACGACCGGGTTCGAGGGCGCCAGCAGCACGACGTCGGTGTCGGTGAGGGCCTCCAGGACGCCGGGTGCCGGACCAGCCCGGTCGGCGCCGATCGACACCACCTGGTGGGCCGGCACCTCGGCCCGGTGCCGGACCCAGTACTCCTGGAAGTGCACCGCGCGCCGCTCGCCGGACTCCGGGTCGTCGATGACGACGTGGGTCTCGACGCGGTCGTCGGTCATCGGCAGCAGCCGCACGCCCGGCTCCCACCGCCGGCACAACGCCGCGGTCACCTCCGAGAGCGGGTAGCCCGCGTCGAGCAGCTGGGTGCGGACCAAGTGCGTGGCGAGGTCCTTGTCGCCGAGACCGAACCACGTCGGCTCCACGCCGTACGCCGCCAGCTCGTCCTTCGCCTGCCAGGTCTCGCCACGACGGCCCCACCCACGCTCGGGGTCGATGCCGTCGCCGAGGGTGTACATGACGGTGTCCAGGTCCGGACAGACCTTGAGGCCGTGCACCCAGAGGTCGTCGCCGGTGTTGGCGACCACGGTGACCTCCGTCCCGGCGTCGTGGCGGCCGACCAGCTCGAGCACGCCGCCCAGGAACCGGGCGCCGCCGACGCCGCCGGAGAGGACGGTGACCCGGCCGGGAATCCAACCGGGGAGCGGAGGCAGGGGAGTCGACGCGGGCGTGGCAGGACGCAGGGACATGGGGAGAAGTGTGCCGGTCGCGGCGCTCATACCAGATCCGGGCTTGACTTCGCGGGCACGACAGGCTTGTAATCACATCAGTGTATTTTTCCAATCCGACACCCGCCGGTGAGGAAGATCACGAGAATACGGGGCAATCGCGGCCCGTCGGGGTCGCAGGGTCGAAGGGGCAAAATCGTGCGAGAGCTCTTCCTGTTGCAGGACGAAGCAGAGACGGACGAGAACGGGTGGCAGGAGCGCGCACTGTGCGCGCAGACCGACCCGGAGGCGTTCTTCCCCGAGAAGGGTGGTTCCACCCGCGAGGCCAAGCGCGTCTGCCTGACGTGCGAGGTGCGGGCGGACTGTCTGGAGTACGCCTTGATGAACGACGAGCGGTTCGGCATCTGGGGCGGCCTGTCCGAACGCGAACGGCGCAAGCTCAAGAAGCGGGCTGTCTGAGTGTGACGTGCACGACCGGCGCCCGCTCGGTGCCGGCCACTGCATTTCAGGAGGACTGACCGCGTCGTTAGGGTGACGACTCGTGAAGGTCACCGCGCTGCTGGTCAGCCACAACGGGGCCCGCTGGTTGCCGGCGGTGCTCTCCGGTGTGGCCGCTGCGCGATCCCGGGTCGACCACGTGGTGGCCGTCGACACCGGCTCGGTCGACGGTAGCCCCGGGCTCGTCAGCGACGCGCTGGCGGTGGACGTGGTCGAGCTGCCCGCGTCGACGCCGTACGCCGACGCCGTGCGCGCCGGTCTCGCGGCGGCAGGACCGGCCGACCCGGACGAGTGGGTGTGGTTGCTCCACGACGACGTCAACCCCGACGACGACTGCCTGGCCCACCTCCTCGAGGCCGCGGCGACGTGTCGTTCCGAGGTCGCGGTGCTGGGCCCGAAGATCCGCGAGTGGCCCTCCCTCAAGCGGCTGCTCGAGGTGGGGGTCACGTTGAGCAGCACGGGTCGGCGCGAGACCGGGCTGGAGCGCGGTGAGTACGACCAGGGCCAGCACGAGGTCCAGCACGACGTCCTCGCGGTCAACACCGCGTGCATGCTGGTGCGCCGCTCGGTGCTCGAGGAGCTCGGTCTCGATGCCCGGCTCCCGGTGCTGGGCGCCGACGTGGACTTCGGCTGGCGCGCCGCGCGCGCGGGCCATGCGACCCAGATCGTCCCGGACGCGGTCGCCTTCCACGTCGAGGCAGCCCGCCGTGGCCTGCGGGACTCCGCCCTGGTCCGCCGGCCCGGACGTGAGCAGCGCGCCGCTGCCTTCTACACCCTGCTGGCCAACAGCCCGGGTCGCTCGCTCCCGTTCCGCGTCGTGCGCCTGCTCCTCGGTGGTCTGCTGCGTGCGTTGGGGCTGCTGCTCGTCCGGGCCCCGGCGGAGGCGGCCGACGAGGTCCTCGCCGTGGGCGACGTGCTCCTGCACCCGCGGCGGATCCTCGCCGCCCGGCGCGAACGCACCGCTCAACACCAGGTGGAGCACGGAGACGTGCGGCACCTGCTGGCCCCGTTCTGGTTGCCCTACCGGCACGGGCTCGACTTCGTCGGCGACGTGTGGATGGCCCTCACCGACACCGCCCGGGACTCGATCGCGCGTCGTCGCGCGGAGCAGACCGACGCAACCGCGTGGCGCCGGCTGCTGCGGCACCCCGGCTCCCTGGTCCTCCTGGTGCTGGTCGTCCTCGCGCTGGTCGTCGGCTGGGACTGGCTGGGTGGAGCCGCCCTGCACGGCGGCGCGCTCCTGCCGGCCCCGGACGGCGCCGGTCACTGGTGGGATCTCTGGGCGAGCCGGTGGCACGCCCTGGGCACAGGCACCGACGCCCCGGCACCGGCGTACGTCCTGCCGCTGGCACTCCTGGGCACGGTGCTGTTCGGCAACGCCGGCCTGCTCCTCACCCTGCTGCTGGTGCTGGCGGTGCCGCTGTGCTTCGCCGGCGCGCTCCGCTTCTTCCGAACCCTCCTCGGCACCGGTGGCGCCGCGTTGTGGGCCGCCCTCGGCTACGCGCTGCTGCCGGTGGTGACCGGTGCGGTCGGGCAGGGCCGGCTCGGCACCGTGGTGGGTACGGTCCTGCTCCCGTGGGTGGCCGGCGCCGCACTCCGCCTCGCCACCGCACCGGACGATGCGGCTCGTTGGCGGGCCACCTGGCGCACCGCCCTGGCGCTGGGACTGCTCACCGCCTTCGTGCCGACGGTCTGGTTCCTTGCGGTCGCCCTCGTCGGCGTCGCGCTGACCGGCCGGCCGGGCCGCGTGCGTGTCCGGCAGCTGGGCACCGTGCTGGTCGCGCCGCTCGTGCTGGTCCTTCCGTGGCTGATCGGCACCCTCCGCGCGCCGGGCGCCTGGCTCGTCGAAGCCGGGAAGGCAGGGGTCCTGCCCACCGACCCCTCGTTCCTCGACCTGGTGCTGGGCCGGGCCGGTGGGCCGGACGCGCCCGCGTGGTTCGGCGCAGGCCTCGCGCTGGCCGCCCTGCTGGCATTGCTGCGCACCGACACCCGCCGCCGGGTGGCCCGGGCCTGGGTCGTCGCCGCCGTCGCCGCCCTGCTGATCGCGGTCGTCTCGCACGTCGCGGTCAGCCTCCCGGGAGTACCCAGCGACTTCCGCGCCTGGGTCGGATCCCTGGTGGTCGTCCTGCAGGGCGCGCTGCTGTGCGCCGCGGCGCTGGCCGGACACGGGGTGCTCGTGCTGTTCTCCCGGGCGAGCCTGAGCTGGCGCCAGCCGGTGGCGGCGCTCGGCGTGGTGGCGGCAATGGTCACGGCGGTGGCCGGCATCGGCTGGTGGGTCGCTGACGGGCACCAGACCCTGGTCTCGCGGACGCCGGTCACGCGGCTGCCCACCTACATGACGCAGCTCGCCAGCGACAGCCGCACCGAGGGCGTCCTGGTGCTGACCGGTGAGCGGGAGAGCGGTGTCGACTACCGGCTGCTCCGTTCGGGACCGACCCGGCTGGGTGACGACGGTGTGCTCGCGCTCACGGAGCCCGACCCGGACCTCACCTCCGTCGTCGAGGCGGTGCTCGGCGGCAGTGACCCGGGCGCGGCAGCGGATCTCGCCGGGTACGGCGTGCACTACGTGTTCGCGCCCGCCCCGGTCGACAGCGCGGTGGTCGGTGGCCTCGACGCCTCGGCCGGCTTCGCTGCGGCCAGCGCGCCCGAGGGCGGCAGCCGGGCCTGGCGCGTGGAGCCGACCACCACCCTGGAGCACCTCGACCACGACGGCGCTGCCTGGCGGCCCCTCTGGCTGCTGCTGCAGGTGCTGGGGATCGTCGCGCTCATCGTGCTGTCGCTGCCCGAGCGCCTGGTGGAGAGGAGGCGTCGATGAGCAGGTCGGCCGGACGCCGCATCGCCACCGTGCGGGTGGACGCCGTGCGCGGTGTCGCCAGACCGTCGCGGGAGCTGGCCATCGCCCTTGCCGCGGTGCTGCTCACCGTGGGCTTCCTCGCGTGGGCGGGCGCCGCAGGCGACAACGAGGGCGCCGCGGGACCCGCAGCTCCTCGTCAGGCCGTGGGTGACCGGGTCTTCTCCTGCGCCGACGAGCTGCCCCGGGCCCACGTGCTCTCCGGCTCGCTGGACGGCGGCCTGCAGCAGCGACCGCTCGAACGTCTCGTGCGCGTGCACGTTCCCCAGGAGCAGGCCCGCGGGGCCTTCGCTGCGCGGGTTGCGACCCCCGCTCCGTCGTACGCCTTCGGCAGCTGCCCGGAGCCGGCCAACGAGTGGTGGTTCGTCGGTGCGGGCGGCAGCGTCGGCCACTCCACCACCCTCGTCGTCGACAACCCGCGGCCGGGATCGGCCGTGGTCGACATCGAGGTGCTCGGTCCCCGCGGCGAGGTCGAGGCCCCGGGTCTGCGCGGGATCACGCTCCCCGGCAACAGCAGTCGCACCTTCGACCTGACCAAGGTCGCGCCGAGCACCGGCGAGCTGGCCGCACACGTGACGACGAGCCAGGGCCTGGTCAGCGTGACCGCGGTGGACAGCTTCACCAGGAACCGGATCGGTGGCGTGACTCGCGAGTGGCTGCCCGACCAGGGCTCGGCGGAACGGAGGCTGCGCCTGGTCGGTCTCGCGGGCAGCCCGGCGAGTGCCACCCTGCTGGTCGCCAACCCCGGCACAGTGGAGGCGGTCGTCGAGCTCGAGCTGGTGAGTGGGAAGGGGCCGTTCACCCCCAAGGGCCTGGAGTCGGTCACGGTCGCTCCCGGCGCGGTCGCGAGCCTCGACCTCACACGAGGGCTCGACGGGGAGCCGGTCGCCCTGGCGCTGAAGGGGTCCGGGCCAGTGGTGGCCAGCGTCCGGACGATCGCCGGCAAGGACGAGACCTACGCAGCCGCCGCGGCACCTCTCGACGGCTCATCGGTCTTCGCGGTCCCAGCGGCGGACACGGCCCACCTCGTGGTGACGGCGCTGGAGCACGATGCCCGCCTGACCGTGGTGCCGCACGCCGCGGACGGACGCAAGCTCCAACCCAGCCGGGTCACCGTGGAGGCCCGGACCACCCGTCAGGTGGCACTGCCGCGCGCCGCACGCTACGTCGAGCTGGTCACCTCGGGTGGTCACGCCGTCGCGGGCCTCCTGGTGACCCGCGGTGCAGCGACCGGCAGCATCGCCGTGCCGCCCGCCGTGCAGGCGCTGACGCTGCCCTCCGTGCGCCGCGGCTGGTGAGCCGCCGGTCGTCAGTCGTCCTCGGGGTCGTAGCCCGGGTGCAGGTCCTCCGGGGCCATCCCGAGCACGTCGGCCAGCTGCTCGACCACGACGGTGAGCAGCAGCGCGTCGAGATCCGCGCGCGTCTCGGCTCGGTGCTCCAGCGGCCTGCGGAACAGCACCAGGCGCCCCGGCCGCAGGGGAGTGGGGTCGAGGAACGACGCCAGCGGGACGGTGCGGTCGTTCCAGGCCGGCGGGAGCACGGGAATCTCCTCGACGGCGAGCTCGATCTCGGCCAGTGCCGGGGGACCGTGCTCGGCCACCTCGCGCATCACCGCCAACGCAGTGGCGTCGAACCGCTCGGCGCCGAACACCCGGGCCGGGACACCGTCCGGGGCCAGCGTCGAGGGCAGGTACGCCGGCCCGCGCTGGCCTCGACCGTGCCGGTCCCGCCGGCGAGGGCGGCGCCCGGGATCCCGCGGTGCTGCGGCGACGGAGTCAGGGTCGTCCGGCATGTCCGCGAGCCTAGACCGCACGCTGCCGTCGCCGGGGTACCGTTCGGTCCGTGAGTCTGCTCCGTCGTTGTTCGCGCACCGCCTGCGGGCGGCCGGCGATGACCACGCTGACGTACGTGTACGCCGACCAGACCGCCGTCCTCGGTCCGCTGGCGACCTACGCGGAGCCGCATGCCTACGACCTGTGCGAGGTGCACAGCGAGCGGCTCAGTGCCCCCCGCGGTTGGGAGGTGCTGCGCCTGGCGACGGACGACGTCAACGGGCCCTCCGGCGACGATCTCCTGGCCCTCGCCGATGCCGTCCGGGAGGCCGGCCAACCACGTCCGGTGGCGGTCGCGGAGCCGGCGGCCCCCTTCGAGATGCGCGAGGTCGCCCGCAAGGGGCACCTGCGGGTCCTGAAATCTGACGCCTGACGCCTGACGCACTACGTTGGAGCCCATGAGCGACAACGGGTCCACCGGCACGGTCACCACCGAGCAGCTCGACGCGATCTTCAAGGCCTACGACGTCCGCGGCGTCGTACCCGACCAGCTCGACGCCGGTCTCGCCCGCGCCGTCGGGAACGCGTTCGTCCGGGTGACCGACGCCGCCACGGTCGTGGTCGGGCACGACATGCGGCCGTCCTCGCCCGCCCTGGCGAGCGCCTTCGCCCAGGGCGCCACGACGGCGGGCGCCGACGTCGTGCTGATCGGCCTCGCCTCCACCGACGAGCTCTACTTCGCCTCCGGGCACCTGGACCAGCCCGGTGCGATGTTCACCGCCAGCCACAACCCGGCCCGCTACAACGGCATCAAGATGTGCCGGGCGCGCGCCGTCCCCGTCGGGGAGCAGACCGGACTGGGCGAGATCCGTGACCTGGTCGCCGCCGGCTCCGAGCACACCGCGGAGCGGGCCGGCACCGTCACCGAGCAGGACGTGCTCGCCGACTACGCCGCCTACCTGCTCGACCTCGCGCCCGTCACGGGTCGCCGGCTGAAGGTGGTCGCCGACGCCGGCAACGGCATGGCAGGGCTGACCGCACCTGCGGTCTTCGAGCGCCTCGACGTCGACCTCGTCCCGCTCTACTTCGAGCTCGACGGCACCTTCCCCCACCACGAGGCGAACCCGATCGACCCGGCCAACCTGGTCGACCTCCAGGCGCGGGTGCGGGAGACGAACGCCGACATCGGTCTCGCCTTCGACGGCGACGCCGACCGGTGCTTCCTCGTGGACGAGCGGGGGGAGACCGTCAACCCCAGTGTGCTGACCGCGCTCATCGCCGCGCGTGAGCTGGAGCGCCACCCCGGCTCGACGATCATCCACAACCTGATCACCTCACGTGCGGTGCCCGAGATCGTCACCGAGCACGGCGGGAAGCCGGTCCGCACCCGTGTCGGGCACTCGTTCATCAAGGGCACGATGGCCGAGACCGACGCCGTCTTCGGCGGCGAGCACTCCGGGCACTTCTACTTCCGCGACTTCTGGCGCGCCGACTCCGGCATGCTCGCCGCGCTGCACGCGCTGGCCGCCCTCGCCGAGGGCGACGAACCGCTCTCGACCGTGCTCGCGCCGTACGCTCGCCACGTCCAGAGCGGCGAGATCAACTCGGAGGTCGCCGACCAGGGCGCCGTCCTCCGGACGCTGGAGGAGCAGTGGGGCGGCCGCGAGGGTGTCGGGCTCGACCACCTCGACGGGCTCAGCGTGCTCGCCGACGACTGGTGGTTCAATGTGCGTGCCTCCAACACCGAGCCGCTGTTGCGCCTCAACGTGGAGGGGGCAGACCAGAAGACGATGTCCCGGGTCCGCGACGAGGTGCTCGCCACGATCCGCGCCGACGGCCCTCACGACGGCCCCGGCAAAGGTTCTGGCGAAGGTTCCGGTGACTGAACAGCGAGAGCGAAGGGTGGACGTGCACATGTTCCTCGATCCCCAGCTGATGGACCTCATCGTCTGCCCCGACTGCCACGGCACGCTGGCCGCCGACGAGCAGGCGGGCGAGCTCGTCTGCGCGTCCTGCGGGCTCGCCTACCCGGTGCGTGACGACATCCCGATCCTGCTCGTCGACGAAGCTCGCAAGCCGGCCTGAGCCACCGGCCATGCCGTTCGACGACGGTCTCCTCGACGACGAGGACGCGCTGCGTGGCGCCGACCACGTGCTGCGTGAGCTGGCCGACTCCGGTGCGCGGGTACGGCGGCAGTCGATCGCCGCCGCGGAGTCGCTGGCCGAGGCCACGGCCCAGCTCTCCGAGAGCCGACCGCGCGCCATCGTGGCGGCCGGGCCGGACTCCCGGCTGCTGCGCGCGGTCCTCGAGCCGGTGTGCCCGGTGCCGTTCGTGGCGTGGCCCAACGCCGGGCTGCCGGGGTGGGCCGGGTCCCTGGACCTGGTGGTCGTGCTGGCACCCGAGGGCACCGACCCCACCACGGCGCGGGCGGTGGCCGAGGCGGTCCGCCGCGGTTGTCCGCTCGTGGTGGCCGCACCGGCCGACTCGCTGGTGGCCCGGCACGTGCCGGGCCGCTACTCCACGCTGCTGCCGACGGTGACCGACGACCCGTTGGCGACCGCGATCGTGATGCTCCAGCTCCTCGACCGGGTGGGCCTGGGACCGAGCACCGATCCCGACCTGGTGGCCGCCGCGCTCGACGAGGTGGCCGTGGCGTGCAGCCCCTATCGCGACCTCGCCGTCAACCCGGCCAAGATACTGGCCGGGGGCATCGCCGAGACGAACCCGCTGCTGTGGGGTGGCACCGTCCTGGCCGCGCGGGCGGCGCGGCGCGTCGCCGAGTCGATCCGGCGGGCCACCGGCCGCGCCTCGCTGGCGGCCGACGCCGAGCACCTGCTGCCCGTGCTGCGCGCCGCCCGCCCCGCCGACGTCTTCGCCGACCCCTTCGCCGACGAGGTGGAGGACCCCCGGCCCTCGCTGATCCTGCTCGACGACGGCTCGGCCGAGGCCGGCGTGGAGGAGACGCGCGCCGAGCTGGTCACCACCGCACGCGAGCACGGCGTCCGGGTCGAGACGGTCACCGCGACCAGCGGGGGTGACGTGGCCCGCTATGCGGCGCTGCTCGCGACCGGGACGTTCGCCGCGGAGTATCTCCGGGTCGGCTTCGGCCACGGCTGACGGGTGCTGGGCCGGGCGCGAGCCAGGCAGCCTCGCGGGGGTCGTTCGTCTAGGCTCTGCTCCCATGTCGACAGAGGGTGGGACCAAGGCCGTCATCGCGGCGTTGCTGGCGAACACCGGCATCGCGCTGCTCAAGTTCCTGGCCTTCCTGCTGACCCGGTCCTCCTCGATGTTGGCCGAGTCGATCCACTCGGTCGCAGACGCCGGCAACCAGGGGCTGCTGCTGCTCGGCGGGCGCCGGGCGCGTCGCGAGGCGACGCCGGTGCACCCGTTCGGCTATGGCCGGGAGCGCTACGTCTACTCGTTCCTGGTCGCGATCGTGCTGTTCTCCGTCGGTGGCCTGTTCGCGCTCTACGAGGCCTACCACAAGTGGCAGGAGGTCAAGGAGCATCCCGGTGACCTGGGGCAGCTGGACGGGACCTGGTGGTGGGTGCCGATCGCCGTCCTCGTCGGCGCGATCGTCATGGAGAGCTTCTCCTTCCGCACCGCGATCGTCGAGTCCAACCGGACCCGGGGCGAGGCCTCCTGGATCGAGTTCGTACGACGGGCGAAGGCGCCCGAGCTGCCGGTGATCCTGCTCGAGGACCTCGCCGCCCTGACCGGTCTGGTCTTCGCACTCCTGGGTGTCGGCCTGTCCCTGCTCACGGGGAACCTGATCTTCGACGTCCTCGGCACCGTGCTGATCGGGCTGCTGCTGGTCACGGTCGCGATCGTGCTGGCGCTGGAGACCAAGAGCCTGCTGCTGGGGGAGTCGGCAGCCCCCGCCGTCGAGAGCCACATCCTGGCCGTGCTGGAGGGCATCGACGGCATCGACTCGGTGATCCACATGAAGACCCTGCACCTGGGCCCCGAGGAGCTCCTGGTCGCGGCGAAGGTCGCGGTCACCGCCACCGACTCCGCCAGCGACGTCGCCGGCGCGATCAACGACGCCGAGTCCGCCGTACGGGCAGCCGAGCCCACGGCCCGGGTGATCTACCTGGAGCCGGACCTCCGTCGCGGCACGCCTGCCGGCCCGGTGGAGGCCGACGCCCCGGCCGACTAGACTTCCCCACGCGCCTTTCGCACGAGATCGTGGCCAGACGCCGCAACCGCCTGCTTGTGCCTGCCCGTATCCCCCATTCGCAAGGACTCTTTGACATGGACTTCCAGGTCGCCGACCTCTCCCTGGCCGACTACGGCCGCACCGAGATCAGCCTCGCCGAGCACGAGATGCCCGGTCTGATGGCGATGCGTGAGCGCTACGGGAAGGAGCAGCCCCTCAAGGGTGCCCGGATCGCCGGCTCACTGCACATGACGATCCAGACTGCCGTTCTCATCGAGACGCTGGTGGCCCTTGGCGCCGAGGTGCGCTGGGCCTCCTGCAACATCTTCTCGACCCAGGACCATGCAGCCGCGGCCGTCGTCGTCGGCCCGGACGGGACCGTCGACGACCCGCAGGGCGTGCCGGTGTTCGCCTGGAAGGGCGAGACCCTGGAGGAGTACTGGGCGTGCACCCAGCAGATCCTCGACTGGGGCCAGGACCGGCAGCCGAACATGATCCTCGACGACGGTGGCGACGCCACCCTGCTGCTGCACCTGGGCGTGCAGGCCGAGAAGGCGGGCCAGGCACCCGACCCGGCGAGTGCGGCCAGCACCGAGCAGCGGATCGTCTTCGAGGTGCTCAACGCGCAGCTCGAGCGCGACGCCGACCACTGGACGCCGATCGCCAACTCCGTCAAGGGCGTCACCGAGGAGACGACCACCGGCGTGCACCGGCTCTACGAGATGATGAAGGAGGGCACCCTCCTCTTCCCGGCGATCAACGTCAACGACTCGGTGACGAAGTCGAAGTTCGACAACAAGTACGGCTGCCGGCACTCGCTCATCGACGGCATCAACCGCGCCACCGACGTGCTCATCGGCGGCAAGGTCGCCGTGGTCTGCGGCTACGGCGACGTCGGCAAAGGCTGTGCGGAGTCGCTGCGCGGGCAGGGTGCCCGGGTCATCGTCACCGAGATCGACCCGATCTGCGCGCTCCAGGCGGCGATGGACGGCTACCAAGTCGACCCTCTCGACAACGTCCTTCCGCAGGCCGACATCATCATCACCTCGACCGGCAACAAGGACGTCGTCACCGTCGACCAGATGCGCCGGATGAAGCACAACGCGATCATCGGCAACATCGGGCACTTCGACAACGAGATCGACATGGCCGGCCTCGAGGCGGACGGTGTCGCCGAGCGCAAGAACGTCAAGCCGCAGGTCGACGTGTGGACCTTCAACGAAGGCGCCGGCGCCGGTACCTCGATCATCGTCCTCTCCGAGGGCCGGCTGATGAACCTCGGCAACGCCACCGGGCACCCGTCCTTCGTGATGTCGAACTCGTTCACCAACCAGGTGCTGGCCCAGATCGAGCTGTTCACCAAGACCGAGGACTACCCGGTCGGCGTCTACGTGCTGCCCAAGCACCTCGACGAGGAGGTCGCCCGGCTGCACCTCGCCGCCCTGGGCGTCCACCTGACGACGCTGACCGACGACCAGTCCAGCTACCTCGGCGTGCCCGTGCAGGGTCCCTACAAGTCCGACCACTACCGGTACTGATCGCGTTGAGCCAGGTCGAGTCCGCGGGCAGGGCGCGCATCCTCGTCGTCGACGACGATGCAGCGCTCTCGGAGATGCTTGCCCTCGTGCTCCACAACGAGGGGTTCCACACCCGTGTCGTCGCCCGCGGCGACCAGGCGGTGGCCGCATTCCGCGACTACCGACCCGACCTGGTCCTGCTCGACCTGATGCTCCCCGGGATCGACGGCATCGACGTCTGCCGCCAGCTGCGCGCCGAGTCCGGGGTGCCGATCGTCATGCTCACCGCCAAGAGCGACACCGTCGACGTGGTCGTCGGCCTCGAGTCCGGGGCCGACGACTACATCGCGAAGCCGTTCAAGCCCAAGGAGCTCGTCGCCCGGATCCGGGCGCGCATCCGCCGGGTCGACAACCCCGCGCCCGAAGCGATCCAGGTGGGCGACCTGGAGATCGACGTCGCGGGGCACACCGTGAGCCGTCGCACCGACGACGACGTGGAGACGCTGAACCTCACCCCGCTGGAGTTCGAGCTGCTCGTCTGCCTGGCCCGCAAGCCGTGGCAGGTCTTCACCCGCGAGATGCTGCTCGAGCAGGTGTGGGGCTACCGGCACGCCGCCGACACCCGGCTGGTCAACGTGCACGTGCAGCGGCTGCGGGCCAAGGTGGAGCACGATCCGGAGAACCCGAAGATCGTCCTGACCGTCCGGGGCGTCGGCTACAAGGCCGGAGCCACTAAGGCCGCGGATGCCGCCGATGGCCGTCGTCGGCCCTGACCCTTCCTCCTCCTCCGCACGGGAGCGGGTGCGGCGGCCCCTCGCCGCTGCGCTGACGTCGTGGCGACGGTCGATCCGCACCCGTGTGGTGGTCGCGATCGTGCTGCTGAGTGCGGTCGTCGCCGGCTCCGTCGGCTGGCTGGTGATGCGCCAGATCAGCGACGGCCTCGTCAACAGCCGGGCCGAGGCCTCGGTGACGGAGTCGATCAGCGAGACCAACACCATCCGGGAGCAGCTCGGCTCGTCCGGCTCCAACGACTTCGACCCCGAGACGCAGCTGCGCCAGCTGGTCGAGACGCTGGTCTCGCGCGGTGAGGTCCGCGGCTTCGACGTCGTGGTCGTCGGGCCGCTCTCACGCTCGGGTGGAGCGCCGGCCGGTGAGGGCGTCCGGGCCACTCCCGGCATCAGCTCCGCCAGCGTGCCCGCCGACCTGCGCCGTGCGGTCGCGACCGAGGAGGGCACCTCGTGGGCCTTCACGCGGATCAGCTTCCTGCCCGGCACCGACCGACCCAGCGAGGCCGGCGTGGCCGTCGGCTCCAAGGTGGTGCTGCCCTCCGACGGCGGGACCTACGCGATCTTCTACCTGTTCCCGATGGACGAGGAGCAGCGCACGGTCAACCTCGTGCTCCGCTCGCTCGTGACCTCGGGGGCACTGCTGCTGGTGCTGATCGCCGGGGTGGTGGTGCTCGTCACCCGGCAGGTCATCGACCCGATCCGGCTGGCCCGACGGGTCGCCGAGCGGATCGCGTCCGGTCGGCTCGAGGAGCGCATGCACGTCCGCGGCGAGGACGACATCGCCCGCCTCGCGGTGTCGTTCAACCAGATGGCCGACGCGCTGCAACAGCAGATCCGCCAGCTCGTCGAGCTCTCGCGCGTGCAGCGCCAGTTCGTCTCCGACGTCTCGCACGAGCTCCGCACGCCGCTGACCACGGTCCGGATGGCCAGCGACGTGCTGCACGACGCCCGGGACACCTTCGACCCGGTCACCGCACGTTCGGCAGAGCTGCTGCAGAACGAGCTCGACCGGTTCGAGAACCTGCTCGCCGACCTCCTCGAGATCAGCCGGTTCGACGCCGGCGCGGCCTCCCTCGAGCTGCACGAGACCAATCTGGTCGACCTCGCCCACCGGGTCGTGCGTGATGCCCAGCCCCTCGCCGACCAGCGCGGGGTCCGCGTCCTGGTCGAGTCCGCGACCGCCTGTGTGGCCCAGGTCGACGAGCGCCGGATCGGTCGGGTGCTGCGCAACCTCGTCAGCAACGCCATCGACCACAGTGAGCCGGACGACGCGCCGATCATGGTTCGCGTGGGGGCGGACGGCCAAGCCGTGGCCGTCACCGTGCGCGACCACGGCGTCGGGTTGCAGCCCGGTGAGGCCGCGATGGTGTTCAACCGGTTCTGGCGGGCCGACCCCGCACGGGCGCGCACCTCCGGGGGGACCGGGCTCGGCCTTGCCATTGCCCTGGAGGACGCCCAGCTGCACGGCGGCTGGCTGCAAGTCTGGGGGGCGCCGGGGCTCGGTGCGCAGTTCCGCCTGACCGTGCCGCGTCGCGCCGGTGACCCGCTGACGCACAGCCCACTGCCGCTGGTGCCCGACGACGTCCCGGAGCGGCCCCACCCCGAGCCCCCCACCGAGGACTCCGCGCTGATGCTCCGCAGGAGCGACCGATGACCCGGCTCGTCGCGTTCGCGGCGGGGGTGCTGGCCGCCCTGGTCCTTGCCGCCGGCTGCGCCACGTTGCCGGACGCCGGACCGGTGCACACCCGGCGCACCGCGGAGGGCAGCCCGGGAGAGGAGGCGCCGTACTTCGCGCCGCCGGGACCGCGCAGCGACGACTCCCCTGAGGAGATCGTCGCGGGCTATCTCACGGCGATGCAGGCGAACCCGCCCAGCACCGCGGTGGCGCGCAAGTTCCTGACCCGGGTCGCTCGGGACACGTGGAGCCCCAACCAGGGCACCCTGGTCTACGACGCCCGGACGATCACCGACCGTGGTGACCGCGTCCTGGTGCGGTTCAGCGACGTGCACCGGCTCGATGCGCGTGGCGGCTGGCTGGGTGGGCCGCCCGGCCGCACCACCACGACGGCGTTCCGAATGGTCCGCGAGGACGGCGAGTGGCGGATCGCGAACCCACCGGACGCGCTGGCCGTGCCCGCGTCCTACTTCGCCAGCCTCTTCGTGCCGTTCGACCTCTACTTCTTCGACCAGACCCGCAGCGTCCTGGTCCCGGACCGCATCTACGTGCCGGCAGGCGAGCAGACCGCGACCAACCTGGTCAGGGGGCTGCTCCTCGGGCCGGGCCGGGACCTCGACCGGGTCACCACCACGGCGTTCCCCTCCCGGACGCTGCTGGACCTCGGCGTGGTCGTCACCGACGACGGCATCGCGGAGATCCCGCTCGGCACCAGCGTGCTCAAGCTGTCCCAGGTCGAGCTCGGCAGGGCACTCGCGCAGCTTGCGCAGACGCTGCAACAGGTGCCCGGCATCACCCGGATCCGGCTCACCGTCGACGGCGCGCCGGTGCCGCTGCCCGGTGGACGCACCGACGTGAGCGTGTCCACGGGCGAGGACCTCGACCCGGGACGCGCGGTGCGCAACCCCGACCCGGTCGCCGTCCACGACGGCCGGGTGGTGCGTGTGGTCGGCGACACCACGGAGCCGGTGCCCGGACCATTCGGCAAGCGCGGCTACGCACTGCGGTCGGTCGCCGCGGACGACAGCGAGGGCCTGATCGCCGCTGTCACCGGCAACGGGCACCGGGTGTTCGTGGCGGGCAGTGCCCAGGGCGCACCGGTGCGGACCGCGGTCACCGAGGCCGCCGACCTCCAGCGGCCGGTCTACGACATGTTCGGCACCCTGTGGCTGCTCGACCGGACGGCCCGGGGCGCCCGGATCATCCTCGTGGAGCAGCGGGGCACGGCCCTGCACAGCCGCGCCGTGCAGGTGCCCGGGATCTCGGGACAGGCGCTGAGCGCGATCACGGTGACCGCGGACGGCACCCGCCTGGTCGCCACCAGCGCGTCCGGCGCCGACCCGGTCGTGATGGTGAGCGCCGTGGTGCGCAACGACCGCGGGCGGGTCACGGACCTGCTGCCCGCCCGGACGGTGCAGATGTCGGGAGCCGACCTCGGGCCCGCGCGTGACGTCGGCCTGAGCGGGCCCACGACGCTGGCCCTGCTGACCCGGCCGGCCGGCTCCAGCGACCGGATCGTGTTCGTCCAGATCGACGGTTCTCCGGGGGGCCCGGAGGCAGACCCGCCGGACGTCGTCCCCAGCGCCGCGGGCGAGCTCGTCGTGGGCCCGTTCCTGCGGATGCCGCTGCGGGTGGTCACCGGGGACCACCACCTGCTCCGGTTGTCCGACACGGGGGAGTGGATGCGCAACAAGTCCGGGCCGGTGCTCGCGGCCGCCTATCCGCGCTGATCGCCGACCCCCGTGTCCACAGGCCCGAGTGTGGGGAGTGCCCCGACGGCCGCGGCCCCGGAGGATGGACGGATGCTCGACGCCTGGCTCGACCTCGTCCTGGGCAGCACCTGCGTCGTCTGCCACGCGCCCGGCCGGCTGCTCTGCCCGGCGTGCCGGACCGCCCTGCCGTCGACCGCCACGCCGGTGGCCCCGACGCCGTCGCCGGCGGGCCTGGCGCCGTGTCGGGCGGTGGGGGAGTACGACGGGCCACTGCGCGCCCTCGTGCTGGCGCACAAGGAGGAGCGCGCGTTCGCCCTGGCCGCACACCTCGGCCGGCTCCTGGCGACGGCGGTGGCGGGACTGCCGGGAGTCGAGGCGACGCGACTGCTGGTGCCGGTCCCGTCGCGCGCCGCTGTCGTGCGCCGGCGCGGGCACGACCCGATGCTGCGGGTGTGCCGGGTGGCCGCAGCAACCCTGCGGCGCGACGGCCAGGACGCCCGCGTGGTGCGGCTGGTGCGCCAGCACCGGGCAACCGCCGACCAGGCCGGCCTCGACGCGGTCCACCGGGCGGCCAACCTCGCCGGTTCGATGGTGGTCGACGCTCGGACGCTCCGTCGGCTGGCCCGCAGCGGGGCCCGCGTCCAGGCGGTCGTCTGCGACGACGTGCTCACCACCGGGGCCACGGCGCGGGAGGCGCAGCGTGCGCTCGAGGGTGTCGGGGTGGTCGTCGGCGGCATCGCCTGTGTCGCCGCGACCCGCCGTCGCGCGCCGGTGCGGGGTCGCCTACCACTTTCGGGGGCTGACGGCTAACGTCTGTGTATGGAGTCCGTCCGGGTCCGTGGTTGCGTCGAGCAGGACACGGGCCGGACATGTGTCCGGCCTCGACGACCGGCTCGGCAAGCCGATGCCAGTCGCAGGCGAAGCGGTCCACGTAAGGCAGGTTGCGACCTGTCGATCACGGTGCGGCTTAGTCGTAAGTCCTGCCCGTCGCCCGCCGTCCCATACGGCGAGGTGACGGAGAAGGCCAGTAGTGGCAACAAGCTGCGAGCGCCTCAGCAGGCGGGTGTGGGGACGAAGACCAGGTCGGCCGGACGGACTCCACCTGTCAAGCCGCGGGCCCGACCTCGGTCGGGTGCGCGGCGTCGTACCCAATTGCGCCAGGGAGAAGCCCCGGTGGCATGAGTTGCGGGAGGTCTGCATGGACGTTGTGGTCAGCAGTCGACAGTGCGAGGTGTCCGAACGGTTCCGCGAACACGTGGAGGACAAGCTCGCCCGGCTGGAGAAGCACGATCATCGGATCATCCGCGTCGACGTGCAGCTGGAGAAGGAGAAGGACTCGCGCAACCCCGAGAAGGCCGTGCGGGTCGAGCTGACCGCGAGGTCCAAGGGCCCGATCGTGCGGGCCGAGGCCGCCGCCGAGGACAAGATGTCGGCGCTGGACCTGGCCCTGGACAAGATGGCCGCCCAGATGCGCCGGGCCGCCGACCGGCGCAAGGTGCACCGCGGCCAGCACACCCCTGAGTCCCTCGGCCAGGCGATGGCGCGCTCCGCGCCGCCGATCGAGACTGAGGCGGGCGACGGGATCAGCGATCGCAAGGTCGGCCCCATCACCGTCACCGGTGACGGTCCGCTCGTGGTCCGGGAGAAGACCCACCGGACCAGCCCGATGACCCTGGAGCAGGCGCTCTACGAGATGGAGCTGGTGGGTCACGACTTCTACCTCTTCCTCGACAAGGAGAGCGAGAAGCCGTCGGTCGTCTACCGTCGACGCGGCTACGACTACGGAGTGATCGCGCTCGACCTCGACTGAGCCGTCGACCGGGCGCGCGGCACCGAACGGCATGAGTTCGCCCCTTGCCGGGCACTTTCTGACATGATCGACCGCGTGCCCGAGGTCAACGACTCCACGCCCACCAGGGAGCCCGTGCGCGTCCTCGTGGTCGACGACCAGGAGCTGTTCCGGCGCGGACTGACCATGCTCCTGGGGGTCGAGCCCGACATCGAGGTCGTCGGCGAGGCCGGCGACGGACTGCACGCGGCCGAACTCGCTGCCGAGCTGGTTCCCGACGTCGTGCTGCTCGACGTCCGGATGCCGCGACGCGGCGGCCTGGAGACCTGCGTGCAGATCAAGGAGGAGGTGCCGAACGCGCGGATCATCATGCTCACCGTCAGCGACGAGGAGGCCGACCTCTACGAGGCGGTCAAGAACGGCGCCTCGGGCTACCTGCTGAAGGACTCCTCGATCGACGAGGTGGCGCAGGCCGTGCGCGTGGTGGCCGAGGGCCAGTCGCTGATCAGCCCGATGATGGCGGCCAAGCTCCTCGACGAGTTCAAGGAGATGTCGCGCACCGACCGGGAGGCGGTGATCAGCCCGCGGCTGACCGACCGCGAGCTGGAGGTGCTCCGGCTGGTGGCCAAGGGACTCAACAACCGCGAGATCGCCAAGCAGCTGTTCATCAGCGAGAACACCGTGAAGAACCACGTGCGCAACATCCTGGAGAAGCTGCAGCTGCACTCGCGGATGGAGGCCGTGATGTACGCCGTGCGCGAGAAGCTCTTCGACATCCCTTGACCGGGACGCCTTCCGCGACGCTCTCGCGGGCACAGGCGCGCCGGATCGCCCTGGTCGCCCAAGGGTTCCGGGATCCGCGACACACCGTCCCGACGATGCGCACGTTCAACCGGACGCTCGCGCGCACCGGCGTCCTCCAGGTCGACTCGGTCAACGTGCTCCAGCGGGCCCACTACATGCCGCTCTTCTCGCGGATGGGCGCCTACGACGTGGACCTGCTCACGCGGGCTGCCGAGCACGCACCACGTCGGATCGTGGAGTACTGGGCCCACGTCCAGGCCTTCATGCCCGTCGACCTGTGGCCCGTCATGCAGCATCGGATGGAGTTCTACCGGGCGCGCCGCCACAAGTGGTTCTCGCGGCTGCCGGGCACCGACCTCGAGGAGCGCCTGCTCGCCGAGATCACCGACCGCGGCGCCAGCACGGCCCGTGACCTCGACTCCGGCCTGCCCCGTGAGAAGACCAACTGGGGCTGGAACTGGTCCGACACCCGGCTGGTGCTCGACTACCTGTTCATGGGCGGCCGACTGGCGATCGCCGGTCGCAACGACCAGTTCGAGGCGCGCTACGACCTGCCCGAGCGGGTGCTCCCCGCCGCGGTGCTGGCGACGCCCACGCCGGAGCCGGCCGACGCGACGCGGGAGCTGGTCCGGCGCGCGGCGGCCTCCCACGGCGTCGCGTCGGCGCGCTGCCTGGCGGACTACTACCGGATGAAGCTGCAACCGGGTCCCGGCGGGCCGGGTGCCGCCCGGGCGATCGACGAGCTCGTCGAGGCCGGTGAGCTGCTCCCGGTGCGTGTCGAGGGGTGGCGCCGACCGGCGTACCTCCACCGGGAGGCGGCCGAGCGGGGCCTGCCCCGCCGGGTGGCGGCCCGCGCGGTGCTGAGCCCCTTCGACCCGCTGGTCTGGGAGCGGGAGCGCACCGAGCGCCTCTTCGGGTTCCACTACCGCATCGAGATCTACGTACCCGCGGACAAGCGGCAGTACGGCTACTACGTGCTGCCGTTCCTGCTCGGCGACGAGCTCGTCGCGCGGGTCGACCTCAAGGCGGACCGACGCCACCGGGTGCTGCAGGTCAAGGCGGCGTACGCCGAGCCGGACGCGCCCCCTGCGACGGCGGCCGAGCTCGCCGCCGAGCTGAGGGAGCTGGGCGCCTGGCTCGGGCTCGACGAGATCCACGTCGCGCGCTGTGGCGACCTGAGTGGCGCGCTGCGCGTCGAGCTGCGGTCCGACTGACCTGTCTGCGGGCCATCGCTCGGTCGGCCGGTTACGATGGCCGCTGCAGCGCGGCCCACGCCGGAGCCCTGTGCCCGGACACGCGCGCCGTGCCATCAAGCCACCTCCAGGGAGAACATCCGTGTCGCTGCTCGACAAGGTCCTGCGCATCGGCGAGGGCAAGATCCTTCGCCAGCTCGAATCCGTCGTGAAGGCGGTCAACGCCATCGAGGACGACTTCGTCGCGATGAGCGACGAGGAGCTGCGCGGCATGACCGACGAGTTCAAGAAGCGGCTGGAGGGCGGGGAGACCCTCGACGACATCATGCCCGAGGCGTTCGCCACCGTGCGGGAGGCCGCGCGCCGGGTGCTCGGCCAGCGGCACTTCGACGTCCAGATCATGGGCGGCGCGGCGCTGCACCTGGGCAACATCGCCGAGATGAAGACCGGTGAGGGCAAGACGCTGGTCTCGACGCTGCCGGCGTACCTCAACGGGCTCTCCGGCAAGGGCGTGCACGTGGTCACGGTCAACGACTACCTCGCGAAGTACCAGTCCGAGTGGATGGGGCGCGTCCACCACTTCCTCGGGCTGAGCACCGACGTGATCCTCTCCGAGATGCGCCCCGAGGAGCGGCGCCGCGCCTATGCCGCCGACATCACCTACGGCACCAACAACGAGTTCGGCTTCGACTACCTTCGCGACAACATGGCCAACGCCCTGGAGGAGTGCGTCCAGCGGGGCCACAGCTTCGCCATCGTGGACGAGGTCGACTCCATCCTCATCGACGAGGCGCGGACCCCGCTGATCATCTCCGGGCCCACCCAGGACGAGGTGAAGTGGTACGGCGAGTTCGCCAAGATCGCGCGCACCCTGGACAAGGACGTCGACTACGAGGTCGACGAGAAGAAGCACACGATCTCGATCCTCGAGCCGGGCATCACCAAGGTGGAGGACTACCTCGGCATCGACAACCTCTACGAGTCGGCGAACACCCCGCTGATCTCCTTCCTCAACAACTCGATCAAGGCCAAGGAGCTGTTCCGCAACGACAAGGAGTACGTCGTCATGAACGGCGAGGTGCTCATCGTCGACGAGCACACCGGTCGCATCCTCTCCGGACGGCGCTACAACGACGGCCTGCACCAGGCCATCGAGGCCAAGGAGAGTGTGGAGATCAAGGAGGAGTACCAGACCCTCGCGACGATCACGCTGCAGAACTACTTCCGGCTCTACGACAAGCTCTCCGGGATGACCGGTACGGCGATGACCGAAGCCTCGGAGTTCAGCAAGATCTACGACCTCGGCGTCGTCCCCATCCCGACCAACAAGCCGATGGCGCGCCTCGACCAGGCTGACCTCGTCTACCGCACCGAGGACGCGAAGTTCAACGCGGTCGCCGACGACCTGGAGGAGCGCCACCAGAAGGGCCAGCCGGTCCTGGTCGGCACCACGTCGGTCGAGAAGTCCGAGCGGCTCTCGGCACTGCTCAAGCAGCGCGGCGTCCCGCACACCGTGCTCAACGCCAAGCAGCACGCCGACGAGGCGAAGGTGGTCGCGATGGCCGGCCACAGGGGCGCCGTCACCGTGGCGACCAACATGGCCGGCCGCGGCACCGACATCATGCTCGGCGGGTCGGTGGAGTTCCTCGCCGACCAGGAGCTGCGCAAGCAGGGGATCGACCCGGTCGACAACGCCGAGGACTATGAAGCGGCCTGGCCCTCGACGCTAGAGCGCATCGAGGCCCAGGTGCAGGCCGAGCACGACGACGTGAAGTCACTCGGCGGCCTCTATGTCCTGGGCACCGAGCGGCACGAGTCACGCCGCATCGACAACCAGCTGCGTGGTCGTTCGGGCCGTCAGGGCGACCCCGGGGAGTCGCGGTTCTACCTCTCGTTGGAGGACGACCTGCTCCGGTTGTTCAACGCGGCCTTCGTCGAGCGGGTGCTCCAGGTGCTCAAGGTCCCCGACGACGTCCCGATCGAGAACAAGTCGGTGACCCGGTCGATCCAGTCGGCGCAGGGCCAGGTCGAGGCGCAGAACTTCGAGTCCCGCAAGAACGTGCTCAAGTACGACGACGTGATGAGCCGTCAGCGCGAGGTCATCTACCGCGAGCGCCGGGAGGTGCTCGAGGGCGTGGACCTCCAGGAGCAGATCAGCACGATGATCGACGAGGCGGTCGAGACCTACGTGCTCGCCGCCACCGAGGGCTTCCCCGAGGAGTGGGACCTCCCGGCGTTGTGGACCGCCCTCGGCACGCTCTACCCGATCTCGCTGCGCCATCAGGACCTGGAGGAGCAGGTCGGTGGCCGGGACGGACTCGACCGGCACGAGCTGCTCGACGTGCTGAAGGCCGACGCCCAGGCGGCGTATGACCGTCGCGAGCAGGAGATCGGTTCGGAGGTGATGCGTGAGCTCGAGCGCCGCGTGCTGCTCTCCGTGCTCGACCGCAAGTGGCGTGAGCACCTCTACGAGATGGACTACCTGCGTGAGGGCATCGGACTGCGCTCGTACGCGCAGCGTGACCCGCTGGTGGAGTACCAGCGCGAGGGCTTCGACATGTTCAACGCCATGAAGGAAGGCATCCGCGAGGAGACCGTCGGCTTCCTGTTCAACCTCGAGGTGCAGGTCGACGAGGAGCCTGAGGCCGAGGACGTGGAGATCCCCGACGGGATGGAGATCGAGCCGGGACACGAGGGCCACGCGCATCCGCCGGTCTTCCGTCCGATCGGATCGGGCCGGGCCGCCGGGTCCGGGGAGTCACACGGTCTGCAGATCCGGGCGAAGGGCCTCGAGGCGCCGAAGGTGCCCACCCACCTCAGCTACTCGGCGCCGAGCGAGGGTGGCGGCGAGGTCGAGACCCATGGGGAGACGGTCAGCAACGCCGACGACCCGTTTGCCGGGGTGAGCCGCAACGCCGAGTGCCCGTGCGGCTCGGGCAAGAAGTACAAGAAGTGCCACGGCGCCCCTGGTGGGCCGACCGGCCTCACCACCCGCGTCAACGGCTGAGGCGGCGTCAGCCGAACTCCAGCACGGTGCAGCGCCAGCGAGCCTCGACCAGCTCGATGCGGGCGGCGAGCGCGCGCGAGCGCTGCCCGTGGCGCACGTGCACGCTCAGCTCCGCGACGCCGTCGCGGGGCCGGCACAGGTGCACGCTGCGGACCTGTGCGCGGACCCGACGCTGGCGCAGCTCACCGGGCGCGACGCGTTGCAGGGTGTGGGTGCGGCGCAGGAGGTCGGCATAGACCGACTCCGTGGTCCAGCGCATCAGCTGGTGCACGCCCCGGTCGCCGCTCATCACCTCCACGACCGCCTGCGCCAGCCGGGCCGCGAAGGCCTCGAGACCGCTCGGCGAGCCGGTCACGATGCTGAGCTCCGGCCGCCGGGGCAGCCCGGGAGCGTGGTCCACGCCGAAGGGCAGGGTGGCCTGCTGCGCCGCCACCGGCACGCTGTCACCGGCGACCGGACGAAGCGTCGTCGACGAGGCGATGCCGCTGGGGAGGGGGTGGACCGCCTGGAGAGTCATGCGCGCTCCTCGAGGTCGCTGGTGGCGGGGACACGGAGCCGTTCGCCCGGATGGACGAGGTCCGGGTCGCTGCCCAGCAGGTCGCGGTTCGCGTGGTGCAGCGACACCACGGCCGTCGCCAACCGGGCGTCATCCGCTCCGGGCAGCAGTCGCTGGGCGATCCGCCACAGGGAGTCCTCGGGTCGCACGGTGACCCACCGTTGACCAGGAGCCGCAACGACCAGGGTCCCGACCGGTCGGTCCGGGAGTGGGAGTCCCTCGAGGGCGGCGGTCGCTGACGGGCCGGTGGTGCCGGAGCGTGTCGCTGTGGCGGCAGTGGTCGTGCCGAGCACGGCCAGGACGCCCAGCACTGCCGCGAGCAGCACCCTGCGGAGCCGCTCCGGTGCGCCGGTGAAGCGGACCGGCCGCCAGCGGCCGTCGGTCACCGCCTCGATGGCGACAGCGGCGATGACGACCGCCAGCCAGCCGAGCGCGAGGACCAGGGCGGCGCCCGCCGCCCGGACCAGGAGTTCATCGAAGGAGGCCGGCGCGGCGCCGGCCTCCAGCTTCCCGAGAAGTTTCATGCCAGAACCTTGCGTTTGCTTGTGTTTGCATCGTTTTAGCCCGCCACCTCGCCAGTTGTCAACGCTCTCTCCACAGGCGCAGGTTTCGAGCGGCCCCCGGCCGGGCAGACCAGCGAGGTGTCCGCCCGACGCGATCTCGCCCTGCTGGCGCTGTTCGACGACCTCGAGCTGCAGCTCGAGGGACTCCGACTGGAGGACCGCGCGCACGACGTCGCGGCGCTGGCCGAGGCGGAGTACGCCGAGGTCACGCTCGAGGCTCGCCTGCTCGGCTCCCTGCGAGCACCCCTGGCGCTGCGCCTCGACGGTGACCTGCTGGTGCGTGGCGACCTGTTGCGTGCCGGTCAGGGCTGGGTGCTGCTCGGCGACGATCGGCAGCAGCCGTGGCTGGTGCTCTCCGCGGCGGTCGTCACCGTCGCGGGCCTGGGCTCGCGCTCCACGGCGCCCGAGGCACGCACCGTCCTGGCGCGGCTGCGGATCGGCTCGGCCCTGCGCGCCCTGGCCACCGAACACGGTGACGTGCTGCTCCACCTGCGTGCCGGTCGCCGCGTGGAGGGTCGCCTGGGGCGGGTCGGCGCCGACTTCGTCGAGGCCGTTACTGCCGGGGGCACCGAGGTGGTTCCCTTCGGCGCGCTCAGTGCGGTGCAGGGCCGCGGGTGAGCACCCGGGAGAGGCCGCCGTCAGCCCTCGACGTAGGGATGCTGGGCCACGTAGTCGCTGGCCTCGGCGTACATCCGCTCGATGTAGGCCTCGAGCTCCGCCGCCTCCACCCGCCACTGGCCCCGGCCGCCGATCTTGATGGCCCGGAGGTCGCCACGCCGGACCAGGGCGTAGACCTGCGCGCTCGTGGTGTTGAGCACCTCCGCCACGTCGGCGAGCTGGAGGAAGCGGGGGGACGTCGCTGCCATGCGGCCCACTTTGCCATGGTTTGCCTGTGGATGGCCGGCGCTGGCCCCGGTTGGCTGTGGAAAGGTGTCCCCGGAGCGCGAATCTCGGAGGTGCCCCGATGCGCACGACCCTGAGCCGGCCGTCCGGCGACCCCGCCAGCACGACTGTTCCCGACGCCACCCGGGCGCGTCGACCCGGTTGGCGTGAGCCCCGCCTGTGGCTCGGCCTCGCCATGGTGGCCGCGTGTGTCCTGGTCGGAGCGCGGGTGATGGCCGGTGCGGACGACACCGTGCCCGTCTGGGCGACGACCCGGGGGCTCACTGCCGGCACGGCGTTGCAGGCCGACGACCTCGAGCGCCACCAGGTGCACTTCGCGGACGGTGACGACGCCGGGCGCTACCTCACCGGCGAGCTCCCGGCCGGTGGCCTCACGGTCACCCGGGACCTCGGCCCCGGTGAGCTGGTGCCGCGCGCAGCCCTCGGTGACGCCCGACGGAACGCGCTCGTCCAGGTGCCGCTGGGCGTGCAGAGCGACGACGTGCCGGCGACGGTGCGGCGCGGATCGGTGGTCGACGTGTGGGTCGCCCCGACGCAGCCCGGTGACCGGGCCCGGGCGCGGCAGGTCCTCGACGACGTCGTGGTCGTGGCCGCGCCCAGGGACGGCTCCGCGCTGTCGCCGCGCAGCAGCCGCCAGGTGATCATCGGCGTGCCCGAGGACGCTGCTGCCCGGCTGGGCGACGCCATCGGCGCGATCACCACCGGACGGGTGGTGCTGACGGTGGCCGGACGATGACTCGATCGCCGCTGGGCCCGGTGCGCCCCGGCGTGCTGGTGCTCGCGGGCGGGGCGAGCTGGGAGGCGCAGGCGCTGCCCGCGCTCGAACGGGCCGGCCTCACCGTCGTCAAGCGTTGCGTGGACACCGCCGACCTGATGGCCACGGCCACGGCCGGCACCGCCGTGGTGGCGCTGGTCGACGAGCACGTCCCCGGCTTCGACGGGGACGCGGTGCGGCACCTCCTGCGGCACGATGCAAGGACGGTGGCGGTCAGCGCCACCGGCGACGAGCGGCTCGGCCGGCTCGGCGTGGTCGCGGTGGCCGCGCCGGAGCCCGAAGCGGTCCTCATGGCCGTCCAGGAGGCCGCGACGGCCACCGAGGTGGTCCCGGACCCCTTCACCGACGATGCAGTCGACGTACCGCCCGCCGCCGGGCGGCCGCGCGGCCGCACGGTCGTCGTCTGGGGACCCGCCGGCGCCCCTGGTCGTACGACGGTCGCGATCGGCCTCGCCGCTGCGGCTGGCGCCCAGGGCCGTCGGACGGTGCTCGTCGACCTCGACCCCCACGGCGGCGCGGTGACCCAGCATCTCGGCGTCCTCGACGAGGTGTCCGGGGTGCTGGCCACGGCCCGGCTGGCCAACGCGGGCCGGCTCGACGACGAGGCGCTTGCGCGTTCGGCCCGACGCATCACGGACGATCTCGTCGTGCTCGGTGGCATTCCGCGCGGCGACCGGCGTACGGAGGTGCGACCCGGTGCGGTGGAGGCGATCCTCGACACCGGCACCCGGTTCGGCGACGTCGTGGTCGACACCGGCTTCGGGCTGGAGGAGGACGACCTGGCGCCGAGCCGTGACCGGATGACGCTCGACGCCCTTGCCGTGGCCGACGAGGTCGTCGTGGTCGGCACTGCCGAGCCGACCGGCCTCGCGCGGCTGGCCCGCGGTCTCGTCGAGCTCGCCGAGGTGGCCCGGGCGGTGCCGTGGCACGTGGTGGTCAACCGGATGCGCGGCTCCCTGGGCTGGAGCGAGCGCGACATCACCGGGATGGTCGAGGGCTATGCGACGCCCGCGTCGGTGACCTTCCTGCCGCTGGACCAGCCGGCCGTCGACCGGGCCCAGGTCGCCGGACGGACCCTGGCCGAGACGGGGGACTCCGCGCTGGCGCGAGCACTCGACGCCCTGTCCCGGCGGGTCGGTGTGGGGCTCACGGCGCCCGCGGATCAGCCCCCGAAGAGCAGGTAGAGGCCCGTCGCGGTGTAGGCGACCATGATCACCAGCAGCCCGAGCTGCCCGACCACCTGGTGGCGCCGGGGCAACAGCGTGAGCGCCCGGTCGTGGGCTGCGACGACACCGACGACGTGGCCGAACACGACCGCGCACACCTTGATCGAGGCCAGCGTCGCGGGGTGCAGGCTGAGCCAGATGTTCACCGGGAGGTCCGCGGTGCCCAGCCAGTCGTCGCCGCGGCTGAGCGGGTCGCTGAGCTGGGTCAGGGTGATCTGCCCCTGCTCGACGAAGTAGCTCAGGTAGTGGGCGGTCATGTAGCCGACGATGATGGGGACCACGGAGTGCGCCAGCCGGCGCGGCAGCTCACCGCGCGCGACCCCGCCCTCCACGGCGGTGAGGCGCGCCGCCACGGTGAACGAGACGCCCACGACCAGGCAGAAGACCAGCAGGGCGAGCGCGTTGACCAGCACCGCGTCGGTGGCGAGCCAGGACAGGGCACCGCGCAACGGTGATCCCTCGAGCCAGGACGCGAAGCCGCCCTGGGAGAACCGGGCCCACTTGGCGGTGTCGCGGTAGGAGTCGAACGCCGTGGAACCGAACAGCACCGCGACGACGGCGACCAGTCCGGGACGTGGTGCGGTCGTGGCCAGGTTGGCCAGCGGCGTGCGCAGCACGAGCCTCCCGTCGCTGTCTCGTCCCCAGATCGAGAGCTTGGCCAGGAGGTTCGAGTAGACCTCGAACGGGTCGGCGCGCTCGAACCACACGTCGCCGAAGACGGCGGACCCGACCAGCATCACGGCGGCGTAGACCGCCAGCCAGATGCGCACCGAGTCGAGATAGGTCTGGTCGGGGTTGACCAGCTCCTGCCAGACGAACGCGAACAGTCCCAGCGCCGCCGGCCAGTACCCCCAGCGCTCGGGATAGCGCACCATGCCCTGGCCGGGGTCGCCGCCGGTCACCTTCACCAGCAGGAGGTTGATCGTGCGCAGCGGGCTCACCGCTGCCACGAACCGCCCGAGGAGCAGGGACACCGGCACGATCCCGACCCACACCAGGACGTAGAAGATGCCCAGGGACGGGTTGATCCGGAGGTCCTGCCCCCAGATCAGCGGGACCAGCGCGTAGCCGGCCACGACCAGTCCGACGACCCGCACCGTCCAGCGGAAGCCGTCGCTGTCGAGGACGTCGAGCCAGCGACGGTGGACACCGGGACCCGGTGGCTCGTAGCGCGGCCGTCGCCAGGCCAGGACCAGGACGCAGAAGGAGACGATCAGGGCCGCCGTACCGCCGGCGATCGCGAGCGGGGCCGGGATGGGCAGGTCCTGGCCGCCGCCGAGGCCGTGCAGCGGGACGAAGCGCGGGATCACCGGGGACTCACGGGTGCGTCGACGTGCGCCGGGGGACGCTCACCGGACCTCGAGCTGCAGCACGAGCTTGTCCAGGGTGTGCGACTCCACCTCGACGATGCCCGGCCGGTTGATCACGATCTGCGCCGTGGAGCTGCCGGCGGGGTAGGCGATCTCCTGCTCGGGCGTGGAGTGCACGTGCAGCTCGCCGGGCACCTCTGCGTCGATCGCCAGGATGAGCTTCTCGCCGACCTTGAGGTCGACCGTCTTGCCCAGGGGCTCGACGGTGTCCTTGGTGACGTGCACCTCGATCGTCTGGGCGTCGTCCTGCGGCGCGCTCGGGGGAGTGCTGCTCGTGGAGGGCACGGGCGTCGCCTCGACCGTCTTCTCGCTCGAAGCGCCGGTGCCGGGGTCGTTCGACCCGCAGCCACTGGTGAACAGGACCGCGCCGGTCAGCAGGACGGCCGCAAGGGCGCGCAGCGAACGGGACGACAACACAGGACCTCCTTGTGGACGCCGCCGGAGCCGGTCCGGTGGCCTCTGCCAGAATCCCATGGTGTCCGCCGGCGTTGCCAAGCCGGGCCCCTTCGACGGACTGAGAATCTGCCAAGTTCTCGGCGACGGGAGACCACGAGTTGTCATCGAACGAGCGGTTGCGCGGACGCGACCTCGCCGTGCTGGCCGAGGAGTCGACGCGCACCCCGATGCACAACGTGACGCTGGAGATCTTCGACCCGCAGGACTCCGGGCTCGACTACGACGCGCTGGTCGCGCACATCGACGACCGGATCACGTTCGTGCCGCGCTATCGACAGCACGTCCGCCGGGTGCCCGGCCGGCTGGCGCACCCGGTCTGGGTCGACGACCCCGACTTCGACCTCGGCTACCACGTACGCCGCTCCGCGCTGCCCCGGCCGGGCACGATGGCACAGCTGCGTGAGCTCACCGCGCGGATCCTCTCCCGTCGGCTCGACCCCGGGCGCCCGCTCTGGGAGGTGTACTTCGTGGAGGGGCTCGCGGACGGCCGCATCGCGGTGCTCTCGAAGTCGCACCAGATCCTCGTCGACGGCGTGTCCACCGTCGACCTGGGCCAGGTGCTGCTCGACGTCGACCCGGGCCCGCGCACGCTCGTGCACGAGGGCTGGAGCCCGGCGCCCGAGCCCACCGCTGCCGGGCTGGTCCGGGACGCGGTGCTGGACACGGTCCGCAGCCCGAGGACCGCCGTGAGCACCGCGCGCGACGGCCTGGAGGCGCTCACCCGGACGGTCGCCGAGGCCGCCGGCCGAGCCGGCGACGTGGCGAAGGCACTCTCCAACCGGCGCAACGTCCCGGACTCACCGTTCAACCACGAGCCGTCGGAGCAGCGCCGCGTCGTGCTGGTGCGCACGTCCCTCAAGGACTACCGCCGGGTGCGGCGGGTGCACGGCGGCACCGTGAACGACGTCATCCTGGCGAGCCTCACCGGTGCGCTCCGCGCCTGGTTGATGACGCGCGCGGAGTCCGTGGGCGGTGGGCGGCGACTCCGGGCGCTGGTGCCGATGAGCGTCCTGGACGAGGAGCTCGAGCCCACCTCGCTCGGTTCCCAGGTGGTCGGTCGCCGGCTTGACCTGCCGATCGGCGAGACGTCACCCGTGGTGCGGCTGCACCAGGTGTCCTACGCCTTCAAGGCGCACAAGGAGACCGGGAAGGCGGTCGCGGCGGACCGGATCGCGGGCGTGGCCGGCTTCGCGCCGACGACCTTCCACGCACTCGGCTCGCGGGTGGCTGTCGAGGAGGCGGCCGGGGTGAACCTCGTCATCACCAACGTCCCCGGACCACAGTTCCCCATGTACCTCGCCGGGGCGGAGATGGTGGAGACCTACCCGGTGCCGCCGCTCCTGCCCGGGTTCTCGGTCGCCATCGGGGTGACCTCCTACGACGGCGCGGTCTACTACGGGATCACCGCCGACCGCGACACCCTGCCCGACATCGAGGTGCTCGGCCAGTGCGTGACCGAGGCACTCGACGAGCTCGTGGACAGCGCCAGCTCGACGCGGCAGCGGGCACCGCGCGGGAGGAAGTCGTGAGGATCTACGTCCCGGCGACGCTGGACCTGCTCGCCGGCTGGGTCGCCGCCGGGGAGGTCCCGACGGCCGGATCGGTCGCCGCCCCGGACGAGCAGGAGGAGTCGGAGTACGCCGCACTGCTGGCCGCCGCCGACGCCTCGGCCGCCCTGCTCGGCGGAGTCGGGCGCCGGGTGGTCGTCGTCGCCCGGACAGCCGGTCGGGGTGTCGCCGTACCCCTGCGCGAGGTCGTCGCCGTGCACGCCGACACCGAGGAGTTCGACCCCGCCGAGGTCGACCCGCCGGAGCTCGGCTGGTTCGCCACGCAGGAGATCCCCGACCTGCTGGGGTGAGGGTTGGTCACCCCCACGTTGTCTGACAACATCGCCAGCATGGACGCGATCACGACCCCGCCGGCTCCGGTCAACGAGCCGAACCTGAGCTACGCCCCCGGCAGCACCGAACGGGACGCCGTCGAGTCGGAGCTGAAGAACCTCACCCGGCGCCAGGTCAACCTGACGGCCGCCATCGGAGGGCGCAGGCGGATGGGCGGCGGCGAGGAGATCAAGGTCGTCCAGCCGCACGACCACGCGTCGGTGCTGGGCGTCATCAAGAACGCCACCACCAAGGACGCGGAGGCTGCGGTGCGGGCGGCCGCCAAGGCGGCGCCGGAGTGGCGGGCGCTGCCGTTCGACGAGCGGGCGGCGGTCCTGCTGAAGGCGGCCGACCTGCTCGCCGGACCCTGGCGGGCCCGGCTCAACGCCGCGACCATGCTCGGCCAGTCCAAGACCGTGTGGCAGGCCGAGATCGATGCCGCCTGCGAGCTCATCGACTTCTGGCGGTTCAACGTGCACTACGCCGCCCAGATCCTCGCCGAGCAGCCGATCGCCAACAGCCCCGGCGTGTGGAACCGCACCGACCACCGCCCGCTGGAGGGCTTCGTCTACGCGATCACGCCGTTCAACTTCACCGCCATCGCCGGCAACCTGCCCACTGCGCCGGCTCTCATGGGCAACACGGTGATCTGGAAGCCCTCGCCCACGCAGCAGTTCGCGGCACACCTGACGATGCAGCTGCTCGAGGAGGCGGGGATGCCTGCCGGCGTGATCAACATGCTCCCGGGTGACGGCATCGACGTGTCGAAGGTGCTACTCCACCACCCGGACCTCGCCGGCATCCACTTCACCGGCTCGACGAGGACCTTCCAGCACCTGTGGGGCGAGGTCGGCGGCAACATCGCGTCGTACCGCTCCTACCCGCGCATCGTCGGCGAGACGGGGGGCAAGGACTTCGTCGTCGCCCACCCCAGCGCCGACGTCGACGTGCTGCGGGTGGCACTGATCCGGGGCGCGTTCGAGTACCAGGGGCAGAAGTGCTCCGCGGCCTCCCGGGCCTACGTCCCGAAGTCGCTGTGGGCCAAGCTGCGTGACCAGCTGGTCGACGAGACCGAGGCGCTGTCGATGGGCAACGTGACCGACTTGTCCAACTTCATGGGGGCGGTCATCGACGAGCGTGCCTTCGCCAAGCACAAGGCGGCGATCAACCGCGCGAAGCGCTCACCGAAGTCGGAAGTCATCGCCGGCGGCCAGTGCGACGACTCGGTCGGCTACTTCGTCCGGCCGACCATCGTCACCTCCACCGACCCGACCGACCCGATGTTCCGCGACGAGTTCTTCGGGCCGATCCTGTCGGTGCACGTCTACGACGACGACCGGTTCGGATCAGTTGTCGACCAGATGGAGTCGTTCGCGCCGTACGCCCTGACCGGCGCCGTGATCGCCCAGGACCGGAAGGTCGTCGACTGGGCCAGCGAGCGGCTGCGCTTCGCGGCGGGCAACTTCTACGTCAACGACAAGCCCACCGGTGCCGTCGTCGGGCAGCAGCCGTTCGGCGGCGCCCGGGCCTCCGGGACCAACGACAAGGCGGGCGCGCCGGCCAACCTGATGCGCTGGACCTCGCCGCGCTCGATCAAGGAGACCTTCGTGCCGCCGACGGACCACCGCTACCCGCACATGGGCTGAGGCCGCTGCTGGGGGACAATGGGAGCGTGATCGGTCCCGTCCTCGAGCACCTCGGCAGGCTGCACCCCTACGAGCATGCCCTGGTCTGGCTGCTCGCCTTCGGGCCGGTGCTGCTGCTCGCCGTGGTGATCCACATCGCCCGCAAGCGCGAGCAGCACGACGACTCCTGAGCGGCGGCTCAGTGCTGGGCGAGCCAGCGCACGCCGACCTTGTTCTCCGCCTTGAGCGCCCGGAGCAGCATGTCGCCGATGAAGCCCTCGACCTTGCCGCCGACCAGCGGGATGCTGACCTTGACCTCGGCGGAGACCACCTCCGTGGTGCCGGCGTCGTCGCCGACGAGGCGCACCGTGCCGTGCATCTGCCCGGGCTTGCCCGGGATGGTCACCGAGAGCGTCGCCGCTGTCGGGGAGGACCACTGCTCCTCCTGCAGGATGTTGATCTCGTCGCCGACGAGCTTCTTCGCGAAGCCGGGCACGTCGTCAGCGGGCCGGTACTGGTCGACCCGCACCGACATACCGGACCCCTGCGCGTTGATCGCCACGTCGCGCTTCGGGAAGCGCTGGTACTCGCAGACCGCCTCCCGGAACTCCGGATCGGCCAGCATCGCGTACACCTGCTCGGGTGTCGCGCCGTCGTAGCGCAGCTCGTGCTCGATCTTCCTCATCGGCGGGCTCCTCGGGTGGATGTCATGGCAGCATCATGGGGGATCCGCTGCGCCGCGTGCCGCCACCACTCGTAGGTTGGTCCCATGAGTGACGTGAGTTTCGGTGAAGAGGGCGCCCTGCTCACCTACGGCAGCTACCTGCAGCTCGAGCGGCTGCTCGGCGCCCAACAGCTCGAGTCCGGCTCCGACACGGGCCCGCCCGCCCACGACGAGCTGTTGTTCATCACCATCCACCAGGTCTACGAGCTGTGGTTCCAGCAGTTGCTGCACGAGGCGGAGACCGTGCGCGACCTGCTGGTCGCCACGGACGCGAGCAGCGAGGGCCGCGACCTCTGGCGCTGTCGCCACCTGCTCGGCCGGATGCACGTCATCGAGCGCCTGCTGGTCCAGCAGATCGACGTGCTCGAGACGATGACGCCGCAGGACTTCCTCGAGTTCCGGCAGCGGCTGGCGCCGGCCAGCGGCTTCCAGTCGGTGCAGTTCCGCGAGCTGGAGTTCCTCTCCGGCGCCAAGGACCCCGGGTTCGTGCGTCGTTTCCGTGGCCTCACCGAGGCCGAGGAGGCCCGGCTGGCGCGCAGGCTGGCCGAGCCGACCCTGTGGGACGGCTTCGTGCACGTCCTCGGGGAGGCCGGCCTGGACACGTCCTCCGACGAGGCGATGACCGCCGCGCTGCGCACGGTCGCCCACGACCGATCGTCGTACGCCGACCTCTGGGGCCTTGCCGAGGCGCTGCTGCAGCACGACGAGCTCGCGGCCGCGTGGCGGTCGCGGCATGTCGTCATGGTGGAGCGGATGATCGGCGCCAAGACCGGCACCGGCGGCTCGACCGGAGCGGCCTACCTCCGCAAGCGGCTGGACCTGCGCTACTACCCGCTGCTGTGGGAGCTGCGCTCCTCGCTCTGAGGCGTCTCGAATGCGAGATGCACCCGGCGCGCCCGAGTTGTGGGCGATGTCACGCCGGTCCTAGTGTCGTCCGTGAGGGCACGACGATGTGACCCTCGCTCCGAGAGGGTGGTCAGCGAAGTGCCGTCGACGCTGGACGACAGCAAGTCCCAGTTGCTCAGCAAGCTGTGCGAGTACGCCGCAGGCCGGGCGCCGGCCGGACAGGACCAGGAGTCCCTGCAGCGCCTGCTGCTGGGCTACTACCGGCACTGCGCGCCCGAAGACCTGCTCGACCGCAGCGAGGTCGACCTCTACGGCGCCGTGCTGCACCACCTGAAGTCGGCCACCCGCCGGCCGCAGGGCACCGCCAACATCCGGGCCTACACGCCCACGGTCCCGGTCGAGGGCTGGTCGGCCGACGCGCACACCGTGGTGGAGGTGGTCACCGACGACATGCCGTTCCTGGTCGACTCCGTGTCGATGGCGCTCGACGAGGCCGGCCACGAGGTGCACACCGTGATCCACCCGCAGCTCGTCGTCCGCCGCGACGTCGCCGGCGAGCTGCACGAGGTGCTGGACGACGGCGCCAGCACCGAGGACCACGACGTCTGTCGGGAGTCGTGGATGCACGTGGAGATCGACCGCGTGCCCGAGGAGGAGCTCGACGCGATCGAGGAGACCCTCCAGAAGGTCCTCACCGACGTGCGCGAGGCCGTCGAGGACTGGCGCAAGATGCACGGACAGGTCGAGGAGATCATCGAAGAGCTCACCGACGACCCGCCGCCGCTGCCGGCGGACGAGCTGGAACGGGGACGGGCGTTCCTGCGCTGGCTGGCCGACGACCACTTCACCTTCCTGGGCTACCGCGAGTACCACCTCGAGACCCGCGACGACGACGAGGTGCTGACCGCGGTCCCGGGCACCGGGTTCGGCATCCTTCGCTCGGACCCGGGCCAGCCGCGGGCGCTGCCCCCGAGCGTGGCCGCCAAGGCGCGGGAGAAGACCCTGCTGGTGCTGGCCAAGGCCAACTCCAAGGCGACCGTGCACCGCTCGGTCTTCCTCGACTACGTCGGGGTCAAGAAGTTCGACGACAACGGCGACGTGGTGGGGGAGCGGCGCTTCCTCGGCCTGTTCAGCTCCGGCGCGTACACCGAGTCGGTCAACCGGATCCCGCTGGCGCGGGAGAAGGCGGCCGCCGTCATCGAGCGGGCCGGCTTCGAGCGGATGAGCCACGCCGGCAAGGCGCTGATGGACGTCCTGGAGACCTACCCGCGCGACGAGCTGTTCCACACCCCGGTCGACGAGCTGGTCCAGATCGCCTCCCAGGTGATGTACACCCGCGAGCGCCGCCAGCTGAAGCTGTTCGTCCGTCGCGACGCCTACGAGCGGTTCTGGTCGGTGCTCGTCTACCTGCCCCGGGACCGCTACAACACCGCCGTCCGCGAGCGGATCGCCGCGATCCTCAAGGAACAGCTGCACGGGGAGTCCCTCGAGTACACCGCCCACGTGGGCGGTGCGTTCGCCGCCCGGCTGCACTTCGTGGTCCGGCCGGGTCCCGGGAAGTCGATCGGCGACGTCGACGTCGCCGACCTGGAGCGTCGTTGTCTCGAGGCGGCCCGGTCCTGGCGCGACGACTTCAGTGCGGCGGTGCTGGCGGAGAACGGCGAGGAGCAGGGCGCCCGGCTGGCCCGCAGGTACGCCGACAGCTTCCCCGAGGCCTACAAGGAGGACTACCCGCCGCGCACCGGATCCGTGGACGTCGCCCGGCTGGAGGAGATCACCGGAGACGAGGGCGTGCGGCTCTCGCTCTACCAGCACATGGACGCCGCCCCCGGCGAGGCCCGGCTCAAGATCTACCGGGTGGGTCCGCGACTGTCGCTCTCCGAGGTGCTCCCGGTGCTGTCGACGATGGGCGTCGAGGTGGTCGACGAGCGGCCCTACCACCTCGAGAACCTGCCCCGGCCGTCGTACATCTACGACTTCGGGCTGCGCTATCCCCACGCGCTCCCCGACAACGCCCGCGAGCTCTTCCAGGACACCGTCTACGCCACCTGGGACGGGCGCAACGAGAGCGACGGCTTCAACGGCCTCGTCCTCGGCGCCCAGCTGCACTGGCGCCAGGCGATGATGCTGCGCGCCTATGCGCGCTACATGCGTCAGGGTGGCACCCCGTTCACCCAGGAGTCGATCGAGGAGGCGCTGCAGGCCAACGGCGACCTGACCAAGCAGCTGGTCCAGCTCTTCGAGGCGCGCTTCGACCCGGGCCGCAACGGCAACCGGGAGATCGCCGCCGACAGCGAGGCGCGGGTCGCCAAGTGCGACGACCTGGAGTCGCGGATCGCCCACGGCCTGGAGGACGTCTCCAGCCTGGACCACGACCGGATCCTGCGCTCCTACCTCACCGCGATCAAGGCGACCCTGCGCACGAACTTCTTCCAGACCGGGGACGACGGGGAGCCCCGGCCGTACCTGAGCCTCAAGCTCGACCCGTCGGCCATCCCCGAGCTGCCCGAGCCGCGCCCCAAGTTCGAGATCTTCGTCTACTCGCCCCGCGTGGAGGGGGTGCACCTGCGCTTCGGTGCCGTCGCCCGAGGCGGTCTGCGCTGGTCCGACCGGCGTGACGACTTCCGTTCTGAGGTGCTCGGCCTGGTGAAGGCCCAGATGGTGAAGAACACCGTCATCGTCCCGGTCGGCGCGAAGGGCGGGTTCTACTGCAAGCACCTGCCCGACGCCTCCGACCGGGACGCCTGGCTCGCCGAGGGCGTCGCCTGCTACCGCACCTTCATCGCCGCGCTGCTCGACCTCACCGACAACCTCCTCGAGGGACCGGAGGGACGCCAGGTGGTGCCGCCCGAGCGCGTGGTCAGGCATGACGGCGACGACGCCTACCTCGTCGTCGCGGCCGACAAGGGCACCGCGTCGTTCAGCGACATCGCCAACGAGGTCTCCCTCGAGCACGGCTTCTGGCTCGGCGACGCGTTCGCCTCCGGCGGCTCGGTCGGCTACGACCACAAGGCGATGGGGATCACCGCCCGCGGTGCCTGGGTGTCGGTGCGCCGGCACTTCCGCGAGATGGGCATCGACTGCCAGACCGAGGACTTCACCTGCGTCGGCATCGGCGACATGTCCGGTGACGTGTTCGGCAACGGCATGCTCTGCTCGGAGCACACCCGGCTGGTGGCTGCCTTCGACCACCGCGACATCTTCATCGATCCCGATCCCGACGCAGCGGCGTCGTACGCCGAGCGGCAACGCCTCTTCGACCTGCCCCGCTCGTCGTGGAAGGACTACGACACCGCGCTCATCTCCGAGGGCGGTGGAGTGTTCCCGCGCTCGGCGAAGTCGATCCCGCTCAGCCAGCAGGCGCAGCGGGCGCTGGGCGTCGAGGCCGCTTCCCTCACACCGGCGGAGCTGATGCAGGCGATCCTGCGGGCTCCGGTGGACCTGCTGTGGAACGGTGGCATCGGCACCTACGTCAAGGCCGGCTCCGAGGGCCACGTCGACGCCGCCGACAAGGCCAACGACGCGATCCGGGTGGACGGCTCCGAGCTGCGCGTGCGCTGCGTCGGTGAGGGCGGCAATCTCGGCTTCACCCAGCGTGGCCGGATCGAGTACGCCGCCAGCGGCGGCCGGATCAACACTGACTTCATCGACAACTCCGCGGGTGTCGACACCTCCGACCACGAGGTCAACATCAAGATCCTGCTCGACCAGGTGGTCTCCGACGGCGACCTCACCGAGAAGCAGCGCAACACCTTGCTCGCCTCGATGACCGACGAGGTCGCGGCGCTGGTGCTCAACGACAACTACGAGCAGAATCTCGCGCTGGCCAACGCTGCGGCCCAGGCGCCCGCACTGCTGCACGTCCACGAGGACTGGATGCGGGCACTGGAGCGCAAGGGCGTCCTCAACCGGGAGCTGGAGGCGCTGCCCAGCCGCCGCGAGGTCGCCGCTCGCATCGACCGCAAGGAGAGCCTGACCGTGCCGGAGCTCTCGGTGCTGATGGCCTACACCAAGATCCTCCTCGAGGACGAGCTGCTCGACAGCGACCTGCCCCACGACCCGTTCCTGCGCGGCGACCTGTTCTCCTACTTCCCCAGCCCCATGCGGCAGGAGTACCGGGCGAAGATGGAGACCCACCAGTTGCGGCGGGAGATCATCGTCACCCAGATCGTCAACCAGCTGGTCAACCATGCCGGCATGACGTACTTCCACCGGCTGGCGGGGGAGACGTCGGCCACGGCCAGCGAGCTCACCCGGGCGCACTTCGTGGCCCGGGAGATCTACGGCGCCGCGGCACTGGACCGCGAGATCGGCGCCTTCGACAACAAGATCGCCGCGTCGCTGCAGACCCGCATGCGCCTGGAGGTGCGCACCCTGGTCGAGCGCGCCTCCCGCTGGCTGGTCAACAACCGCCGGCACCCGATGGACAGTGAGGCCACGGTCGACGAGTTCGGCGTCACCGTGGAGAAGGTGATGGCCGCGCTGCCGGACATGATGACCGGTGCCGAGCTCGCGGCGTTCGAGTCCCGTCGTGACCAGCTGGTCGAGCACGGTGTGCCCGAGGAGCTCGCGAGCCGGATCGCGGTGTGCCCCCCGGCCTACATGGTCCTCGGTGTCGTGCAGACGTCCTTGCGCGACCAGGTCGACCCGCTCGAGGTGGCCGGGGTGCACTTCGCGGTGGGCGAGCAGATCGGCCTCCCCGCGATGGTCTCGCGCATCCTGGCGCTGCCGCGCAACGATCGCTGGCAGACGATGGCGCGCGCGGCCCTGCGTGACGACCTGCACTCCGTGCACGCGCAGCTGACCGCCGAGGTGCTGGGCAGCACCGACCCCGCAGCCAGCGCGGCGGACCGGGTGGCGGAGTGGGAGAAGCGCGAAGAGGTCGTCGTACGACGCGCCGCGGAGACGTTCGAGGAGATCACCGCGGACGAGACGGCCGACCTCGCCCGGATGTCGGTCGCCCTGCGCGTGGTGCGGTCGCTGCTGCCGACGAGCTGACGCGTTCTAGGCGTCAGGGGGCGCCGGCGGCGAGCACGTCGTTGCCGGACTGCTTGCGGGGCGGGTTGCGCAGGCCCAGGGGGCGGGCGAAGACGATGACGTTGCTGGTGTAGTCGCTGCCGGTCCAGCCGGTGCAGGTGATGAGGACCAGTCGGTTGTGCTTCCGCTCCTGGGTGAAGAGCTCCACTGCGTGCTCGGCCAGCTGGGCCTTGGTGTAGACGAAGACCTTGGTGGCCTCGTAGTTCATCATCCCGGCCCGGGTCCTGATCTGCACCAGCGCGCCGCGCCGGACCTGCCCGAGGCGGTCCATCTGACCGCCACCGGTGTGCACGGTGTGCCCCGTGACGACGGTGTTGCCGTGCTTCGCCCCCGGGCGGGCGCTCAGCTCCCACCAGCCCACGGTCTGCGGGTCCGACGGCGGGGTCAGCACGTTGTCGACGACGTCGATCGGCAGGATCGGAGCCTTGATGCCGAGCGAGCGCACCAACAGCTGCTCGGGCGCTGCCGGACGGTCCATGGCGCGGTAGAGCGCCGGTCGCTCGTCGGGCCTGAGCACCGCGCCGAACGGCTGGGGCGCACTGGTGCCGGGGGAGGGCAGGACGAGACCGGCGACGACCATCGCCAGGAACAACACGAGGAGTCGTGTCGTGAGCCCGCGGAGGCCGTCGCCGGTCTTGTCACTCATGCAGAGGTCACGCCTTCAGCGGGTCACTTCTGCAGCAGGCGGCGGTAGCCGGCCAGACCGGCGGCTCCGGCGACCAGCACGAGCGCACCCGTGGCGCCGAGGATGACGAACGCGTTGGTGGAGTCACCCTGGACACCGGAGTCGACGGCGGTCGGGATGACCTGGTCGGACTTCTCCGGAGCGGGCTGTGCGCGCGGGGCGTCGGCCGGGATCTGGGCCGCCACCGTGGTGTTCGGCCCGCAGGTCACGTGGCCCAGCTGCAGGGCGACCGGGGTGAACCCGATCTGCTCGGCGGCGCCGGGCAGCAGCTGCAGGTCGAAGGCGGTCACGTCGATCGCGCCGTCGGCAGGCTGGCTCTGCTTGTTGAGCGTGATGTCCAGGACGGCGTCCTGCAGCGGCGTCAGCAGCGGGTCGCGGAGCTGGTCGACGAGGTTGTCGACGACCTGGTCCTGGACCTGCTGGAGTCCGTCACCGAGCGGACCTGCCAAGGGCTGCAGCGCACCCCCGACCATCGTGTTGAGCTGCACCTTGAGCGCGTCGATGATCTCCTGGGTGACGGCGTCGAGGCCGGTCACCACGTGGGTGTTGGGCGCAGGATGGGCGTCGAGGTTGACGAGCACCAGCGGGTCCTGCCCGGGCAGGGTCAGCGAGATGGCCGAGTCGCCGTCGCCACCGTTGCTGTCGACCAGGTGGGAGTCGCCCTGCGCGGAGCCCGGCACAGCGGTGCACTGGGCCTGGATCGCACCGAGCGAGCCGGTGATGCCGATCTCGCCGAGCGGGGTGTCGGCCAGGGCAGCGCTCAGCTGCTGGGTCACCGGCCCGAGGAGCTGCTCGACGGCCGGCTTGAGCACGGGGTCGCCGAGGGCGTCGGCGAGCGCGGAGGTCAGCGCCTTGCTCGGGTCGAAGGAGACCAGGTCGGTGTTGCTCAGGTCGAGGTTCGCCAGCGACAGGGTCAGCGCCTTCCCCGGCACGATGCAGTCGGTCTGGTCGACCTCGACGAGGGTGCCTCCGTCGCCTGCCACCCCGGCACAGGCGGCGGAGACACCATCGCCGCCGGAGACGCCCGCGGTGGCGCTCTGGCCCGCGACGCCGATGTGGAGGATCGGGTTGTTGTCGAGTACCCCGACCAGGCCCGGCAGCTGACCGGACCCGGTGACGGTCTCACCGGAGCCGTCGTTGGTGGCGGTGCGGGTGCCCGTGCTCACGTCGTTGCCGAACAGCGAGAGGTTCACGGCGTTGGCGCTCGCCTGGGAGACCACCGGTGCGGCGAACGCGGGCGCGGCGGCCAGCGTGGTCAGTGCGGCGGCTCCGAGCGCGGCTCCGAGCCGAAGTCCTCGACGGTTCAAGATCATTTCCTCCCGACACGGGTCCCGCACCTGGGGTGCGGGAAGTTGGCGTCCCGGGACGCACGGCGCGTCCCCCGATTTGCGTTTCACTCCAGGGCTGTCGACCAGCCCTGTCCCTCCAACGAGACAAACAGGCGCAGGTCACGCCGGTCCCGAGCCGGTACGGCGTGATCTGCGCCTCAACTTGCCTTGCGGGTCGCCTTCTTCGTCGCCTTGGTGGCCTTCTTCCGGCCACTGGCCGACTTGCCGGCCGACTTCTGGGCCGACTTCTGGGCTGACTTCTGGGCGGTGTTCTTGCCCGACGACTTCGCGGTGGACTTCTTCGGCTTCGGCCCGGCCTCCTCGCCGGCCTCCTCATCCGTGTCCTCGCCGCGGGCCCGCTTGGCGGCGTCGACGCTGCGCTGCAGTGCAGCGAGCAGGTCGACCACCTCGCCGGTGCTCTTCTTGGCCTGCGCGGTCCGCTTGACCTCGCCACCCTCGATCTTCGCCTTGACCAGTGCCTCGACCGCCCCGCGGTAGTCGTCCTCGTAGTCGTCGGCGTCGAAGTCGCCGGCCAGCGTCTCCACGAGCATCTGCGCCATCTTCACTTCCTGGGGCTTGGCCCCGGAGGCGTCGAGGGAGCCGAAGTCGGGCCTGCGGACCTCGTCGGGCCACATCATCGTCTGCAGCACGATGACGTCGTCGCGCACACGCAGCACGGCCAGGGACATCCGGTTGCGCAGGGCGACCGTGACCAGGGCCATCCGGTCGGACTCCTCGAGCGCCTCGCGCAGGAGCACGTAGGGCTTGGCGCCGGACTTCTCGGGCTCGAGGTAGTAGGACTTCTCGAAGAGCATCGGGTCGATCTGCTCGCGGGGAACGAACTTCTCCACGCTGATCTCCCGGCTGCTGTTGGCCGGCAGTTCGGCGAGGTCCTCGTCGTCGAGGATGACCATCTCCCCGTCCTCGGTCTCATAGCCCTTGGCGATGTCGGCGTACTCGACCTCCTCACCGTCGAGGCTGCAGACCCGCTGGTAGCGGATCCGGCCGCCGTCCTTGGCGTGGACCTGGCGGAACGAGATGTCCTTGCTCTCGGTGGCGGCGTACAGCTTGACCGGGACGGAGACGAGGCCGAACGAGACGGCGCCCTTCCAGATGGCTCGCATGTCCACAGGATGGCACGCTGCAAGGATGGGCACCATGCAGCCGATGCTGGCCACCAAGGGCGACCGGTTGCCCACCGGCGACGGGTGGGTGCACGAGGTGAAGTGGGACGGCATCCGGGCGCTCGTGCAGGTCGGCCGGGGCCCCGGCGTACGGGTCTGGTCCCGCAACCAGAACGACATCACCGCTGCCTGGCCGGAGCTGCAGGGCATCGGCACGATCGGTCGCGACTGCGTCCTCGACGGGGAGATCGTGGCGCTCGGCGACGGGGTCCCGTCCTTCGGCGCGCTCGCCGACCGGATGCACCTGCGGGACTCGCGCCGGGTGGCCCGGCTGGCGGAGACAAGGCCGGTGACCTTCCTGGTCTTCGACGTCCTGCGCCTCGACGGGCGTGACGTCACCGGACGTCCGCTCGTCGAGCGTCGTGCCCTGCTGGAGGACCTGCACCTGGACGGGCCCGGCTGGCAGGTGCCCGGGTGGTACGACGACGGGCCGGCGCTGCTGCGCGCGGCCGAGGAGCAGGGCCTCGAGGGAGTCGTCAGCAAACGCCTCGCGTCGGTCTACCGGCCCGGTGTGCGCAGCAAGGACTGGCTGAAGTTCCCGATCCGCCCCACCGGGTCCTTCGTGATCGGCGCCTACCGCTTCGAGACCGGCAGCGACCGCCGCCTGGGCAGCGTGCTGGTCGGTGAACCGGTGCCCGGAGGCAGTCTGCGGTTCCGCGGCAAGGTGGGCAGCGGCATCGCCGGCCGGCGGGGCCAGGCGCTGTTCGAGCTGCTCCGTGGCACCGAGCAGGTCGACCCACCGTTCGGCGCGGTCCTGGAGCGCGACCACCGGCTCGGCTCGGTGTGGGTCCGCCCCGAGGTGGTCATCGAGGTCCAGTACCTGGCGTGGACGCGCGACGGTCGGTTGCGCCAGCCGGCGTTCCTCGGGGTCCGGAACGACCTGGCCCCCGGCGACCTGGAGCTCGCCGAGTGAGCCCGCGGCCGGAACGGACCGAGGTCCCCGTCGAGGTCGAGGGCCGGCGGCTCACCCTGGTGAACCTCGAGAAGGTGATGTACCCCCGGACCGGCACGACGAAGGCCGAGGTGCTCGACTACTACGC
>DASTFI010000010.1:0-21830 GCA_035708765.1 Marmoricola sp.
GGGGTGCGTAGGCTCTTGCACCATGGCTGAGTACGTCTTCACGCTGCGCAACGTCCGCAAGGCCCACGGTGACAAGGTCGTCCTGGACAACGTCACCCTGTCGTTCCTGCACGGCGCCAAGATCGGTGTCGTCGGGCCCAATGGCACCGGCAAGTCGACGCTGCTGAAGATCATGGCCGGCCTGGAGCACCCCAACAACGGTGACGCGATCATCGATCCCGACGCGACCGTGGGGATGCTCCAGCAGGAGCCGCCGCTGACCGAGGGCCGGACCGTCCTGGAGAACGTCGAGGAGGCGGTCGGGGAGATCAAGGGCAAGCTCGACCGGTTCAACAAGATCTCGGAGGAGCTCGCCGACCCCGACGCCGACTACGACACCCTGCTCGTCGAGATGGGGGACCTGCAGACGGACCTCGACCACGCCGGCGCCTGGGACCTCGACAGCCGGCTCGACCAGGCGATGGACGCGCTGCGCTGCCCGTCGCCGGACTCGCTGGTCGACAACCTCTCCGGTGGCGAGCGCCGCCGGGTGGCCCTGTGCAAGCTGCTCCTGCAGCAGCCCGACCTGCTGCTGCTGGACGAGCCGACCAACCACCTCGACGCCGAGTCGGTGCAGTGGCTCGAGAGCCACCTTGCGGCGTACCCCGGTGCGGTGCTGGCCGTCACCCACGACCGGTACTTCCTCGACAACGTCGCGCAGTGGATCCTCGAGCTCGACCGCGGCAAGGCACACCCCTACGAGGGCAACTACTCCACCTACCTCGAGACGAAGAAGGACCGGCTCAAGATCGAAGGGCAGAAGGACGCCAAGCGGGCCCGGATGCTGGAGAAGGAGCTGGAGTGGGTGCGCTCCAACCCCAAGGCCCGACAGGCCAAGAGCAAGGCGCGGCTGCAGCGCTACGAGGAGCTGGCGGCGGAGGCGGACCGGTTCCGCAAGATCGACACCTCCGAGATCAACATCCCGGCGGGTCCACGGCTCGGCGACGTCGTGCTGGAGGCGAAGGGCCTGCAGAAGGGGTTCGGCGACCGCACCCTGATGCACGACCTGTCCTTCTCGCTGCCGCGCGCCGGCATCGTGGGCGTGATCGGGCCCAACGGCGTCGGCAAGACCACGCTGTTCCGGATGATCGTCGGCCAGGAGCAGCCCGACGCGGGGGTGCTCGACGTCGGCCAGACCGTGAAGATCTCCTACGTCGACCAGAGCCGCGGTGGCCTCGACCCCAACCAGAACGTCTGGGAGGTGGTCTCCGACGGGCTCGACTTCATCAAGGTGGCCAACTTCGAGATGAACTCCCGCGCCTACGTGGCGTCGTTCGGCTTCAAGGGGCCCGACCAGCAGAAGAAGGCCGGCGTCCTGTCCGGGGGTGAGCGCAACCGGCTCAACCTGGCCCTGACCCTGAAGATGGGCGGCAACCTGCTGCTGCTCGACGAGCCGACCAACGACCTGGACGTCGAGACGCTGTCATCACTGGAGGACGCGCTCCTGGACTTCCCCGGCTGCGCCGTGGTCACCTCCCACGACCGGTGGTTCCTCGACCGGGTCGCCACCCACATCCTGGCCTGGGAGGGCGACGAGGAGGACCCGGCGAAGTGGTTCTGGTTCGAGGGCAACTTCGCCGCCTACGAGGAGAACAAGATCGAGCGCCTGGGCGCGGACGCCGCACGCCCGCACCGGGTGACCCACCGACGGCTCACCCGCGACTGACGCACGGCTACGGCTATCCCTGCTGGCGGATGTCCGTGCCGGCCTCGTCGTCGTGGTCGGTGAGCAGGCGGTCCGAGACCGCGTCCATGACCCGCCCCAGCGCGGCGAACTCCTCGTCACTGGCGAGGTCCACGAAGTGCTCGCGGACGCCGGTGACGTGCGTGGGCGCCGCCTCCACGAGCAGCGCGTAGCCGCGCTCGGTCATGGTGGCCTCGACGCCGCGGCGATCGGTCTCGCTCGCGCGGCGCTCGACGAGCCCGGCTTCCTCCATCCGGCTGACGGTGTGCGTCACCCGGCTCCGGGAGTGCCGCATCGACTCGGCGATCTGCGCCATCCGCAGCGTCCGGTCGGGACTCTCCGACAGGCGCACCAGGATCTCGTACTCGCCCAGCGAGATCCCGTGCGCGTGGCGCAGCTCCCGGTCGAGCGCGTCGAGCAGCAGGGTGGTGCCCACGATGTAGGCCCGCCACTCGGCCTGCTGCTCCGGGCTCAGCCACCGCGTCTTTGCGCTCATGGGAGCGGAGTCTAGGGAAGTCGGGGGCGTTCGCCGCAACCGGGGAAGCGCGGCGCCGGTCTCAGGCCAGGCGCTCGACGATCATCGCCATGCCCTGGCCGCCGCCGACGCACATGGTGATCAGGCCGGTCGACTTGTCGTGCCACTGCAGCGAGTTGAGCATCGTGTTCTGCAGCCGGGCCCCGGTCATGCCGAAGGGGTGGCCGACGGCGATGGCGCCGCCGTTGACGTTGAGCTTGTCGATGTCGATGCCCAGGTCCTGGTACGACGGCACCACCTGGGCTGCGAACGCCTCGTTGATCTCGACCAGGTCGATGTCGTCGATGGTCATGTTGGCGTTCTTCAGAGCCTGCCTGCTGGCCTCCACGGGGCCCAGGCCCATGATCTCGGGGGAGAGGCCGGTCACGCCGGTCGAGACGATCCGCGCCAGCGGGGTGACGCCGAGTTCCTTCGCCCTGGTGTCGGACATGATGATCACCGCGGCCGCGCCGTCGTTGAGGGCACAGCAGTTGCCTGCGGTCACCACGCCGTCGGGGCGGAACACCGGGTCGAGCTGCGAGATCTTCTCGTAGGTCACGCCGGCACGGGGGCCGTCGTCCTGCGACACCACGGTGCCGTCCGGGGTGGTCACCGGGGTGATCTCCCGAGCCCAGAACCCGTCGTTGATGGCCTTCTCGGCGAGATTCTGCGAGCGCACGCCGAACTCGTCGAGCTCCTTGCGGTCCAGCCCGCGGATCCGGGCGACGTTCTCGGCGGTCTGGCCCATCGCGATGTAGATGTCGGGGAGCTGGCCGTCCTCGCGGGGGTCGTGCCAGTCCTTCCCACCCTTGGCGTACTCCGCCGTGCGTTCCTGGGCCTCCTCGAACCTCGGGTTCCGCGTGTCCGGGATGTGGTCGGAGGTGCCCTTCGCGAAGCGGGACACGGTCTCGACGCCGGCGGAGATGAACGCGTCGCCCTCGCCGGCCTTGATGGCATGGAACGCCATCCGGGAGGTCTGCACCGAGGAGGAGCAGTAGCGGGTGATCGTCGTACCCGGCACCTCGTCGTAGCCCAGCAACGTCGCCACGACGCGGCCCATGTTGTTGCCGGACTCGCCGCCGGGCAGGCCGCAGCCCAGGATCAGGTCGTTCACGGTGTGGGGGTCGAGCTCGGGCACCTTGTCGAGGGCAGCCTGGATGATGAAGGCGCTCAGGTCGTCGGGGCGCAGGTCCTTCAGCGATCCCTTGTTGGCACGGCCGATGGGCGTGCGGGCCGTGGAAACGATGACTGCCTCGGGCATGGGTGCATCTCCGATCTGTCAGGGGAGGGGCGCTGTCCGCGAGGACTGCTCAGGTCAGCCTATCGGCGCCCGGTCTGCTTGGATCGAGGGATGCGTCACACCTACGAGTGCCCGCTGCGCTGGGCGGACATGGACATGCTCGGCCACGTCAACAACGTGACGTACGTCGACTACCTCCAGGAGGCGCGCATCGACATGTTCGCCGCGCACCCCCAGTTCCGCGGGGGCGAGGACCTCGCCGAGGGTGTGGTCGTCGTCCGGCACGAGGTGGAGTTCCTCGCCCCGCTCACCTTCCGGAGGCGGCCCGTCCTCGTGGACGCATGGATCACGCAGGTGCGGGCGAGCTCCTTCACGATGGCCTACGAGGTGTACGACGAGCAGGAGTCGGGGACGGGTCCGGGCGGACGCACGGTGTTCCTGCGCGCCAGCAGTGTGCTGGCGCCGTTCGTCTTCGAGTCGGAGTGGCCGCGCCGGATCACCACCGAGGAGAAGGCGGTGCTGACGCGCTACCTGGAGCCCGCGGAGCCCCGGGCCCGGCTCGAGCGGGTCGGTGAGCCGCGCCACCACTACCCGCTGCACGTGCGCTGGTCCGACGTGGACGCCTACCGCCACGTGAACAACGTGAAGTACTTCGAGTACTTCCAGGAGTCGCGGATCCAGTACCTCATGGACCTGCACACGCAGGGCGAGGAGTGGAGCAGCCACGTGGTGGCGCGGATCGACGTCGACTACCGGCGCCCGATGCTCTTCCGGTTGCCGCCCTACGAGGTGCGTTCGTGGATCAGCAGCGTCGGCACCAGGTCGTTCGTCATCTCGGCCGAGGTCCGCGACCCGCTCGCGGCCGGGGACGGCGGGACTGAGAACGGCGGGCCCGGGTCCGGCGGAGAGCTGCTCGCCAGCGCGCAGGTCGTGATGGTCACCTTCGACAGCACGACACAGCGCGCCGCCGCCATGGCAGACGGCCAGCGTCGAAAGCTGGAGGCCGAGCTGCGCGGACAGGACGGCTAGCGGTCGCCTGCGGGAACGTCGTCGAGGGTGTTGACCATGAACTGTGCCGCGTGGGTGACGTAGTCCCAGAACTGGGCGTCCTGCTCAGCGGGGAGCCCGGCGGCGTCGAGGCCGGAGCGGAAGTGCCGGAGCCAGTGCTGGGCAGCCGTCGGAGTCACCGCGAAGGGCGCGTGCCGCATCCGCAGTCGCGGATGCCCGCGCCGCTCGGAGTACGTCGTCGGCCCGCCCCAGTACTGGCAGAGGAAAAGGGTGAACCGCTCCGCAGCGGGCCCGAGGTCCTCCTCCGGGTACATCGGCCGCAGCACCTCGTCCTGGGCCACGCCGGCGTAGAACGTGTCCACGATCAGCTTGATCGTGGGATGCCCGCCGATGGCGTCGTAGAAGGAGGTGCCGGGCTGGTTCACACGGCCCATTGTGCCCACCTACTCAACCGTGGGCGTCGCCGCGTCCGCCGCCTTCGGACGGTCGCGGTGCCACAGCACCCGCTGGGTCTGCGGCATTCGGATGCCCTCGGCGTCGAAGCGGTCCTTGATGCGTTCCCGCATCTCGCGCGCCACGCTCCACTGCTCCAGCGGTCGGGTCTTGAGCACCACGCGGACCACGACCGCCTCGGGCGAGAGCGACTGCACGCCCCACACCTCGGGCTCCTCGAGGACCAGGTCACGGTACTCCGGCTCGCGCCAGAGCTTGCGCGCGACCTCGCCGAGGATCTGGCGCACCCGGGTGAGGTCCTCGTCGTACCCCACGGAGACGTCCAGCACCGAGCGGGCCCAGTTCTGGCTCTGGTTGCCGACCGAGAGGATCTCGCCGTTGCGGATGTACCAGACGGTGCCGTCGACGTCGCGGATCCGCGTGACCCGCAGCGAGACGCCCTCGACGGTGCCGGAGATCTCCCCGACCGTGACCGAGTCGCCGACGCCGAACTGGTCCTCGAAGATCATGAAGATGCCGGACAGGTAGTCCTTGACCAGGCTCTGTGCGCCGAAGCCGAGGGCGACGCCGACCACGCCCGCGCTGGCGATGAGGGGCGCGATGTTGTAGCCCAGCTCGGAGATCCCCATGAACACGACGATCGCGAGCACGACCACGGTCACGATGCTCTTGAGCAGGCCCGCCATCGTCAGCGCCCGCTGGACCCGTCGGTGCCGGCTGACGTCGGGCCGCTCCTGGCCCTCGGCGAACGCACCCTTCTGGGCCTTGGCCACCAGTCGGTCGATCAGCCGGTGCAGGACCCATCGCGCCAGGAACCCCAGGAGGACCAGGACCAGGATCGCCAACGGCTTGCCGATCAGCCAGCGAGCCGCGTGGGCCAGCTCCTCGTTGCCGGTCCAGTCGTAGACGATCGCGCAGGTCCAGCTGTCCCCGTCGGCACCGGTGCAGGTGCGGGGCATCTCGAGCAAGGTCTGGGCCGCAAGCATGTGACGGAGGCTACGGATGCCGGGAGCGCGAACAAAGTGCGCAATGGCTATCCTGCCTGTGTGATCACTCACCCGTCTCGTCTCGCGCGGCGCCTGTTCACCGTGCTCACCTCAGCGGTCCTGGTCGTGCTCGCCGGACCGGTTGCCGCCCACGCGGACGTCCCCAGGGCCTGGCCGGACCCGCCGAAGGTCTCCGGGCTGGACTTCCTCATCGTGCTCGTGCTGATCCCGCTCGGTGTGGCCGTGGTGATCTCGGTGCTCGCGGCGCTCCCGGAGATGATCCGCGACAAGGGCTACGAGCCCGGCCAGTCCTGGCGCAGCGAGCCGGAGTGGTTCGGCGGCCCCCGGCAGGGCGTCCGCGCCAGCGACGACGTCGACGAGCGGGCCCTCGAGGGTGAGCGGGGTGGGACCAGTGCCCGCTGGTGACGGCTTCTCCACCGAACAGCGCCACGACATCGACCGGGCGATCCGCGCCGCGGAGATGGTGTCGCGCTACGAGTTCTCCGTCTTCGTCGGCGCCAGCGCCGGGGAGGCCGGCCCGTTCGCGCGCCGGCTGCATGCTGCGCTGACGTCTCCGGAGCGCAGCGTCCTGGTCTTCGTCGACCCGGCAGCGCGCATCCTCGAGATCATCACCGGCTCGGTCGTGCGCCGCGACCTCGTCGACGACTCCGTGCGCCTGGCCGCGGTGGCGATGCAGGCTGCCTTCGCCCAGGGTGACCTGGTCGGCGGCATCAAGCGCGGACTGGCGCAGCTGGCGGAGGCTGCCGCCCGCCCGCGCACCCTGCACGCCGACGCATAGCGGCGCCCCCGCGGCTCGCGCTACGCCTCGGCGTCCCGCTGCTGACCGGCGAGGAACCGGGCGACGTCGGCCCGGCCCTCGCGCACGAACCGCTTGGCCGCCGGGTTGGCGCTGGACCTCTCCAGCCAGGCATCCACGCGTTCGAGCAGCTCGGCGGAGGCCAGCGGCTTGGGGAAGATGAACTCCAGCGCCACCGACGCCTTGTGCGTGCCCAGCCGCTCCCACATGTCCTCGGCCGCCTGGAGGTACTTCTCCAGGTAGGGCGTGAGGACGTCGTGCTGGCCATGCTGGGCGAACGCCAGCACGATGGACCGCTGTGTCTCGTTGGGGGTGTCGTCGCTCAGCACAGCGGCCTGCCAGGCCGCGGCCTTGGCGTCGGCGTCCGGACGGGCCGCGCGCGCCGCCGCTGCGTTCTCCTGACCGGTGATGGTGTTGTCGCGCCCGAGCTCGGCTGCGATCTCCGACTCGCCGAACCGTCCGGCCCGCGCCAGTCCGGTCACCAGCGTCCACCGCAGGTCCTGGTCGACGGCGAGCCCGTCGACGACGAGTGACCCGTCGAGGAGCGCCGCCAGGTCGTCGAGTGCCTCGTCGCCGTGTGCGGCGGCCGCGAAGGAGCGCACGAAGGTGAGCTGGGAGTCGCTGCCCGGCTCCGCCTCGTCGATGAGCCGGCGCAGGCCGCGCTCCCAGTCCTTCTTCAGACGTGCGCGGTTCCCCGGCGCCGAGAAGTTGTGCACGGCCGAGGCGGCGTACGACGGGATGCGGCTGATGCCCCAGGCATCGGTCTCCTGGCCGATGTTGCGCAGGACGAGCTGCACGAAGTCGGTGGCCGACATCTCCGCGTCGCGGGTCATGTCCCAGGCGGCTCCCCAGCACAGCGCGCGGGCCAGCGAGTCGTCGAGGCGGTCGAGGTGGTCGACCACCGTCTGCAACGAGCGCTCGTCGAGCCGGATCTTGGCGTAGGTCAGGTCCTCGTCGTTGAGCAGCAACAGGTCCGGCTGCTTCTCTCCGACGAGCTGGGGGACCTCGGTGAGGGCACCGGCGACATCGACCTCGAGACTGCTCCGACGCACGAGCCGGAGCGCGCCCGCCTCGCCCGACGGGACCATGTCGTAGAGGCCGATCCCCAGCCGGTGCCGGCGCAGGGTGGGCCAGTCCGGGTGCGCCGTCTGCGCCACGGCGAACGAGTTGAAGCTGCCGTCGTCGTCGACCTCGAAGCGCGCGGCCAGGGTGTTGACGCCGGCAGTCTGCAGCCACTCCTGCGCCCAGCCCTGCAGCTCACGCCCGGAGGCCTTCTCCAGCGCGGAGAGCAGGTCGCCGAACTCCGAGTTGCCGTAGGCGTGGTCCTTGAAGTACTGCTGCAGCCCGTCGAGGAACGGCTTGAGGCCGACCCATGCGACCAGCTGCTTGAGCACCGCCGCGCCCTTGGCGTAGGTGATCATGTCGAAGTTCACCTCGACCGCGTGCAGGTCGTGGTTGTCCGCGGCGATCGGGTGGGTGCTCGGCAGCTGGTCCTGTCGGTAGCCGGTCTGCTTGCGGGCGTTGGCGAAGCCCGTCCACGCGTCCGTGAAGTCGGTCGCCTCCGCCTCGGCCCAGTAGCAGGCCCACTCAGCGAACGACTCGTTGAGCCACAGGTCGTCCCACCACTTCATCGTGACGAGGTCGCCGAACCACATGTGCGCCATCTCGTGCAGGATCACGCTGCAGCGGAACTCGTAGAAGGACCGCGGCTGCCGACTGCGCGGAAGGTACTCGTCGCGCAGGGTCACGCAGCCGGCGTTCTCCATCGCGCCCATGTTGTACTCCGGCACGTAGAGCTGGTCGTACTTCTCGAACGGGTAGGGGAAGTCGAAGGCGTCCTCGAAGAACTCGAAGCCCTGCTTGGTCAACGTGACGATCGCGTCACGGTCCAGGAACTCCACCAGCGACTGGCGGCAGTAGTGCCCGAGCGGGATGGTGCCGTGCTTGCCCTCGTAGACGTCGTGCACCGCGTGGTACTCGCCGGCGACGATCGCCGTGATGTAGGTCGACATCCGCTTGGTCGGCGGGAACGTCCAGCGCGCCTTGCCCTCGCCGGCCGGCTCCGGCTCCGGCGTCGGGGCGTTGGAGACGACCTTCCAGTGCTCGGGCGCCGTCACCCGGAAGTTGAACACGCTCTTGAGGTCGGGCTGCTCGAACGTGGTGTAGACGCGTCGGGCGTCGGGGACCTCGAACTGGCTATAGAGGTAGACCCGTTGGTCCACGGGGTCGACGAACCGGTGCAGGCCCTCGCCGCTGTGCGAGTAGGCGCAGTCGGCGCGCACCACGAGCTCGTTGTCGGCCCGCAGGTTCTCCAGCCGGATGCGGCTGTCGTGGTAGACCGCGCTGACGTCGAGTGGTTCGCCGTTGAGCGTGACCTCGTGCACCTGGGCGTCGACGAGGTCGGCGAACGTGGACGCCCCGGGCTCGCTGCACGTGAAGGCGATCGTTGTGGTCGAGGAGAAGGTCTTTTCGCTGGTCGTGACGTCGAGCTCCACGGTGTAGGAGTCCACGTCCAACAACCGGGCGCGGGTCTGCGCCTCGTCGCGGGTGAGGTTCGTTCCAGGCATGCGGGCATCATGCCACCGGGTACGACGACGCCCGGAATCGGCGAGGGCTGCCGGGGAGCGAACGAAAAAACATCGTTGTCATTCGGCGTGTTGCCAAAGAAGGAATTGTGAATAGTGATAGCGGAGGGGTTCAAGAGCACTTACGGTTCTCGCTGTGCGTGCCCCTTGCCCCCGCCCGCGGGCCTTCCGTCCGCTCGTCGCGGCCCTCCTCGCCGTCGTCGCGAGCCTGCTCGTCCTCCCCGCCGCGCCGGCCTCGGCGGACACCACGATCTTGTGCCGGGGCTTCGCGGACTGCCAGGCCAAGGGGTACGGCAACGCCGGCTACAGCGGCAGCTACACGCAGATGTGGTGGCGGATGTACGCCGGGCACAACTGCACCAACTACGCGGCGTACCGGATTGTCAAGGCCGGGATGTCGACCACGCGTCCCTGGGACGGCAGCGGCAACGCCAGCAACTGGGGCGTCGCCCTCGCCGGGCAGACCGACCAGACCCCGATGGTCGGTGCCATCGCCTGGTGGCGCGACCGCGGGCACGTCCAGGTCGTCGAGCGCGTCGTCAACAAGGACTGGATCGTCGTCTCCGAGGACCACTGGGGCGGTGACTTCGACTGGGCCGTCGTCCGGCGCAACAGCGACGGCAGCAACTGGCCGGACGGCTTCATCCACCTCCGCGACGCGGGCGTGGTCAACCTGGCGCGGCCCAGCGTCGCGGGCACGCCACAGGTGGGGGTGCCGCTCACGGCCGATCCCGGCACCTGGACACCCGCCGGCCGCACGGACGTGCAGTGGCTGCGGAACGGACGGGCGATCGTCGGCGCGACCGGTCTGAGCTTCACGCCGCGGCCCTACGACCTCGGCACCCGGCTGGCGGTCCGCGTGGTGGCCCACCGGTACGGGTACGTCGACGCGATCCGCACCTCGGTGTGGACGCCAGCTGTCGTGCCCGGGACGATGCAGGTGACGCAGGCCCCGGTGGTGTCCGGGTTCCCCAAGGTCACCGGCACCCTGACGGTCACGGGCGCGACCTTCGACCCGGAGCCCAGCGGGACCGCGACCCAGTGGTTCGCCGACGGCCAGCCGATCACCGGTGCAACGGCGGCGACCCTGTCCCTTGGGGCCGACCTGCTCGGCAAGCGCATCTCCGTCACGACGACGGCGACGCGGGCCGGCTACACGACGCAGACGGCATCCGCACCGGCGACCGAACCGGTGGGACCGGACCGGATCCGGGCCACGGCGCTGCCCCGCATCACCGGAACCCCGGTACTGGGCGAGACCCTCCGTCTTGATCCGGGCGCGGTCAACGTGGCGACCCCGGGCGTCCGCGTCCAGTGGCAGCGCAACGGCGTCGTGTTCGGCAACGACTCCCTCTACTACAGCCCGACGGTGACCGACCTGGGCAAGCGCATCAGTGCCACGGTGACCTACAGCAAGCCGGGCTACGACCCGGTGACGTGGACCGCGACCACCCGGCACGCGGTGCAGTCGCGACCGGGCATCCGGTTCGGCTCACCCTCCTCCCGACGGGTCTACGTGCGCGTCGTGGCGGAGGGGGTCACGCCCGTGCGCGGCAGTGTGACCCTCACCGACGGCCAGCACGCCAGGACCCTGACGCTGGACCCGCGGGGACAGGCCTTCTTCTCCGCCTGGTGGATCACCGGGGGACGACACCGCTACACCGCGGTGTACAACGGTTCCTGGCTGGTCCAGGCAGGACAGCGCAGCATCTGGCTCGACGTGCGGCGCTGACGACGGGCCTGAGGGGCCGTGGACCGGGGATTCCGGTTCGGCTGCAGCGGGTACGTTCGGGACATGAGCGAAGATGTCCTGACTTCCACCACTTCGTCCGGACCCAGCACCGGCGCCCGCGACGTCGCGGACTTCTGGTTCGACCCGATGTGTCCCTTCGCCTGGATCACGTCGCGCTGGATCCTCGAGGTGGAGCAGGTCCGGGACGTCTCGGTGCGCTGGCACGTGATGAGCCTGGGATACCTCAACCAGGACCGGGACATCCCCGCGGACTACCGGGAGATGCTCGCGCCCGCGTGGGGTCCCGTGCGGGTCCTGGTCGCAGCGGCCCAGCGGCACGGCGACGCGGTGCTCCGTCCGATGTACGACGCCTTCGGCACCCGGATCCACCTGGAGAAGCACCCGGTGGACCGCACCCTGGTGGAGGAGGTCCTGGCCGAGGTCGGCCTGGAGCCGGAGCTGGTCGAGGCGATGGGCGACCCGTCGTACGACGAAGCGGTGAAGGAGTCGCACCACGAGGGCATGGACGCCGTCGGGGACGACGTGGGCACGCCCACCATCCACATCAACGGCGCGGCGTTCTTCGGGCCCGTGCTCACCCGGATCCCGCGCGGCGAGGAGGCCGGGCGGCTCTGGGACGGTGCCGTCACGGTCGCATCGTTCCCCTACTTCTTCGAGCTCAAGCGCTCGCGCACCGGCGAGCTCGACTTCAGCTGAGGCCCGCGTACCGGGCGAAACCCGGTAGCGGCTGCTCACTAGGATTGCGGCCATGACCCATGTCCTGTCTGCCGTCGCCTGGCCGTACGCCAACGGCCCGCGCCACATCGGCCACGTGGCCGGGTTCGGCGTGCCCTCCGACGTGTTCAGCAGGTACATGCGGATGGTGGGCCACCAGGTGCTGATGGTCTCGGGCTCCGACGAGCACGGCACGCCCATCCTCATCGCCGCCGACGAGGCAGGTGTCTCGCCGCAGGAGCTGGCCGACGAGAACCACCGGCTGATCGTCGAGGACCTCGTGTCGCTCGGCATCTCCTACGACCTCTACACCCGCACGACCACGGCCAACCACCACGCCGTGGTGCAGGAGCTGTTCCGCGGCGTCCACGACAACGGCTACTTCCTCGAGCGCACCACCCTCGGCGCGATCTCGCCGTCGACCGGTCGCACCCTGCCCGACCGCTACATCGAGGGCACCTGTCCCATCTGTGGGTACGACGGAGCGCGCGGTGACCAGTGCGACAACTGCGGCAACCAGCTCGATCCCCAGGACCTGAGGGACCCACACTCGCGGATCAACGGCGAGGTGCCGGAGTTCGTCGAGACCCAACACTTCTTCCTCGACCTGCCGGCCCTCGCCGACGCGCTGGGTGCCTGGCTCGACGGCAGGGAGGCCACCGGTCTCTGGCGGCCCAACGTCATCCGGTTCAGCAAGAACATCCTCTCCGAGATCCGCCCTCGATCGATGACGCGGGACATCGACTGGGGCATTCGGGTGCCCCTCGAGGGCTGGGAGGACAACCCGACGAAGCGCTTCTACGTCTGGTTCGACGCGGTGATCGGCTACCTCTCCGCGTCGATCGAGTGGGCCCGTAGGCTCGGTGAGCCCGACCGGTGGCGCGCGTGGTGGAACCCCGGCTCGGACGAGGCGACCGCGCTGTCCTACTACTTCATGGGCAAGGACAACATCACCTTCCACTCCCAGATCTGGCCCGCGGAGCTGCTCGCCTACAACGGCAAGGGCGATCGGGGCGGGAAGCCGGGCGAGTACGGCGAGCTGAACCTGCCCACCGAGGTGGTCAGCAGCGAGTTCCTCACCATGGAGGGTCGCAAGTTCTCCTCCTCCAAGCGCGTCGTCATCTACGTCCGCGACCTGCTCGAGCGCTACCAGCCCGACGCCTTCCGCTACTTCGTCGCTGCCGCCGGACCTGAGAACCAGGACGCCGACTTCACCTGGGCGGAGTTCGTCCGTCGCACCAACGACGAGCTGGTCGCCGGCTGGGGCAACCTGGTCAACCGCACCGGCAACATGATCGCGAAGAGCTTCGGCGAGATCCCGGCCGCTGTGGCGCTGGAGCCGCAGGACCAGGCCCTGCTCGACCGGGTGGAGGCGACGTTCGGGGTCGTCGGCGACCTGATCGGCCGGCATCGGCAGAAGCAGGCGATCGGCGAGGCGATGCGAGCGGTCTCCGAGGTGAACAAGTACGTCTCCGACCACGAGCCGTGGAAGCTCAAGGGGGACGACCAGCGCGAGCGGTTGGCGACCATCCTGCACGTGACCGCGCAGTGCGTCAGCGACCTCAACACCGTCCTGGCGCCGTTCCTGCCGTTCTCGGCCAACAAGGTCGACGCGGTGCTCGGCGGGTCCGGCGACGTGCAACCGATGCCGGAGATCCGCGAGGTGTGCGACCTCGACGACGACCGGCCCTACCCGGTCATCACCGGGCAGTACTCCGCGACTGCCCGGTGGGAGCGCCGTCCGATCGCCGTCGGGACACCGATCGCCAAGCCGGTCCCGGTGTTCACCAAGCTCGACCCCGCGATCGTCGACGAGGAGCTCGCCCGGCTCGCCGGCTGACCCACCGGGTCGAGGCGCCCGTCGTTAGGCTGCCGGCCATGAGCGCTGCGATGTACGTCCCCGCCTTCCGGGTGCGCCAGAAGATCACCCTGATGGTGAACCGCTACCAGATCTTCTCCACCGAGCCGGACGGCGCCCAGGGCGAGCTGCTCGCCTTCGCCGAGCAGAAGCGTCTCGCCTTCCGCGAGCAGGTCACCTTCTACGCCGACGAGTCGAGATCCCGGCCGGTGTTCGGCTTCAAGGCACGCCAGCGGCTCGACCTCGGCGCCGGCTACGACGTCACCGACGAGTCCGGCCAGCAGATCGGCTTCTTCCGCAAGGACTTCGCTGCCAGCCTGCTGCGCTCGACCTTCCACGTCGAGGGACCTGGCTACACGGGGACGGGGCAGGAGCGCAACATGGCGGTGGGACTGCTGCGCCGGTTCACCGACCTCTCGTTCCTTCCGGTGCACTTCGACTTCCACGACGGGCAGGGGCGCGTGCTGCTCACCAGCCAGCGTCGCTTCTCCGTCGGCGACCGCTACGACGTCACCGTCCCTGACCAACGGGTGGACTTCCGGGTCGCCGCCGCTGTGGCCGTCGCCCTCGACGCCCTGCTGGCGCGCTGATGGCGCTCCACCCGCAGGCCCGGGCGGCGATCGCCCAGGCAGCCGGCGCGCAGCCGGTGTACGCCGACGACTTCGATCTCCACGCATCCCGCGAGGAGGCCCGGGCCGAAGCCGCTGCGGAACCGCGCGAACACGTCGACCGGATCGAGGATGTCCACGCCGATGGCGTGCCCGTGCGGCTCTACCGGCCCGAGGGCGCGACCGGCGTGATCGTGCACCTGCACGGAGGCGGCTTCGTCTTCAACGACGTCGACGTCCACGATGCCGCTGCTCGGCGACTCGCGAACCGGGCCGGCATGGCGGTCGTCAGCGTCGACTACCGGCGGCCGCCGGAGCACCGGTTCCCGGCTGCGCCGGACGACGTCGACTCGGTGCTGCGCTGGCTGGACCGCGAGGCGCCGTCGTACGACCTGCAGGGGTCGGTGTTCGCCCACGGCGACAGCGCGGGCGGCAACCTGGCCCTGGTGGCAGCGCTGCGCAACCCGGGCAGGTTCGGCGCGGTCGCGCTGATCTATCCGTTCCTGGACCCCACGGCGTCGTTCGACTCCTACCGAAGCGCCGGCGACGGGTTCGAGCCGGCCGAGGCCGACTGGTACTGGCAGCAGTACGCCGCGACGCCGGCCGACCTGGCGAATCCCGACCTGGCGCCACTGCTCAGCGACCGGTTGGGGACCCTGCCGCCCACGCTGGTGGTGACCGCGGAGCACGACCCGCTGCGCGACGAGGGGGAGGAGCTGGCCAGACGGGTGTCGGAGGAGGGCGTCGAGGTGGTCGCCACCCGCTACCTCGGTCAGGTGCACGGCTTCTGGCGGCACCCGCACGTCTTCGACGCCGCCGAGCCGCTCACCCGGCAGGTCGCGGCGTTCTTCGCCCAGCACCGCTGACGCCGTCCGTGGGACCCGGCTCGGCGAGGTCCTGGACGCCCGGCAGCAGGGCCAGGCCGTTGACCGCGACGGAGAACACCAGGAGCGCCACCGCCCAGCCGACGTGTCCCGCGTGCCACAGGGCCGTCGCCGCCGCCGCGAACACGACGACCTTGACGAGGGGTCGCACCGCCGGGCTGCCGTGGGGCGCCTTCGGTGAGGCGAACAGCCACCAGACGGTGATCACGGCGAGCGGCAGCACCACGACGAGGAGCCAGCGCGGATCGCCCACCTGCCAGCCCCACACGCCGAACGCCGCCATGGCCAGCAGCTCGTCGATGAACACCAGCGACAGGATCGTCCAGCCCGGGGCGGCCGGCACCCTGCGCACGGTCAGAACCCCACGGCGGCGGTCGGTGCCACGTCCGTGCGCAGGCCTCGCCACAGCTCGGCCGCCGCACCGGGGCGACGCTCGTCGACCAGGCCGGCACGCCGCAGGGCGACCAGGTTGCCGGCGCCGAGGTAGGCGGCGCCCAGCGCCTCGACGCCGAGGCGCAGGTCCGCGTCGTCGCGCGACGGCGTCACCTCTGCCAGGCCCTCGTCGTCCACGCGGATGCGCCAGCTGCCGTCGTTCCACGGAGCGTGCCGGTCGGCGACCGCGACGACCACGTCGACCGGCGCGGACCACCAGCGGGCCGCCAGGGCAGCGGGCAGGTCGACGAGGCGCACCCACAGGCTGTCGTAGGTGCTCACGTCGCTCGTCGCCCGCGGGCCACCGGCCCAGTGCAGGATCGGGTCGTCCACGCCGACCGTGCCGACCTTGACGGTGCCCATCAGGTCGAAGTCGAGCAGCCGCCGCAGCAGTGCCAGCCGGGCCGCCGGGTCGCCCACCATGGCCCAGACCTCCAGCTCGCCGGCGGGACGCGCGTTGTCCCACTTCGGCTTGCGGCGGAAGAGGGCCCAACCGACGTCGACACCGTCGCGCCGGGCGAACAAGACCCGGTAGGGCTCCTTGTCGCGCAGCCACTCGGGAAGCTGGAGGCACACGCTGTCGTAGTAGGCGACGTCGCCGATGATCGAGCCCGGCTCGGCGGCGGCCAGGTGGCACTCGCGCAGCCGCTCGGGCACGTCGGCGTCGGTCACGGTCACCAGCTGTGTCCGCACCGAGCGGGCCGCGTCGTCGAGGTGCGGCGCCCTCAGCGTGCTGCCGTGACCGAGCGTGATCTCGTGCTCGAGCGAGGCCATCCCGTAGCCGAAACGACCGTAGATCGCCGGCTCGCTGGCGTGCAGTGCGGACAGGTGCGTCCCCTCGGTCCCGCGGACCCGCTCGAAGTGGTCGCGCAGCATGGCGGTCAGCACCCCCTGGCGCCGGTGATCGGGGTGCACCCCCACCCAGGTGAGTCCGGCGCACGGGAGCAGGTGCGGCCCTCCGGGCCCGGGGACCGGCAGCGTCATCGGGTAGACCCCGTAGACGCCCGGGTAGGTGCCGGGGTCGGTCGTGCCGGACTCGCCGGCAATATCGGCCGCGAAGCGCTGATCCTTCGCCAGGCCGATCAGCTGCGTCTCCGTCGACGCCGCCGGCACCTCGGCGAACCACACCGTGTGGTCGGTGGCGAGGTAGCGATCGGCGTCGGCCGCCGGGTCCACGGTGATCTGGGGGTCACTCATGCGCCCAGCCAACCCGCCGTGGGTCCGGGCGGCAACCGGGTTTCTGCCTCAGCTGCCGGGAAGGCCGAGGTGGACGACCTTCGTGGTGGTCATCTCGTCCAGCAGCTCGGGTCCGTAGCCGAAGCCCTGGCCGCTGCGCCCGCGCGGCTGCGCGGCGCCACCCGGCGCGCCACCGAACACGGCGTTGACCTTGACGGTGCCCACGGGCAGCTCGCGCCACGCCTGCTGGGCGTGCCCCATGGAGGCGGTGAGCACGGTGGCGGCCAGGCCGTGGTCCCCGGCGCAGGCATGCTCGAGGGCCTCGCCGAACGAGCCGACGACCTGGACCGGCGCGGTCGGTCCGAACGTCTCCTCCCGCATGATCCGCATCCGGCTGTCGCAGCCGGTCAACACCGTGCAGGGGTAGTGGCTCCCCGGTCCGTCGGGCACGACGCCGCCGGCCAGCAACGTCGCACCGAGCCCGACGGCGTCCTCGACGTGCTCGTGCACCTCGCGCCGCATCCGCTCGTCGACCAGGGGACCGATCTCCCGGCCGTCCGCCTGCTCGACCAGTGTCTCGAGGAAGGCTTCGGCGACGTCTTCGACGACGTACACGCGCTCGACCGAGGTGCAGATCTGGCCGGCGTTGGCGAAGCAGCCGGTTGCCGCCTGGTCGGCTGCCCAGGCGACGTCGACGTCGGAGTCCACGACGAGCGGGTCGTTGCCGCCGTTCTCCAGCAGGGCCTTGGCTCCGGTGCGGGCGGTGGCCTCGGCGATCGCCCGGCCGGCGCGGGTGGACCCGACGTGCGCAACCACGTCGACGTCGGCCCCGGCCAGCAGGGCGCCGGTCGCGGCGTCACCGACGAGCACCTGGAGGACGCCCTCGGGCAGCGCCTGCTGCAGCAGCCGGGCGAGCTCGAGCCCGGTGTGCGGGGTGCGTTCGGAGGGTTTGAGCAGCACCGTGTTGCCCGTCACGAGGGCGGCGCCCAGGAGGCCGCAGGGCACGGCCACGGGATCGTTCCAGGGCGTGATCGCGGCGACCACCCCCCGCGGCTGCGGCACCATCAGGTCGGTGGCCTGCCAGCTGCCCTGGAGCGCACGGCCGCGGTGCACCGGCCCCAGCTGCGCATACTGCTCAAGGGTGCCGATGCCGGCCTCGACGCCGCCACGGGCGTCGTCCTCCGGCTTGCCCATCTCCCGGGTCGTCAGCTCGGTGAGCCGGTCGACGTGGTCGCGCAGGCTCGCGGCCGCGGCGGCCACCAGGGCACCGCGCTCGCCCGGATCGGTGCGAGCCCACTCGGGGGCCGCCTTGTGCGCGGCTGCGACGGCTGCGGAGACCTCCTGGTCGGTCGCACACGCGAGCTCGCCGACGGCGCTGCCGTCGCGGGGATCGGTGATGGTCAGGGTCTGCGTCACGAACGGTCACCTCCTGGTTCTTCGACCGCCGTACCCGCCCTGCCCGGGGGCACACCGCGTGCCGGCCGGGCCGCTGCTCTGGGACACTGCTCCCATGCGCGTGCACCTCGGATGTGACCATGCCGGCCTCGAGCTCAAGGAGCACCTGCTCGTCTGGCTGCGGGACAACGGCCACGAGCCGGTCGACCACGGCCCGTTCGTCTACGACGCCGTCGACGACTATCCCGTGTTCTGCCTGCGGGCGGCCGAGGGCGTCGCCGCGGATCCGGGAAGCCTCGGCATCGTGATCGGGGGATCGGGCAACGGTGAGCAGATGGCCGCCAACAAGGTGCGCGGCATCCGCGCGGCGCTGGTGTGGAACGAGGAGACCGCGGTCCTGGCCAGGGAGCACAACGACGCCAACGTCATCTCCGTGGGGGGCCGGATGCACTCGGTGGCCGAGACGACCCGGTTCATCGAGCGGTTCCTCGCCACCCCGTTCAGCGGGGAGGAGCGGCACGTGCGAAGGGTCGGGATGCTCGCGTCGTACGAGGAGACCGGGCAGCTGCCGCCGCTGCCGGCATCGGCGCGCGATGCCTGAGGGGCACACCCTCTTTCGGCTCGCCCGGGACCTCAGCACCGCGTTCGGGGGTCGCCCCACGAGGGTCAGCAGCCCCCAGGGCAGGTTCGCGGCCGACGCGCGGCTCCTCGACGGCCAGGTCCTGCTCGGGGCCGAGTCCGCCGGCAAGCATCTCTTCCTGGAGTTCCCCGGCGAGCGGTTCGTCCACGTCCACCTCGGACTCATCGGCAGGTTCGACGTCGCCACCTTCGACGCTGCTGGTGGGCCGCTGCCCGATCCGCAGGGCCAGGTCCGGCTGCGGCTGGTGGCCGCCCCAGCGGCGGACGGCCTGACGGCGTACGCCGACCTGCGGGGCGCCACCCAGTGCGACCTCGTCGGCGCGGAGCGTCGCGACGAGATCCTCGCGGGCCTCGGCCCGGACCCGCTGCGTCCCGACGCCGACCCCGAGCGTGCGTGGCACCGGATCAGCCGCAGCAACCGACCGATCGGCGACCTCCTCATGGACCAGGCCGTGATCGCGGGCGTGGGCAACGTCTACCGCGCCGAGGTGCTCTTCCGGCATCGGATGCACCCGCTGCGACCGGGACGCACGTTGCGCCGCGGGCAGTTCGCGGCGATCTGGGCAGACCTGGTCGCGTTGATGGCCGAGGGCGTGCGCCTGGGCCGGATCGACACGGTGCGGCCCGAGCACACGCCGGAGGCGATGGCCCGCGAGCCGCGCGTCGACGACCACGGGGGAGAGGTGTACGTCTACCGGCGCCACGGTCAGGCTTGCCACGTCTGTGGCGCGACCGTGCGCACCGACACCCTCGTGGGACGCAATCTCTTCTGGTGTCCGCGATGTCAGCCCGTATTCCGGTCCCGCGCCGTAGGCTGACGCGCGTGTCTGACCTGCATCGCGCGCTCGGGGCATCCGGGTCGAAGCTCTCCGCGATGCGCCTGCGGCTGCGCCGCGAGCTCGTCTTCTCCGACCGACCGACCCTGATCATGCTGGCGGCGATGGCGATCGGCCTCACCGTGCTCGGCCTGTTCGAGCCCGATGTGGTGCCACAGACCGTGCTGGTCCTGCCGATGTTCCTGGGCAGCATGTGGCTGTGGCCACGCTCGCTGCCGTGGTTCGTGGTGTTCTGCCTGTGCGGGGTGATCGTGCTCGTCGCCTCGCAGGAGGCGGTCAACACCCGCACGGTGGTGCGGGTCATCACGGTCTTCGTGATCGCCCTGGTCATCATGGTCTCGTCGTTCCGACGCAGCACCCTGGGGGTCAGCGGGCCCCGGGGCGAGTCGATGCTGGTGGACCTGCGCGACCGGATCCAGCAACAGGGCAGGATCCCGGCGCTGCCCGACGAGTGGCACGTGACGTCGGCGATGAAGACCGCCGGTGGCACCCGGTTCGCCGGTGACTTCGTCAGCGCCAGCCTCTGCGACGACGGCACCCGCCTCGAGGTGATCGTCGTCGACGTGTCCGGGAAGGGCGTGGAGGCAGGCACCCGGGCGCTGCTCCTCTCCGGGGCGCTCGGTGGCCTGGCGTCCGCGCTGCCCCCCGAGCAGTTCCTGCCCGAGGCCAACGAGTACCTCCTCAAGCAGGAGTGGGGCGAGGGCTTCGCCAGTGCGGTCCACCTGAGCCTGCAGCTGGACAGCGGGGAGTTCGAGGTGCGCAGCGCCGGGCACCCGCCGGCCCTGTGGCTGCACGCGGGCTCCGGCGAGTGGTCGGTGCTGGAGTCGGACGGAGCGGTGCTCGGGCTCATCCCGGACGTGGCGTTCCAGGCGGTGCGCGGCCGGCTGCGGCACGGTGACGTCCTGGTGCTCTACACCGATGGTCTGGTGGAGACCACCGACCGGGACCTCTCCAGCGGCATCGACAAGCTGGCCGGTCGCAGCCAGCTGTTGTTCACCAACGGCTTCCACAACGGCGCCAAGCGGCTCATCGACGACCTCGCCACGCGGGGCGACGACGGTGCGGTCGTGCTGGTGCACCGTCGCTGACCGGGAATCGCACGGTCCGCGGAACGCTCCGGAGATCACCTCGGAGGGGATGACGGGAATCGAACCCGCGTAGCCAGTTTGGAAGACTGGGGCTCTACCATTGAGCTACATCCCCGGTGGGCCATCGCTGGCCGCGGGGACATGGTGCCACAGGTCGCCCGGCGGCCGGAAAGTGGCTCGATTCGGGCTGGCCCACCGGTGTCCTCTAGACTCCTGCATCGTGTTCGGTCGTGGATCGGTCGGACAGCGCGGGGCGTAGCGTAGTGGCTAGCGCGCCTGCTTTGGGAGCAGGAGATCGCAGGTTCGAGTCCTGTCGCCCCGACCACGAGCCCGCGCGCGGAACTCGCGCGTGGGATCTCGACAGACCGATCCGGTCACGGCCGGATCGCCCATGGACGTCCAGCAAGGAGTATGACCTGTGAAGAGCGCCGTTGAGACGCTGAACCCGACCCGTGCCAAGATCACGGTCGAGGTGCCGTTCGAGGACCTCAAGCCGAGCCTCGACGCCGCCTACCAGCGCATCGCCAAGCAGGTGAACGTCCCCGGCTTCCGCAAGGGCAAGGTCCCGCCGCCGGTCATCGACCGCCAGTTCGGTCGCGGTGCCGTGCTCGACGAGGCGATCAACGACGCCCTCCCGAAGTTCTACGTCCAGGCGCTCCAGGACAACGACCTGCAGCCGCTGGCCCAGCCCGAGATCGACGTGACGAAGTTCGAGGACAACGAGTCCCTCGAGTTCACCGCCGAGGTGGACGTCAAGCCGACCATCGACGTGCCGGCGTACGACGGGCTCGAGGTCCGGGTCGACGACATCGCGGTCACCGACGCCGATGTCGACGAGCAGGTCGAGAACCTCCGCGAGCGGTTCGCCACCCTCAAGGACGTCGAGCGCGCCGCCCGGGACGGCGACATCGTCAGCATCGACCTGCACGCCACCAGCGACGGCGAGCCGGTCGAGGGCGGCGAGGTGAGCGGGTACTCCTACAAGGTCGGCTCCGGCGACATGCTCGAAGGCATCGACGACGCGTTGCGCGGCCTCTCCGCCGGGGAGGAGGCCACCTTCACCAGCCAGCTGCTCGGCGGCGACCTGGCCGGCCAGGACGTCGAGGTGAAGGTCACCGTCG
>DASTFI010000011.1:0-19740 GCA_035708765.1 Marmoricola sp.
ACCCAGGTGCACGACCCGGCCGAGCGGCGGCTGTCCTACGAGCTGGTGGCCAAGGCCTACGCCCACTGACCTGGCAGGATCGGCCCGTGCAGCCCTCCGCCGTGTCCCGACGCATCGTCGGCCTGGACGTGGCCCGGTGCCTGGCGGTGGTCGGCATGATCGCCACGCACACCCTGGTCGCGGTCGACGCGGACGGCGTCACGGCCGTGCAGCAGCTCGCCGGCGGCCGTTCCTCGGCGTTGTTCGCGCTGCTCGCTGGGGTCAGCATCGCGTTGATGACCGGCGGCCGGACCCCGGTCACCGGCCGCGAGCGCAGGGCCCGCGCCGCCGGGCTCGCGATGCGGGCGCTCGTGGTCGCCGCGATCGGCATGCTGCTGGGCCACCTCGGCTCCGGGATCGCGGTGGTGCTCACCTACTACGGGCTGCTGTTCCTGATCGGGCTGCCGTTTCTGCGGTTGCGCGCACGGTCCCTGTTCCTGCTCAGCGCGCTCACCCTGTCCGTCGTACCCGTTCTCTCGCAGCTGCTGCGCCCGCACCTTCCCGAACCGACCCTCGTGAGCCCGAACTTCGACATGCTCACCGACCCGTGGCGGCTGCTGACCGAGCTCGCGTTCACCGGCTACTACCCGGTGCTGGCGTGGGCGGCGTACCTGTTCGCGGGGATGGCGATCGGCCGGCTCGACCTGTCCCGGGCACGGACCGCGGTCGACCTGCTGGTCACCGGCGCCCTGGTCGCGGCCGCCGGCTGGTTCGTGTCCGAGGCGCTGCTGGCCCGGCCCGGCGTGATGGCCACGCTGCGCGAGACGTACGACGGACGCGGTGGCTCGCTCGAGGAGGACCTGGCGCACGGGCTGTTCGGGACCACACCGACCGGGTCCTGGTGGTGGCTCGCGGTGCACGCGCCGCACTCGGGCGCCCCGTTCGACCTCGCGCACACGATCGGCAGCGCGATGGTGGTGATCGCGCTGTGCCTGCTGGTGAGCCGGGTCGCGCCGCGGCTGTTCGCGGTGGTGTTCGGGGCGGGCGCGATCAGCCTGACCGTCTACAGCCTGCACGTGGTGATGCGCACGCCGCCGCTGTGGTTCGAGGACGGCACCTTCAACTTCGCCCGGCACGTGGCGCTCGTGCTCGGGATCGGTGCCCTGTTCGCGGCGCTGCGGGTCAAGGGGCCGCTGGAGACCCTCGTGCGCCGGGCGGCCGACGTGGCGGCCGGGTCGGTGCGGGGAAGCCGGCGTTAGGCGTTCGCCAGCGCGGCGACCACGGAGGTGAAGAACGGCAGCCCGTCGGCGCCCGGGCCGCACAGGTCCTCGACCGCGTGCTCCGGGTGCGGCATCAGGCCGACGACGTTTCCGCGCTCGTTGCTGATGCCGGCGATGTCGTGCAGCGACCCGTTCGGGTTCACCTCGAGGTAGCGAGCGACCACTCGTCCCTCGCCCTCGAGCCGGTCGAGCGTGTCGGGATCGGCGACGTACTGGCCCTCCCCGTTCTTCAGCACGACCGTGATCTCGGCGTCCGCGTCGTACCCGCTGGTCCAGGCGGTCGTGCTGTTCTCGATCCGCAGCCGCTGGTCACGGCAGACGAACTTGCGGTGGTCGTTGCGGATCAGCGCCCCGGGCAGCAGGTGTGACTCGCAAAGGACCTGGAAGCCGTTGCAGATGCCGAGCACCGGCATCCCTCGGTTCGCGGCCGCGACCACCTCGGTCATCACCGGAGAGAACCGGGAGATCGCGCCGGCTCGCAGGTAGTCGCCGTAGGAGAAGCCGCCGGGGAGCACGACCGCGTCCACGCCGTTCAGGTCGTGGTCGCCGTGCCACAGGGCGACCGGCTCCGCGCCCGCGAGACCGACCGCGCGGCGGGCGTCGACGTCGTCGAGCGAGCCGGGGAAGGTGACCACCCCGATCCTCATCCGTGCACCTCGTAGTCCTCGATCACCGGGTTGGACAGCAGGGTCTCGGCGATCGTGCGGATCTCTGCGAGCTTCTCGTCGGTCACCTCACCGTCGACCTCGAGCTCGAACCGCTTGCCCTGGCGCACGTCGCTGACTCCCGCGAAGCCCAGCCGCGGCAGAGCGCCCTGCACGGCCTTGCCCTGCGGGTCCAGGATCTCGGGTTTGAGCATGACGTCGACGACGACACGGGCCACGGGAACGGCTCCTTGCGGTGGATGAGCGGGGTGCGGGCTCAGTCTAGGTCCCGGCGCGCGAGGTCGGCGACGCCGTCCGCTCAGGTCAGCTCGCGCTTGAGGATCTTGCCGGTTGCGGTCATCGGCAGGGACGGGGCGAACTCCACGATCCGCGGGTACTTGTAGCCCGCCATCTGCTCCTTGGCCCAGCCGACCAGCTCCTCCTCGGTCACCGAGGCACCCTCGTTCAGGATCACGAACGCCTTGATCTCCTCGCCGTGCCGCTCGTGCGGGACACCGACGACCGCCGCGAGCGAGACCGCCTCGTGGGTCATCAGCACCTCCTCGACCTCGCGCGGGTAGACGTTGTAGCCGCCGCGGATGATCATGTCCTTGGCCCGGTCGACGATGTAGTAGAAGCCGTCCTCGTCGCGGCGGGCGAGGTCACCGGTCCGGAACCAGCCGTCGCGCATCACCTCGGCGGTGGCCTCGGGCCGGTTGTAGTAGCCCTTCATGATGTTGTGGCCGCGGACCGCGATCTCGCCGACCGTGTCCGCCCCTTCGACGGTCACCCAGTCGGGGTCCACCAGCTTGGTCTCGATCCCCCAGATCGGGACGCCTACCGAACCCGGCCTCGGGTCCCGGTCCGGGTCGCTGAACGTGGCAACCGGGCTGGTCTCGGAGAGCCCGTAGCCCTCGAGGATCTGGACGTGGAAGCGTTCCTTGACCTGCTTGATGATCTCGACCGGCAGGCTGGAGCCGCCGGACACGGCGACCCGGAGGTTCTTCGCGATCAGGTCCACGTCGACGTCGTCGGTGAGCGCACCGAGCAGGCCCCAGTACATCGTCGGCACGCCGGCGAAGAAGCTGATGGACTCCTTCTGCAGCAGGCCGACCGCCGCGCCGGGCTCGAACCGGGGCAGCAGCACGAGCGTCGCGGCCATCGAGAACCCGGCGTTCATGTTGACCGTCGACCCGAACGAGTGGAACAGCGGCAGGGTCACCAGGTGCACGTCGGTCGCGGGCTCGGAGACGAACAGCCGGTTGGAGGTGAGCGCGTTCATCACCAGGTTCGAGTGCGAGAGCTCGGCGCCCTTCGGCTGGCCCGTCGTACCGCTGGTGTAGAGGATCACCGCGGTGTCGGTCTCCGCGGCCAGCGCCGACTCGAACACCGGCGACTGGTCGGACATCGCCCGGCCGAGGGTCTCGGTGCCTTCGACCGGGGAGGCGGCGGCGGGGTCGGCGGTGACCATGAAGAAGTGCTCGCAGCCGTCGGTCTGCTCGAACCCCGCGGCGCCCTCGGTCCCCATCGGCAGCTCCGGGGTGCCCTGGAAGCAGAAGTACGCCTTCGCGTCGGAGTCGCCGAGGTGGTAGGCGATCTCGCGTGCCTTGAGCAGCACGTTGAGGGGGACGACGACCGCACCGGCCTTCAGGATCCCGTAGTAGACGATCGGGAAGAACGGCAGGTTCGGACAGGACAGCGCCACCTTGTCGCCGGGCCGGATGCCGCGGGAGGCCAGCAGGTTCGCGACCTGGTTCGCGGCGGCGTCGACCTGCGCATAGGTCAGCCGGGTGTCGCCGAGCACGACCGCGTCCCGGTCCGGGTACTTGCGGGCACTGTCCTCGAGCAGAACGGAAAGGTTGAGCACGTGTCACTCCTCCAGCAGGGTCCGGTCAGAACTTCTGACCCGTCAACGTCTCGAATGCCTCGATGTACTTCGCGCGGGTGCGCTCGACGACCTCGTCCGGCAGGGGTGGCGGCGCCGATCCCGAGTCCTTGGACCATCCGCTCGCGGGCGAGGTGAGCCAGTCGCGAACGATCTGCTTGTCGTACGACGGCTGGCTGCGGCCGGGCTGCCACCGGTCCGCGGGCCAGAACCGTGACGAGTCGGGGGTCAGCACCTCGTCGCCGAGCACGATCGTCCCGTCCGGACGCGCCCCGAACTCGAGCTTGGTGTCGGCCAGGATGATCCCGCGCTCGCGGGCGATCGCCTCCGCCCGCTGGTAGATCGCGATCGTCAGGGTGCGCAGCTCCGCGGCGGCGTCCTCCCCCACGGCCTGCACCACCGCGTCGTACGACACGTTCTCGTCGTGGTCGCCGACGGCGGCCTTGGTGGCGGGGGTGAAGACCGGCTCGGGCAGCCGACTGCCGTCCTCGAGCCCGGCCGGCAGCGGGACGCCACAGACTTCGCCGCTGCGCCGGTAGTCGGCCAGTCCCGAGCCGGTGAGGTAGCCGCGGGCCACGCACTCGACCGGGTACATCGCCAGCTCCTCGCAGACGACCGCGCGGCCCTTCACCGCAGCCGGGACGTCGGTGGACACGATGTGGTTCGGCACCAGGCCGGCCAACCGGTCGAACCACCACAGCGACATCTGGGTCAGGATCGCGCCCTTGTCCGGGATCACCGAGTCGAGGATGTGGTCGTAGGCCGAGATCCGGTCCGAGGCCACCATCAGCAGCCGGCCGTCCGCGAGCCGGTAGAGGTCGCGCACCTTTCCGGAGTGGAGGTGGGTCGCGCCGTCGATCTCTGGCGCGGCTGGGATGTCGGCGGCGCTGCTCATAGCGGGATCCTACCCAGCATCCGTGCCGCCCCGGCGGCCAGTGAGACAGTGGTGCCATGCCCGAGTCAGCCGAAGAGGTGTACGCCCGCGTCGTCGCGCTCGTCGGTGAGGACGGTCGGCTGCCGACTCCTCCGGTCGCCGGCTGGGAGACCTTCCCGTGGGAGGGCGACCTGGTCACCAAGGTGGTCCGGCCGCCTGTGCCCTCGGAGCCGCCGCGCCTCGGGGAGACCCTCGACGACCCGTGCTGGCGCTGCGGGCACGAGACCGAGAACGCCATCTGGCGCAACGACGCGTGGCTGGTCGCCTCGACCCCGAGACCGACCGGCCTGCCGCTGGTGCTGTTCCTGGAGAGCCGCACGCACATGGACTTCATGGACATGGACGACACGCTCGCCTCGGAGTGGGGCCGGATCAGCAACAACCTGCACCGGATCATGTCCTACCTGCCGCACATCGGCCGGGTGCACGTCGCCAAGTGGGGCGACGGCACCTACCACCTGCACACCTGGTTCATGGCCCGCACCGAGCGGTTCCCGCAGACGCTGGGCAGCTACGCCGCGGAGTGGGACGAGATCCTGCCGCCGGTGCCGGAGAAGACCTGGCGCGCCGACCTGGCGACGGTCGCGGCCAAGCTCGCCAACCACGACGGCGAAGCCCTCGTCTGACCGATACTCGGGGCATGCACGCCACCACAGCCAGGCCCTCGCGGATGCGGCCGGGGTCTCGAAGTACCACGTCCTGCGTTGCTTCTCGGCCGAGTACGGGCAGACGCCGGCGCGGTACGTCTAGGTTGGGCACACGGACCACCCGAGGAGGGCCACCATGATCACCAACATCTCGTTGATCACCTTGTACGTCACGGACCAGGACGAGGCCCGCGACTTCTACGTCGACAAGCTCGGCTTCGTGGCGAAGACCGACGTCTCGATGGGCGACGGGTTCCGCTGGGTGACGATCGGCCACCCGGAACAGCCCGAGCTCGAGGTCACGCTGATGCTGCCCGGCCCGCCGTTGGACCCGGACATGGCACAGGCGGTCCAGCGTTCGCTGGCGAAGGGACAGATGGGAGGCTTCGGGCTCACCACCGACGACTGCCGCAAGACCTACGAGAAGCTGTCCGCCGAGGGCGTCGTGTTCCCGCAACCGCCGTCGGAGCGGCCGTACGGCGTAGAGGCCGTGATGCGCGACAGCTCCGGCAACTGGCTGGTGCTCGTGGAGCCGAAGGAGTACGACGGCGAGGCCTTCCCACACTGACCCGATGCGTCAGGCGGCGACCTTGCGCGGCCGCCCGCGACCCCGCTTGTCCGTGACGACCCTGCCGTTGACGAACACCTCGCCGCCCCAGACACCCCACGGCTCACGGCGTTCGTGGGCGCCGGCCAGGCAGAGCTCGCGCACCGGGCACCCGGCACACAGCTGCTTCGCCCGGTTGAGCTCGGCCGGCCGCTCGGAGAACCACAGGTCGGCGTCGTCGGTGGCGCACGGCACATGCATCGAGCTCGTCCCCTCGTCGTGGCCAGCGCGAGTTCGCCGGCACGACTCCGAGCCTTCCGCGCTAAGGAGTCCCGCCGCATCGGGAAGAAGCCCTACTTCGACCCCGGCAGATCCCTGAGACCCTTATCCAGGGGGTCCTCCGATCGAGACCACGCCGCTCTCGTAGGCGAAGATCACCGCCTGCACCCGGTCACGGAGGCCGAGCTTCATCAACACCCTGCCGACATGGGTCTTGACCGTCGTCTCGGAGACCACCAGCAGCTCGGCGATCTCCGCGTTCGAGAGCCCGCGTCCGAGCAGCACCAGGATCTCGCGTTCTCGCGGCGTGAGGGTCTTCAGGGAGGACGGCGTCGTCGAGACCGGCGGCCGCCGCAGGAAGACCTCGATCATCCGCCGCGTGATCACCGGGGACAGCAACGCCTCGCCCGCGACGACGGCGCGGATGCCGTCGACCAGCAGCTCGGGCTGGACGTCCTTGAGCAGGAATCCGCTGGCGCCCGCCTGGAGCGCCGCGTAGACGTACTCGTCCATGTCGAAGGTCGTCAGCATCACCACGCGCGTCTCGCACTCCGGGTCGGAGGTCAGCTGCTGGGTCGCGGCGATGCCGTCCGTGCCGGGCATCCGCACGTCCATCAGCACGATGTCGGGGCGCAGCCGGCGGGCGACCGCCACCGCCTCCTCGCCGTCGGCGGCCTCGCCGACCACCTCGAGGTCGGGCTCGATCTCGAGGATCATCGCGAAGCCGCGACGGACCAGCGCCTGGTCGTCGGCGATCAGAACGGTGATCGCCGGGCTGGTCGCTGGGCTCGTCACTGGGGTCGTCACTGGGTTCGTCATGGGGTTCCCAGCGGGAGCGTGACGAGCAGCTCGAACCCTCCGCCGGCCCGGGGACCGGCGACCAGCTCACCGCCGTACACCGAGACCCGCTCACGCATCCCGAGCAGCCCGTGACCGCCCTCAGCGGGTACGGCGGCCGGCTGGCCGTCATCGCGCACGGCAAGCCGGAGGCACTCCTCCGCGTAGGCGATCGACACCTCCGCGCAAGAGGGTGACCCGGCGTGCCGCAGGGTGTTCGTGAGGCCCTCCTGGACCAGCCGGTACGCCGTCAGGTCGAGGCCGGGAGCCAGCGGCTTCGCCGGGCCGCTCACGGTGAGCTCGACCGGCAGCCCTGCGGTGCGGAACTTCTGGACCAGCCGGCCCAGCTCGGACAGGCCGGGCGGTGGCTCGCGATCCGCGGGGTCGTCGCCCTGGCGCAGCACACCGACCATCCGGCGCATCTCACCCAGCGCCTCACGTCCGACCGCCTCGACGGTCTCGAGCGCCTGCCGTTCGACGAGCTGCTCGGGGCCGAGGCGGCGGCGTACGGCCGAGGCCTGCACGGTCATCACGCTCACGCTGTGCCCGATCACGTCGTGCAGCTCGCGGGCGATCCGGTTGCGCTCCTCGGCCACGGCGCGCGCGGCCCGCTCGGTCTGCTCGGCACGGCGCTGTTCGGCGTTCTGCAGCCGGCTGCGCACGAGCGCCCCGGCCAGCCACGCGACCAGCCAGAGCGAGAGCCATGCCGTGCCCGCGAGCCAGTCGGCCGGCCCGTCGTTGAGCGGGTCGAGTCCGATCCAGCCGGCGCCGAGCACGACGAACGCCACGAGCGCCCAGCGTGCCGCGTGCTGCTCGTGGTAGCGGCCCACGGAGTAGAACGCCACCATCGGGGCCATCGCCACGGCGTTGCCCTGAGGTGAGCCGAAGACCGCGAACTCCACCAGGTAGGCCGTGACCAGCACCACCAGGCAGCCGAGGGGTCGCACTCGACGCCCGAGCAGCGCGAGCGCACCGATCCCGAACGCCACCGCCTCCGCCCAGTGCGGGCCCTGCCGGTGGGTGGCGTTGATGCCGTACCAAGCCTCGAGCTGGCCGAGCACCAGGACGACGGCGACGACCGTGACGTCGAATGCCCAGCTGCGACGGGTCACTCCGCGACGGTACCGCCATCGGAACCGCGTCGTCGTCGTTCTCGCGGAGGATCCCGTGGTCGTCCGCCCGGCGGAGGCACAGATCGGGACCACGCACGACGACCGATCTGCCCTCGGGCGCCTAGCGTCGAGTCGCTCCGACCGGAGCCACGACCCAGGAGGAACTCATGCACACTCGACGCATCGCAGGAATCGGCCTGCTGCTCTACGGCCTCGGCACCGTCCTCGCCTTCTTCTTCAGCGGCGCCCCGGGCGGGGACTACCAGGACAGCGCGGTGTCCGACTACGTCGCCAGCAGCGGCTGGCTCGCGGCCTTCGGCTTCGCCTACCTCGGGGCCTTCGCCGCGCTCGGGCTGCTCGTCTTCGGCAGGAACCTGCGCCCGATGCTCGGCTCGGCAGGTGACCTGGTGTGGGGTCTCACGGTGGCCGGCGCCGCGACCGGGGTGGTCGGCTGGTTCGTCGACGGCGGTCTCGACGTCGCGATGGCCGAGGGCGGACGGCACGTCCAGACCGGCGTGCCGCTGCCGGTCGTCTACACGATCACCGAGATCGGCAACCTGCTTGCGGTGTGCAGCCCCGCCTTCTTCGTCGGCGTGGCGGCGTGCGTGATGGCGGCCAGGGCGCCGCTGCCGAGGTGGCTGCGGGTCTTCTCGGTGGTCGCCGGCGTGTGTGGCGTGCTGGCGCCGCTCTTCGTCACCTACCTGGTGTTCGTGCTCTGGACCCTGGTCTGCGGAGCCACGCTGGCCACGTCGCGCGGCACCGTCATCGAGGCGGCGGGAGCTCAGCCGGCGCACGTCCAGCCGGCCTGAGCGCGGCCGTCGTGCGCCGGATGGCTACAGGATCGCGCCGGGCGTGTACGCCGCGGCCTCGGGGTGCTGCTCCGCGACCTCCGCTGTCCGGCGTACGACGGACTCCACCTGCTGCACCGCGGCGCCGGTGAACGTGATCGGCTCCGCGACCAGGGAGGCGAGCTGCTCCTCGCTCAGCCCGAGCCGCGGGTCGGCGGCGAGCCGTTCGAACACGTCGTTGCGGGCGGCACCGCGCCGCATGGCCAGCGCCACCCCGACCGCGGCTTCCTTGATCGCCTCGTGCGCCGTCTCTCGACCGACCCCGTTGCGCACGGCGGCCATCAGCACCTTGGTGGTGGCCAGGAACGGGAGGTAGCGGTCGAGCTCGCGCTGGATCACCGCGGGGAACGCGCCGAACTCGTCGAGCACGGTCAGGAAGGTCTGGAACAGCCCGTCGGCGGCGAAGAACGCGTCGGGCAGCGCGACCCGGCGCACCACCGAGCAGGAGACGTCGCCCTCGTTCCACTGGTCGCCGGCGAGCTCACCGACCATCGACAGGTACCCGCGCAGCACCACCGCGAGGCCGTTGACCCGCTCGCAGGACCGGGTGTTCATCTTGTGCGGCATCGCCGAGGAGCCGACCTGGCCCTCCTTGAAGCCCTCGGTGACCAGCTCGATGCCGGCCATCAACCGGATCGTGGTGGCCAGGTTCGACGGCCCGGCGACGACCTGCACGAGGGCGGAGACGACGTCGAAGTCGAGGGAGCGCGGATACACCTGACCGACGCTGGTCAGCACCTGCTCGAAGCCGAGGTGCGCGGCGACCCGCTGCTCGAGCTGGTCCAGCTTGGCGGTGTCCCCGTCCAGCAGGTCCAGCATGTCCTGGGCAGTGCCCATCGGGCCCTTGATGCCGCGCAGCGGGTAGCGGGCGAGCAGCTCCTCGAGCCGGGAAAGCGCCACCAGCATCTCGTCGGCGACGGTCGCGAACCGTTTCCCGAGCGTGGTGGCCTGGGCCGCGACGTTGTGCGAGCGACCGGCCATCACGGTCTCCTGGTGCTCGGAGGCGAGCCGGCCGAGCCGGGCCAGCGTGGCCACCACCCGGTCGCGGACCAGCTCCAGGGAGGCCCGGACCTGCAGCTGCTCGACGTTCTCGGTCAGGTCGCGTGAGGTCATCCCCTTGTGGATGTGCTCGTGGCCGGCGAGCGCGCAGAACTCCTCGATCCGCGCCTTCACGTCGTGCCGGGTGACGCGTTCCCGTGCTGCGATCGAGTCGAGATCGACCTGGTCGAGCACCGACTGGTAGGCCTCCACGACTCCGTCCGGCACGTCGATGCCGAGGTCCTTCTGGGCCTGCAGCACCGCCACCCACAGCCGGCGCTCGAGGATCACCTTGTGCTCGGGGGACCACAGCTGCGCGAGGTCGGCGCCGGCGTACCGGTTGGCGAGGACGTTCGGGATCAGCACTGCGGATGGTCTCCTCTGGTAGGACGGGTCGCGGGCCGGCGGCCGCACGGCCGGATGTCATTGCCGTCCACCTGGACGCGAACGACGTCGCCGAGGGCGATTTCCGCGTCATTGCCGTCCAGATGGGCGGGAACGACACGCTGCGAGTCGTTCACGGGAAAGCCCTCAACCCTGGACGCCGGCGGCGATGTCGGTGCGGTGCTGGCCGCCGTCGATCCGGATCAGGTCCACGCCGGCGTAGGCGCGGGAGCGGGCGTCCGCGACGTCGGCGCCGACCGCGGTCACGGCGAGCACCCGGCCTCCCGCGGTGACGAGCCGGCCGTCCTCGTCGACGGCGGTGCCGGCATGGATCAGGTCGACGCCCGCGAGCGCGTCGGCCCGGAAGGCGCCGTGGACGACGTCGCCGGTGCGTGGGGTGTCGGGGTAGTTGTGTGACGCGACCACGACCGTCACCGCCGCACCGTCGCGCCACCGGAGCGGCCCCACCTCCTCGAGCCTGCCCTGCGCGGCGGCGTGCAGCACGACACCGAGCGGCGACTCGAGCAGGGCGAGCAGCGCCTGGGTCTCCGGGTCGCCGAACCGTGCGTTGAACTCGATCACCCGCATCCCCCGGCCGGTCAACGCGAGGCCGGCGTAGAGCAGCCCGGTGAACGGCGTACCCCGGCGCGCCAGCTCGTCGACGGCCGGCTGCAGGACCCGCTCGGTGACCTCGGCCACCAGGCCGGCCGGCGCCCACGGAAGCGGGGAGTACGCGCCCATCCCGCCGGTGTTCGGGCCGGCGTCACCGTCGTGGGCGCGCTTGAAGTCCTGTGCCGGCTGCAGGGGTACGACGCACCTGCCGTCGGTGATCGCGAACAAGGACACCTCCGGACCGTCGAGGTACTCCTCCACCACGACCGGCCCACAGGCCGCCGCGTGCGCGAGCGCCTCGGCGCGGTCGTCGGTGACCACCACACCCTTGCCGGCGGCGAGCCCGTCGTCCTTGACCACGTAGGGCGCGCCGAACGCGTCCAGGGCGTCGGCGACCTGCTCGGGGTTGCCGCAGACCCGGGCCAGCGCGGTCGGCACCTCGGCCGCCGCCATGATCTCCTTGGCGAACGCCTTGGATCCCTCGATCCGGGCGGCCTGCGCGCTCGGGCCGAAGCAGGCGATGCCGCGCTCCCGGACCACGTCGGCGACCCCCGCGACCAGCGGCGCCTCCGGACCCACCACGACCAGGTCGACCCCGAGCTTCTCCGCGAGGTCGGCCACGGCCGCGCCGTCGAGCGGGTCGACGTCGTGCAGCTCCGCGACCCCCGCGATGCCGGGGTTGCCGGGCGCGGCGTGCACCTCGGTGACGTTCGGGTCGCGGGACAGGGCCAGGGCCAGGGCGTGCTCACGGCCGCCGGCGCCGATGACGAGGGTCTTCACGGGCACCCAGCCTAGTTGTCGCGCAGCAGCACGGTCTGCTCACGTCCGGGGCCGACGCCGACCGCCCAGAACGGGGCGCCGGACATCTCCTCGAGCGCGCGCACGTAGACCTGCGCGTTCTTGGGCAGGTCGTCGAACGAGCGGGCTCCGGAGATGTCCTCGTTCCACCCCTCGAAGAACTCGTAGACCGGGGTGGCGTGGTGGAGCTCCGACTGCGTCATCGGCATCTCGTCGTGCCGGACCCCGTCGATCTCGTAGGCCACGCACACCGGGATCCGCTCCCAGGCGCCGAGGATGTCGAGCTTGGTGAGACAGAACTCGGTCAGCCCGTTGATCCGGGCGGCGTAGCGGGCGATGACGGCGTCGTACCAGCCGCACCGGCGGTTCCGGCCGGTGGTCGTCCCGAACTCCGCGCCGATGTCGCGCAGCCGCTCGCCGTCCTCGTCGTGCAGCTCGGTGGGGAACGGGCCCGCGCCGACCCGGGTGGTGTAAGCCTTCACCACGCCTATCACCCGGTCCACCCGGGTCGGGCCGATGCCGGCTCCGGCACACACCCCGCCGGCGGTCGGGTTGCTGGAGGTGACGAACGGGTAGGTGCCGTGGTCCACGTCGAGCATCGTGGCCTGCGCACCCTCGAACAGCACGGTCTTGTCCTCGTCGAGGGCGGTGTTGATCACCCGCGACGTGTCCGCGACGAACGGCTTGATCCGCTCCGCGTAGGCGGCGATCTCCTCGAGCACCGCGTCCACCTCGATCGCCCGGCGGTTGTAGACCTTGACCAGCAGGTGGTTCTTCTGCTCCAGCGCCGCCTCGACCTTCTGCCCCAGGATCTTCTCGTCGAAGATGTCGGCGACCCGGACCCCCATCCGGTTGATCTTGTCGGCGTACGTCGGACCGATCCCCCTGCCCGTCGTACCGATCTGGTTCTTGCCGAGGAAGCGCTCGGTGACCTTGTCGATGGTGGTGTGGTACGACGTGATCAAGTGCGCGTTGGACGAGATCAACAGGCGGGAGGTGTCCACGCCACGGGCGTTGAGGCCCTCGATCTCGGTCAGCAGCACCGCCGCGTCGACGACCACGCCGTTGCCGATCACCGGGGTCACACCGGGAGTCAGCGTGCCGGACGGCAGCAGGTGCAGCGCGAACTTCTCGCCGTTGACCACGATCGTGTGACCGGCATTGTTTCCGCCTTGGTATCTCACGCAATAATCCAGGGAGGAACCGAGCTGGTCGGTCGCCTTGCCTTTTCCTTCGTCGCCCCACTGGGCGCCGACCAGGACAATCGCGGGCATGGGAAGAACCCCTCTCGCCGGCTGCTCGGGTGGAACGCTGGCCGGGGCATCACGGCCGGGCAACGAAGAAGCCCCGGAATGCAAGTGCACCGGGGCTCTTGCGACGCAACGTTATCAGAGCCTCCGGTTCGCCCTGTAGTGTCCGATTGGTGGACCCACTGCTCCTGATCACCAACGCCGACGCCGGCTCGAACGGCACCAGCGACGTCGACCGGGCCCTCGCCGTGCTGCGCGAGGCGACCGATGTCGAGGTGTGCGCGACCGCCAACCAGGGCGAGCTCGACGGTGTGCTGCACCGGCGTGGCGGCCGCCGGGTGGTGGTGGCCGGCGGCGACGGCAGCCTGCACGCCGTGGTCGCCGCGCTGCACCGCCGCCAGGAGCTCGCCGACACCGTGCTCGGCCTGATCCCGCTCGGCACCGGCAACGACTTCGCCCGGGGAACCGGGATCCCCCTCGACCCTGAGGAGGCCGCCCGGCTCGTGGTGAGCGGGAACGTCCGCCGCGTCGACCTGATGGTCGACTGCACCGGTGAGATCGTGGTCAACAACGTGCACGTCGGTGTCGGGGCCCAGGCCAGCCGCAAGGCCGACAAGTGGAAACAGCGGCTGGGCCGGGTCGGCTACGGCATCGGCGCCGCCCTGGCCAGCGTGAACCCGCCGTTCGTGCGGCTGCGGGTGATGGTCGACGACCATGTGGTGGCCGACTTCGACCACCCGATCCTGCAGGTGGCCGTCGGCAACGGCTCGAACGTCGGCGGCGGCACCGAGCTCACCCCCGAGGCGGACCCGGAGGACGGCAAGATCGACCTGATGGTGTCGTTCGCAGTCGGGCCGTTGTCCCGGTTCGGGTACGTCGCCGGCCTGCGCAAGGGCGAGCACCACGAGCGCGACGACGTGCTGTACTTGCGCGGCTCACGGATCTCGGTATCGGGCCAGCCGTTCTACTGCAGCGCGGACGGCGAGCTGTACGGGCCCGAGCGGAACCGCACCTGGCGCGTCGAGCAGGGCGCGTACTCGATGTCCCTGCCGCACTGACCCGGTCCGTACGGGCGCCGCAGGATCAGAGCCACCCTCGTCGTACCGCCTCCACGCCGGCCTGGAACCGGGACTCCACCCCGAGCTCCTCGAGGATGTCGGCGACCCGGCGACGGACCGTGCGCAGGCTGAGCCCCAGCGCGCGGGCGATCTGCTCGTCCTTGGCGCCGCCGGCGAGCTGGTCGAGCAGCAGCCGTCGGCTGTCGGAGCGCTCCGCACCATCGAGCCGGCCGTCGAGTCCGGGCACCGCCATCGCGCGGTCCCAGAGGCTGTCGAAGAGCATGGTCAGCGCGCCGATCATCGCGTCCTGACGGACCACCAGCCGACGGCCCGAGTTCCGGCCCCAGTGCTCGGGAATCAGCGCCGCAGAGGTCCCCATGATCGCCACCCGGCACGGGATCGAGGCCAGCACGCGCACGTGCTCACCGGCCTCCGCTCTGGCCCGGACCACCTCCGGCGCCTCGGCGAGGACCCGGGCCGGGTAGAGCGCCCGGGAGCGACGGCCGGAGCGAGAGAGGTCCTTCACCCAGTCGTCGACCTCACGTCCCGCCTCGAGACGCCACTGGTCCGGGCGCAGCCACATCAGGTCACCGGTGCTGGCCACCGAGAGGCTGCGGATCAGTCCCGCCACATCTCCGCCGTCGACCACCTCGACCGTGACCGGTTCCCCGCTGGGCGCCTGCGCGGAAAGGTGGTCGGCCATCAGGCTCGGGAGCATCCCGCGCACCGACTGCAGCTGGTCGGTCATGCTCTGCAGCCGCCGGGTCTCCTCGGAGATCAGCCGGCCCAGTGCCCGGTCCGGGGCGTCCGCGACCACCACGTCGTCGTGCAGCTCCACCAGGCCGACCGCGAGCAGCGCCGCCAGGTCGTCGCGCAACGCGGCAACCGGACGTCCCAGCCTCTGCGCCAGCACCTCCAGGCCCTCGCCCGAGTTCCGGAGCAGCACCCGGTAGAGGTTGTGCTGCTCGGCGGTGAGACCGAGTACGCCGAGCGGGGCTGCCACACCAGAGTTCGCGACCATTCTGGCAGCATAGTGTCAGTGGCATGGACAGGACACACATTCCGGGCACGGGGATGCCATGCTTTTGCGCAGCGGCAGAACGACGACTCGCACGGGGGCGCGGGAGTCATCGTTCGACGCACCAAGTCGAAGCGCCGGAATCGCAGCAGGGGACGATTCCGGCGCTTCGCCCATTGTTGAGCCGCGCCCTTTCGTCGTCGAGCCGCGGTTGTTCCGGTTCTCAGCCGGCCAGGAGCGCGTCGTACGCCGTCGGGCTGGAGTCGCGCAGGAACTCCGAGCACCGCTGCGCCTCCGGGGTCTCGCCGATCCGGTCGGCGGCGCGGGCCAGTGCCGCGAGCGCGCGGAGGAAGCCCCGATTCGGCTCGTGCTCCCACGGCACCGGGCCGTTCCCCTTCCAGCCGTTGCGCCGGAGCAGGTCGAGGCTGCGGTGGTACCCGACCCGCGCGTAGGCGTAGGCCGTCACGTCGTCCACGCCGTCATCGGCGAGGGCGGCCTCGGCCAGCGTCGCCCAGGCGACCGGCGACTCCGGGTGCGACCTCACCACGTCGGCGGCGCCCGCACCCGCGGCGAGCTCCGCGTCCGCCGGGTCCTCGGGAAGGTGGGTGGGCGGGGGTCCTGCCATCAGGTCGTTGAAAGTCATGCGCCTACCATTCCATGTGAGCTTCTCGAACCCCGTCGACGACCCCGACTTCCGACCCTGGCCGGCCCTGTGGGCCTTGTGCCTCGGCTTCTTCATGATCCTGGTCGACTCCACCATCGTCTCGGTGGCCACCCCGGCGATCATGACCGGCCTGCACGCGGGAGTGAACGAGGTGGTGTGGGTGACCAGCGCCTACCTGCTCGCCTACGCCGTGCCGCTGCTGATCACGGGTCGGCTCGGGGACCGGGTCGGTCCGAAGAACCTGTACCTCACCGGCCTGACCGTCTTCACGCTCGCCTCGGTGTGGTGCGGCTTCACCAACGACATCGAGCAGCTCATCATCGCGCGGGTCTTCCAGGGGTTCGGCGCCTCGATGATGACGCCGCAGACCATGGCGGTGATCACCCGGATCTTCCCCGCCAACAACCGCGGACAGGCGATGGGCCTGTGGGGCGCCGTCGCCGGAGTCGCCACACTCGTCGGACCGATCCTCGGCGGCGTGCTCGTCGACGCCCTCGGCTGGGAGTGGATCTTCTTCATCAACGTCCCGGTCGGCGTGCTCGGGTTCGTGCTCGCCTGGCGGCTCGTGCCGTCCCTGCCCACGCACACCCACCGGTTCGACCTGATCGGGGTCGCTTTGAGCGCGGTGGGCATGTTCTGCCTGGTGTTCGGCATCCAGGAAGGGCAGAGCTATGACTGGGGCTCGATCATCGGCCCGATCTCGGTCTGGTCGCTGATCGTCACCGGCGTCGCCGTGTTCGTCGTCTTCGTGATCTGGCAGGCCGTGAACCGCCGGGAGCCGCTCGTGCCGCTCAGCCTGTTCCGGGACCGCAACTTCTCGTTGGCCAACGTGGCGATCACCACCGTCGGTTTCGCGATCACGGCGATGGCGTTCCCGCTGATGCTCTACGCCCAGAGCGTGCGCGGAATGAGCCCGACCGAGGCGGCCCTGCTGCTGGTCCCGATGGCGGTGATCTCCGGGGTGCTCGCACCCTTCGTCGGCCGGCTCGTGGACCGGGTCCATCCGCGGTACGTCGCTGGGCTCGGCCTGCTCTGCTTCCCGGTGTCCCTTGTCTGGCTGTGGCAGGTGATGACACCCGGCTCGGCGGTCTGGGAGCTGCTGCTGCCGATCGCGCTGCTCGGGGTGGCGAACGGGTTCATGTGGTCGCCGCTGAGCACCACCGCGACCCGCAACCTCCCGCTGCACCGGGCCGGTGCGGGCGCCGGGGTCTACAACACCACCCGCCAGGTGGGGGCCGTGCTGGGCAGTGCCGGCATCGCCGTACTCATGGAAGCCCGCCTGGCCGCCGAGCTGCCGAGCATCCCCGGCTCGACGCCGGGTGAGGCAGGTGCCGGCGTACTCCCGCCCGGGCTGCAGGACGCGTTCGCGGCCGCCATGGGCCAGTCCCTGCTGCTGCCTGCGGCGGTGCTGCTGATCGGCTGGGTCGCCGCCCTCTTCTTCGCGCGGCCCCTGCACCTGGTCAAGCCCGCGGCCCGCGAACCCCTGGAGACCGCGCCCCGCTGATCCGCCGCGGGGTCGAGGGTGTTGTTTCCCCAAGGTATGAAGAGAACCCGTCACGGCAGAGTCCAATGGTCTAAGCAACGGGCGGTCAGGCTGCCTGGGTCAGCAGCTGGTTCATGCGTTGGGCTGGGGTCTGTAGGTCCAGGGTAGGGCGGGGCCGGCGGTTCAGGGTGTCGGCGATCTGTTTGAGGTCGTCGGCGCCGTGGACGGATAGGTCGGTGCTTTTCTTCAGCCAGAACCTCAAGAGCCGGTTGGTGTTCTCGTTGGTGCCGCGCTGCCAGGGTGAGTAGGGATCGCAGAAGAACACTGGCGCGCCCAGTTTGACCTGGATCTGCTGGTAGGCGGCCAGCTCGCCGCCCCGGTCCCAGGTGATCGAGCGGCGCAGGTGCTCGGGCAGCTGGCTCATCTCCTTGATCATCGCCTCGGCAACCGAGTCCGCGTCGTGCCGGCCCGGCAGGTGCAGCAAGATCGTGAACCGGGTCGACCGCTCCACCAGGGTTCCCACCGCTGAGGCGTTTCCGGTTCCCAGGATCAGATCGCCCTCCCAGTGTCCGGGCACCGCCCGGTCCTCGACCTCGGCAGGTCGCTGGCTGATCCGAAACGCCTCGACATAGGGGCTTCCACCGCGACCGTGGCTCCCGCGGGTCTTGCGTTGGGAGCGTTTCAAGCTGAGCTGTTTATGCAGGTCAGCGCGGAGCCGGCCTCGGGTCTGCACATATAGCGCCTGGTAGATCGTCTCGTATGACACGCGCTCCATACTCCCCGCCGGATGCTCAGCGGCCAGCATCAGAGCGATCAACTTCGGCGACCAGCCCTCGTCCATCCACCCCTCGATCCGCCGGCACAGAGCCGAGTTCTCCACGAGCTTGAACACCTTGGGCCGGCGACGTTGCTCGTGCGCCGTGCGGTGGGCCACCGCACCGACATACGAGCCGTCCCGCCCACGATTGCGTTCCACCTCGCGGCTGACCACCGACACATCGCGCCCGATCCAGCGGCCGATCCTTCGATAGGACCAGCCCGCATCGAGTCCCGCAGCGATCACCGCCCGATCCTCACTGGTCAACGCTCGACGGCGCGTCCCGGTCCCCGGACACGCCAACGGGGCAGATCCGGAGAGCCCACCCGGCTTGCCCGGCAGAGGATTCAGTCCCATCACGCCAGACTGCTGCCACCACATCGTGGCCGACCATGCCGACACGCCAACCAGTTCAGCCGCTTTCGCCAACGGCATGCCGGCACACACCAGTGCGAAGAACTCCGCACGAATCTCCAAAGAGAACGTCATAGCAACACTCCACATCACGAGGGGTGTTGCTTAGACCGCTGGACTCTGGGCACTTTCCACGGTGCACAACCCACGGGGAGTGACGGGTTCCCTACAGACCTAGATGAAGCTGGGGCAGGTGGGACTCAGGCCGAGGCGGAGGTGCCGCTGCTGCGGAGGTTCTCGCAGGCCTCGACGACGCGGGCGGCCATCCCGGCCTCGCCGGCCTTGCCCCAGGCGCGGGGGTCGTACTGCTTCTTGTTGCCGACCTCGCCGTCGATCTTGAGGACGCCGTCGTAGTTCTCGAACATGTGCGCGGCGACCGGACGTGTGAAGGCGTACTGCGTGTCGGTGTCGACGTTCATCTTCACCACGCCGTAGTCGACAGCCGCAGCGATCTCCTCCGCACTCGACCCGGACCCGCCGTGGAAGACGAGGTCGAACGGCTTGGCGTCCGCCCCGAGGTCGAACTTCGTGGCGACCGCCTGCTGCGCCTCCTTCAGGATCTCCGGCCGGAGCTTGACGTTGCCGGGCTTGTAGACACCGTGCACGTTGCCGAAGGTCAGCGCGGCCATGAACCGGCCGTTCTCCCCGAGGCCGAGCACCTCGGCGGCACGCACCGCGTCACCGGGGGCGGAGTAGAGCTTCTCGTCCATCTCGCCGACGATGCCGTCCTCCTCGCCGCCGACGATGCCGACCTCGATCTCCAGCACGACCTTGGCGGCAGCGCTCTTGTCGAGGAGCTCGCGGGCGATCTTCAGGTTCTCCTCGAGCTCCACCGCGGAGCCGTCCCACATGTGTGACTGGAACAGCGGATCCTGGCCGTTCTTGACCCGCTCGACCGAGAGCTCGAGCAGCGGGCGGACGAAGCCGTCGAGCTTGTCCTTGGGACAGTGGTCGGTGTGCAGCGCGATGTTGACCGGATAGTTCTTGGCGACCTCGACGGCGTACGCCGCGAATGCGACCGAGCCGGTCACCATGTCCTTGACGCTCGGGCCGGACAGGTACTCCGCGCCACCGGTCGAGATCTGGATGATGCCATCGCTGCCGGCGTCGGAGAACCCCTTCAGGGCGGCGTTCAGGGTCTGCGAGGACGACACGTTGATCGCCGGGTAGGCGAAGGACTCGCGCTTCGCCTTGTCGAGCATCTCGGCGTAG
>DASTFI010000012.1:0-18422 GCA_035708765.1 Marmoricola sp.
TACCGCTTCCGCGCCCGCCCCTTCGACCTCGTCTCCACGCCGTCGGTGGCCGAGCACGACGCCTGCGGCGCGGCCATCCGGGTCGACCACCGGCGCGGCAAGGTGATGCGCCGGCTCGCCGGCAACGACCCCGAGGTCAACGAGGAGTGGATCACCGACAAGGACCGCTTCGCGTTCACCTACGCCCGTGAGGACGACCGGCTCACCCACCCTCTGGTGCGCGACCGCCAGGAGGACGGCGGCACCGGCGAGCTGCGGGTCGCGTCGTGGCCGGAGGCCTTCGCCGTGGCCGCGCGCGGACTGGCCGAGGCCGGTACGGCGGTCGGCGTGCTCACCGGCGGGCGACTCACCGCAGAGGACGCCTACGCCTACAGCAAGTTCGCGCGGCACACCCTGGGCACCAACAACATCGACTTCCGCGCCCGCGCCCTGTCGCAGGAGGAGGCCGACTTCCTGGCCGCCCAGGTCGTGCTCGCCGCCCCCGGCAACGGCGGCGTGACCTACGCCGAGGTGGAGCAGGCGCGCTCGGTCGTGCTGGTCGCCCTGGAGCCGGAGGACGAGGCCGGCACCCTGTTCCTGCGGCTGCGCAAGGCGAACCGCGAGCTCCGGACCCCGATCTGGTCGGTCGGCGCGTTCACCAGCCGCGGCCTGCGCAAGATGGGCGGGACGCTGCTGCCCGCCGTGCCCGGGGAAGAGGTCGAGGTCGTCTCGCGGCTCGCAGAGAGCCCCGACGTCGCCATCGACAGCGGCGGCGTGATCCTCGTCGGCGAGCGGGCCGTCGAGGTGCCCGGCCTGCTGGCCGCCGTCACCACACTCGCCCGCACCACCGGCGCGAAGCTCGCCTGGGTGCCCCGCCGCGCCGGCGACCGTGGCGCGCTGGAGACCGGTTGCCTGCCGACGTTGCTGCCCGGCGGCCGACCGGTGGCCGACGCTGCCGCCCGGGTCGACGTCGCCAGTGCCTGGGGCTCCGAGTCCCTGCCGAGCGAGACCGGCCTCGACACCGAGCAGCTGCTGGCGGCCGCGGCCGGTGGCGACCTGCAGGCGCTCGTCATCGGCGGGGTGGACCCCGCTGACCTGCCGGCCGAGACGCTGGCCACGGCGCTGGAGAACACGTTCGTGGTGAGCCTGGAGCTGCGCTCGTCGCAGGTCACCGAGGCAGCGGACGTGGTCTTCCCGGTCGCCCTGGCCGCCGAGAAGGCCGGGTCGTTCGTCAACTGGGAGGGCCGCGTCCGGCCCTTCGAGAAGGTCTTCGACAACCCGCACGCCCTGCCCGACGTCCGGGTGCTGGCCGGCATCTCGGAGGAGACCGATCGGCCGCTGGGCTTCCGCACCACCGACCGGGCCGCCCACGAGATGCGCGAGCTCGGCCCCTGGGAGGGCACCCGGTCGACGTCCGTCGCGGCAGCCGACCCCGCCGCAGCGGACGGCTCGCGCCGCGGGGAAGGACCGCTCGTGCTCGCGTCCTGGAAGCAGCTCATCGACGACGGCCGGATGCAGGACGGCGAGGACCACCTGCGCGCCACCGGACGCCGGGCAGTCGTCCTCGTCAACGAGCAGACGCTCGCCGGACTGGGTGTCGCGCCCGGTGACCACGTCGAGCTGACCGGCCCCGCCGGCAGTCTGAGGCTGCCCGTGGGCGTCGCCGACCTCGTGGACGGTGTGGTCTGGGCGCCCGCCACCGGGCCCGGGCCATCCGTACGCCGCCACGTCGGTCCCGCCGGCTGCCGGGTCAGCCTCGCTGCTGTCGCCCGGAGCCTGGACGCTGCGGAAGGAGAGACCAAGTGATCAGCCCGCTGCTGGCCGCACCCGTGCTCCAGGAGACCGGCGACGCGCTCAGCGCCTTCGGCAACGACCCGGTCTGGATCGTCATCGTCAAGGCCCTGCTGATCTTCGTCGTGCTGGTGCTCCTGACGCTGTTCAACATCTGGTTCGAGCGCCGCGTGGTCGCGCGGATGCAGCACCGGATCGGCCCCAACGTGCACGGCCCGTTCGGCCTCCTGCAGAGCCTCGCCGACGGCGTCAAGCTCGCGCTGAAGGAGGACATCATCCCCAAGGCCGCCGACAAGGTGGTCTACCTGCTGGCGCCGGTCATCACGGTGATCCCCGCGTTCGTGACCTGGGCGGTGATCCCGTTCGGGCCCGAGGTGAACTTCTTCGGCCACCGCACGCCGCTGCAGCTGACCGACATGCCGGTCGCGGTCCTCTTCGTGCTGGCCATCGCCTCGATCGGCATCTACGGCATCGTGCTCGCCGGTTGGTCGTCGGGTTCGACGTACTCCCTGCTGGGCGGGCTGCGCTCGAGCGCCCAGATGATCTCCTACGAGGTCGCGATGGGGCTGTCCTTCGTGGCGGTCTTCCTCTACGCCGGCTCGATGTCGACCTCGGAGATCGTCGCCGCGCAGGACAAGTTCTGGTTCGGCCTGATCCTGGCGCCGTCGTTCGTGATCTACCTGATCTCCATGGTGGGGGAGACCAACCGGGCGCCGTTCGACCTTCCCGAGGCGGAGGGCGAGCTCGTCGGCGGCTTCCACACCGAGTACTCCTCGCTGAAGTTCGCGCTGTTCTTCCTGGCGGAGTACGTCAACATGGCGACCGTCTCGGCCCTGGCGACCACGCTGTTCCTCGGTGGCTGGCACGCACCCTTCTGGATCGACCAGTTCTGGGAGGGCGCGAACGAGGGCTACTGGCCGGTCCTGTGGTTCCTGGGCAAGGTGATGTTCTTCGTCTTCATCTTCATCTGGCTGCGGGGGACGCTGCCCCGGCTCCGCTACGACCAGTTCATGCACTTCGGCTGGAAGCGGCTGATCCCGATCTCGCTGGCCTGGATCGTGCTGGTCGCGGCGATCCGCACCGTCAACCTCAACGGAGGGTTCGACCGGACCTGGTTGTACGTCGCGATCGGCGTCCTCGCCGCCCTGCTGCTGATCGTCTTCTTCCTCGAGGACAGCAAGCGGGAGATCGAGCCGGACGACTCCGAGGCGGCGTTCGACGCCTATGCGGGCGGCTACCCCGTCCCGCCGATGTCCTCGCCGGCCGACCTGGCTGCCCGACGGGCCGACGATCGCGCTGCCGCGCAGGCAGCACAGGAAGGAGGCACGCGCTGATGGCGTCCCTCAAGGAGCAGTTCTGGGACCCGGTCGCCGGGTTCGGCGTCACCTTCCGGACGATGTTCCGCAAGGTGGTCACCGAGCAGTACCCCTTCGAGAAGGAGCCGACCGCACCACGGTTCCACGGCCGGCACCAGCTCAACCGCTGGCCCGACGGGCTCGAGAAGTGCATCGGCTGCGAGCTGTGCGCCTGGGCCTGCCCCGCCGACGCCATCTACGTCGAGGGCGAGGACAACACCGCCGAGGAGCGGTTCAGCCCCGGTGAGCGCTACGGCCGCGTCTACCAGATCAACTACCTGCGCTGCATCCTGTGCGGCCTGTGCATCGAGGCGTGCCCGACCCGGGCACTGACGATGACCAACGAGTACGAGCTCGCCGACGCCACCCGCGAGAGCCTCATCTACGAGAAGCAGGACCTGCTCGCGCCGCTGCTGCCCGGCATGGAGCAGCCGCCGCACCCGATGCGGCTCGGCGACGACGACGGCGACTACTACCGCGGAGCCGGCCACAGCCAGGCCGCGCGGCAGGAGGCAGGAGAATGATCGCGTTCTGGATCCTGGCGCCGATCATGGTGATCGCCGCGATCGCGCTGCTGTTCGCCCGCAAGGCGGTGCACGCGGCGCTGCTGCTGGCGGTGGTGATGATCTCCCTGGCGGTGCTGTACGCCGTCCAGGACGCGCCGTTCCTGTTCGCGGTGCAGATCATCGTCTACACCGGCGCGATCCTGATGCTCTTCCTCTTCGTCGTGATGCTGGTCGGCGTGGACGCGTCGGACTCTGTCGTGGAGACGATCAAGGGCCAGCGGCTCTGGGCGATCCTCATCGGCGTGCTGTTCGGCATCACCCTGACCATGGGCGTCGCGCAGGTCTCCTTCGGCACGGTCGTCGGGCTCGACCAGGCCAACAGCGGCGGCAACGTCCCGGCGATCGCGCAGGTGCTGTTCACCCGCTACGTCTTCGCCTTCGAGGTCACCTCCGCGCTGCTGATCACCGCGGCGCTGGGGGCGATGGTGCTCGCCCACCGCGAGCGGCTCAGCCCCCGGCCCTCCCAGGCGCAGCTCGCGGCCCGGCGGATGCGGGACTACGCCGAGCTGGGCAAGCACCCAGGTCCGCTGCCGCCGCCGGGCGTCTTCGCCCGCAGCAACGCGGTGGACACCCCGGCGCTGCTGCCCGACGGGAGCACCTCGCACGCCTCCATCTCCCGGGTGCTCGCCGCGCGTGGCACGGTGCGCTCCGCGCCGGAGCTCGCCCGTGACGTGGAGACGCTGACCAGCGACCCGGCCGACACCCCGGAGGCCGCCGCCCACGAAGGACCGAAGATCGAGTCCGAGGAGGGAGCCCCGTGAGCGCGACCCCGTTCATCGTCCTCTCCGCGATCCTGTTCACCATCGGCTGCATCGGGGTGCTCACCCGGCGCAACGCCATCGTGGTGTTCATGTGCATCGAGCTGATGCTCAACGCCACCAACCTCGCGCTGATCACGTTCTCGCGGGCCAACGGCAACCTCGAGGGCCAGATCGCGGCGTTCTTCGTGATGGTCGTCGCTGCCTGTGAGGTGGTCGTGGGGTTGGCGATCATCATGACCATCTTCCGGACCCGACGCTCGGCCTCCGTCGACGACGCAAGCCTGCTGAAGTACTGAGGAATACATGACCGACATCCGCTGGAGCTCACAGGCCGACGACGCGTCGGTCTGGCACAGCACCCAATGGACCATCTTCCGGACCCGACGCTCGGCCTCCGTCGACGACGCAAGCCTGCTGAAGTACTGAGGAATCGATGACTGGAACTGTGTTGCTGCATGCCGCCGAGGCGGTGCCGGCAGTCGACCCGACCTCCGCGGACGGCAGCTTCTCGCTGCTGTGGCTCGTCGTGGCGCTGCCCGCACTCGGGGCGGCGATCCTCCTGCTCGGCGGTCGGCGGACCGACAAGTGGGGGCACCTTCTCGGGTGCGCCACCGTGATCGTGTCCTTCGTCCTGGGGCTGGTGATGTTCTTCGCCCTGCTGGGCCGCGGCGCGGACGACCGCCAGGTGAGCCAGCACCTGTGGACGTGGTTCGAGGCCGGCCAGTACCGGGTCGAGCTCACCCTGCTCTTCGACCAGCTCTCGGCACTGTTCGTGCTGCTGATCACCGGCGTGGGCGGACTGATCCACGTCTACTCGATCGGCTACATGGCGCACGACGACCGGCGGCGCCGGTTCTTCGGCTACCTCAACCTGTTCGTCGCCGCCATGCTCGTGCTGGTGCTCTCCGGCGACTACCTGGGCGTGTTCCTCGGCTGGGAGGGCGTCGGCCTGGCGTCGTACCTCCTGATCGGCTTCTGGCAGGCCAAGCCGTCCGCCGCCGCGGCGGCCAAGAAGGCCTTCGTGGTCAACCGCGTCGGTGACATCGGCATGTCGCTGGGCGCGGCCCTGATCTTCGTGACGTTCGGGTCGACCTCCTTCGCCGTCGTCTCGGCGGCCACCGACCGGGCCGGTGACGGGGTGCTCACCGCGATCGGCCTGCTGCTCCTGCTCGCTGCCTGCGGCAAGTCGGCGCAGTTCCCGTTGCAGACCTGGCTGCTCGACGCGATGGAGGGCCCCACCCCGGTCTCGGCGCTCATCCACGCGGCCACCATGGTGACCGCCGGCGTCTACCTGATCGTCCGCTCCAACTTCATCTTCAGCCTGACGGAGGACGCCCGCACCGCGGTCGTCGCGATCGGCACGATCACCCTGCTGATCGGCGCGATCATCGGCTGCGCCAAGGACGACATCAAGAAGGTCCTCGCCGGCTCCACGATGAGCCAGATCGGCTACATGATCCTGGCCTCCGGCCTCGGTGCCGCGGGCTACGCGTTCGCGATCTTCCACCTGCTCACCCACGGCTTCTTCAAGGCCAACATGTTCCTGGGCGCCGGCTCGGTGATGCACGGCACCGACGACGACGTCGACATGCGCCACTACGGCGCACTGCAGAAGGCGATGCCGATCACCTTCGCGACGTTCGCGCTCGGCTATCTCGCCATCATCGGGATCCCGCCGTTCTCCGGCTTCTGGTCCAAGGACAAGATCATCGAGACCGCGTTCGCCGACAACTGGGTCGTGGGCGTGCTGGCCCTGCTCGGCGCCGGCATCACCGCGTTCTACATGACCCGGCTGATGCTGCTCACCTTCCTCGGCCGCGAGCGGTGGGAGCCGGGGGTGCACCCGCACGAGTCGCCCAAGGTGATGACGATCCCGCTGATGGTGCTGGGTGCCCTCTCCGCCCTCGGCGGGGTGTTGCTGCTCGGTGGCTGGATCGTCGACTGGCTGGGCCCGGTCGTCGGAGAGCACCACGAGGACCACGCGGTCTCCCCGCTGTTGATGAGCCTGCTCGCCCTGGTGGTGGTGCTGGTCGGCATCGCGGTCGCCTGGGTGTTCGTCGGCAAGCGTGACGTGCCGCGCGAGGCACCCACGGACGTCTCGTTCGTCACCCGGGCCGCCCGGGCCGAGCTCTACGGCGACGCCGCCAACGACGCGCTGGTGACCCAACCCGGCCTACGCCTGGTCAGCGGCCTGACCACCTTCGACGACAACGTCGTCGACGGCGGTGCGATGGGCACGGCCTCAGCCTTCGGAGGCATCGCCTCGAAGGCCCGCCTCGCCCAGAACGGCTACGTCCGCTCCTATGCCCTGTCCCTGCTCGCCGGCGCCGCCCTGGTGCTCCTCGTGCTCCTGGCGGTGAACTTCTGATGGACTCCTTCTGGCTCTCCTCCCTGCTGGTCCTGCCCGCCGTCGGCGCGGTCGTCGTTGCGTTGCTGCCGGGCCGGCTGGCTGCCGCGACGCCGAAGGTGGTTGCGCTCGCGTTCTCGCTGGCGACCCTGGTACTGGCCGTCGTGATCGCGTTCCAGTACGACGCCGGCGGCGGCATGCAGCTCACCGAGGACCACACCTGGATCGAGACGTTCGGCGCCCACTACGCGCTCGGCATCGACGGCGTGGGCCTGACCCTGCTGCTGCTCACCACGATCCTGAGCCCGGTCGTGCTGCTGGCGTCGTGGCACGACGCCGACCGCGCCCACCGTGCGACCGACGGCATCGTCGACGACTCCCGGCCGCGCTGGTCGGCGAAGGCCTTCTTCGCCTGGATGCTGGCGCTCGAGGCGTTGGCGATCGGCGTGTTCGCCGCCACCGACGTCTTCCTGTTCTACGTCTTCTTCGAGGCGACGCTGATCCCGATCTACTTCCTCGTGGGTGGGTACGGCGGACCCCGACGGGCCCGCGCCGCGATGAAGTTCCTGCTCTACTCGCTGCTCGGCGGTCTCGTGATGCTGGCCGCGGTGATCGGGCTCTACGTAGAGTCCGCGAAGACCAGCGGCGGACCGACGTACCTGCTCTCCGAGCTCTCCCGGCTGGACCTCTCCACGGACGTCGGGCGCTGGCTGTTCCTGGGATTCTTCATCGCGTTCGCGATCAAGGCGCCGATGTTCCCCGTGCACACGTGGCTGCCGGACACCACCGAGCAGGCGACTCCGGGCACCTCGGTGCTGCTGGTCAGCGTGCTCGACAAGATCGGCACCTTCGGGATGATCCGCTTCTGCCTGGAGCTGTTCCCGGAGGCCTCGCGGTGGGCGACCCCGGTGGTCGTGGTCCTGGCGATCATCAGCATCCTGTACGGCGCCCTGATGGCGATCGGCTCGGACAACATCTACCGCCTGATCGCCTACACGTCGGTCTCGCACTTCGGCTTCATCGTGCTCGGCATCTTCGTGATGAACAGCCAGGGGCTCTCGGGGGCCAACCTCTACATGTTCAACCACGGCCTCTCCACGGCAGCGCTGTTCCTGATCAGCGGGTTCCTCATCACGCGCCGCGGGTCCGCGCTGATCAGCGACTTCGGCGGCGTCGAGAAGGTCGCACCGGTGCTCGCCGGGCTGTTCCTCGTCGCCGGCCTGTCATCGCTGTCGCTGCCGGGGCTCTCGCCGTTCGTGTCGGAGTTCCTGGTCATCGTGGGCGCCTTCTCCTACTCGGCCTGGGCGGCGGCATTCTGCATCGTCGCGATCGTGCTGGCCGCGATCTACATCCTGTGGATGTACCAGCGGACCATGACCGGCCCGACACGGCCGGAGGTTGCCGGGATGCGCGACCTGCACACCCGCGAGATCGTCGCGGTCGCACCGCTGGTGCTGCTCATCATCGTGCTCGGGTTCTTCCCCAAGCCGCTGCTGGACATCATCAACCCGGCGGTGGAGCACACCATGCACCAGGTCGACCAGAGCGATCCGGCACCGACCGTCCCCGCTGAAGTACACGGCTCCACCACGGAAGGGGCAGCCCAGTGACGTTCGAGGCCCCGCACATCGAGTACAGCCTCGTCCTGCCGATCCTCATCACGCTCGGTGCCGCCGTGCTCGGCGTGCTCGCCGAGGCGGCCCTGCCGCGAGCGCGTCGCTTCTGGGTCCAGGTCGGCATCGCCGGCGTGGGCACGGTCGCGGCGATCGTGGCTGCGATTGCCGTGCTGCTCCAGCTGGACCTGCGCTCGGACAAGCCGAAGGCCGGGTTCCTCGCCGCCGAGGGCGCGCTGGCCGTCGACGGGCCGGCGATCTTCTGCTGGCTGCTGATCCTGCTGCTCGGCCTGATGGCCGTGCTGCTCTTCGCCGAGCGGCAGCTCGAGGGCGGCGTGACGGCGTTCTCCGGCCAGGCGGCAGCCCTGCCGGGCACGGAGGCGGAGCGCGAGGCGAGCGCCAAGGGCCTCGAGCACACGGAGGTCTTCCCGCTGCTGATGTTCGCGGTGAGCGGCATGCTGATCTTCCCGGCGGCCAACGACCTGCTGACGCTGTTCGTGGGCCTCGAGGTGCTGTCGCTGCCGCTCTACCTCCTCTGCGGTCTGGCGCGCCGGCGCCGGCTGCTCAGCCAGGAGGCCGCGCTGAAGTACTTCATGCTGGGCGCGTTCAGCTCGGCGTTCTTCGTCTACGGCGTCGCGCTCACCTACGGCTTCGCCGGGTCGATGCACTTCGCGCAGATCGCCAACGCCGTCTCCAGCGGCGCCGGCAACCACGCCTTCCTGATCGGCGGCATGGGCCTGCTCGCGGTGGGCCTGCTCTTCAAGGTCAGTGCGGTGCCGTTCCACTCCTGGACCCCGGACGTCTACCAGGGTGCGCCCACGGCCGTGACCGCGTTCATGGCCTCGGCGACGAAGGTGGCGGCCTTCGGCGCGCTGCTGCGGCTGTTCTACGTCGCGTTCGGAGCGGCCCGCTGGGACTGGATGCCGATGTTCTGGGTGATCGCGTTCCTGACGATGTTCGTCGGCTCGGTGGTCACGCTGGTGCAGACCGACGTGAAGCGGATCCTCGCCTACTCCTCGATCGCGCACGCGGGATTCATCCTCACCGGGTTCCTCGGCGCCCGGTCGCTGTCCTCGATCGGTGACGGCAGCATCAACCCCGTCCAGGCGGTGCTCTTCTACGTCACGACCTACGGGCTGACGACGATGGCGGCCTTCGCGATCGTGACCGTCGTACGCGACGGGGGCGGCGAGGCCACCCACCTGTCCCGCTGGTCGGGCCTGGGCAAGGAGTCGCCGCTGGTCGCGGGCCTGTTCGCCTTTCTCCTGATGGGCATGGCAGGCATCCCCCTCACCAGCGGGTTCACCGGGAAGTGGGCCGTGTTCGCCGCTGCGCTGGGCAACGGCGCCTGGCCGCTCGTGGTGTTCGCCGTGCTCATGTCCGCGGTCGCGGCGTACTTCTACCTCCGGATCATCGTGGTGATGTACTTCGCCGAGCCCGTGGGCGACGGACCGAGCGTCACCATGCCCAGCCTGCTCTCCGGTGCGGTGATCGCGGTGGGTGTCGCGGCGACCCTGGCGCTCGGTGTGGTGCCCGGTCCGCTTCTCGACGCGTTGGGCAATGTTGCACAATTCGTCAGATGACCCCCGTCGACGTGACCGAGCCAGCCAGCCCCCAGGAGCGCGCGTGACCAGCCTGGCCCTGCCGATCCTCGACGCCGCGCTCGAGGAACGCCTGCGCGTGCGGATGACCGAGGTCGAGGAGGCGCTGCAGGGCCACGTCGTCAGCGAGGCGGAGTTCGTCACCACCGCGGCCCGACACCTCATGGAGGCCGGCGGCAAGCGCTTCCGGCCGCTGCTCGTCCTGCTGGCGGCCGAGACCGGCGACCCCAACGCCGAAGGTGTGCTCACCGCTGCCTGCGTGGTGGAGCTGACCCATCTCGCATCGCTCTACCACGACGACGTGATGGACGAGGCGGCCCTGCGCCGCGGTGCCGAGTCGGCGAACGCCCGCTGGGACAACCACGTCGCGATCCTGACCGGCGACTTCCTGTTCTCGAAGTCCTCGGAGCTGACCGCGTCGCTGGGTGCCGACGCAGTGCGGATCCAGGCCGAGACCTTCACCCGGCTCGTCGAGGGCCAGATCCTCGAGACGCTGGGCCCCGACGACGCCGACGACCCGCTGGAGCACTACCTGCGCGTGGTGGCCGGGAAGACGGGCTCACTGATCGCCACCTCGGCGCGGTACGGCGCGCGCTTCGCGCACGCGCCGCTGGAGATCGAGGAGGCGTTGACCGCCTACGGCGAGCGGGTGGGGGTGGCCTTCCAGCTCTCCGACGACATCCTCGACGTGGCGTCGGACTCCGACGAGTCCGGCAAGACCCCGGGCACCGACCTGCGCGAGGGTGTGCCGACGTTGCCGGTGCTCATCGCGCGCCGGTCCACCGACCCGGGCGACGCCCGCCTGCTGCAGCTGCTGGCCGGTGACCTGGACGACGACGACCGGCACGCCGAGGCGCTCGCGCTGCTGCGCGCACACCCGGCCATGCGAGAGGCCCGCGACTACGTCGTGAAGCTGGCGAACGAGGCCAAGGACCTGCTCAAGGTGCTGCCCGAGGGCCCGGTCCGGGCCGCGCTCGACGCCTTCGCCGACGTGGTGGCCACCCGGACCGCCTGATCCCGGCCCGCGCGGGAGAGTGAGCTCCACCCACGTGGGCGACCTCAGACGGCCGACGCCTCGGCCGTGAGACGCAGCTGGGAGCGACGGTGCCGCACGGCCTCCCAGGTGAAGATCACGAGCGCCACCCAGACGAGGGCGAAGCCGACCCAGCGCATCGTCGTCATGCTCTCGTCGAGCAGGGTGACGCCGAGGATGAACTGCAGGATCGGAGCGAGGTACTGCAGCAGGCCGAGTGTGGTCATCGGGACGCGGATGGCGGCGGCGCCGAAGCAGAGCAGCGGGATCGCGGTGACGACACCGGTGGTGGCCAACAGGAAGGCGTGGTCCACTCCCTCGGACAGGAAGTGGCCCTCACCGCGCGCCCCGAGCCACACGAGGAACCCGACGGCCACCGGCGCCAGCACGAGGGTCTCGAAGGTCAGGCTCTCCACCGCCTCGACACCGGCCTGCTTCTTGGCCAGCCCGTAGGTCCCGAACGAGAAGGCGAGCGCGAGGGCGATCCACGGCGGATGGCCGTACTCGATGGCCAGTCCGATGACGGCGACCGAGGCGATGCCCACGGCGGCCCACTGCCACGGACGCAGGCGCTCGCCGACGATGAAGACGCCCATCAGGACCGTGACGAGGGGGTTGATGAAGTAGCCGAGCGCGGCCTCGACGACGTGCCCGTTGTTGACCCCGTAGATGTAGACGCCCCAGTTGACGGCGATCACCACGGCTGCCAGGGAGAGCAGCGCCAACGTCCGCCGGCTCCTGAACAGGGCCCGGAAGTGCGGCACCCGTCGTACGACGACGAGCAGCACCCCCATGGTCAGCACGGACCACGCGATCCGGTGCGCCAGGATCTCGACGGCCCCGGCGGGCTCCAGCAGCGGCCAGTAGAGCGGGAAGGCGCCCCAGAGCACGTAGGCGGCGACGCCCAGGCTGAAGCCGCGTCGTCCCTCGCTCACGGTCGCAGCCTAGTTTCCGGTCAGAACGGACTATTCCCCGGGACCGGTCGGGGACGGCACACTGATCCCGCGGTCTCCCCGACCGCACCGACACTTGGGGGACACCGGGATGGTTCCACGACGCATTGCCGCCGTCATCGGCGCCGCCGCACTCATGCTGGGCGCCCTCGTCGGAAGCGGGCCGGCGACGGCCGGCACGGCGGCGCCCTCCGACTCGCTCCCCACGGCGGTGTCGTGGGCGATGAGCACCACCCGGACCACGTTCCGGGCGCCGCTCGCGGTGGAGTACCTCATCCAGCTCAACTTCCTCGGCAACTGGATCCCGATCCCACCGAGCGACCAGGACAAGGTGGTGCTGCAGCGACGGGCCGCCGGCAGCACCGCCTGGCGCCCTGTGGCAACGACGGCCAAGACGGTGACGGACAAGGAGGGCAAGCCGCACTACCTGCTGGTCGGCTTCCGGGCCGCGGGCAACGCCAGCTACCGGGTCGTCTACAACAGCCAGCGCGACGGCGTGCAGAGCTCGACCTCGACCGTGCGCTGGCTCAAGGTGAGCCGGATCATGGGCGACCGCGGGGTGAACCGCTCCGGCCGGCTCTACATCGTGGGCAACGTGGATCCCGGGTGGGGCAACCGGCCGGTGGTCTTCCAGCGCCGGGCCTGCTGGAACTGCGCGTGGACCTACTACGGATGGGCGAAGACCGGTGCGTACGGCGGCTTCCAGAAGCGCATCTACGCCCCCCGCGCCGGAGTCTGGAGGTACCGCGCGTACGTGCGCGGCACCACCGACTTCATCCAGTCCTGGACGCACACCTTCATCGTCCGGGCGCCCAGCCGCTGACCGGCCGCAGCCGGTCGGTCAGACGACCGTCCAGGTGTCGGCGCCGGAGATGAGGCCGGCCAGAGCGGCCTGGGGGTCGCCCTGGCCCTCGCGGGCGGTGTTGACCTGGGCGCGGGCCTGGTCGTCGTACGTCGGGCGGTCGATGTTGCGGAAGATGCCGATGGGGGACTGGTGCAGCACGCCGGCGTCGGTGAGCCGGGACAGGGCGAAGGCGGTGGTCGGATCGGGGTTCTTGGCATCGTGGACCAGGACGTCGTCGGCGTTGGTGTCGTCGATCTGGACGACCTTGACGCCCCCGGACTGGGGGTCGCGGACGACGCCCTTGGTGCCCAGCCCCTGGTGCGGGCCGTCCTGGGCCGGGGTGCCGAAGCGGATCGGCTCGCCGTGGCGCAGCGGGATGACTGCGCCGGTGTCATCGTCTTCGTGTCTCTGCTGCTTCAAGGCGTCGAAGGCGCCGTCGTTGAAGATGGGGCAGTTCTGGTAGATCTCCACCAGCGCGGTGCCCCGGTGCGCGGCCGCCGTGGCGAGCACCTCGGTGAGGTGCTTGCGGTCGGAGTCGATGGTGCGGGCCACGAAGGAGGCCTCGGCGCCCAGGGCGAGCGAGACGGGGTTGAACGGGTGGTCGACCGAGCCGAGCGGGGTGGACTTGGTGATCTTGCCCGGCTCGGACGTGGGGGAGTACTGGCCCTTGGTCAGGCCGTAGATCCGGTTGTTGAACAGCAGGATCTTCAGGTTCACGTTGCGGCGCATGGCGTGGATGAGGTGGTTGCCACCGATGGAGAGCGCGTCACCGTCGCCGGTCACCACCCACACCGAGAGGTCCTCGCGCGCGGTCGCGAGCCCGGTCGCGATCGCCGGTGCGCGACCGTGGATCGAGTGCATCCCGTAGGTGTTGAGGTAGTAGGGGAACCGGGACGAGCAGCCGATGCCGGAGATGAACACGATGTTCTCCCGGCGCAGCCCGAGGCTGGGCAGGAAGCCCTGGACGGCTTTGAGGACCGCGTAGTCACCGCAGCCGGGGCACCAGCGGACCTCCTGGTCGGAGGTGAAGTCCTTGCCGGTCAGCGTCTCCTCGGTGGTCGGGACGCCGGTCAGGCCGGGGAAGGGCAGGTCGACGGGGTGCTCGGTGGTCGTCATCGGACGGTCTCCATCTCACCGGTGGCGTCGCTGGCCGACGGGGTCCCGGGCGGCTTCGCCCGGGCTCCGTTGTGGGCCGAGCGGACGTCGCCGGTCGTGCCAAGGTCGGATGTGGCTGCGATCAGGTCGGTGATGGCCTCGGCGAGCTCGGCGGCCTTGAGCGGCAGTCCGCGGACGTGGTTGTAGCCGACCACGTCGACGAGGTACTTGGCCCGCAGCAGCAGCGAGAGCTGGCCGAGGTTCATCTCGGGGACCATGACGGCGTCGTACCGCTCGAGGATGTCGCCGAGGTCCGCGGGGAACGGGTTGAGGTGGCGCAGGTGCGCCTGCGCGACGTCCAGCCCGGCCTTGCGGACCCGTCGTACGGCCGCACCGATGGGACCGTAGGTGGATCCCCAGCCGAGCACCAGCACGCGGGCACGTCCGCTCGGGTCGTCGACCGCCAGCGGGGGCAGGGAGTCGGCGATCCGGTCGACCTTGGCCTGCCGGGTGCGGACCATGAACTCGTGGTTGTCGGGGTCGTAGGAGATGTTGCCGCTGCCGCCCTTGATGCCTTCCTTCTCCAGGCCACCGATGCGGTGCTCCAGGCCGGCCGTGCCCGGCACCGCCCACGGCCGCGCCAGGGTCTGCTCGTCACGCGCGTAGGGCCAGAACTCCTCGGAGGTCGACTCGTCGTCCTTCCCTGCGTTCTTGACCACCGTCTGGTTGGGGCCGGTCGCGAAGTCCGGGTCGATGGCGGGCAGCTCGGCGATCTCCGGGATCCGCCACGGCTCCGAGCCGTTGGCCAGGTAGCCGTCGGAGAGCAGCATCACCGGGGTCCGGTAGGTGATCGCGATCCGGGCCGCCTCCAGCGCTGCGTCGAAGCAGTCACCGGGCGAGGACGGCGCCACCACCGGCACCGGCGCCTCGCCGTTGCGGCCGAACATCGCCTGCAGCAGGTCGGCCTGCTCGGTCTTGGTGGGCAGTCCCGTGGAGGGGCCGCCGCGCTGCACGTCGACGACGAGCAGCGGCAGCTCGGTCATCACCGCCAGCCCGATCGCCTCGGACTTCAGCGCCACCCCCGGCCCGGAGGTCGTGGTCACGCCCAACGCGCCACCGAAGGAGGCGCCCAGTGCCGCGGCGACCCCCGCGATCTCGTCCTCGGCCTGGAAGGTCGTCACGCCGAACCGCTTGTGCTTGGACAGCTCGTGCAGGATGTCGCTGGCCGGGGTGATCGGGTAGGAGCCGAGGAACACCGGCAGCCCCGACTGCACGCCCGCAGCCACCAGCCCGTAGGCCAAGGCCAGGTTGCCCGAGATGTTGCGGTAGATCCCGGCCTGCATCGGCGCCGGCTTGATCTCGTACTGCACCGCGAACGTCTCGGTCGTCTCGCCGTAGTTCCAGCCCGCCTTGAACGCGGTGATGTTGGCATCCCTGATGTCGGGCGCCTTGGCGAACCGGGCGGTCAGGAAGTCGATCGTGGTCTCGGTCGGGCGGCCGTACATCCACGACAACAGCCCCAGCGCGAACATGTTCTTCGCCCGGGCGGCGTCCTTGCGGGAGAGCCCGAACTCCTTGACCGCCTCCACCGTCATCCCGGTCAGGTCGAGCACCGAGAGGTTGAACTGCTGCGCCAGCGACTCCGCGCCCTCCTCCTCCAGCGGGTTCGCGTCGTACCCCGCCTTGGCCAGGTTGCGCTTGTTGAAGTCGTAGGAGTCCACGATGATCGCCGTCCCCGGCGCCATGTCGGCCAGGTTCGCCTTCAATGCCGCCGGGTTCATCGCCACCAGCACGTCCGGTGCGTCACCCGGCGTGAGGATGTCGTGGTCGGCGAAGTGCACCTGGAACGACGAGACCCCGGGCAACGTGCCCTGCGGCGCCCGGATCTCGGCGGGGAAGTTCGGCAGCGTCGACAGGTCGTTGCCGAACGCCGCGGACTCTTGGGTGAACCGGTCCCCGGTCAGCTGCATGCCGTCACCGGAGTCGCCCGCGAACCGGATGATCACCCGGTCGAGCTGCTGGACCTGCTTGGTCACGCGAAACGCCTCATCTCTCTCGCCGCCCTCGGGATCACGCGGCGAAGCACCTACCGATGGTACGGACGAAGTGTCGAGCGAAATAGAACAGGTTCTCTTCGTCGACTCCGCGCGACGCACCGCCCTCAACGATAGTCCCGGGACCACATCCGCGTGGGCCGTCTCTCACGCCGGAACGGGTGCTGTGACGGGCGCCACGCCACCCGGAGCCGGATCAGCTCCAGACCCGGCTCACTGCTCGCGGACGGCTGCCGGATCGACGGTGTCGACCGGTGGGTCCTCGGAGTGGTCGGGGAACAGCCGCGGCACCAGCAGCAGCACCCCGAACGTCAACAGCGCCACGACGAGCACCGCAACGAACACCGCGTGCGTGGAGATGTCCATCGCGGCGGCCCGGGGGAGGTCGCTGTGGTGACGCAGCACCGTGTTGGCGACGGCGCCGAAGATCGCGGCGCCCAGGCTCTGGCCCAGGAACCGGGAGAACATCACGCCGCCGGTGACGACTCCGCGCTGGCTCCAGCCGACGGTGTTCTGCAGGCCGACGATGAGCGGGGAGAAGACCAGGCCCATGCCGACGCCCATCACGGCGCTCGCCAGGACGGGCATCCAGACCGGCGAGCCCGCGTCGAGGCGCACCAGGAGGAGGCCGGCGAGGACAGCCACCAGTGCGCCGGCGAGCGCGCTGTCGCGGAAGCCGATCCGCAGGTAGAGCCGGGCAGAGAGGCTCGAGGTGATCGGCCAGGTGATGCTCATCGTGGCGAGCACGAACCCCGCGGCGACCGGGCTCAGCCCCAGCACCTGCTGGCCCCAGTTGGGCAGGTAGACCGACAGGCCGATGACGATCATGCCGGCTGTCGCGGTGCCGGCGTACGTCGCTGCGGTGAGCCGGCGGGTCCACAGCCACAGCGGGAGCACCGGCTCGGCGGCCCGGCGTTCGACCATGACCAGTGCGATGGTGGCCAGGATCGCGACGGCGAAGGTGAGGATGCTGCCGACCGACGTCCAGGCCCAGGTGCTGCCGCCCTCGAGCAGCGCGAGGATCAGCGACCCGGCCGACACCAGCACCAGCGCGCTGCCGAGGTAGTCGATCCGGTGCCGGCGGCGTACGACGTCCTCGTGGAGCCCCCGGACGATGAGCAGCAGCGCGGCGGCACCGAGGGGCAGGTTGACCAGGAAGATCCAGCGCCAGGAGAGGTACTGCGCGAAGAGCCCGCCCAGCGCCGGTGCGACGACGGCCGAGATGCCCCAGACGCTGGCGAGATAGCCCTGGATGCGGCCACGCTCCTCCACCGAGTAGAGGTCCCCGGCGACGGTCTGCACGGTCGCGCCGATGGAGCCGGCGCCCAGGCCCTGCAACGCGCGGAAGGCGATGAGTGCGGCCATGTCCCATGCTGCCGAGCACAGCGCCGAGCCGACGAGGAACACCACCACACCGACCACCAGGATGGGCTTGCGGCCGTAGAGGTCGGCGAGCTTGCCGTAGATCGGGATCGTCACCGTCTGGGCCAGCAGGTAGACCGAGAACACCCAGCCGACCTGGTCGAAGCCCCCGAGGTCGCCGACCACCTGCGGGATCGCGGTCGCCACGATGGTGGTGTCCATCGCGATCAGGCCCATGGTCAGGACCAGCGCGAACAGGACGGGCGTCCGCGCGTCGTGGCGCAACCTCATCCGGCTCACCGGTTCAGCAAACCACGGCCGTGCAGGCCGCCGGGTGTCAGCGGTAGTTGGTGAACTGCAGCGCCACGTCGTAGTCCTGCGCCTTGACCAGGGCGATGATGGCTTGCAGGTCGTCGCGCTTCTTGCTCGACACCCGCAGCTCGTCGCCCTGCACCTGCGCCTTGACGCCCTTGGGCCCCTCGTCGCGGATCAGCTTGCCAATCTTCTTGGCGTCCTCGGAGCTGATGCCTTCCTTGAGCGTGATGCTGATCTTGGACACCTGGCCGGACTGGCGCGGCTCGGAGGCATCGAGGATCTTCAGCGACTGCTGTCGCTTGATCAGCTTCTCCTTGAACACGTCGAGCACCGCACTGGCCCGGTCGTCGGCATTGGCGCTGATCTCGATGCCCTTCTCCCCGGACCACGTGATCTCCGCGCCGGTGCCCTTGAAGTCGTAGCGCTGGGAGATCTCCCGAGCAGCCTGGGACAGCGCGTTGTCGACCTCCTGGTGGTCGATCTTGCTGACGATGTCGAACGACGAGTCCGCCATGGGCGCGCTTCCTCCTGTGGTCGATTTAGAGCCGGGCGAGGGACTGCGTTATCCTCGCTTCCGCTGCCGGGCCACCCTAACCGGGTCGGCAGCATGGCAGGTTGTCCGAGCGGCCAATGGAAGCGGACTGTAAATCCGTCGGCGTATGCCTACGCAGGTTCGAATCCTGCACCTGCCACCGATGTGATGTCTCATGGCGTCACGCCCTGCGAGAGTGGGTGCATGCGGATCGCGGTGGC
>DASTFI010000013.1:0-21219 GCA_035708765.1 Marmoricola sp.
CGAGTGCCGGTCGCTGCGGACGAGGAGAACGGCCTCGATCAGGACAGCTTCCTGATGGTCGACAAGATCACCACTGTCCGACGGAGCAACACACACGCGGTGGTTGGACGGCTCGAGCCAACGACGTTGGTCGAGTTCGAAAGGCGGCTCCTCGTATTCCTCGGCTTCGGCGCCTGAACCGCCCGAGTCGCGGCATGTGAGGGCACGTTGAACGACAATGGATCGATGGGCGAGCAACGGACCTCCGTTATCGAGCAGTGGTTGGCCGCAGGCGATCGCGGTGATGTCAACGACTTCGACAGGTTGCTTCATCCCGACGCCGTTGTGCACGCGCCGCGCGGCCTCGCCACCACCAGCCGTGAAGCGGAAAAGCAGACCTGGCGTGACGCGCTGGCTGCCATGCCCGACCTGCGGCACGAGGTGCAGGAAGTGCTGATCGAAGGCGAGACCGAGATGGCGCGCGTGGTCGTGACCGGAACCCTGACGACCGAGTTCGCCGGAATTGCCGGCACCGGCAAGTGCTTCCGCATGGATCAGGCAGTGATCTGTCATCTCCGTCAAGGGAGGATCGCCGAAGCGTGGGAGATCGCCGATGTGGGAGCGGTCGTCGACCAGGTCAATTGAGTGCGCGACTCGCGGCATGTCAGCGCGCCTCGCGGCAGTCCCGGTAAACGCTACTGCCGGGCGCCGGGCACCAACAGTGACACACCCAGTGAGCGTCAGCGCAGGTGCTCGGGTCGCAGCACGGGCACCCACAACGTGTAGCGGTCCGCGCGGTAGATGCTGCGGGTGACCTCGACTGGCGTCTCCCGGCAGAAGGCGCGCCGCGAGATGTGCAGCACCGGCGCACCGGGCTCGAGCTCGAGCAGCTCGGCCTCCTCCTGCGTGGCGATCGCCGCCACGACCGAGTCCTCGCCCCAGGTCGGCATCAGGTCCTGGTCGGCGAACCAGTAGTACAGGCTCGACGGCAGCGCCTCGTCGAGGAAGTGCGGGAACGTGTCGAGCGAGACGTAGACGTGCTGCAGGGCAACCGGTGACTCATCGGCCAGCCGGAGCCGCTGCCAGTGCGCGATCGAGGCGCCGACCTCGGTCTCCAGCGCCCGCGCCAAGCCCGGGCCGGCCCGCTCTCGCCGGGCCAGGATCGTCCGCGATCCCGGTCGCTTGCCGCGCCGCTCCATCTCCTCGCTGAACGACGAGAGCCGCATCTGCATGTCGATGAGGGGCTTGGTGACGAAGGTGCCGCGACCCGGGATCCGTTCGAGCAGGCCCTGGGCGACCAGTCCGTCGAGGGCGTGCCGCACCGTCATCCGGGCGACGCCGAACTGTTCGACGAGGTCGCGCTCGGACGGCGCCGGACTGCCCGGTTCGGCGTCCACGATGAGCGAGCGCACGTATTCACGCACCAGCAGGTGCTTGCGTCCCCTGCGCGAGATCGCTCGAGCCTGATCTCCCACGTCGTGCCTTTCGTCCCGGTGCCGTCGAGTGGGCATTCACCCTGATTTCCCACACCCCGACACAGTGTCGCCGGTGACGCGGACCCCAGGAGCCGAATTCATGAATTCGGGGAAGATCGCCTCGGCGTACGAACACCTGTTCGACGACCTAGCGTAGGCTGACCGCATGACGGTCGCCTTCCAACCCACCCTCTTCGGCGCGTGGAGCGCCGACGAAGCAGCGGACGCACCCGTCTCCGGCCACCCGGACAGCGTTGCGGCAGTACGTCGGATCCCGTTGTCACGCGGCGCCTGGGTCGACGTCCTGCCGGGCTGGTTCGCCGACGCCGACGACGTCTTCGCCCGGATGGTGACGCAGGTGCCGTGGCGCGCCGAGCAGCGGCCGATGTACGACCGGGTGGTCGACGTCCCGCGGCTGGTCTGCCACTACGGCGTCGGTGACGAGCTGCCCCACCCGGCGCTGGAGATCGCCCGGGAGGCACTCAGCCGGCACTACGCCGACGAGCTCGGTGAGCCGTTCCTGACCGCCGGCTGCTGCTACTACCGCGACGGCAACGACTCGGTCGCGTGGCACGGCGACACCATCGGCCGCGGGCGCTCGAGCGACACCATGGTCGCGATCGTCTCGCTCGGCTCGCCGCGCCGCCTGAGCCTGCGGCCCCGGGGCGGCGGATCGTCGGTGCACCACCTCCTGGGCCACGGCGACCTGATCGTGATGGGTGGCTCCTGCCAGCGCACGTGGGAGCACGCGGTGCTCAAGACGAGCAAGGCGGTGGGTCCCCGGCTCAGCGTGCAGTTCCGGCCGCGCAACGTCCTCTGAGCCGCGGGCCGCCCGGGCTCAGTGCTTGCCGCGGCGCAGCAGCCAGCGCAGCGCCAGCAGGGCGACCAGGCCGCCCACCAGCTGCTTGCCGTAGCTCTTGAGCAGGACCGGCAGCACCGCGGCGCCGAGGTCGAGCGCGTCGTCGGCGTCGTCGGCCCGGTGGTCACCCGCGCGTGCGGCCTGGGGTGAGCCCGGACGTGAGCCGGGGCCAGCCGTTCCCCCGATCGACGACGGCCGGCCCGGCTCACGCGTCTGTGGGGACGTCCCGCCGGGGGCCGCGGCACCGGCCGGTCGGGACGCCACCCCGGCGTCCTGGTCGCCTGCAGGCTCCGGCTGCACGGCCGCTCCGGAGGGCACCGAGGCGGGGCCGGCGTCCGGGTCGTCGGCGTCGACCGCCGCCGCGTCGTCCGGCGTGCCGCCCAGCCGCCGCTCCAGGCAGTCGACGAACTGGCCCAGCAGCTTGTCGGAGACGTCCTGGATGACGCCGCGGCCGAACTGGGCGGGCTTGCCGGTGATCGCGAGGTCGGTGACCACCTCCACGTCGGTGGCGGTCTCACCGGCTGCCGACATCGTGGCCACCACGTCGGCGCCGGCGGTGCCGTTGCCACGCTTGTCCTTGCCCTTGGCCTTGAGCACCATCCGGTGCGCAGCAGCGTCCTTCTCGGCGAACTCACCGCTGCCGTTGTAGACCAGCGCAATCGGGCCGAGCTTGACCTTGACGCTGCCCCGGAAGCTGTCCTCCTCCACGGAGGTCACCTTCGCGCCGGGGAAGCAGCCCGCCACCGACTCGATGTCGTTGAGCGCGGTCCAGGTGTCCTCGATGCCGGCCGGGACGGTGAAGCGATGGGTGAGTTGCACGGAACGGCTCTCCTTGTCAGCGGTCGGGCATCATCCGGTCGCGCCGGCGGCGGCGAGCACGGCCCGCCGGGTCAGCACGGTCGCGAGGTGCTTGCGGTAGTCGGCGTCGCCGTTGAGGTCGGACGGCGGGTTCGTACCCTCGCCCGCGCGGTCGCATGCCTCGCGGACGCCGGCTTCGGTCGCCTCGCAGCCCGCCAGCGCCTGCTCCACCCCGGTCGCCCGCAACGGCGTCGAGCCCATGTTGGTCAGCCCGATCCGGGCCCCGGCGATGGTCCCGCCGTCGACCTTCACCTGGGCGGCCACCGCGACGATCGGCCACTGGTGCGCGACCCGCACGAACTTCTCGTAGTGCGCGCCCCAGCCGTCGTACTTCGGCACCCGGATGGCGGTGAGCAGCTCGTCCTCGCCGACGGCGGTGGTGAAGAGGTCCTCGAAGAAGTCGGCCGCGGCGACGGTGCGCTCGCCGTTGCTGCCGGTGATCACCAGCTCGGCGTCCATCGCGAGCACCGGCGCCCCGCAGTCGCCCGCCGGGTCGGCGTGGACCAGCGCCCCACCGAGCGTGCCGCGGTGCCGGATCTGCGGGTCGGCGACCTCGGAGATCGCCTTGTGCAGCAGCGCGCAGCCCGTGCGCACGGCGTCGTTGGCCAGGATCTCGTAGTACGGCGTCATGGCGCCGATCGTCACCGTCGAACCGTCGTCGGTGATGCCCTTGAGCGCGTCGATCTTGCCGATGTCGATGACCATCTCGGGGGCGTTGAGCCGCATCCGCAGCACGGGCAGCAGCGACTGCCCGCCAGCGAGGACCTTGGCCTCGTCACCGTGCTCGGCGAGCAGGCCGAGGGCCTCCTCCACGGTGGTCGGTGCCGCGTAGTCGAACTTGGCGGGGATCATCGGCCCGCTCCTTCCTCGGGTGCGCCGGGATCGTCGGCGCCGGCGCTGCGGTCGGTCTGGCCCTCGGTGCCGGTGGCCTCGTCGAAGTGCGGGGCCGCGGCGCCGGTGGTGCCTCCATCGTGATCGGAGTGCACGGCCTTCCACACCCGCTCGGGGGTGCACGGCATCTGCACGTCGTGGACGCCGAACGGCCGGAGCGCGTCGACGACCGCGTTGACCACGGCCGGCGTGGAGGCGATCGTGCCCGCCTCGCCCACCCCCTTGGTGCCCAGCGTGTTGGTGGTCGACGCCGTCGAGTTGTGATCCACGTCGAAGCTGATCGTGTCCGCCGCCGTGGGCACCAGGTAGTCCACGAAGCTCGCGCTCACCAGCGTGCCGGACTCGTCGTGCACGGCCTCCTCCCACAGGGCCTGGGCGATGCCCTGCACCAGGCCACCGTGCACCTGGCCCTCGACGATGAGCGGGTTGATCACGTTGCCGATGTCGTCGACGCAGGTGTACTTGCGCATCTTGACCTGCCCGGTCTCGGTGTCGACCTCGACCGCGCACAGGTGGGTGCCGTGCGGGTAGTTGAAGTTGATCGGGTCGTACGTCGCCTCCGCGTCGATGCCCGGCTCCAGCCCCTCGGGGTAGTCGTGCGACGCGAACGCCGCCGTGGCGATCTCGGTCAGCGCCACCGACTGGTCGGTGCCCTTGACGCCGAGCCGACCGGCCTCGAACTCGATGTCGTCCGGGTTCGCCTCCAGCATGTGCGCGGCGTACGGCTTGGCCTTCTCGATCACCTTGTCGGCCGCTCGGACGAGCGCCTCGCCGCCCACCACGAGCGAGCGGGAGCCGTAGGTGTCCAGGCCCTTGTGGGAGATCTGGGTGTCGCCGTGCAGGATCTCGACGTCCTCGAAGGGCACCCCCAGCCGGTCGGCGACGATCTGGCTGAACGCCGTCTCGTGGCCCTGCCCGTGCGGGCTGACGCCGACCACGACCTCGACCTTGCCGGTGGCGAGCATCCGCACGCTGGCGTGCTCCCAACCGCCCGCCCCGTAGTCGAGACTGCCGAGGACGCGGCTCGGCGCGAGGCCGCACATCTCGGTGAAGGTCGAGACCCCGATACCCAGCTGGACCGGGTCCGAGCTGTCGCGACGCTGCTTCTGCTCGGCCCGCAGCTCGTCGTACCCGAAGTGGTCCCGGGCCTTCTCGGTCGCCGCCTCGTAGTTGCCTGAGTCGTACTCCAGGCCCGCCACCGTGGTGAAGGGGAACTCCTCGTGCTTGATCCAGTTCTTCTCCCGGACCTCCAGCGGGTCGACGCCGAGCTCGTCGGCCAGCTCGTCCATCAGCCGCTCGATGGCGAAGGTGGCCTCCGGCCGGCCGGCGCCGCGGTAGGCGTCGGTCCAGGTCGTGTTGGTCAGCACCGTCTGGCAGGTGAACTGGTAGGCCGGGAACTTGTAGATCGCGTTGTACATGAAGGCGCCGAGCACCGGGATGCCGCCGCCCACGAGGGAGACGTAGGAGCCGAGGTTCGCGGTGAGCTCGACCTTCAGGCCGGTCACGGTGCCGTCCTTCTCCGCGGCCAGGGTGAGCTTCTGCCACTGGTCGCGACCGTGGTGGGCCGCCATCAGCGACTCCGAGCGGGTCTCGGTGTACTTCACCGGCTTGGCCTGCTGGCGGGCGACCCACCAGGCGATCCACTCCTCCGGGGTGACCTGCAGCTTGCCGCCGAAGCCACCGCCCACGTCGGGGGCGATCACCCGGATCTTCGACTCGGGCACACCGGTGGTGGCGGCCAGCGCGAAGCGCAGGATGTGCGGGATCTGCGTCGCGGACCACATGGTCAGCTGCTCGCCGGTGGGGTCGACGACGACCGAGCGCGGCTCCATGAAGGCCGGGATGAGCCGCTGCTGGCGGTATTCGCGCTCAATCAGGACGCCGTCGGTGCGCGCCTTGTCGATGGCCTCGTCGACGTTGCCTCCGGTGCCGGCCTCGGCGGAGTCGAACTTCCAGAACGCGGACTTGTTGGTGCCCAGGTCGGGGTGGGCCAGGACCTTGTCGGCGACCGCCTCCCTGAGGTCGGTCGCCGCGGGCAGCTCCTCGTAGTCGACGTCGACCAGCTCCGCGGCGTCGCGGGCCTCCGCGGCGCTGCGGGCGACCACGCACGCGACGATCTCGCCGGCGAAGCTGACCCGGTCGGCGGGGATCGGCGCGTGGTTGGGCGTCTTCTGGTCAGGGGTGATCGGCCACGCGTTGATGAGCACGCCGGCGGACTCGTCGAGGTCGGCGCCGGTGTAGACGGCGACGACGTTCGTGGCCTGCTTCGCCGCCGAGGTGTCGATGCCGGTGATCCTGGCGTGGGCGTAGGGGCTGCGCACCATGGCCAGGTGCAGCATCCCGGGGAGGGTGATGTTGTCGGTCCAGCGGGTGCGGCCGGTGATCAGCCGCTGGTCCTCCTTGCGGCGGCGGTCGCGGCCGATCTCGGTCGCCGGGCTCTCCTGCACCGCAGTCACTGGGCACCTCCTGCCGTCGAGCCGGCTGCGGCCTGCACCGCGCGGACGATGTTGTGGTAGCCGGTGCACCGGCAGAGGTTGCCCTCGAGGCCGTGCCGGATCTCCTCCTCGGTGGGATCCGGGTTGTCGTTGAGCAGGTCGACCGACTGCATGATCATCCCGGGCGTGCAGAAGCCGCACTGGAGGGCGTGGCACTCGTGGAAGGCCTCCTGCACCTTGTGCAGCTGGCCGTCCTGGGCGAGTCCCTCGATGGTCGTGATCTCCGAGCCGCTCACCTGCACCGCCAGGACGTTGCAGGACTTCACGCTCCTGCCGTCGAGGTGCACCGTGCACGCGCCGCAGTTGGAGGTGTCACAGCCGACGACGGTCCCGGTCTTGCCGAGCTTCTCGCGCAGATAGTGCACGAGCAGCATCCGCGGCTCGACGTCGTCGGAGACGCGGTCCCCGTCGACGGTGAGTTCGATCCTGGTCATGGGCGCTCCTCGCGTAGGCGGTCACGGGCCACACCTGGTGTGACGGCGCTCACGCTAGGGGGCCGCCGGTTGGCGAAAGGTTGGCGGCCGATCGCGGCCGTCGCGGCCGGGTCTGTCGTCAGCGGCGGGCCGCTGCCAGCCGGCCCTTGAGCAGCGCCTTCACCGGGTGGCGGCGCTCGCCGAGCACTGCGAGGCACACCTCCATCACCTCGGTGTCGTACGGCGCCAGCTCGGTGTAGCGGGCCACCGCCGTCGGCTCCGGATCGGCCATCAGCGCTTCCCGGACGGCCACGGCCACCACCTCGGCGAGCTCGGTCAACGCCGGCGAGTTGGTGCCCGGGAGCAGGTCGCCACCGTAGGCTGCCACCGCGGCGGCGACCCGGCCGTGCTCGAGGAGCTCGAGGACCCGCTGGACGTCGACCTGGACCGGCATCGTGAGCCGGTAGGGCCGCGAGGCGAGCTGCCCCTCGAGGTTCGCGCGCAGGTGGGACACCTCTGCCTTGAGCGTGGAGAAGGTGACCGCCTCGTCGCCGTACAGCAGCGCGTGCAGGTGCTCCAGGGAGAGTCCCTGCGGGTTGAGCGCGAGCAGCGCCAGGATCTCGGTCTGCCGGCGGTTGAGGTACAGCCGCCGCCCGTCCAGCCAGGCCTCCGCCGCGCCGAGCAGCTTCAGGGTGAGTCCCGGGTCGGCGCCCTCCCGCTGCCGCGGCAGCCCGGGGTGCTCCCGCGAGATCGGCATCGCGCTCTCGATGAGCCGGGCCATCACCCGGGCGGTCGCCAGGCCGATGGGGTGGGTCCGCTCCCACGTGGTGGAGAGGTCGATGACCCCGAGCTGGTCACCCGTGGCCGGGTCGTGCACGGGCGCCGCCCAGCAGACCCAGTTGTGCACGATCTCGGCGTAGTGCTCGGCGCTGAAGACCATCGCCGGCGCGTCCTGCCGGTTGGCCAGGTCGAGTGCGTTGGTGCCGACGCTGGTGTCGTCCCACAGGCTGCTCGGCACGAAGTTGACCGACTCGGCCTTGTTGCGCATCACCCGGCCGCCGTACGTCCACAGGATGCGCGTCTGGGCGTCGGTCACCGCGATCACCAGGTCGCCGTCCTCGGCGGTCCGGCGCAGCTCCAGCTCGACCGACTTCACCGCCTGCTGCAGCGGCGAGCCCTCCCAGAAGGCGCGCGTCTCCGACTCGTCGGCGAGTGGCGCCTGGGTGACTCCCGGCGAGAGCACCGCGTGCGAGCGCTGCCAGCTGTGCAGGATCTCCGGCCGGACAAGCTCCGCGGCGGCATCACCCTGCTCGGTGAACGCCGTCCACGCGCGCACGGCGTGGTGCCGTCGCTCGTTGAGTGCGCCGTTGCTCGTCATCTGCTGCCGCCCCGCCATGCGTCCGGTGGTGAGGCTCACACTAGCCCGACGGTGCCCACCCGGGAACCTCCCGACAGCACCACCCGGGCGTCGACGGCGCGGGCTCAGGAAGGCGCCGACGCCCCGTCCGGCTCCGCTGCCGACGGTGTCGGCGGGACGTCGATGTCGCGAGGTCCGTGGGCGTGGATGCGCCCGGCCGTCTCGGTCAGCCGGACACCGCTGCCGCCCCACCGCTGCCCGATGATCTCGGCGGCCACGCTGACGGCCGTCTCCTCCGGTGTCCGCGCGCCCAGGTCGAGGCCGATCGGGCTGTGCAGCCGCTCCAGCTCGAGGTCGGTAAGCCCTGCCTCGCGCAGGCGGTCCAGCCGGTCGTCATGGGTACGACGCGAACCCATCGCCCCGACGTAGGCCACCTCCGGGAGCCGGAGCGCCACCTCGAGCACCGGCACGTCGAACTTGGGGTCGTGGGTCAGCACGCAGATGACCGTGCGCGGATCGAGCTCGCCGGCCTCCTGCTGCGCCTTGAGGTAGCGGTGCGGCCACTCGACGACGACCTCGTCGGCCTCGGGGAACCGCGTCCTGGTGGCGAAGACCGGCCGGGCGTCGCACACCGTGACGTGGTAGCCGAGGAAGCTGCCGACGCGCGCCACCGCCGCCGCGAAGTCGATCGCCCCGAAGACCAGCATCCGGGGTTTGGGCGCGAAGGCCCACACGAAGACCCGCATCCCCTCACCGCGGCGTTCGCCGTCGGGGCCGTAGGTCAGCGTCTCGCTGTGCCCCGACGCCAGCAGCCCCAGCGCGTCGTCGTGCACCGCGTCGTCCATCCGGGTGCTGCCCAGGGTGCCGGCCAGTGGGGACCGCCCATCGCCGGCGGCGGACTCGTCCCCGGGCCGTACGACGACCCGCCGGCCGAGGACCGAAGGGTCCGGGTGCTCGATGACGGTCGCGACCGCAACCGGGCGACCGGCCTCGATGTCGTCCGCCACCTGCGCCAGCTCGGGGAAGGTGTGCTGGTCGACCTTCTCCACGTAGACGTCGAGGATCCCACCGCAGGTCAGGCCTACAGCGAAGGCGTCGTCGTCGGAGATCCCGTAGCGCTGCAGCACCGGCACCCCGGACTCGGCGACCTCCTTGCCGAGCTCGAAGACCGCGCCCTCGACGCAGCCGCCCGACACCGACCCGACCGCGGTGTCCCCCGGCCCGACGAGCATGGAGGCACCCGGCGGCCGGGGCGCGGACCGGAAGGTCGCGACCACCGTGCCCATGCCCACCGTCTCCCCGGCCCGCCACCACTCCAGCAGCTCCGGCAGCACCTCACGCATCCGCCACCACCTCCAACAGCTCCTCGAACGTACGCAGCGAGTGTCCGGCCAGGAACGAGTCCAGGTGGGGCAGCGCCGCCACGATCCCCGCCTGCACCGGCTCGTAGCCCGCCTTGCCCTGGTGCGGATTCACCCAGATCAGCCGGTGGGCGAGGCGACGCAGGCGAGCCAGCTGCGCCCCGAGCTGCGCCCCGTCACCGCGCTCCCAGCCGTCGCTGAACACCACCACCACCGCTCCGCGCGCGAGGCCGCGGCCACCCCACCGGTCCAGGAACACCTTGAGGGTCTCGCCGAGGCGGGTGCCGCCCGACCAGTCCGGCACCTGCTCGCCCGCGCGGACCAGCGCCCGGTCGGCGTCGGTCGTGCGCAGCGCGTCGGTCACCCGGGTCAGCCGGGTGCCCAGGGTGAACACCTCAGGCCGCGACTCCGCCCTGGCGCCGGCACGCCCCGGATCGCCGCGGCGCGCGCCCTGGACGACGGCGTGCGCGAGCCGCAGCAGCGCGTCGGCGTAGGGACGCATGGACCCCGAGACGTCGATGAGCAGCACGATCCGCCGCGGCCGGGCCCCGCGCCGCCGGTGGTCGATCCGGCCGGGCTCGCCCATCTGCCGCAGCGTCGTGCGCAGCGTGCGGTGCACGTCGATCTCGCCACGTCGCCAGGGCGTACGGCGGCTGGCCCGCCGGACCGGCGTGCGTGGCCGCAGCGACCCGATGAGCGCGTCGAGCAGCGCCTTCTCCTCCGGCGTGAGCGAGGCGACGTCACGCTGCTGGAGGACCTCCGCCTCGCTGGCGGAGACCCGGACGAGCTCCGGAGCCTGCTCGCCGCCGAGCTCGCCGGGATCGCCGACGGGCAGCGGGGACGCCACCTCACGAGGCTGCTCACGGGGCACCGGCCGGGGCAGGTCCTGGCCGCCGAACCAGCCTTCGAAGACGTGGTCGAAGCGGAGCAGGTCCTCGGGTCCGCTGCACAGCGTCGCCCGGCCGGATCGTCGTACCGAGTCCGGATCGCCGGCGTCGACGAGCGCGGTGGCCCGCAGGAAGCCGGCGGCGCGGTCCGGGGTGACCGCGACCCCGGCGACCCGGAGCGCATGGGTGAAGCCGAGCAGGATCTCCTCGATCGCGTGGCCCTCGACGGCCGGTGCGGCGCTCATCGGAGTGCCCGGGCAGGCGAGCGCCGCGCGAGGCCGGGGCGCGACGGGCGACTCACCGCGCCAGCACCCGGTCGAGGGCGTGCTTGACCCGGTCGGTGTCCTCGCGGTACTTGATCACGGCGCCGAGCGTGCGGGCCGCGGTCTCCAGGTCCAGATCGGCCGCGCCGAGGCGCTGCAACGCCCGCGTCCAGTCGAGGGTCTCGGCGACCCCAGGCGGCTTGAGCAGGTCCTCGCCGCGCAGGCGCTGCACCGCCGCCACCACCTGGCGGGCCAGCGCCTCGGTCACCTGGGGGAGCCGGCTGCGCACGATCGCCACCTCGCGCTCCAGCCCGGGATGGTCGATCCAGTGGTAGAGGCAGCGCCGCTTGAGGGCGTCGTGCAGCTCGCGGGTGCGGTTGGAGGTGAGCACGACCGTCGGCGGTGTGGTCGCACGGATGGTGCCGAGCTCCGGGATGCTCACCGTCCAGCTCGACAAGACCTCGAGCAGGAACGCCTCGAACTCGTCGTCGGCGCGGTCCACCTCGTCGACGAGCAGCACCGCCGGGCTCTGCCGCAGCGCCTGCAGCACCGGACGGGCCAGCAGGAAGCGTTCGTCGAACAGCGACTTCTCCGCCTCGGCCGGATCGAACCTTCCCTCGGACTCACCCGGCCGTGTCGAGACCGCCGCCTCCAGGGTCCGCAGGTGCAGGATCTGCCGGGGGAAGTCCCAGTCGTAGAGCGCCTGGGTGGCATCGATGCCCTCGTAGCACTGCAGCCGGATCAGGGGCACGTCGGCGATGTCGGCGAGCGCCTCGGCGAGCGACGTCTTGCCGGTGCCCGGTTCACCCTCGAGCAGGAGCGGCCGCTGCATCGCCTCCGCGAGGAAGACCACCGTCGCGAGGTCGTCGTCGGCGAGGTAGCCGGTCGACGCCAGGGCGCGGGTCACCTCCTGCGGGCTCTCCATGTCTCGAGGCTACTCAGCGGCGGGTTGGCCAAGGGTTGGACCGTGCTCAGTCGCGGACCGGGCGGTCGACGTCCACGCCGGTCGCGAGGTCGCCGCACTCGATCGCCTCATGGTCGTGCGCCGCCAGGTAGTCGCGCGCTCCCCGGTCGCCCTGCGCTGTCGCCACGACTCCCGGCCAGTGCTCGCGACCGATGACGACGGGGTGGCCGGGCTTCCCGTCGTACGTCGCCCGGCGCAGCGTCCCCGCGACCACGTCCCCCGCGAGCATCCGCGCCACCACGGCCGAGCCGACGTCCGGGAGGTCGACCAGGTGCACCAGGGCCGCCGTCTCCCGCTCGTCGAGCGCGTCGAGCCCCGCCTGCAGGGAGGCGGACATGCCCTCGGCCCAGTCGTCGGCGACCACGAAGCTCGACCGGGTGCCCTCCAGCAGCGGCATCGCGCTCTCCGCCTCGGCGCCGAGCACCACGGTGACCCAGTGGCAGCCGCCCTCGTGCAGCACCTCGATGCCCCGCCGCAGCCAGGAGGACCCGTCGCTGTCGTGGGCGAGCACCTTCGGCCCGCCGTACCGCTGCCCCGCGCCGGCCGCCAGCAGCAACCCGTGAACGGTCATGCCCTGCATTGTGCCGTGGCGCTCGCGGGACGTCCTGCGTCCCGGCTCTCCGGCCGACCACCCCGCAGGACCTCCGCACGCAACGCCGCCACAGGAAGACCCGAAGACGCAGCAGGGCCCCTCGCCGAAGCGAGGGGCCCTGCCAGCGTGAAGCGGAGCGGAGGACTCAGAAGTCCATGCCGCCCATGCCGCCCATGTCGCCACCGCCGGGCATGGCCGGAGCCTTCTCCGGCTTGTCGGCCACGACGGCCTCGGTGGTGAGGAACAGCGCGGCGATCGACGCGGCGTTCTGCAGCGCCGAGCGGGTCACCTTGGCCGGGTCGATGATGCCCTCGGCAACCATGTCGACGTAGTCGCCGGTGGCTGCGTTGAGACCGTGACCGGCCTTGAGGTTGCGCACCTTCTCCGCCACGACGCCGCCCTCGAGACCGGCGTTGATCGCGATCTGCTTGAGCGGGGCCTCGGTCGCCACCCGGACGATGTTGGCACCGGTGGCCTCGTCGCCGCTGAGGTCCAGCTTCTCGAAGGCGTTGACCGACGCCTGCACCAGGGCCACGCCGCCGCCGGCGACGATGCCCTCCTCGACGGCCGCCTTCGCGTTGCGCACGGCGTCCTCGATGCGGTGCTTGCGCTCCTTCAGCTCGACCTCGGTGGCCGCGCCGACCTTGATCACCGCGACACCGCCGGCCAGCTTGGCCAGGCGCTCCTGCAGCTTCTCGCGGTCGTAGTCGGAGTCGCTCTTGTCGATCTCGGCGCGAATCTGGTTGACCCGGCCGTTGATCTGCTCCTGGTCACCGGCACCCTCGACGATGGTGGTCTCGTCCTTGGTGATGACCACCTTGCGGGCCTGGCCGAGCAGCTCGATGCCGGTGTTCTCCAGCTTCAGGCCGACGTCCTCGGAGATGACCTGGCCACCGGTCAGGATCGCGATGTCCTGCATCATGGCCTTGCGGCGGTCACCGAAGCCCGGGGCCTTGACGGCGACGGACTTGAAGGTGCCGCGGATCTTGTTGACCACCAGGGTCGACAGCGCCTCGCCGTCGACGTCCTCGGCGATGATCAGCAGCGGCTTGCCGGACTGCATGACCTTCTCCAGCAGCGGGAGCAGGTCCTTGACCGTGGAGACCTTCTGGTTGGCGAGGAGGATGTAGGGCTCGTCGAGGACGGCCTCCATCCGCTCGGGGTCGGTCATGAAGTACTGCGAGATGTAGCCCTTGTCGAACCGCATGCCCTCGGTGAGCTCGAGGTCGATGCCGAAGGTGTTCGACTCCTCGACGGTGATGACGCCTTCCTTGCCGACCTTGTCCATCGCCTCGGCGATGGCCTCGCCGACGGTGGTGTCGCCACCGGCGGAGATCGTCGCGGTCGCGGCGATCTGCTCCTTGGTCTCGATGTCCTTGCTCATCTCGAGCAGCTGGGAGGACACCTGCTCGACGGCCTTCTCGATGCCGCGCTTGAGCGCCATCGGGTTGGCGCCGGCGGCGACGTTGCGCAGGCCCTCACGGACCATGGCCTGGGCGAGCACGGTCGCGGTCGTCGTACCGTCACCGGCGACGTCGTCGGTCTTCTTCGCGACCTCCTTGACCAGCTCGGCGCCGATCTTCTCGTAGGGGTCCTCGAGCTCGATCTCCTTGGCGATGCTCACGCCGTCGTTGGTGATCGTGGGGGCGCCCCACTTCTTCTCGAGCACGACGTTGCGGCCCTTGGGGCCGAGGGTGACCTTGACGGCGTCGGCGAGCGTGTTCATGCCACGCTCGAGACCGCGTCGGGCCTCCTCATTGAAAGCAATCAGCTTCGACATAACTCTTGCGAATCCTCTGAGCAGAAGTCGGATGGCCGAGTCGTCGCCCGCGACGGACGATCCGGGCTGTCCCGGCGGACCCTTCCCGCCGGCGCCTTCGGACCTCGACTCGTCGGCCCGGATGGTGCTGTGCTGTCACTCTCAAGCGGAGAGTGCCAACCTCATTTTTAGCACTCGCACCCAACGAGTGCAAACAACGGCACCGGCAGGCGGACGGTTCCCGATGCCACGTCGTGCTCGGTCCCGATGCCACGTCGTGCTCGGTCCCGTGCTCGGTCCGGGGGTTGGTCCCGTGCTCGGTCCGGGGGGTGGTCCGGAGCTCGGCTCAGCGAGGCCGGTGGAGGCGGCTCGCCACCAGGTCCGCGAACGGCTCGACGTTGGTGGGGGCGACCTCGAGGTAGAGGCCCGGCTCGGTGACCTCGATCTCGCTGACCGCGAGGGTGCCGTCGGCCAGCCGCAGGCAGTCGACCCGGGCGTAGTCGAGTCGCTCACCGAGCTGCTCCTCGGCGGCGCCGACCGCGCGGGCCGCGAGCTCGGCTGCCTCGACGGTGACCTCGACCATCGTGGTCCGGCCGCCGTACTGCTCGTGCACCCGGATGTCACCGGCGGCCGGCCGCTTGACGAACTGGGCCGTCACCGCACCGTCGAGGACGTAGACCGAGGTCTCGCCGTCGGTGCGCACCGAGTCGACCAGGGGCTGCACGATCCAGGGCCCGGCGCCGAGGCCGGACTCGTCCAGGGCGGCGGGTCCGCCGTCGGCCATGTCGAACAGCGTCACCCCACGTCCTCCGGCCCCGACCCTGGGCTTGACCACCGCACCGCCGGCACCGTCCGGCGTGGTGCTCGTCTCCGCGATCGCCGCGGGCAGCTCTTCCTCGCCGTCCACACAGATCGTCGGCACGACCGACAGCCCGTCCTCGCCGAGGCCGGCGAGGTACTCCTTGTCGGTGTTCCAGGCGAACACCTCCGCGGAGTTGAGCAGTCGCGGCACCGAGCGCGCCCAGGCCAGGAACTGGTCGCGTCGGGTGTCGTAGTCCCAGGTCGCCCGCACGCAGACGAGGCCGTCCGACCAGTCGACCGACGGGTCGTCCCAGATGACCCAGCGCGCGCCCACGCCCCGCCGGGCGAGGGCCTCCACGAGGAGCTCGCCGCCGGGCTCGCCCTCGGGCAGGGCAGTGCAGGTGACCAGCAGGGCCCGCGCCGTGCCGGGTTGCGGGCCCGCGCTCATGCGACCTTGATGCGCGGCTCGTGCTTGATCGGGAAGTTGACCGACGACGCGATGAAGCAGGCCTGGCTCGCCTCGTGGTGGATGCTCATCGCGACATCGACCTGCGCTGGATCGGCGATGGTGACGACCGGCCGCAGCGTCACCTCGGTGAACCGACCGCCCGCGCCCTCCTGGAGCATCGTCCCGCGCGGGTGGTCCACGTAGGACGTCACCACGATGCCGTTGCCGACGGCGACGTGCAGGTAGGAGAGCAGGTGGCACTGGCTCAACGCCGCAACCAGCAGCTCCTCAGGGTTCCAGCGGTCGGCGTCACCACGGAACGCGGTGTCGGCCGATCCGAGGAGCTCGGGCTTGCCGTCGGCGCAGACGAGGACCTGGCGCCCATAGTCGCGGTAGCCGGTCGTCCCCGAACCGCGGCTGCCCTGCCAGGTCACCTCCAGGTCGTAGTGGTGCTCAGCCATGCGGGCAGTCTCGCACGTCGCTCACTGGTCAGGACCAGCCCTTTACGAGAACGCGTTCTACAAGGGAGGCTGGGCGCCGTGACCGACACGACAGCTGCCGCCGACAGCCCGCCCGACACCGCCTCTGTTCGCCCGCTCAACCTGGGTGACGTCATCGAGGCGATGGCCGATGCCGTGCCGGACCGGGTGGCGATCTGCACCATCGACCGCACGTGGAGCTACGCCGAGGTCGACGCCCGCTCGACCAGACTGGCCAATCATCTGGTGGGGCTCGGCATCGAGCCGGGCGACCACGTCGCCGTACACGCCCCCAACCGCATCGAGTGGGTCGACGCCTTCTACGGCTGCCTGAAGGCCCGCGCGGTGCCGATCAACATCAACTACAAGTACCTCCACGACGAGCTCGCCTACCTCTACGACAACGCCGACTGCGTGGCGGCGATCGTGGCGCCGGAGTACGTCGACGCGGTCCGCGCCCTCGACCTGCGCCAGCTCGAGCACGTGCTGGTCCTGGGCGAGGAGTACGACGCAGCGCTGGCCGCCGCGTCGGCCGATCGGCTCGACAACGGCCGGTCCGCCGACGACCACTACGTCATCTACACCGGCGGGACCACCGGCAAGCCGAAGGGGGTGGTGTGGCGCAACGAGGACATCATCAGGGCGGCCCTGAACGCCGCCCGCTACGGCGCCGCCCTGGACTCGGTCGAGCAGCTCGCCACCGAGGCGGCGGCCAACGAGAGCCCGATGGTGCTGCTGGCCTGCGGGCCGATGATGCACGGGGGCAGCCAGTGGATCATGGGCAACGGGCACGTCGCCGGCCAGACCGTCGCGCTCTACACGGAGCAGAACTTCGACGCTGCCGCGATCCTGGACCTCGTCGAGAAGGCCCGCGTGGTCTCGCTGACCTTCCTGGGCGACGCCATGGGACGCCCGGTCGCCGAGGCGATCCTCGCCGAGCCGGACCGATGGGACCTGTCCAGCCTGGTGGCGGTCTCCAACGGCGCCGCGCCGCTGTCCGAGGGTGTCCGCGAGGAGATCCGCCGTGCGCTCCCCGGCCGGTTCATCCTCGACTCCTACGGCGCCTCGGAGTCGGGGGCGGCCGGCTCGCAGGTCGACGACGGCTCGTCCGGTCCCGTCGGCGCCCCGAAGTTCGGCGTCGGCCCCGACGTCGAGGTCCTCGACGCCGATCTGGCGCCCTGCCCGCCGGGAGCCGACGGGATGCTGGCCCGCTCCGGCCCCGTCCCGCTCGGCTACTACAAGGACCCGGAGAGGACCGCCGCGACGTTCAAGGAGATCGACGGCGTCCGCTGGGTGATCCCGGGCGACTTCGCCCGGCGCGAGGAGGACGGCAGCGTCACCGTGCTCGGCCGTGGCTCGGTGTGCATCAACACCGGCGGGGAGAAGGTGCACCCCGAGGAGGTCGAGGCGGTGCTGCTGCGCCACCCGGACGTCTTCGACGCGGTCGTGGTCGGTACTCCGCACGAGCGCTGGGGCCAGCAGGTCACGGCGTTGGTGCACCGCCGGGACGGTTCCTCCGTCAGCGCCGAGGACCTGCGCGAGCACTGCCACCAGCTGATCGCCAACTACAAGGTGCCCAAGACGATCCTGTTCGTCGAGGAGGTGCCGCGCACGCCGGTCAGCAAGGTGGACTACCCCGCCAGCGCCCGGTTGGCCACCGACTTGCTCGGCTGATCGGGCTTGTAACGCGGAGTCCATGTCGCTGAGTGCGCCCCCGGGCGGGCACTCAGCAGCGCGAACTCCGCGTTACAGCTGAACACCCGCCGGCTCAACACCCGCCAGCTGAACACCCGACAGCTCACACCCGCCGGCCACCGCCGGGATGATGGAGAGCTGGGCGCCCTCGGGGGTGGCGGTCTGGAGGCCGTCGAGGAAGCGGACGTCGTCGTTGCCAACGTAGACGTTCACGAACCGCCGGATCTCGCCGGCGTCGTCGAGGATCCGCGCCCGGACGCCGGGGTGGTTGGCCTCGAGGTCGTCGAGGACCTCGGCCACGGTGCTGCCCGCGGCCGGGACCTCGGAGTCGCCCCCGGTGTAGCTGCGCAGGATGGTCGGGATGCGGACGGAGACGCTCATGTGCTTCCTGTTCGTCGTGGATGGGATCGACTGGACTCGACCGGTCGACGGTAGAGGCCCGCGGGCGGGCTCGACCAGATCGTTCAGGCGACGCCGGAGCTGATGAAGGCGTCGTACGTCGCAGCGATGGTGGCCGCCGGACCGACGGAGTCGGCAACGGCGTCGAGGGTCTTCAGGCCCATGCCGGTGTTGATCACCACGGTCTCGAGCTCCGGGTCGAGCTGGCCGGTCTCGACGAGCTTCTTGAGCACGCCCACGGTGGTGCCGCCGGCGGTCTCGGTGAAGATGCCCTCGGTCCGGGCGAGCAGCAGGATGCCCGCGCGCACCTCGTCATCGGTGATGTCCTCGACCGCGCCGCCGGTACGTCGACAGATGTCCAGGACGTAGGGGCCGTCGGCCGGGTTGCCGATGGCCAGCGACTTGGCGATGGTGTCCGGCTTGACCGGACGGACGACCTGGTGGCCGTCCTTGAAGGCGGCCGAGACCGGCGAGCAGCCGGTCGCCTGGGCGCCGTACACCTTGTAGGGCCGGTCCTCGACGAGCCCGAGCTCGATCAGCTCCCGGAAGGCCTTGTCGACCTTGGTCAGCTGGGAGCCGGACGCCACCGGGATGACGATCTGGTCGGGCAGTCGCCAGCCGAGCTGCTCGGCGATCTCGTAGCCCAGCGTCTTGGAGCCCTCGGCGTAGAACGGCCGCACGTTGACGTTGACGAACGCCCAGCCGTCCTGCTCGCCGGCGATCTCCGAGGCGAGCCGGTTGACGTCGTCGTAGTTGCCCTCGACCGCGACCAGCGAGTCGGTGTAGACGGCCGAGTTGACCTGCTTGGGCTTCTCCAGGTCGGCGGGGATGAAGACCACGGTCTTGATCCCGGCGCGGGCCCCGGCTGCGGCCACGGCGTTGGCCAGGTTGCCCGTGGACGGGCAGGCGAACACCTTGCTGCCGAACTCCCGCGCCGCACTCAGCGCGCACGCCACGACCCGGTCCTTGAAGGAGTTGGTCGGGTTGGTGGAGTCGTCCTTGACCCAGAGCCTGGCCAGGCCGAGCTCGCGGGCCAGGTTGCCGGCCTCGAGCAGCCGGGTGAAGCCGGGCTCGGTGTTGGGGCTCTGCTCGATGTCGGCGGGGACGGGCAGCAGCGCCTTGTAGCGCCAGATGTTGCGCGGGCCCGCGGCGATGTCCGCCCGGGTGACGGCCGGGAAGTCGTAGGCGACCTCGAGCGGGCCGAAGCACTCCGGACAGGCGTAGTGCGGACCCAGCTCCTCCCGGGCGCCGCACTCGCGACAGACGAGCGCGGTGGCGTTGCCGAAGGCGCCGTCGCGCAGGACGACGCCGCTCCTCGGGGCGCTGGCCGGGGTGCTGGCCGGCGTGCTCTCGGGGCCGACGGATGTGACGACAGGTGCAGTGCTCAAGGAGGCCTCCTTCTCATCTTCCCCGGGCGCCGACTCTCGGCGTGGGACGGATTTGGCACCGCACCACGCGAATCCGGTCCGCAGGAATGCGCCGATCGGAGGCTCGTGTGGCGGTTGCCGGGGCTTCAACGGGCCGTTTCCCTCTGCCCCTCTCGATGAGCTGTGCCCAGCCTAGGCAGCCGTCTCACGATGTGCACATCGGTCTCGTCATCCGGACGGCCACCCGGCACCCGGCCGGGCAGGTCCGTGGGGGGAGGGCTGCCACCGTGCCAGGCATGCGCACCCGCGCCGTCGCGACGTCGCGCTGGGGTCCGGCGCGGCGGAACATTTCTCGCATCCGAGACACGTCGCCGATGCACGTGCCTTCCGCAGGGCGGCCCCGGGCGCGTGTGATGGGCGGTGGCGCGGGTCACTCCGCACCCGGACCCGAGGAGACCCCATGGCCACCAGCAGCGAGCGCTCGCTCACCGTCGAGCGTCGTTCGATCGACGTCATCCCGGCCGAGGAGCGGCACGGGTCCCCGAGCAACCAGTTCACGCTCTGGCTGGGCGCCAACCTCCAGATCACCGCGATCGTCGACGGCGCCCTCGCGGTCGTCTTCGGCGCGGACGCGCTCTGGGGCATCCTGGGCCTGCTCCTGGGCAACATCGCCGGCGGTGCGGTGATGGCGCTGCACTCCGCCCAGGGCCCGCGACTCGGGCTGCCGCAGATGATCTCCAGCCGCGCCCAGTTCGGGGTGTACGGCGCGGTGATCCCGCTCGTGCTGGTGATCGTCATGTACCTCGGCTTCACAGCGACCGGCACGGTCCTGTCCGGGCAGGCGATCAACGCGTTCCTGCACGTCGACGCCTCGTGGATCGGCATCGTCATCTTCATCGCCATCGTGGCGGTGATCGCCGTGATCGGCCACAACCTCATCCACTCCGTCGGGCGGGTCGCGTCCGTGCTGGGCATCATCGGCTTCGGCTACCTCGCCATCCGGCTGTTCACCCAGCACGACGTCGGTGCCGCCTTCGCGGACACCACGTTCGGCTTCGTGCCGTTCCTGCTCGCCGTCTCGCTCGGCGCCGGCTGGCAGCTGACCTACGGCCCGTACGTCGCCGACTACTCGCGCTACCTGCCGGAGTCGACTCCCCAGCGCGGCGTCTTCTGGGCCACCTTCGGCGGCAGCGTCGTCGGCTCGCAGGTCTCGATGACCTTCGGGGCGCTGGTGGCGGCGGTGGCCGGCGACGCGTTCCTGCCCAACCAGGTCGGCTGGCTCGGCGACCTCGCCGGACCGGCCGTGCTGGCGGCGCTGATCTACATCCTCATCGTCATCGGCAAGCTCACCGTCACCTGCCTCAACGCCTACGGGAGCTTCATGTGCGCGGCCACCTCGGTGACCGGCTTCACCCGGCGCCAGACGGTCAGCCAGGCCACCCGGGTGACGTTCATCCTGGTGATGCTGCTGCTCTCCATGGGCATCGCGCTGTGGGCCACGTCGGACTTCCTGGACAACTTCAAGAACTTCGTCCTGCTGCTCCTGATGGTCTTCACGCCGTGGAGCGCGATCAACCTGACCGACTACTACCTGGTGTCGAAGGAGAAGGTCGACCTGCCGGCCCTCTACGACCCGGACGGCCGCTACGGCCGCTGGAACCCGGTGGCGATCGTGACCTACGCCGTGGGCATCCTGGTCCAGGTCCCGTTCCTGGCGCAGTCGCTCTACACCGGGCCGTTCACCAAGGAGCTCGGCGGTGCGGACATCTCGTGGATCATCGGCCTCGTGGTGCCGGCGGTCATCTACTACCTGTGGGCGAGTCGCCGCAACGTCGCGCCCGACCGGATGATCCGGGCGACCGACCCGGTGGCACCGG
>DASTFI010000014.1:0-40749 GCA_035708765.1 Marmoricola sp.
CGTCGGCGAGCTCGCGGAGCACCGTGCGGGCGTGGCCGTCGATGTCGGCCGCGTCGAGCGCCGTGACCGCGCGCCGGGTGAGCTCGCTGATGACCTGCTCGACCTGCTCACGCGCACCCGACCGCTCGATCAGCCCGCGCAGCTCGTCCACCTCGGGAGGGGACAGCGTCGTGCCGAGCGCCGTGTCGAGCCGCTTGCGGTCCGTTGCCGACAGCGCGTCGAGGGCCAGTGCGACGAGGACGGTGCGCTTGCCCTCGCTGAGGTCGTCACCGGCGGGCTTTCCCGTCGCCTCCGGGTCGCCGAAGACGCCGAGGAGGTCGTCGCGCAGCTGGAAGGCCTCGCCGAGCGGGAGGCCGAACCGGCTCAGCTGGTCCTGGGTGGCCGCCGAGGCGCCGGCCAGCGCGGCGCCGAGGTTCAACGGCCGCTCGATGGAGTACTTCGCCGACTTGTAGCGCAGCACCGTCATCGCGGTGTCGACGTCGACGTTGCCGCGGGCCTGCGCCGAGACGTCGAGGAACTGTCCGGTGACCACCTCCGACCGGGTGCGGTCCAGGTAGGACAGGGCGGCCAGCACCCCCTCGGCAGGCAGGCCGCAGGTGCGCAGCATCTCGTCGGACCAGCTGAGCAGCAGGTCGCCGAGCAGGATGGCCGCGGCGGCGCCGTACTGCTCGGCGCTGGCGTTCCAGCCGCTCTCGCGGTGGAGCTGCTCGAAGGCCCGGTGGGTCGCCGGGCGCCCGCGCCGTACGTCGGAGGCGTCCATGTAGTCGTCGTGCACCAGCGCGCTGGCGTGCAGCAGCTCCAGCGCGGCGCACGCCCTGAGCAGGGCAGCATCCTCTGTCGGCGGGGCCACTGCCTGGTGGCCCCACCAGCAGAACGCCGCCCGGAACCGCTTGCCGCCCGAGACGCTGCGGGACGCGTGCTGGACCAGGCGCTGGGCGTCCTCGCCGAGCTCGTCGAGCCAGCGCGCCTGCCCGGCGACGAAGTCCTGAAGGGTCTGCTCGACGCCGGCCCGGAAGCCCGCGGAGTCCCACGTGGTGTGCATCTGGCTCACCCGGCCAGCCTAGAGCCGTATCCTCGGCGTCATGTCTGAGGCCGGTGCCGCCACGTCCGCGGCTGGGGAACACCTGCGCATCGGTCAGCTGCTCGCCGGCGGCGGGCGGTCGTTCTCGTTCGAGTTCTTCCCCCCGAAGGACGCCGACGGGGAGCGGGTGCTCTGGCAGTCCATCAGCGACCTGGAGCCGCTGCGGCCGACGTTCGTGTCGGTCACCTACGGGGCCGGCGGGGCCACCCGCGACCGCACCGTGGCCATCACCGGTCGGATCGCGCGCGAGACGTCGCTGGTCCCGATGGCGCACCTGACCTGTGTGGGCCACACGGTGCGCGAGCTGCACGAGATCCTGGGCTCGCTGCGGGAGGCCGGCGTCCACAACGTGTTGGCGCTGCGCGGCGACCCGCCCGGCGGCCCGCGCACCACCTGGGTGAGCACCGAGGGCGGCGTGGACCGCGCCTGCGACCTGGTGTCGCTGGTCCACGACGACGACGGCTTCAGCATCGGCGTCGCCGCCTTCCCCGAGGGGCACGTCGACGCCGACTCACTGGACCAGGACGTGGCGGTGCTCAAGGCGAAGCAGGACGCCGGCGCGGAGTTCGCCATCACCGAGATGGTGCTGCGCGCGTCGGACTACTTCGGGCTGGTGCAGCGGGCCCGCGCGGCCGACGTGCGGATCCCGATCATCCCCGGGATCATGCCGATCCTGAACCTGCGCTCGATGAACAAGATGGTCGAGCTCTCGGGCCGGCAGATGCCCGAGGAGACGCGGGCGCGGATCGAGCCGCTCGCCGACGACCCCGCCGCGCTGCGCGCCGAGGGCATCCGGATCTCCACCGAGCTGTGCGACGCGCTGCTCGACGGTGGTGCGCCGGGCCTGCACTTCTACACGCTGAACCGGTCGAAGGCGACCCGGGAGATCTTCACCGCCCTCTCCGTCAACAGCTGAGCCTCACGCCGGCCCGACGAGCTGGGCGACCAGGGCGGCGGACAGTCCGACCGAGGGCAGCCCGGCACCCGGCGTGGTGTGCGCACCGGCCATCCAGACGTTCGGCAGCGGCGTCCGGTTGCCCAGGAGGTGACCCAGGGTGGCGCGGCCCTGCCAGAGCAGGCCCATCGGCGAGCCGTGCCACCGCAGCACCTGGTCCCGGGGGGACCGGTCCACCCGCACCGCGACCTCGTCCAGCACCCGGATCCCCAGCGGCGTGAGCCGGCGCTGGAGCGCGGTGACGATGTCCTCGGCGAGCTTCCCCCGGCCCAGGACCGTCCACGCCCGAGCGCCGTCGGGCGCGGTGCCGCTGGTGCGCAGGACGAGCGTGGGGTCGCCGTGGAAGACGACCTCGTGCGGCAGCTCCGGCACCGGCCCGGTCACCCCGAGGTGGCACACCACCGGCGGGATGGCGGGCATCGTCCGGGCGACGTACGACGCCAGGGCGGGGATCTGGCGGGGGTCGCAGGCGCACACCACGTGGTCGGTGTCGATGGTGCCGGCCTCGACGCGGACCGCGACCGGCCGGCCGGCCTCGAGCACGATGTCCTGTGCTGGGGTCCCGGTCAGCACGGTGACACCACGGGTCTGCAGCCGGGCGGTGAGGACCTCGGCCAGCCGGCCCATCCCGCCGGGGACCGTCCAGACCCCGAAGTTCTGTTCGACGTAGGACCACAGGCCCTGCCAGGCCGGCACGTTGCGCGGGTCCTGGCCCTCGAGGACGGATCGGTGCAGCGCCAGCGTCCGGAGCCGCTCGTCCTTGAACTCCTTGGTCACCATCTTGTGCAGGGTCAGCCGCAGGTTGAGCAGCTTGCGCGCGTCGCCGCTCGCGTGCTCGGGCACCCAGGGCCGCTCGAACCAGTCCTTGCGCAGCGCCTCCCAGACATCGACGAAGTCACCGACGTACGTCGTCCAGGCGGCGCCGCTCCCGGGACCGAGGGCCGACTCGACGGCCTCGAGCTGTCCGGCGCGGCTGCCCCCGGGCAGGTCGAGCACCGTGCGGTCCTCGAAGACGTGCCGGCGGGCGGGCTCGACGGGCACCAGGTCGATCTCCCGCTCGGCGGGCCGGCCGGTCTTGCGGAACAGGTCGCGGATGACCGCCGGCAGCAGGGTGCTCGTCGGACCGGAGTCCCAGCGGAAGCCGTCCTCCGCCACCGTGCCGAGAGCGCCGCCGAGACGGTTGCCCGCCTCGAGGAGGGTGACGTCGTGGCCGAGCTTGGCCAGCCGGGCCGCTGCCGACATGCCGCCGAACCCGCCCCCGACCACCACCACCCGCGCCATGGACCCGAACACTAGTCCGAGGATTCCCAGGGGTGTCGGTCCGGCAACACCCGCGGAATCAGCCGTCTCCCCGGCGGTCCGCCGGTGGCCGTGCTCCCGTGTCGGGGTCGCGACCCTTCCACCGGCGCCAGCTGCGGCGCACGCGCTTGAGCAGCCAGGTGAGCACGACCAGTCCGACGACGAGGAGGACGGCGCACACGGCGAGCGCGATCCACGGGTGGTGGATCGCCAGCACGACGACCCCCAGCACGACCGCGTCCTCGCCCAGGCTGGCGGCGATGTTGGACACCGGCTCGGGGGAGGCGTTGATCGCCAGGCGGCTGCCGGCCTTCACGGCGTGGCTGGCCAGGGCGGTGCCGCCGCCGAGCACCGCGTAGCCGGCCTGCTGCAACGTGTCCACGTCACCGGAGACCAGCACCGCGATGACCGCACCGACCGTCGGGCGGATCGCGGTGGAGATGGTGTCCCACGTCGAGTCGACCGCCGGGATCTTGTCGGCGACGAACTCGACGGCATACAGCAGCGCCGCCACGATCAGCACGTCGAGCCGGCCGAGCACGTCCGGGACCTGCTGGAGGTGTCCGACGCGGTCGGCGACGCCGAGCGCGAGCACGACGAGATAGGCGTTGACGCCGCTGGCCCAGCCGGTGGAGAACACCAGCGGAATCAGGTTCACGACGGCAGGCTAGTGCTGTTCACGGGCCACGAACGACGACACCGTGTCGGGATCGCGCGCGATCGCGGTCGTGCCGTCGGAGGCGGTGACGATCGGCCGCTGGATCGTCCTCGGGTTGGCCACCATCGCCGCGATCCACTCGTCGCGGTGTGCGGCGTCGCGCGGCAGGTCGATGCCGGCCTCCCGGGTCTCCTTGTCCCGGGCGACGTCCCACGGCTGCAGGCCCATCCGGCCCAGCACGTCGGCCAGCTCGGCCGGCGTGGGCGGATCGTCGAGGTAGCGACGCTCGGTGTAGGCCACGCCGGCCGCGTCCAGGTCGGCCTTGGCGCTGCGGCACTTGCTGCAGCTGGGGTTGATCCAGATCTCCAGCGTCATCAGTTCACCTCGATCTCGGTGGCGCCGGTCATCGACCTCAGCTCGTCGTACGTCGTGGAGAACACCGCCGCGGGGTGTCCGGCCGCCGCCCAGATCTCGTCGTACTGGCGCAGGGCCGGGTCGAGGAACGTGCGGATCGCCGCCGGGTGGGCGATCGGGGAGACCCCGCCGATGACCTGTCCGGTGTGCGCCTTGACGAACTCGGGCTTCGCCCGCTCGAGCCGGGCGGCCCCGACGCTTCCCGCCACCTTGTCGGTGTCGACACGGTGCGCGCCCGAGGTCAGGATCAGGACCGGCTCGCTCGCGCCGTCGCCGGCCTCGTCCGGAACCGCCGCGAAGAGCAGGCTGTTGGCGATCGCGCCCACCTCGCAGCCCAGCGCCTCGGCGGCCAGGGCGGCGGTGTGCACCGAGTCGGGCAGGACGACGATCCGGCCGGTCCCGCCCCGCTCCTCCAGGGCCTCGCGGAACTTCGCGATCGAGGGGTGTTCGCTCATGCAGGCAACGTAGCGGAGAGACGCTGCGGGGTGCTCCGCAGACCTGTCTGCCGCCCGGCTCTTGACGGGTTGTCGGAGGGCGGGTGTACCTTGGATTCATCGAACACACGTTCGAAAGGTGCCCCGGTGGTGATGACCTCGACCCCCATCCTCCACCGGGGCGCCGACTGGGGGTCGACCAGCCGAGGAAGAGCGAGCGAGAGGAGCCGGCGGTGCGGCTGTACGACGACCTGGTGGAGGTCCGCAAGGGACCGATCGGTGGCGGAGCCCCGGCCGAGGATGCGCCCGAGGGCCCGCAGCAGTTCCTGTGGCGGGGCCGGCTCTGGCAGGTGCGCGAAGTGGTTGCGCACTGGGTGGAGACCGGCGCCTGGTGGCTGCGCGGGCCCGCTGAGGAGCCCGGTGTTGGGACAGGGAGCACCAGCCTGCTGCGGGAGCGCGAGGTGTGGCGAGTCACCGCGTCCCGCGGACGGGCCGTGGGTGCGGTCGGGGACCCCGGCTTCGGGGTGTTCGACCTGACCTTCGACTGGGCGTGCGGTGACTGGCGCCTGGCCCGGACTGCGGACTGAAGGAGGAAAGCGATGAGCCAGCACGCAACCGAGGTGCCGGGGTTCCTGCCCGCGGCCACGCACGCCTATCTCGACCGGGCAGCCGAGTCGCTGCGCGAGGCCCTGCTGTGCACCGACGTGCCCCAGCGCTACGCCCTCGCCCACGTCTCCGCGCTCAGGTCCGCCGCCGCGGTGCTGGCGGCGCGGGCGAAGCCGGTGGCGGGCCGGCGCCGCCAGCAGAAGAACGCCTGGGTGCTGCTGACCGAGGTCGCCCCCGAGCTGGAGGAGTGGGCCATCTTCTTCGCCGCCGGCGCCCACAAGCGGGCCGCTGCCGAGGCCGGCTCCCGTCGTGCGGTCAGCGAGCGCGAGGCCGACGACCTGGTCCGGGACGCCGACCGGTTCCTCGCCGTCATCGAGACCACCCTCGGGCTGGTCCGGCACGTCCCGTTCCGCGTGGCCTGATGGTGGCCTGATGACCGATCCTTTCGTGCACCTGCACGTGGCATCGGGCTACTCGATGCGCTACGGCGCCGCGCTCCCGCACGTCCTCGTCGAGCGGGCGGCCGAGCAGGAGATGGACACCCTGGCGCTCACCGACCGGGACGGGACCTACGGCGCGGTGCGGTTCGTCAAGGCCTGCCAGTCGATGGGCGTCCGGCCGATCCTGGGCGTCGACCTGGCGGTCGGGACGCCTCCTGCTCCAGGAGGCCGGACCCCGGCGCGCGGCGGGGTCACCCGCGACCAACGGCTGCCTCGGGTGACCTTCCTGGCCAGCGGCCGGACGGGCTGGGCGGCGCTGTGCCGGCTGGTCTCCGCGACCCACGCGGCCGGCGAGCGCGGTCGTCCGGTCTGCACCCCGGACCTGGTCGCCGAGCACGTGGGCGGGTCGGGGGCCGGTCGGGACGTCCTCGTCCTGCTCGGACCGGCCTCCCGGCTGGGGGAGGCCGCCACCCGGCGGCGCGACGACCTGGGGGCCGCGGTGCTGCGCCGCTGGCAGGACCTGCTCGGGCCCGACCAGCTGCTCGTGGAGCTGGTCTCCCACCAGGTCCCGGGCTCCGGACCGGGCTCCGCGCCGCACGCCGCCCGGATGGCGGGTCTCGCCCACCGCCACGGCGTGCCGGCGGTGCTCTCCAACGCCGTGCGACACGTCGACCGGCTCGACGCCACCACCGTCGACGTCCTCGACGCGACCCGCCGGCTGGTGCCGCTCACGGCGCGCCACGTCGACCGGGTCAACGCCGAGGGGTTCCTCAAGTCCGGCAAGGAGATGTCGGATGTCGCCGAGGAGATCTGCCGGTTCGCCGGACAGGGGCTGCGCTCGGCGACCGACCTGCTCGCGGCGACCCGCAAGGTCGCCGAGCGGTGCGCGCTCGACCCGCGCGCCGACCTGGGGACCGGTGAGGTTCACTTCCCCGAATTCTCCGAGCTGGGCGCGGCGGACGCAGACGCCGCCCTGCGGGCCCGCTGCGAGGCCGGCATCGGCCGGCGCTATGGCAGCGCGCCACGCCAACGCATCTGGAAGCGCCTCGACGACGAGCTGCAGACGATCGCGACGCTCGGCTACGCGTCGTACTTCCTCACCGTCGCCGACGTCACCGATCTGGTCCGCGACCTGCGCATCCGGTGCGCGGCGCGCGGCTCGGGTGCGGGCAGCCTGGTCAACTACCTGCTCGGGGTCTCCGGGGTCGACCCGATCCGGCACGACCTGCTCATGGAGCGGTTCCTCTCCCCGCTGCGGGCGTCGCTGCCCGACATCGACCTCGACGTGGAGTCGGCCCGGCGGCTGGAGGTGTACGACGCGATCTTCGAGCGCTTCGGCAGGGAACGGACCGCCACTGTCTCGATGATGGACACCTACAAGGTCCGGCACGCCATCCGCGACGTCGGTGCCGCGCTCGGGATGCCGCCGGGGGAGATCGACGCGATCGCCAAGGCGTTCCCGCACATCCGCGCCCGGGACGCCCGCACGGCGCTGCGCGAGCTGCCCGAGCTGCGGGCGACCGGGCTCGGTCGAGCAGCACAGGGGGCGGACTCCGGTTTCGCCGACATGTTCTTCCGGCTGGTGGAGTCCCTCGACGGGCTGCCCCGGCACATCGCGATGCACCCCTGTGGCGTGCTGCTCTCCGACCGCACCCTGCTGGACCGGACTCCGGTGGAGGCCAGTGCCCTGGGCTACCCGATGAGCCAGTTCGACAAGGAGGACGTCGAGGACCTGGGCCTGCTCAAGCTCGACGTGCTCGGCATCCGGATGCAGTCGGCGATGGCGCACGCGGTCGCCGAGATCAAGCGGGTCGACGGCCTCGAGGTCGACCTCGACGACCAGCGCCAGGTGCCGTTCGAGGACCCGACGACCTACCGGATGATCTCCCAGGCGAAGACCCTGGGCGTCTTCCAGATCGAGTCGCCGGGCCAGCGCGAGCTGGTCGGCAAGTCCGGCATCGACGACTTCGGCGACATCATCACCGACATCTCGCTGTTCCGCCCCGGGCCGGTGAAGAGCGACATGATCACGCCCTACCTCGAGGCCAAGCAGGGCTGGCGGATGCCGACCTACCTGCACGACGACCTGCGCCCGATCCTCGGCTGCACCCGTGGCGTGGTGGTCTTCCACGAGCAGGTCATCGAGATGATCGCCCAGTTCACCGGCTGCACCCTGGCCGAGGGCGACGAGTGGCGCCGCGCGCTCGGCGACACCGAGGGGATGGCCGAGACGAGGACCTGGTTCTTCCCGCGCGCGCTCGGGCGCGGCTACGACCTGGAGGTGGTCGAGCAGGTCTGGAAGGTGATCGAGGGGTTCGCCTCGTTCGGGTTCTGCAAGGCGCACGCCGCCGCGTTCGCGCTGCCCACGTTCCAGTCCGCGTGGCTCAAGGCGCACCACCCGGCACACTTCCTGGCCGGCGTGCTCACCCACGACCCCGGGATGTATCCCAAGCGGCTGATCCTCGACGACGCCCGCCAGCTCGGCATCACGGTGCTGCCGCTCGACGTCAACGCCAGCCAGGCGTCGTACACCGTGGAGCGCCTCGAGGACACGCCGAGGGAGTCGCTGCGCGGACGTGACGGCACGTACGGGATCCGGCTGGCCCTCGACGAGGTGCGCGGCATCACCGAGGAGGAGGTCGGCCGGATCGTGGGCGCCCGCGAGTCCGGGTCGCCGTTCGGCTCGCTGAGCGACTTCTGGCAACGCGCGCAGGTGTCCCGACCGGTCGCCGAGCACCTGGTGCTGGCGGGGGCGTTCGACAGCGTCTATCGCATCGGCGCGGACGCCGACTCCCGCCGCCGCGACCGGCTGTCCCGCCGCGACCTGCTGCTCCAGATCGGTGACCTCGACCGGGTACGCCGGGCCGGGAGCCGGTCCACCGCCCGGCGGGCGCGCGGGCTGACGCGCAGCAGCGGGGAGCCGGACTCCTTCCAGCTCGTCCTCGACCTGGACACCTCCGCGACGCACGAGGTGACCGGCCTGCCGGAGATGACCGACGCCGACCGGGTCCGCGCCGAGCTGGAGGTCCTCGGCCTCGACGCCAGCCGGCACGTGCTGGAGTTCCACCAGCGGTTCCTCGACGCGCTCGGGGTCACCCGGTCCCGCGACCTGCTGACCACCCGGAGCCGCTCCGGCTTGCTGGTGGCCGGGGTGAAGGTCGCCACCCAGACACCGCCGATCCGGTCCGGACGCCGGGTCATCTTCGCCACCCTCGACGACGCCACCGGTCCGGTCGACGCGACCTTCTTCGAGGACGTCCAGGGTCCCTACGCGGCCACCGTGTTCGGCTCCTGGCTGCTCGTGGTGCGCGGTGAGCTGCGGCGGACCGGCCGGCACGGCGTCTCGCTGCGGGCGACCGGCGCCTGGGACCTCGGCGCCCTGCACGACCTGTGGGCGTCGGATGGCCCGCACGGGGGCATCGAGGCGGTGCACGCGGAGATGGCACGGGTGCCGGAAGGGTTCGCCGGAGCACCCGCGCAGGGGAGCAGCCGGGTGCTGGTGCACACCAGCGGCTTCCGGATGTCGCCGTACTCCGACATCCGCCCCGCAGGCACCAGCGCCGGTGCGGTCACCGGCGAGGTGGCCCGCAAGCTGTGGCACCGCAGCCCCGGGAGCACCGGATGAGCGCACTAGGGTGTCCGACATGGAACGACCCCTCGAGCGCCGGGCCGCCAGTCGCACCGCCGTGGTGTGGGACACGGTCCAGCAGGTGCTGGCCGCGCCCGGTGCCTTCCGCGCGCAGGGTGCCCGGATCGCCGACATCGGAGGGGGCACCGGCGGGTTCGCGGTCCGGCTCGCCGGGCAGGGCCACCGCGTCGACGTCATCGACCCCAGCCCGGACGCGCTGGCCGCGCTCGACCGTCGGGCCCAGGAGTCGGGCGTGCCGGATCTGGTCACCGGGCACCAGGGTGACCTGGCCGATCTCCCGGAGCTCCTCGAGGACGTCGACCTGGTGCTCTGCCACGGAGTGCTCGGCGTGGTCGACGACCCGGCAGCGGCGGTGGCCGCGCTGGCCGGCGTGCTGCGTCCGGGAGGTGTCCTCAGCCTGCTGGTCAGCCAGCGCCACGCCGCTGTGCTGCACCGGGCGATGGCCGGCTCCTTCGCCGATGCCCGGGCGCTGCTCACCGGCGACCCCGAGGGCGCGGAGCGCCGCTTCACCGCACCGGAGCTGGTCGCGCTGCTCACCGGCGCCGGGTTCGGCGACGTCCGCACCCAGGGTGTCCGGGTCTTCGCCGACCTGGTCCCCTCGCCGGTCCTCGACACCGAGCCCGGCGCGATCGAGGGGCTCCTCGACCTCGAACGGGCCGTCGCCGATCGGCCGGAGTTCCTCGCCCTGGCCACCCAGCTGCACTCTCTCGCCACGCGCTGAGGTGCGTCACTCGGCCGGAGTGGGCTGCTGATCGAGATGACTCACCTGCTACACACCCAAGGTGGGTGGGCACCTCACAGACCGCACGGATACGTCCGGTTGTCGGTCGGAGTGGGCTGCTGATCGAGATGACTCACTTATTGCATGTCGACATGGACTGCTTCTACGCGTCCGTGCTGATCCGTGACCGGCCCGAGCTGCGCGATGTCCCGGTGGTGGTCGGCGGTGGCGACCGCGGCGTGGTGCTGGCGGCCAACTACCCGGCCCGTCGGTACGGCGTCCGTTCGGCGCTGTCGATGACCCGGGCCCGGCGGATGTGCCCGGACGTGGTCGTGCTGGAGCCGGAGTACGCCACGTTCGAGGCGGTCTCGCGTTCGGTGATGGAGATCTTCGACCGGGTCAGCCCGGTGGTGGAGGCGATCTCCCACGACGAGGCGTTCCTCGACGTGTCCGGCCTGGTCGGGTCCCGGCGGGGGCAGTGGCGCTCCGCCCGGGAGATCGCCGAGCACGTCCGCGCACGGGTCGCCGACGAGCAGCGGATCAGCTGCTCGGTCGGGGTGGCCGGCTCGGTCTCGGTGGCCAAGCTCGCCAGCAGGCGGGCCAAGCCGGACGGCGTCCTGGTCGTCCCCGCCGGCCGGGTGACCGGCTTCCTGCACCCGCTCGACGTCGGTGAGCTCTGGGGTGTGGGGGAGAAGACCCGTGACCAGTTGCACCGGCTGGGCCTGGTCACCGTCGGCGACCTCGCGCACACCCCCGTTCTCACCCTGCAGCGCGCTCTCGGCCCGGCGACGGCTGCCGCGTTGCACCAGCTCGCCTGGGGCACCGACCGGCGCACCCTGACGCCGCGGCGCACCGGTCCTCGTGGCGATCGGGTCCGCGAGAAGAGCATGGGTGCCGACGAGACGTTCAGCCGCGACACCGACGACCCGGTGGTCGTCCGCCGTGAGCTGCTCCGGATGGCCGCGAAGGTGACCCGCCGGATGCGGGCCGCCGGGGTCGCCGGACGGACGGTGGCGATCCGGGTGCGTTTCTCCGACTTCACCACGATCACCCGGTCGCGCACCCTGGCCGACGCCACCGATGTCACCGAGGAGGTGTACGCCGCTGCCGTCCGGCTCTTCGAGGCCCTCGGCCTGCAGCGGGCGCGGATCCGGCTCGTCGGGGTCCGGGTCGAAGGCCTCCGGCCGCGTGAGCAGGCCCAGCGCCAGATGGTGCTCGGCCAGCGCGAACGCGGCTGGACCGAGGCCGAACGAGCCGTCGACCGGGCCACCTCGAGGTTCGGTCATGATGCCGTCCGTCCGGCGACGCTCCTCGCCGGTGACCGGAGATTTTCCACCTCCGCCTAGTGCGATGCCGACGCCCAACCTAGACTGGAGACACCGGACGGTCCGGTGGCCAGATCGGTGGAGGATGTCGTGCCGCTCTCGGAAGAGGAGCTTCGTCTGCTGGAGCAGATGGAGCGGGAGCTTGCCGCTGAAGACCCCAAGTTCGTGGCGACCCTGCGCGGCCGCAGCCTGCATCGCAGCGCCAGGTTCCGCCTGATCCTCGCCGGTGTCGTCTTCCTCGGCGGCGTCGCGCTGATGATGGGCGGTGCCATGTCCCGGATGACGTGGCTGGGCATCCTGGGCTTCCTGGTGATGCTCGGGTCCGCCACCCTGGGCCTGGCCGCCTGGCGCGGACAGCACCCGTCCGCGGAGCCGACCGAGCAGGAGACCGTCTACGGCCTCGACGAGCGCAACTTCTCCGTCATCGACGGCGGCCGCAGCGGCAAGCCCGCCAAGAAGCAGCGCCGGCCCAAGAACAAGCCCCAGGGCACGTTCCTGCAGCGCATGGAACAGCGGTGGGAGCAGCGCCGCAACCAGGGCGGCTTCTGAGCCAGGGGCTGTTCCTCGTCCGGCTCAGCGGCGTGCGCCCACGAGCTCGTCGCTGCGACGGTTGTCCGGTCGCGCTGAGCCCTCCACCACGGGTGCGGCGCCGAGTCGGCTCCACACCGAGCGCGGGAAGACCCGTGCCCAGCGGGCCCGGCTGCGTGGCACCGTCCCGGTGAGGGCGGCCGACCAGGTACGCACCGTCGCACGTAGCCGGCGCAGGGTCTCCGGGTCGGCCTCGAAGGACCGGCCGTAGCGGGTCCGCTCCACAAACCTGACGAGCTCCTCCAGCGACGCCTGCAGCTCCGGGCGCGAGCGCAGTCGGCGGACCAGCGCCCTCCCGGTCTGTCGCACCGACCGCTCGGGATGCCAGGCGATCCCGAGGTCGACCGCGGTGGCCTGCAGCTCGGCCCAGAGGCCGGCCGCGGCGGCGCGGGGGTCGGTGTCGGCGGCGAGCCGGCGGCGTCGCTGGGTGTCTCGGACCAGCCGCGGCATGGCCAGCAGGAGCAGCAGGAGCGCGCCGCCGAGCCACGGCACCAGCGCGCGGTCCGACCCGCCCTGCTGGTCGTTGCCGTTCCGCGCGTCCGCGGCGCGGTCGGCGCGGGCATCCTTCGGGGCGGTGGACTCGGGAGCCCCGGTGGCCGGGTTGGGCGCCAGCGTGGGCAGCTGCTCGGTGGTCCACGAGGGTGCCGCACCGGTCCGCGCCGCGGGCGTCGGCTCGAACCGCACCCAGCCGATGCCGGAGAAGAACATCTCGGGCCACGCGTGCAGGTCGTCGGAGGTGAACAGGTAGGTGTCGTCACCGGTCTGCTGCGGCCGGAGGAACCCGACGACGACCCGGGACGGGATGTCCAGCGAGCGGCCCATGACGGCCATGGCAGCGGCGAACTGCTCGCAGTAGCCGACCTTGTCGGTGGTGATGAAGTCGGCCAGTGCCTGCATGCCGCTGCCCGGCGCGCGGTCCAGGGAGTAGGTGAATCCGCCGGAGTCGCGGAACCAGTCCTGCAACGCCAGCGCCTTCTGGTAGTTCGTCGGCTCCTCGCCCGCGATCTCCTCAGCAGTCCGACCGATCACCGACGGGAGGTTGCGCGGCAGCACCGTCATCGCCTCGCGCACCGAGCTGGGCGGCAGGAACGCGTCGTCCAGCGCGATCGCGTTGACGTCGGGGGTGAACGCGGTCAGCCGGTAGTCGAGGTCGCCGGTGAACAGCTCGCCGTGCCCCTCCGCGAAGTCGAGGGTGCGGGCGTCGTAGCGCCAGTCGCCTCGCGAGACGTCGATGGAGCGCAGCGGGTACGGCGTGGGCAGCCACTCGGTGGCGAAGGTGGCGAACAGACGCAGCTGCCACTGGCTGGTCCGCCCCGGCACCGTCGAGAGCAGTCCCGGCGGATCCGGCATCGGCCCGTCGGCGGACTGGGCGGCGGGCAGGTCGCGGGCCGAGGGACGCCACGCCGAGCCGGTGAAGTCGTCGAGCACGGTGAGCCGGACGTACGACGGATCCTCGGCGTCCGTGCGGACGCTCAGCATGGGGAACTCGTCCGGTCGCACCAGGTCGCGGCGCAGGTCGACCAGTGGGTTCGAGATGGTGATCGACTGCCCGTTGCCGTCGCCCGGCCCCGGTCCGTTGCCGGTGCCGAACCGGTGGTGGGCGAGCGGCACGAAGATCGGCACGACCAGCGCCACCAGACAGCTGAGCAGGCCGATCCGCACGGCACTGGAGCGGACCGACGAGCCGGACACGAACTGGTCCAGGGAGTCGTAGCGGCGACCCCGGCCGGCCACCGACCGGCCCCACTCGAGCACGCGTCGCGTCTGCTCGCTGGCGAGCAGCAGCACGAAGAGCAGGGCGGTGAGCACGAACAGCAGCACGTTGAGTCCCGCGTCGAGCAGGCTGATCGGGATCACCCAGATCACCAGCAGCGGCAGGCCGGCGAGCGGGACCCGACCGAGCCCGCAGGCCAGCAGGTCGAGCATCAGGAGCAGCCCGAGGGCACAGAGCATCAGGGCCTCGTGGGCGCCGGGGAAGTTGTCCGGGACGGGGGAGTACTGGGTGCCCAGCGCCTCGGCACCGGCAGCGAGCAGCTGCCCGGTGCGCTCGAGGCTGGCCCGCGTCGGGACCACGTGCCACCACGACTGCGCGGAGGCGAGCTGGGCATTGACGAAGAGGCTGAGCACCGCGAGCTGGAGTCCCAGGGCGGCGTACCAGGTGAGCCGCCGGGCGCGGGCCACGGCGCCGGTGCCGGCGACGAGCAGCCCGCCGAGAAGGGTCGGTCCGAGGAACTGCCCCGGCTCCTCGATCAGGCCGTGCCAGGCGAACAGGGCGACCCAGCCGGTCGCCAGCGCCAGCAGGGCGACGCCGAGCTCGACGACCAGCGGGCGTCTCATCGGCCCAGCTCCTGCCACGCCTCGGCGACCGAGCCGGCCCGGCGCACGGTCACGGCCTTCCATCCGTGGGCCTGCAGCCACCCGGTCCGCGGCGGCGGGCCGGGGACGGCCGACCGCACCGCCCAGTCATCGGTGTCGAGCACCAGGGCGTAGGCGCCGCCACCGCTGGCATGCACCCGGGAGAGGAGCCCGAGGTCGTGGTCGTCGCTCATGCCCAGCACCGCCACGAACAGCTGCTGGCCGATGGTCTCGTCCAGCCAGTCGGTGTGCAGGACGCCCTGGGCCGTGGGCAGCACCGCGAGCCGCTCGAGCAGGGGCCGGGCGTCCACCGAGGTGCTGCCGTCGTGCCAGCCGTGGTCGAGCTCCTCGCCGGCGGCGCTGACCAGGCGCACCTGGAAGCCCTGGCGGGCCAGGTGCACGGCTACCGACGCGGTGGCGATGATGCCCTTCTCCAACGACGAGTCCGGCGCCGCGCCCTGGTGGGCCCGTGCCCGGTTGTCCACGAAGAGGGTGCACCGGGCCTGCCACGGCTGCTCCTCGCGCCGCACCATCAGCTCGCCGACCCGAGCGGTGCTGCGCCAGTGCACGCGGCGCAGGTCGTCACCACGGCGGTACTCCCGCACGGTCACGTCCGCCACGTTGCCGCTGCTGAACGGCCGCGGCCGGTTGTCGCCGCTGCCGGCCCACGCCCCGCGCAGCCGGATCGCCGGCAGCGGCTCGACTCGCGGTGTGACGATCAGGTCGGTGGTCCGGGAGAAGGTGCGGTGCAGCTCCACCATGCCGAACGGGTCCGCGACCCGCACGGACAGCGGTCCGACCTGGTAGCGGCCCCGGACCTCGGCGGTGACGGGGTAGTCGATCCGGCGGTGCCAGCCCGGTGCCATCGTGTCCACGACGAAGCGGGGCCGCGACCCCAGGGCGTGGGGGATGCGCTCCTCCAGGAGCAGCACGCCGGTGGTCGGGCCGACGTTCGTCAGCTCCAGGTGTACGACGGACTGCTGGCCGGTCTCGACGTGGTGGGCGCTCAGCGTGCGCGCCAGTCCGAGCCGGTGGCCGGAGCGGGCGATCCAGGCGGCGGTGACCAGTGGGAGCAGTGCCACCAGGAGGCCGATCCGGACCAGGTCGCGCTCGCCGAACAGGATGCCGCAGGCCGCGGCGGTCAGGCCGGCGGCGATGAACCCTCGTCCGCGCGGAGTGAGCGCCCGCAGTGCCTCACGCATGGGTGGCTCGCCTACTCCCGCCGGTCCGCGGGGATCGGCACCTTGGTGAGGATGCCGCGCAGGATGTCGCCGGTGTCCCGGCCGGCCATTGCGGACTCGACGGTCGGCAGCAGCCGGTGCGCCAGCACGGTGGGCGCCAGGTCGTGCAGGTCGTCGGGGATGACGTAGTCGCGTCCCGCCATCGCAGCCAGGGCCTTGCCGGCCCGGACCAGGTGCAGGGTGGCGCGCGGCGAGGCGCCCAGGCGCAGGTCGGCGGAGCGGCGGGTCGCTGTCGCCATCGCCACGGCGTACCGCTGGACGGGCTCGGAGACGTGCACCCGCTGCACCACCTCGATCAGCTTGCGGATCTGGGCAGCGTCGGTGACGGGCTCGAGGTCCTCGAGGGGACTGCTGGTGCCGCGGGCGGAGATCATCGCGATCTCGGCGGCCTCCACCGGGTAGCCCATCGACACCCGGGCCATGAAGCGGTCGCGCTGCGCCTCGGGCAGCGCGTAGGTGCCCTCCATCTCGATGGGGTTCTGCGTGGCCACCACCATGAACGGGCTCTCCAGCCCGTAGGTGCGTCCGTCGACGGTGACCTGCCGCTCCTCCATGCACTCCAGCATCGCCGACTGGGTCTTCGGCGAGGCGCGGTTGATCTCGTCGCCGATGACGATGTTGGCGAACACCCCGCCGGGGCGGAACTCGAACTGCCGGGTGTCCTGGTTGAACACCGACACCCCGGTGACGTCGGAGGGCAGCAGGTCGGGGGTGAACTGCACCCGCCGCACGGTCAGGTCGATCGACCGGGCCAGCGCCTTGCTCAGCATGGTCTTGCCCACGCCCGGGACGTCCTCGATGAGCAGGTGGCCCTCGGCGAGCAGCACCACCATCGCCGTCCGGGCGACCTCGGGCTTCCCCTCGATCACCGTCTCGATGGCTGCGCGCACCCGGTCGATGACCGACCGCAGGGTGTCGAGGTCCTGTTGCCCCACTTCGCTCCACTCTCCTCCGCCGTGGTGCATCGCACCCACCCGTGCGCACCGTCCCGCGGCGGTCCGCTGCCCAAGTCAAGCAAACGACTCCGCACCGCACAGCAGCTCGGGAGAACCAATTTGCGGCGAAAGGGGAGCGCGAGGGTGCGGAAGTGGTTGACGGTGGAGGATTGTGGAGTAGAGTGGTGGAAAGTGGAGGAACCCGGGAGTGAGGTGGCGCAATGTTCGCCGGCACCTACACCCCCAAGGTCGACGACAAGGGTCGGCTGTTCCTCCCGGCGAAGTTCCGGGAAGCGATGGCGGAAGGACTGGTGATGACCCGAGGTCAGGAGCGGTCGATCGACCTCCGCACCGCCGCGGACTTCGAGCGCTTCGCCGACAAGTTCAAGACCGCCTCCCAGACCGACGCGCGACTGCGCGGCTACGGCCGGATGCTGTTCGGCCTGATGTCGGAGCAGACGCCGGACAAGCAGGGTCGGATCACGCTGACGCCGCCGCTGCGCCAGTACGCCGGCCTGGCGAAGGACGCGGTCGTGGTCGGGGTCTACGACCGCATCGAGATCTGGGAGCCGAAGGCGTGGTCGGACTACAGCGCCGAGCAGGAAGAGGCCTTCGCCAACATCTCCGAGGAGATCTTCCCGGGCTTCTGACCCGGTGCACCACCAGCACCCGCAACGGCAGCACCCGCAACGGCACAACTCAACAACGGTGATCGCAGGGCGAGGCTCACGTCCGCTCCGCCTCCGACCAGCTGACGCACCTTCCCCGGCGCCAGACGGTTTCTTCCCCCGGAGGGAGCGGACGCGAACCTGACCAGGCGATCACCGGCACGCGCAGCACGAAGAGCAGCACCACACCTGGGGGTCGAGATGAGCGCAAGGATCAGCGTCGCGAGGGGGGCGAGCACCCCCACCGCGCCGGTGGTGCACCGGCGCGTGCGCCACGAGGCGCGCGACGCCCTCGTGGTGATGGCCTTCTCCCTGGGCGCCTCGATCGCGGTGGCCCTGTTCTTCCGCCTGCTCCTGGCGATGGGCGAGTAGGCGGCGATGAGCCGCCCCATCCACGTCCCGGTCCTGCTCGACCGGGTCGTTGCCCTGGTGGCGCCGCCGTTGCAGCAGCCCGGCGCCGTCCTCGTCGACGCCACCCTTGGGCTCGGCGGACACACCGAGGCGGTGCTCACCCGCTGCCCGGAGGCGCACGTCGTCGGCATCGACCGCGACCAGCAGGCCCTCGAGCGGGCCGCGGAGCGGCTCGCTCAGTTCTCCGGCCGGACGACGCTCGTGCACGCGGTGTACGACGAGATCCCCGACGTGCTGCAACGGCTGGGCATCGCCACGGTGCAGGGCGTCCTCTTCGACCTCGGTGTCTCCTCCCTGCAGCTCGACCTGCGGGAGCGGGGCTTCGCCTACGCCGAGGATGCCCCCCTCGACATGCGGATGGACGACAGCACCGGCGTGACCGCGGCCGAGGTGCTCAACACCTATCCCGCAGCAGAGCTCGCGCGCATCCTGCGGCAGTACGGCGAGGAGAAGTTCGCCCGCCAGATCGCCCGGGCGGTCGTGCGTGAGCGCGAGATGACGCCGTTCGACCGGTCGGCCCGGCTGGTCGACCTGCTCCGCGCCGTGATCCCGGCCCCGGCGCGTCGTACCGGGGGGCACCCGGCGAAGCGGACCTTCCAGGCGTTGCGGATCGAGGTCAACGACGAGCTCGGGGTGCTGCGTCGGGCGTTGCCGCGGGCGGTCGCGTCGACCGCGGTCGGTGGGCGGGTGGTGGTGATGAGCTACCACTCGCTCGAGGACCGGATGACCAAGCAGGCGTTCGCGCCGCTGGTCCGCGCCAGCGTGCCCGACGACCTCCCCGTCGTGCCGGAGGAGCACCAGCCACGGCTGCGGCTGCTCACCCGGGGCGCCGAGAAGGCGTCCGTGCAGGAGATCGAGGACAACCCGCGGGCCGCCTCGGTGCGGCTGCGGGCCGTGGAGCGCATCCGGGAGGGGAACGCCGCATGAGCAACCTGATGAGCCAGGCCCGGAGCCGCGTCCCGCGGTCCGCGTGGGCCGCGGTGGAGCGTGCCCGACTGAGCGTGGTGCCGGTGCGGCGCAGCCGGGCGCCGCGGATGCCGTTCGCGATCCTGGTGTCCCTGGTCCTGGCCACCGGCGTGGTCGGGCTACTGATGTTCAACACCCAGATGCAGCAGGCGTCGTTCCACGCCGCCTCGCTGCAGGAGAAGGCCGACAGCCTGACCGCGCAGCGGCAGGCCCTGGCGATGGAGCTCGAGGCGCTCCGCGACCCCCAGCGGGTGGCCCAACGGGCACGCCGGCTCGGCATGGTGGCGCCGTCGGTGCCGGCCTTCATCCGCCTCTCCGACGGTCGGATCATCGGTGCTCCGGCGCCGGCGACGCCCGAGGACGCGGTGCCGATCCACGGCGCCCCGGCGGTCAAGCCGTCGAGCCTGGACCCCGCACCCCTGGTGATCACCGTGCACCCGCGTGACCAGCGGAGTGGCGCCACGAGCCAGACCGGTCGCGGAGGTACTAATGGGGCGACAGCGCCTGCCAGCGAGGGAGCCAGCCGTTGAGCCGACCGACCCGTCGTCCGGCAGCTCGCAGCCTGCGCGGATCCTCGCAGGTGCGGCTGCGGATGGGGTTGATCTTCCTGACCATGGTGCTGTCCCTGTTCGGCGCCCGCCTGGTCCAGCTCCAGGGGCTCGATCCCCAGGCGTACGCCGCCCGGGCCGAGTCCGAGGGGCTGGTGTCGGTGCCGCTGGAGGCGACCCGCGGCGACATCACCGACCGGCACGGGGTGCCGCTGGCCCGCAGCGCTGCCGGCCTGATGGTGGTCGCCGACCCGCAGCGCACGTCCGACGACGCCGAGGCGATCGCGCGGTTGCTGGCCAACAAGCTCGGTGTCGACTACTTCGACACCCTGGAGCGGCTGCGCAAGCCCGACACCCGGTTCCAGTACATCGCCCGTGAGGTGCCCGCGGCCAAGGCGACCCGGGTCGTCGACGCCATCGAGGCGGCGGGCTACGAGGGGCTCGACACCCGTCCCGACCCGCTCCGGGAGTACCCCGCGCACGACGTCGCGGCGAACCTCGTCGGTTTCATGGGCAACGGCGACGACGCCGCTCCCTCCGGCGCCGGGCTCGAGCTGGCCTTCGGCGACCTGCTCGCCGGCAAGGACGGCAAGGAGACCTACGAGGTCGGCGGTGGCACCCGGATCCCGCTCGGGGAGAACACCGAGATCAAGCCGATCGACGGCAAGGACCTCCGGCTCACGATCGACCGGGACGTGCAGTGGTATGCGCAGCGGGTGCTGCGCACCGCGGTGCAGGGCGTGCGCGCGGAGTCGGGCGTGGCGATCGCGCTGGACACCCGCACCGGCGAGATCCTCGCCCTGGCCGACTACCCGACCTTCGACGCCAACGACATCTCCGAGGCGCCGCGGCGCAACCTGCGCACCCGGGCGCTCAGCGACGTCTACGAGCCGGGATCGGTGGAGAAGGTGCTCACCGGCGCCGCGCTGATCGACCAGGGCCTCGTCTCGCCGCGGACCAGGATCACCGTGCCCGGTGAGCTGCCGGTGATGGACCGGGTCATCCACGACTACTTCGACCACGGGAACCTCCGGCTGACCTTCGCCGGCGTCATCGCCAAGTCCTCCAACATCGGCACGGTGCTCGCCGCCCGGCAGATCGACCACAAGACGCTGGGGCGCTACCTCGACAGCTTCGGCCTCGGCCACCGCACCGGGATCGGCATCCCCGGCGAGAGCCGTGGCCTGGTGCCCGACCCGGACAGTTGGACGGACCTGACCCAGGCCACCATCTCCTTCGGGCAGGGCATCTCGGTCAACGCCCTGCAGATGGCCGCCGCGGTCAACACGATCGCCAACGGCGGCGAGTTCGTCTCGCCCAGCCTGGTCAAGGGCAGCGCCCGCACCGACGGCGGCGACCTCGTCGGCACGGACACCACCACGCGCCACCGGGTGGTCAGCCGCCAGACGGCCCGCCAGGTGACCCACATGATGGAGATGGTGACCACCGAAGGAGCCGGCACCGCGCCGCAGGTCGCCATCCCCGGCTACCGCGTCGCCGGGAAGACCGGCACCGCGCAGCAGGTCGGGGAGCACTGCGGCTGCTACGACGGCTCGCTGGCGGTGTCCTTCGCCGGGTTCGCGCCGGCCGACCAGCCCCGGTTCACCGTCTACGTCGTGATCCAGCGACCTGAGGCGCCCGCGGGCGGCGGGTCCACCGCCGGTCCGGTCGTCCGGCAGATCCTCAACTACCTGCTGCAGAAGTACGCCGTACCCCCGACCGGCACCCGACCGGCGCACCTGCCCGTCGAGTGGTGAGCCGGACCGTCGACTAGGTTCGTGCCTGTGCCTGAGCAGAGTCCGCCCCGCCCCAGGGACCCGGTCGCCACCCCGCTCGCCGAGGTGGCCGCGTGGCTGCGGGAGCGCACCGACGTGCAGCTGCTGGCTGCCGCCGCGACAGCCGTGACCGGGCTGTCCCTGAGCAGCCAGCGGGTGCTCCCGGGCGACCTCTACGCCGCCCTGCCGGGATCGCGGGCGCACGGCGCGACCTACAGCGACGCTGCCCGCGACGCCGGTGCGGTCGCGGTCCTCACCGACCCTGCCGGGCGCGACGCCGCGGCGGCGACCGGGTTGCCGGTGCTCGTCGTGGGGCACCCGCGGAGCGTCCTCGGCGCGCTGTCGGCCCGGCTGTACGGCGACCCGGCCGCCGGCCTCACGTTGATGGCGATCACCGGCACCCAGGGCAAGACCACCACGAGCCGACTCCTCGAGGGTGGCCTGGAGCAGGCGGGCATCCGGGCGGCCGTGATCGGCACCATCGGCACCCGCATCGCCGGCCACGACGTGCCCAGCTCGCTCACCACGCCGGAGGCCCCGGACCTGCACGCGCTGTTCGCGGTGATGCGGGAGCAGGACGTCCGGGGCTGCGTGATGGAGGTCTCCAGCCACGCCCTGGTGATGGGTCGCGTGGCGGGCACCACCTTCGACGTCGCCGCCTTCCTCAACCTCGGCCGGGACCACCTCGACTTCCACGCCGACCTCGACGAGTACTTCGCCGCCAAGGCGTCCCTGTTCACCCCCGAGCGCGCACGGCTGGGACTGACCAACGTCGACGACCAGCACGGGCGTCGGCTGCTCGAGGTCGCCGGCATCCCCATGCGCACCTTCTCCCCGTCCGGCGCCGAGGCCGACTGGCGGGCCGTCGACGTGCGGCTGCAGGCCGACGGCTCCACCTTCACCGTGCTCGGCCCGGCCGGCGAGCGGATCGAGGCCGGCGTCCAGCTCGCCGGCGGGTACAACGTCGCCAACGCGTTGTGCGCGATCGCGCTCGCGGGCGAGGCCGGCTTCGACCCCGCGCTCGTCGCCGGAGGCATCGCGCGGGCCGGCGGGGTGCCGGGCCGCCTCGAGCGCGTCGACGCGGGGCAGCCCTTCCTGGCGATCGTCGACTACGCGCACAAGCCGGACGCCGTGGAGGCCGCGGTGAGCGCGCTGCGTCCGGTCACCACGGGTCGGCTCATCCTCGTCATCGGGGCCGGGGGCGACCGCGACACCGGCAAGCGCCCGGTCATGGGCGAGATCGGCGGACGGCTGGCCGACGTGCTCGTCGTCACCGACGACAACCCCCGCACCGAGGACCCCGCCGCCATCCGGGCCGCCCTGCTGCAGGGTGCCCGCGGCGGCACGGCGCAGGTGCACGAGGTGTCCGGCCGGCGCGAGGCCATCCGGCGCGCCGTGGCGATGGCGACGCCGGGTGACACCGTGCTGGTCGCCGGCAAGGGGCACGAGACGGGCCAGGAGGTCGCCGGCGTGGTGCACCCCTTCGACGACCGCGACGAGGTGCGCGCCGCCGTCCGCGACCTGCTCGAGGAGGGCCAGCGGTGATTCCCATGCGCCTCGCCGAGGTCGCCGACCTCGTCGGTGGCACGCTGCACGACGCCGACCCGGGCAGCACCGTGACGGGGGGCGCGTTCCTCGACACCCGCAGCCCCGAGCCCGGCGGGATCTTCGCCGCGTTCGCCGGCGAGCACGTGGACGGCCACGACTACGCACCGGAGGCGGTCGCGGCCGGCGCCGTCGCCGTCCTGGGCACCCGGCCGACGGGGGTGCCGACGGTCGTGGTCGACGACGTCCGGGTCGCCCTGCACGCGCTGGCGCGGACCGTGCTGGCCCGGCGCCGCGGGTTGTCCGCCCCACTGACCGTGGTGGCGATCACCGGGTCGCAGGGCAAGACCAGCGCCAAGGACATGCTCGCCCACGTGCTGGCCGACGGCGCGGCGACGATCGCCACCCGCGGCTCGTTCAACAACGAGCTCGGCCTGCCGCTCACGGTGCTGCGGGTGGACGGCGCGACCCGTTACCTCGCGCTCGAGATGGGCTCCCGAGGCATCGGCCATCTCCGTGAGCTCTGCGCCATCGCCCCGCCCGACGTCTCCCTGGTGCTCAACGTCGGCAAGGCGCACCTCGGTGAGTTCGGCAGCCGGGACAACATCGCACTGGCCAAGGGCGAGCTCGTCGAGGTGCTCGGCCGGGACGGCGCCGCGGTGCTCAACCTCGACGACCCCAGGGTGGCGGCGATGGCGGAGCGCACCGCAGCGCAGGTGTGGACGTTCGGGACCGGGGCAGCGGCAGTGGTACGCCTGAGCAACCTGGAGTCGGACGAGCTCGGCCGGCCTGCCTTCGACCTCACGTTCCGCGGCGAGACCGAGCGGGTCGCCCTCCAGCTGCTCGGCGAGCACCAGGCGGCCAACGCCGCTGCGGTCGCGGCGACGGCGCTGGCGGCCGGTCTGCCCTTCGACCGGGTGGCCGCGACACTGGGCGCGATCACCTCCCTGTCGAAGTGGCGGATGGAGCTGCGGGAGCGTGGTGACGGCCTCGCCGTGGTCAACGACGCCTACAACGCCAACCCCGACTCGATGCGGGCGGCACTGCGGACCCTCGCCGGCATCGGTGCGCGGACGGGTCGGCGTACCGTCGCGGTGCTCGGCGAGATGCGCGAGCTCGGCGACAGCGCCGACGCCGAGCACCGGACCGTCGGGACGCTCGCGCGCGAGCTCGGCGTCGATCAGCTGTACGTCGTGGGCCCCGGCGCCCGGGGGATCGCCGAGGGCGACCCGCGGGCGGCGTACGCCGAGACCCTGGACGAGCTCGTGGAGCAGGTGCGGAACAATGTCTCCGGCTCCGAGGTCGTCCTGGTGAAGGCGTCCCGGGCCGCGGGCCTCGAGCGGGTGGCGGCTGCGCTCCTGGACGATCCGACCGAGACGAAGGAGGCGGTGCGGTGAGGGCGATCCTGCTCGCCGGTGGGTTGTCCCTCGTGCTCACCCTCCTCGGCACCCGGTTCGCGATCCGGGTCTTCGCGGCCAAGGGCTACGGCCAGCTCATCCGCGACGACGGCCCGACGACGCACCACACCAAGCGCGGCACGCCGACGATGGGCGGACTGGTCATCGTGCTGGCCGCCGTCCTCGCCTACTTCGTCGCCAAGATGCTGACCGGCGGGCACCCGAGCGCCTCGGTGCTGCTGCTGCTGTTCCTCTTCGTCGGGCTCGGGACGGTGGGCTTCCTCGACGACTTCATCAAGATTTACAAGCAGCGCAACCTGGGGCTGCGCAGCAAGGCGAAGTTCATCGGCCAGACCCTGATCGCGATCGTCTTCGCCTGGCTGGTCCTGTGGCGGGTGCACCCGCTGACCGACGAGCGCGGCGTCACCCCTGCCTCCCGGGCGATCTCCTTCACCCGTGACCTGCCCTGGCTCACCCTGCCGATGGTGGTCGTCGTCGTCGTGATCGTGCTGATGATCGCGGGCGCCAGCAACGCTGTGAACCTGACCGACGGCCTCGACGGCCTCGCCGCCGGCTCCTCGATCCTCGTCTTCGGCGCCTACACGCTGGTCAACATCTGGCAGAACAACCAGTCGTGCGTGACGAACCCGAGCGCCAACTGCTACGAGGTGCGCGACCCGCTCGACCTGGCCGTGGTGTGTGCGGCGATCACCGGCGCCTGTGTCGGCTTCCTGTGGTTCAACGCCTCGCCCGCGCAGATCTTCATGGGCGACACCGGGTCGCTGGCGCTCGGCGGCGCCCTCGCCGGCATCGCCGTGCTCACCCGCACCGAGCTGCTGCTGGGGCTGCTCGGGGGGTTGTTCGTCATCCAGACGCTGTCGGTGATCCTGCAGGTCGGCTACTTCAAGCTGAGCCGGGGCAAGCGCATCTTCCGGATGGCTCCGCTGCACCACCACTTCGAGCTGAAGGGCTGGGAGGAGATCACCGTCGTGGTCCGCTTCTGGCTGATCGCCGGCTTCTTCGTCGCCGCCGGCATGGGCGTCTTCTACGCCGAGTGGGTGGCCGGCTCGTGACCGGCCCACGGGACGGCGACCTGGCCCCGGTGGAGGCGCTGCGCCGTACTGACTCCTGGGAGGGCGTCCGGGCCGTGGTCGCCGGCTTCGGGGTCTCCGGCTTCGCGGCCGCCGACAACCTCACCCACCTGGGTGCCCGGGTCACCGCGCTCGACGAGCACGCCGAGGGCAAGGAGGAGAAGGCGGAGCTCCTCGAGGTGCTCGGCGCCACCGTGCGCCTGGGGGAGGGCAGCACCGCGGTCCTGCCCGACGACGTCGACGTGGTCGTCACCTCGCCCGGTTGGCGCCCGGACGCGCCGCTGCTCGCCCAGGCGACCGCGCGCGGCATCCCGGTCTGGGGCGAGGTCGAGCTGGCCTGGCGGCTGCGTGATCCCGAGCGGCCCGCGCCCTGGCTGGCGGTGACGGGCACCAACGGCAAGACCACCACCGTGCAGATGCTCGAGTCGATGCTGCGCAGGGCCGGCCTCCGTGCGGTGGCGGCCGGCAACGTGGGGCTGCCGCTCGTCGAGGCCGTGATGGACCCCGAGCCCTACGACGTCCTCGCCGTCGAGCTGTCCAGCTTCCAGCTCCACTACACCCGTTCGATGCAGGCCAGGTCCGCGGCGGTGCTCAACATCGCCGAGGACCACCTCGACTGGTACGACGTCCCACTGGGCGGGACGGCGGAGTACACCCGCGACAAGGGACGCATCTACCACCACGTCGAGCGGGCCTGCGTCTACAACGTGGGCGACCCGGTGACCGAACAGCTCGTCGTCGACGCCGACGTGCACGAGGGCGCCCGGGCGATCGGCTTCACCCTCGGCGTACCGGCGGTGGGCATGGTCGGGGTCGTCGACGACGTGCTGGCCGACCGGGCCTTCGTGGCCGAGCGGCAGACCTCCGCGGCCGAGCTGGCGACGCTCGACGACCTGGCCAGTCGGGCACCCCACTACGTCGCGAACGCCCTGGCGGCCGCGGCCCTCGCGCGGTCCCACGGGGTCGCACCGGCCGCGGTCCGGGAGGCGCTGCGCGAGTTCCGCCCCGACGGCCACCGGATCGCCGAGGTGGCCCGCTTCGACGGGATCACCTGGGTCGACGACTCCAAGGCGACGAACCCGCCTGCCGCGCAGGCCTCCCTCGAGGCCTACGACCACGTCGTGTGGATCGCCGGTGGGCTGGCCAAGGGCGCCCACTTCGACGACCTGGTGCAGCGGGTCCGCGGGCGACTGCGCGGCGTCGTGCTGCTCGGTCGCGACGCGCCGGTGATCCGGGACGCCCTTTCGCGACACGCCCCCGATGTGCCCGTGATCGACGTGGCGGGCGGCGAGACTGGGCACACCGGTCCGATGGACCGCGTCGTGGGGGCTGCGGCCGACCTGGCGAGATCCGGGGACACCGTGCTCCTGGCCCCCGGATGCGCCTCCATGGACATGTTCGCCAACTACGGCGCACGCGGGGACGCCTTTGTCGACGCGGTGCACCGCAGGAGGCGGGCAGCGCAGTAGCAGGCGAGCCAGGAGGAACCCCGTTGAGCGTCACCGCGCAGTCCGGTCCGCGATCCGGGCAGGCCCGGCCCCTCGCGGCGGGGCGGCGCATCGGCCAGTCGTTCCGGTCCCGGTGGGCGGCGGCACGACGGGTGCTCGAGCGGCCGCTGACCCCCTATTACCTGCTCCTCGGGGCCAGTGGCCTGCTGCTGGCCATCGGCCTGGTGATGGTCTTGTCCGCCTCCAGCGTCGACTCCTACGTCCACCACGACGGCAACAGCTACTACTGGGCGACCAAGCAGCTGATGTGGGTGCTGATCGCGCTGCCCTGCGCCTGGGTCATCTCCCGGCTGCCGCTGCGGCTGATCCGCTTCGGCGCCTGGCCGGCGCTCGTCCTCTCCGTGGTCCTGCTCGGGCTCACCCAGACCTCGCTGGGCGTCATGGTCAACGGCAACCAGAACTGGCTCGGCCTGGGGCCGATCCAGATCCAGCCGTCCGAGGTGGCCAAGTTCGCGCTGATCCTGTGGTGCGCGGACGTCTACGCCCGCAAGGACCGGCTGCTCGGCACCTGGCGGCACATCGCTCTGCCGGTCGGCCCGGTCGCGCTGGTCATCACCGCACTCGTGCTCGCGGGCGGTGACCTGGGCACCGCGCTGGTGCTGTTCGCGATCACCCTGGGCATGTTGTGGGTCGTCGGGGTGCCGGCGCGGCTGTTCGTCGCCGCCGTCAGCGTCGTCAGCGTCGGGGCGCTCTACCTCGCGGCGAGCAGTCCCGAGCGGCTGGAACGGATCACCTCCTTCACCGACCCGTTCAGCGACTACCAGGTGTCGGGCTGGCAGGCGGGCCACGGCCTGCTCGGCATGGCCAGCGGCGGCATCTTCGGCAAGGGCATCGGCGCCAGCCAGCAGAAGTGGGGCAACCTGCCCGAGGCGCACACCGACTTCATCTTCGCCGTCCTGGGCGAGGAGCTCGGCCTCCTGGGCACCCTGTTGGTCCTGGTGCTGTTCCTGACGATCGCGTACGCCGGGATCCGGGTCGCGGTGGAGTCCCGCGACCTCTTCGTGCGCTACACCGCGGCCGGGATCGTCATCTGGCTGATGGCGCACGTCGTCATCAACATCGGCATGGTGCTGGCCCTGCTGCCGGTCATCGGCATCCCGCTCCCGCTGGTGTCCTACGGCGGCTCCAGCCTGGTGCTGTTCATCGGGGCGCTCGGCCTGCTCATCTCCTTCGCCCGCGCCGAGCCCGGCGCGGCCCACGAGCTGCGCCGACGCAAGCGCGAGCGGCGTGCCGTGAACGGCCGCGGTGCCCGCACCGGCCGTGCCGGCACCCGCACTCCCGGCCGGGGCGCACGGTGAAGCGCGTCCTGCTCGCCGGAGGCGGTTCCGCCGGGCACACCTCGCCGCTGCTCGCGACCGCCGATGCGCTGCGCCGCCGGCTGCCCGACCTCGAGGTCACCGTGCTCGGCACTGCCCGCGGGCTCGAGACCACGGTCGTCCCGGCCGCCGGGTACCCCCTCGAGCTGGTCACGCCGGTGCCGCTGTCCCGCCGGTTCGACGCCGACCTGCTGCGCACCCCGCTGCGGCTCAAGGCCGCCCGCGACGAGGCCCTCGCGGTGCTCGACCGGCTCCACCCCGACGTGGTCGTCGGCTTCGGCGGCTACGTCTCGGTGCCGGCGTACCTCGCCGCCCGCAAGCGCCGGGTCCCGTTCGTCGTGCACGAGGGCAACGCACTGCCCGGCCTCGCCAACAAGCTGGGCGCACGGCTCACCCGCCACGTCGCCACGTCGTTCCCGGACACGCCGCTGCCGCATGCGGTCTGCACCGGGCTGCCGGTCCGCCGGATGATCGCCACCCTCGACCGTGGCGCGTTGCGTGCCGAGGGACGCAGCTTCTTCGGCCTCGACCCGACGCTGCCGACCGTCCTCGTCACCGGCGGCTCCCAGGGTGCTCGCCGGCTCAACGAGTCGGTCTCGGCTGCTGCGGCCGCCTTCGCCGACGCGGGGGTCCAGGTCCTGCACGTGGTCGGCCCCCGGGGCAGCGTCGAGGTGCCGGCGGGGCCGCCCGGCGCAGCGCCGTACGTCGTGGTGTCCTACGTCGACCGGATGGACCTTGCCTATGCCGCGGCCGACCTCGTGGTGTGCCGCGCGGGCAGCAACACCGTCACCGAGGTCTCGGGCGTGGGCCTGCCGGCCGTGTTCGTGCCGCTGCCGATCGGCAACGGGGAGCAGGCGCTCAACGCCCGGCCCGTGGTGGACGCCGGCGGCGCGCTGCTGGTCTCCGACGCCGCCCTGGGTGCCGACTGGGTCCGCGCGAGGATCCCCGTCCTGGCCCGCGACACCGAGCGGCTCGCCGCGATGTCCGCCGCAGCGTCCGGCGTGATCCCCCTGGACGCCGACGAGAAGCTCGCCGACCTGGTCGAGCGCGCGGCAGCGGAGGGCCTGCGATGAAGGTCCGGGTCCCCGACGAGCTGCTGCCGGCCGAACGGCTCGGCCGGGTCCACTTCGTCGGCATCGGCGGAGCCGGCCTCTCCGGCATCGCCCGGATCATGCTGGCGCGTGGCATCGAGGTCTCGGGCAGCGACGCCAAGGACTCCGCGACCCTGACCGCGCTCCGCGCCCTGGGTGCCCGCTGCGACGTCGGCCACGCTGCCGAGCACGTGCCCGGCGCCGACACGTTGGTGGTGTCCACGGCCGTGCGCGAGGACAACCCCGAGATCGTGGAGGCGCAGCGCCTCGGCCTGCGGCTGCTGCCGCGGTCGGCAGCGCTGGAGTCGGTGATGCAGGGGCGTCGTGCGATCGCGGTGGCCGGCACGCACGGCAAGACCACCACGACGTCGATGCTGACCGTGGCGCTGCAGCACTGCGGCGCCGATCCGTCCTTCGCGATCGGCGGGGAGCTCAACGAGTCGGGGTCCAACGCCCACGACGGCAGCGGCGACCTGTTCGTGGCGGAGGCCGACGAGAGCGACGGTGCCTTCCTGGTCTACTCGCCGTTCGCGGCGCTGGTCACCAACGTCGAGGCCGACCACCTCGACAACTACGGCACCGAGGAGGCCTACCGGGCCGCCTTCACGATGTTCCTCGACCGGATCGCTCCCGAGGGGTTCCTGGTCGCCTGCGTCGACGACCCCGGAGCCGCTGACCTGGCCGCCACCGCGCGCTCCCGGGGGATGGCCGTGGTGGGCGTGGGGGAGTCGGCCGCCTCGGACGTGCGCGCCGAAGGCATCAGCTTCGCCGGCTCCCGGTCACGGTTCACCGTCGTGGACCGGGGGCGGCGCCTCGGTGAGGTGACCCTGCAGGTGCCCGGTCACCACTACGTCCTCGACGCGATGGCGGCGCTGGCCTGCGGGCTGCGGCTGGGCTACGGCTTCGACGAGCTCGCCCGTGGACTCGGGTCCTTCACCGGCACCCGGCGGCGGATGGAGCTCAAGGGCGAGGTCGGCGGTGTCCGCGTCTACGACAGCTACGCCCACCACCCGGCCGAGATCGCCGGTGACCTCCAGGCGGCCCGATCGCTCGCCGCCGGCGGACGCCTGCTGGTCGCGTTCCAGCCGCACATGGTCTCGCGCACCCGCATCTTCGGCGCCGACATGGGACGGGCGCTGGGCGCCGCGGACGAGGTCGTGGTGATGGACATCTACGTCGCCCGCGAGGAGCCCGAGCCGGGCGTCACGTCCCGGCTGGTCTCCGACGCGGTCCCGCTTCCCCCCGAACGCGTCGTGCTCGAGCCGTCGTGGTCGGCGGTGGCCGGTCACCTCGTCGACCGGGCCCGGGCCGGTGACGTCGTGCTCACCCTCGGCGCCGGCGACGTCACCCTGCTCGGGCCGCAGGTGCTCGAGCTGCTCGCCGAGCGCGGCCAGGCTGCCGGAGACTCCCATGACGATGCTTGACCGCCGTACCGGCCCCGACGAGCGCACCGTCGCCGTGGGGCGGCGCGACTTCCGCCGCCGGCGGCTGCGCGCCCGCCTGCGCCGGATCCGTCCCTGGCTGGTCGTCGTGCTGCTCGTCGCGGTCGCCGGCACCGGAGGCTGGCTGGTGTACTTCTCCGGCGCCATGACCGTCACGGGCGTGCAGGTCACCGGCAACCACGACCTGAGCAGCGTGCGCGTCGAGGCGGCTGCCAGGGTGCCGCAGGGCGAGCCGCTCGCGCGGGTGGACCTCGCCGCGATCGAGGCCCGGGTGGAGACCATCGCGGCGGTGCGTGACGCCGACGTCTCCCGCTCGTGGCCGCACACCGTCCGCATCGATGTCACCGAACGGGTCCCGGTCGCCGTGGTGACCTGGGGTGAGGGCAACCGGGCGGTCGACGACGAGGGTGCGCTGTTCCACCGCTACCAGCACCGCCCGCCGGGCCTCCCGCTGATCCGCACCGAGCCCGACGTGCGCACCGAGGCGCTCGCAGAGGCCGCGCACGTCATCGCCAGCCTGCCGGGGTCGGTCGCGGCGAAGGTCGACTACCTCGACGTGGCCTCGGTCGACCGGATCTCCCTGCTGCTGCGCGACGGGCGTCGCGTGCAGTGGGGGAGCGCCGAGCAGTCGGAGGCCAAGGCCGAGGTCCTCGACGTCCTGTTGCGGCGCACGTCGCCGGACCGGGTCACCGAGATCGACGTCAGCGTCCCGGCCCGGCCGACCACGCGATAGCCGCCTCGGTCGGAAGACGGCCCGGGAAGTTTCCGTGAGTCGAAGTTTCCGCGCGTCGTGGGCGTGTTGCCGCCGATCGAACCCGGCACGTGCCTACCTTGGTGTCACCACCTCAGGTTGACATAACTATAACCTTCTACTGAAGGGTTAGGGTTCTTCGAGATCCGAGGTGCTTCCCCAGGAAAGCTGCAGAGCCAGCGACACCCACCACAAGCGAGAGGCACCCACCGTGGCAGCACCACAGAACTACCTGGCCGTGATCAAGGTCGTCGGCATTGGTGGAGGTGGAGTCAACGCCGTCAACCGGATGATCGAGGTCGGGCTGAGGGGCGTCGAGTTCATTGCCATCAACACCGATGCGCAAGCCCTCCTGATGAGCGACGCCGACGTCAAGCTCGACATCGGTCGCGAGAAGACGCGGGGCCTGGGCGCCGGCGCCAACCCGGAGGTCGGCGCGGAGGCGGCCGAGGACCACTCCGACGAGATCGAGGAGGTCCTCAAGGGCGCCGACATGGTCTTCGTCACCGCCGGCGAGGGCGGTGGCACCGGCACCGGTGGCGCCCCCGTGGTCGCCAAGATCGCCCGCTCGCTGGGCGCGCTGACGATCGGTGTGGTCACCCGGCCGTTCGCCTTCGAGGGCCGCCGCCGGGCCGCCTCGGCCGAGGACGGCATCGCGACCCTCCGCGAGGAGGTCGACACCCTCATCGTCATCCCCAACGACAAGCTGCTCTCCATCTCCGAGCGCAACGTCTCGATGCTCGACGCCTTCAAGCAGGCCGACCAGGTGCTGCTGCAGGGCGTCTCCGGCATCACCGACCTGATCACCACCCCTGGCCTGATCAACCTCGACTTCGCCGACGTCAAGTCCGTGATGTCCAACGCGGGGTCGGCGCTGATGGGCATCGGCTCGGCGCGCGGCGAGAACCGGGCACTGGAGGCCGCCGAGCTGGCCGTGTCCAGCCCGCTGCTCGAGGAGTCGATCGACGGTGCGCAGGGTGTCCTGCTCTCCATCGCCGGTGGCTCCGACCTCGGCCTGTTCGAGATCAACGAGGCCGCGGCGATGGTCTCCGACGCCGTGCACAACGACGCCAACATCATCTTCGGTGCGACCATCGACGACGCCCTGGGCGACGAGGTGCGGGTCACCGTGATCGCGGCGGGCTTCGAGGGTGGCCGGCCCAAGCGACGTGAGGACGCCCCGGCGCTGCGCCGGCCGGCCCCGGAGCCGCAGCGGACGCAGTCGCAGGAGGAGACCCGGGCCGCCGCGCAGAAGATGGCCGAGGAGCGGCGCCAGCCGGCCGGTCAGACGGGGCAGGCCCCGGCGCAGCCGAGCCCGGCCCCGCGCAAGGAGCCGGTGCCGGTGGGCGCCAACCGGCCGGCGGGCACCACCCGTCCTGCCGCGAGGCCGACGTTCGACGACGACGAGCTCGACGTCCCCGACTTCCTGAAGTAGGAGACTCCTCCCGGGTGTACGCCTACCGCGCGTCCCACGGCCCCGTCGACCTGGCCTTCACCGACCGGTTCGGCGGGGTCAGCGCGACGCCGTACGACGAGCTCAACCTCGGCCTCAACACCGCCGACGACCCGGTGGCGGTCGCAACGAACCTGCGGCGGCTGCTGGCTGACTTCGCCCCCGACCTCGACCCTGCGGCCGGCCTGGTCGACATGGACCAGGTGCACGGGAGCGAGGTGACCGAGGTCGACGGCGGCGTCTCCGGGATGGCGCGCCGGCACACCTGCGACGGGCTGGTCACCGACACCGCGGACCTGGTGCTGCTGGTCCGCGTCGCCGACTGCGTGCCGGTCCTGCTGGCCGACCCCGCACGAGGGCTCGTCGGCGCCGTGCACGCGGGCCGGCCGGGTCTGGCGACCGGGGTGGTGCCCCGGGCGGTGGCCGCGCTGCGTCGGCGTGGCGGCGAGGAGCTCCTGGCCTGGCTCGGTCCGCACGTGTGCGGGGCGTGCTACGAGGTCCCGGTCGCGATGCAGGCAGCGGTGGTGGCGAGGGTCCCGGCCGCGGCGAGCACGACGAGCTGGGGCACCCCGGCGCTCGACATCGGCGCCGGCGTTCGAGCACAGCTCGAGGAGCTCGGCGTCACCGTGCACGACGTCGCGCGGTGCACGCGCGAGTCGGCCGACCTCTACTCCCACCGGCGTGACGGCGAACGCGCCGGGCGGCTGGCCGGCCTGGTCCGGCTGCACAAGGAGGGGCCGTGACCGACCCGACGAACGGTGCCGACGCCCGTCGCGAGGAGCTGCGCACCCATCTCGCGGCGGTGGAGCAGCGGATCGCGGCCGCGGCAGAGGAGGCCGGTCGCGACCCGGCCGCGGTGCAGCTGGTCGTGGTCACGAAGTTCTTCCCCGCCTCCGACGTGCGGCTGCTGGCCGAGCTCGGCGTGACGAGCGTGGGCGAGAACCGCCACCAGGAGGCGGAGGCGAAGATCCGGACGTGCGTCGAGATGGGGCTGGACGACCTGTCCTGGCACTTCATCGGCGGCCTGCAGAGCAACAAGGCCGCCGCGGTCGCCGCCTACGCCGACGTGGTGCAGAGCGTCGACCGGACCAAGCTGGTGGGGCCGCTGCAGCGCGGCGCCCACCAGCGCGGGCGCGACCTCGACGTGCTCATCCAGGTCAGTCTCGACCCACCCGGTTCCGGGCACCGCAACGGCGCCGATCCCGACGACGTGCCCGCGCTGGTCGACGCGATCGGGCAGGCCGGATCGCTGCGGCTGCGCGGCGTGATGGCGGTGGCGCCGCTCGACGAGGACCCGCTGCCGGCCTTCGAGCGGCTGGCCGCCATCGCGTCCGACGTACGACACCTGGACCCTGCGGCCACGTGGATCTCCGCGGGCATGAGCGACGACCTGGAGCAGGCCGTGAAATGCGGCGCGACACACGTACGGATTGGCTCCGCGGTGCTCGGTCCGCGGCCTTCCGTCAAGTAATGTCCAAACCGAGCTTGACCATCTGGAGAGTCCGCGTCCACGGAGGCGGATCGGCGCATGAGGAAGAGGAACCATGAGCGGCGCGATGCGGAAGATGGGCGTCTACCTCGGACTGCTCGAGGACGCCGAGGGCGACTACGCCGACCTCGACGGCAGCTACGAGGAGCCGACCCGCCACGCCCCCGACCAGACCGGTGCCGTGCCGGCCGCACCCCGACCGGTGTCGAGCATCTCCGAGCGACGCCGATCCGGTGCGCCGGCGCGTGCGCACGACGCCGTCCCGGCCACGGCGGTCGCACCGATGTCCCGGATCACCACGCTGCACCCGCGCACCTACAACGAGGCGCGGGTCATCGGGGAGAACTTCCGCGACGGCATCCCGGTCATCATGAACCTCTCCGAGATGTCCGACGCCGATGCCAAGCGACTCGTCGACTTCGCCGCAGGACTGGTGTTCTCGGTGCACGGCACGATCGAGCGGGTCACCAACAAGGTGTTCCTGCTCAGCCCGCCGAACGTCACCGTCGCCGCCGAGGACAAGCAGCGGATGGCCGAGAACGGCTTCTTCAACCAGAGCTGACCAGCGCACCCCTAGACTCGCCGCGTGAATCCGATCGGCCAGGTCATCGAGCTCGTCCTCTGGATCTTCATCATCTTGTTGTTCGTCCGGCTCGTCGTGGACTGGATCCAGGTCTTCGCCCGGCACTGGACGCCCAAGGGCCCGGTGCTGGTGGTCCTCGAGGGCGTCTACACGGCCACCGACCCGCCGATCAAGGCGTTCCGCAGGGTCTTCAAGCCCATCCGGATCGGCGGGATGGCCCTGGACCTGAGCTTTCTGGTCGTGCTGCTCATCTGCTACCTGCTGCTGGCGATCAACCGGATGATCTGGTTCGGCGTCGGCTGACCGCCGTCCCGCCCCGGGTGAACCGGCCCCGGCGTTCGGGCTATTGTTCAATCCGCGCACGTGCGTTCCATCAAACTATCGAGAGAATTGGGTGAGGTCATGACGCTGACGCCTGAGGACGTGAGCAACAAGCGCTTTACTCCGGTCCGGCTCCGTGAGGGCTACGACATGGGTGAGGTCGACCAGTTCCTCGACGAGGTCGAGACCGAGCTGGAACGGCTCATCAAGGAGAACGACGACCTCCGCAGCAAGCTCAGCGCAGCCCAGAAGGGCGGCTCCTCGGAGAGCAGTACCCCCGCCCCCACGCCGCAGGCGAAGCCGGAGCCGGCGCCCGTCGCCGCGCCGGCCCCCGCCGCCGCCACCCCGGCGGCTGCGCCGCAGGAGATCAAGGTGACCACGGTCGCCGACGCGTCGAGCGCCGCCGCCAGGCTGCTGGAGATCGCCACCCGCAACGCCGACGAGCTCGTCGGTGACGCCAAGGAGGAGGCCGACAAGATCGTCGGCTCGGCGCGCACCAAGGCCGAGCGCCTCGAGGCGGAGACCAAGACCAAGACCGACCGGCTCGAGCAGGACGCCCGCACCCGCGCGGCCATGCTCGACTCCGAGACCGAGGCCCGTCGCAAGGAGATCTTCGGCGACCTGGAGAAGGAGCGCGACCACCTGACCGTCGAGCTGGAGAACCTGCGCTCGTTCGAGCGCGAGTACCGCAGCCGCCTGCGCAGCTACTTCACCCAGCAGCTCGAGGCGCTCGACGGCAGTGGCGACAACCAGGCTGCACCGGCCGACTCCGGCCCTGCGCCGAAGCGGCTGAGGTCCATCCTCGGCGAGGACTCCAGCGAGGGCTGAGTCGCATCCACGGACACACCGCGCGCAGCAGGGCCGGCACCCCACGGGGTGCCGGCCCTGCTGCCGTACGGCGAGCGCCAGCTCAGACGCGCTCGACCCGGAACGACACTCCCAGGTCGTCGTCGCGCAGGTCCAGCCCGTCGACGCCGTCCGCACGCGCCATCCGGGTGGCGAGCACCTCGTCGGCGACCAGCGCGGCGTGCTCATCGAGCGCGACCGCGACCTCGCCGTCCGCGGCCCAGGTCAGTGCGATCCGGTCGCTGACCTCGAAGCCGGCGGCCTTGCGGGCCTCCTGCACCAGCCGGATCGCCTCGCGGGCCAGACCGGCTCGGCGCAGCGCCGGCGTGATCTCGAGGTCCAGGGCCACGGTCTCGCCCTGCTCGTTGACCACCGACCAGCCCTCCCGAGGACGCTCGGAGAGGATCACCTCGTCGGCCGTGAGCTCGACCGGCTGCCCGTCGAGGGTGATCGTCGCGCGGCCCTGTGACAGCGCCGCCGACAGTGCGGCGGCGTCCGCGTCGGCGATGGCGGCAGCGACCCTCGGCGTGTCCTTGGCGAACCGCTTGCCGAGCGCGCGGAAGTTGCCCTTCGCGGAGAACTCCACGAGATCCGCGCCGGCGCCCGAGAGCGGCTCGAGCGCACCGATGTTGAGCTCCTCGCAGACCTCGGCGCGCAGCCCGGGACTGAGCCGCTCGTAGGCAGCGGTCGCCACGAGCGCGCGGCGCAGCGGCTGGCGGGTGCGCACTTTGGCCTCCGCACGCGCGGCCCGTCCGAGCTCGACGAGGCGCCGCGCCACGTCCACCGAGGCGGACAGATCCGCATCGACCGCTCCCGGATCGGCGACCGGCCAGTCCGACAGGTGCACCGACCCCGGGGCCGTCGGCTCGACGGGGACCACGACGTCGCTCCAGACCCGCTCGGTGATGAACGGCGTCAACGGCGCCATCAGCTGGGTCAGCGCGCGCAACGCGTCGTGCAGGGTCTGCAACGCGGCCGGGTCGCCGTCCCAGAAGCGACGACGCGACCGGCGGACGTACCAGTTGGAGAGGTCGTCCACGAAGCCGGTCAGCAGGTTGCCGATCCGTTGGGTGTCGAAGCGTTCGTAGGCGGCGGTCACCTCGGTGACGAGTCGTGCGGTCTCCGAGTGCAGCCACCGGTCGAGCACCGGACGCTCCGTGACCGGGGGAGCGCCGTCCTGTGGGGTCCAGCCCGCGGTGTTGGCGTAGAGGACGTGGAAGGCCACCGAGTTCCAGTAGGTCAGCAGCACCTTGCGGACCGTCTCCTGGATGGTCGTGTGCCCGACCCGGCGCGCCGACCACGGGGAGCCGCTGCAGGCCATGAACCAGCGCACCGCGTCGGCTCCGTGCTCGTCCATCAGCGGGATCGGCTCCAGGATGTTGCCCAGGTGCTTGCTCATCTTGCGACCGTCCTCGGCCAGGATGTGGCCCAGGCACAGCACGTTGAGGTACGACGACTCGTCGAACACCAGCGTCCCCACGGCCATCAGGGAGTAGAACCAGCCGCGGGTCTGGTCGATCGCCTCGCAGATGAAGTCTGCCGGGTAGGCGGCATCGAACCGCTCCGCGGACCCCGGGACGTGCGGGAACCCCCACTGCGCGAACGGCATCGAGCCGGAGTCGAACCAGGCGTCGATCACCTCGGGGACCCGCCGCGCCTCCGCACCGCACCGAGCCGAGTCTTCGCCCTGCGGGCGGTGCGGGCCGTCCGGGCCGTCCGTGGCCTCCGTCGGCCGGGGGCAGGCGAAGGTGACCTCGTCGACGTAGGGACGGTGCGGGTCCAGCCCGGACTCGTCGGTGCCGGTCAGCTCGGAGAGCTCCGCGAGCGACCCGACACAGGTCTGGTGTCCCTCGGCGCACCGCCAGATCGGCAGCGGAGTGCCCCAGTAGCGCGACCGCGACAACGCCCAGTCGATGTTGTTGTGCAGCCAGTCGCCGTAGCGGCCCCACTTGATGGTGTCCGGGTACCAGTTGGTCTTGTCGTTCTCGCGGAGCAGCTGCTCCTTGATCTGGGTGGTGCGGACGTACCAGGACGGCTGGGCGTAGTACATCAGCGCCGTGTGGCAGCGCCAGCAGTGCGGGTAGGAGTGCTCGTAGGCGAGGTGCCGGAACATCAGGCCGCGCGACGACAGGTCCTTGACCAGGTCCGCGTCGGCATGCTTGAAGAACTGGCCGCCGACCAACGGGACGGAGTCCTCGAAGCGCCCGTTCGGCAGGACCGGTGTCACCACGGGGAGCCCGTAGGCCTTGCAGACAGCCATGTCGTCCTCGCCGAAAGCGGGGGACTGGTGCACGAGCCCGGTGCCGTCCTCGGTGGTGACGTAGTCGGCGAGCACCACGAAGTGCGCGGGCTCGTCGAAGGGCACGAGCTCGAACGGCCGCTGGTAGGTCCACCGCTCCATGTCGCTGCCACGCACCGTGTCGATGACCGTCCAGCCCTCACCGAGCACGGCGTCGAACAGCGGCTGTGCCACGACGAGCCTCTCGTCGCCGTCCGTGGCGACCACGTAGTCCACTTCAGGCTTCACTGCAACGGCCGTGTTCGACACCAGCGTCCACGGCGTCGTGGTCCACACCAGGAGGCTCGCGCCCGCGGCATCACCCTGTCCGGCGTACGGCCCGGAGGTGAGCGGAAAACGGACGTAGACCGACGGATCGGTGACGGTCTCGTACCCCTGCGCGAGCTCGTGGTCGGACAGGCCGGTGCCGCAGCGCGGGCAGTACGGCGCCACCCGGTAGTCCTCGACCAGGAGTCCCTTGGAGTGGATCTGCTTCAGGGCCCACCACACCGACTCGACGTAGGAAGACTCCATCGTCCGGTACGCGTGCTCGGTGTCGACCCAGTAGCCCATCCGCTGGGTCATCTCCTCGAACATGTCCACGTTGCGCAGCACCGACTCACGGCACTTCGCGTTGAACTCGGCGACCCCGTACGCTTCGATGTCCGGCTTGCCGTTGAAGCCGAGCTCCTTCTCCACCGCGAGCTCGACGGGCAGGCCATGGCAGTCCCAGCCGGCCTTGCGCTCGACGTAGTAGCCCTGCATGGTCTTGAACCTGGGGAAGACGTCCTTGAACACCCGGGCCTCGACGTGGTGCGTCCCGGGCACGCCGTTCGCCGTCGGTGGCCCCTCGTAGAAGGTCCACGGCTCGGCGCCCTCGTTGCGCGCGAGCGAGGCGTCGAAGGTCTTGTTCTCGTGCCAGAAGTCGAGCACCTCGTGCTCGAGGGCGGGGAGGTCCACCTGGGGCGGGACGGGGCGGTACTCACTCACGGGTCTGTCCTTCTGCCTGTCTCGTCCGGGATCACCGGCCTGCGTGGGCTGAAGGGACGAGACCGGGCCGCTGTTTCGGCCGCTCCCGCGGTACCACCCTCCTTGGCCGCCCGCCCGTTGGTGCTGGTGCTCCTGCTGGCGCTCCTGCAGGTTCTGCCGGGCGACCCTCTCGTGGTCCACCGCTGCCGGTTCTACTGGCCGGGCTCGCGTCCGGTGTTCTTCCGACGACTCCGGGATGATCTTCGACTCGGGCCGACGCCCCCGGGCTCACACCGTCCCCAGGTCGCTCGTGGCTGTGCTCGGGTCTACTCGTCCCTTCCACGTCTTGCGGTAGGGACAAGTCTGCCAGATCCGGGCGGGCCGCGGCGCTTGGCGGGTGGCTTTCCGGCACCTGCTGCGGACCAGCCACCCGCTAAGAGCGTGCGTGGGGCCCGTGCAGGGTCGGAAAGTCACGGATTCGTGCACCGGGGCCGGAAAGTTACCGATTCGTGCGCGCGCTGAGTTGCCGCGTGCCTAACAGGGGCATATCCTCGCCGCACGCGTGTGGCGGTGGCCACACATTTCGGCTTTCAGAGGGGGCCTCGCGTCATGGCACGTGCGACCGCAAGGAAGTTCGCGGGCAGGACCGCTGCCGCTGCGAAGAAGGTCACCGAGAGCGTGACCCGCAGGTCGCCGGGGCGCAGCACGAGCAGCACGAAGGCCTCGGCCACAAAGTCGGCGCCGAGGACCACTTCGGCCAAGGCAACTGCCACGAAGCCATCTGCCGCGAAGTCCGCTGCCACGAAGCCGGCCAAGGCAACCGCGGCGAAGACAGCCACCACGACCACGACCGCGACCAAGCAGAGCGCGAATAAGTCGGCTGCGCAGGCCGCGAAGAAGTCCGCCGCGAAGAAGTCGGCCGCGAAGGCATCGGCCAAGTCTGCGGCGAGCAAGGTCGCGGCCACGAAGTCCGCGAAGAAGACCCCGGCGAAGGCCACAGCCAAGACTCCCGCCAAGGCACCGGCAAAGAAGACCCCGGCGAAGGCCACAGCCAAGACTCCGGCCAAGGCACCGGCAAAGAAGACCCCGGCCAAGGCGCCCAACAAGGCCGTGGCGAAGAAGTCGGACACCAAGCAGTCGGACACCAAGCAAGCGACGAAGACACCGGCCAGGAAGACGACCCGCACGACCGTGAAGCAGACCGCGGCTGCCGCGAAGGGCGCATCAGCGCCCGCGAAGAAGTCGCCCGCCAAGGTGACGAGCAAGAAGGCGACCGTGACCACGAACAAGACGCCCGCGAAGAAGACCTCGGCCAAGACGACGCCCGCGACGAAGACGGTGGCGGCACAGTCGTTGGCCCCCGCCACGAGAGCGAACGCGCAGAAGTCGGCCCAGAAACCGGCCCAGAAGCCCGCCAAGTCAGCAGCGAAGTCAGCAGCCAAGAAGCCCGCCGGTGCCGCAGCCAAGAAGTCCGCCCACGCCCGCAAGCTCGCGGTCAAGGCCGACGAGAAGCCGTGGACCGCCAAGGAGCTCGCCGAGGTGAAGGACGAGCTGAACGTCGACCGTGACCGCCTGCGCTCCGAGCTCAACCTCGCCGAGG
>DASTFI010000015.1:0-14189 GCA_035708765.1 Marmoricola sp.
TACGCACTGGTGACCTGGACGCCCGACGTCGAGCAGCAGGTGGCCCGCCTGGTGAAGCAGGCGGTGTCCTGACCCGAAGCTGAGCCCTTTCACTGCTCCGCAGCGCTGCGCGGCCGAGATGTCGGCCGCGCAGCACCGCGGACGGGAATCTTCCCCAGGATCTTGTCCGCATGGTGGGCAATCCCCCTCTGGTGAGGGGTTTTCTGTCGGTGCTCGCTGGAAGCATCATGGGCATGGAGACAGCTCGGGAGCTCTTCGCCGGCCGGCCGCAGCCGGTCTCGCCGGCCGGCGTCCTCGCGCGGGTCCGGGAGGCACGCCAGGTCGAGGACGCCGCTGCTGCCGAGGTGCTGTGCCAGGCGGTCGCCTGGGCGCACCAGCACCCGGCTGAGGTGGACGACGCGTGCACGTTCGTCTCCGACCGTGGTGAGGACACCGGGATCGCCATCGCTGGCGAGGGGGCGCCGGCGGTCTCGGAGTTCGCGGTCATCGAGCTGGCCACCGCGCTCGGGCTCTCCGACGCGTCCGGGCGGGCGCTGGTCGGGCAGGCGCTCGAGCTGGCCCACCGGCTGCCGCGAGTCTGGGACCGCGTCGTCACGGGTGACCTGGCGCCGTGGCGGGCCCGCCGGATCGCCGAACGCACCACCGTGCTCTCGCCCGAGGCAGTGGCCTACGTGGATGTCAACGTGGCACCGTTCGCGCACAAGCTTGGCCCGGCCGCCACGCAACGGCTGGTCGAGGAGGCGATCGCCCGGTTCATGCCCGACTACGCCGACCAGCTCCGACAGGCCGCCGCCGACGGGCGACACTTCACCGTCGAGCACACCCAGGTCTCCTTCGAGGGCACCAGCGCCGTGCACGGCGAGCTCGACCTCGCCGACGCCCTGGACCTGGACGCCGCGGTGGCCGCCGGCGCCGACCAGCTCGCCGCGCTCGGCTGCGCCGAGTCGCTGGACGTACGCCGCGCCAGGGCGGTCGGCGAGATCGCCCGCACCCAGGTGGCCCTCGCCCTCGACACGGCCGTTCCCCCACCACCGCGCCGCACCCCCGCACGACGCGACGTCACCCTCTACGTCCATCTCGCCGAGCAGGCCGTCACCGGCACCGACGGCACCCATCTGGGTCGGGTGGAGAACCGCGGCCCGCACCTGGTCACCGCCCAGACCATCCGCCAGTGGCTGGCCGTCGACGGCGCCACCGTGCGAGTGCAGCCGGTGATCGACCTCAACGACCGGCTCTCGGCGACCTCGCACGAGCTGCCCGACCGGATGACCGAGCAGGCCACCCTGCGCGACCAGACCTGCACCTTCCCGCACTGCTCCAGACCCGCCCGCGGCTGCGACGACGAGCACTGCGTGCCCTGGGACGCCGGCGGCCCCACCAGCAGCACCAACACCGCGAAGGTCTGCCGCAAGCACCATCGCGCCAAGACCCACGGCGGCTGGACCTACCGCATCATCCGACCCGGCACCTACGAGTGGACTTCTCCGCACGGATACCGCTACCTGCGGGACCCGTCGGGCACCGTCGACCTGAACCCACTCGCCGCGGCACCACCCCACCCCCTCGAGGAGTGGGACGACCTCGACACGCCGCTACCGGACCAGTAGCTGCACCGCCCCGGACCCCGTCGATCACCAGCACGGCGGGGCCATCGGCGTGCTCGCTCACATTCAGGCTGCCCCCGACGCCGGTGAGCCAACGCACCGTGGCGTCGTCCTCGCCGGCACAGTGGGCAGCGGCATCGGCATGCGTGAGCGGGCGCAGCGCGACTCTCCCGCCGGCCCATTGCACAGGCCAACCAACGCAGCGTCTAGTTCGAAGGGCCTCGCCCGCGAACCAGCTCCCTGCGCCGCCGTCGCTCCTCGCCCCGCTGCAACCGCCAGGCCGAGCCGACGGCGTCCTCCAGAGCGCCGTCGTCGCCCTCTGTCAGGTCGGCGACGACCATCATGTGCTGGGCGAAGCGGCGTGGGACGGAGAACACGTCCGGATACTGCTGGAGCAGCGCGTCCCGCACGTCGAAGGGCACCCGCACGACCACGTGGGTGTCGTCCAGCAGGCGGGCGACCAGCCGTCCTCCCAGCTGCCAGCGTGGGCGACCACCGGTCGTCGTACGCCGGACGCCACTGTAGGAGCGGACCAGCTCGTCGAAGGCGTCCAGGTCCATCGCGGCGCGGCTACTCGACGGCCAGCTGGACGCCGAACGCGATCAGCACTGCTGCGGTCGCCGCGTCGAGGCGCCGGCGTACGGCGGGGGTGTTCATCCACGCCGTCACCCGCCCGGCCAGCCCGAGGAGCACGACCCAGTAGAGCGCGGTGAGGACGACGAAGATGGCGCCGAAGAGCACCGTCGTCCAGAGCACCGAGGCGCCGTCGGGCACGAAGCCGGGCAGGAAGGTCACGAAGAAGACACCCACCTTCGGGTTGAACAGGTTGGTGAGCACACCCGCCCGGAATCCGGTGCCGAGCACGCCGCGACGACCGGCTGCGGGGGCGTCGGTCAGCGCGGTCTCGTCGATCCTGCCGCGGGAGCGCCAGGCCTGCACGCCCAGGTGCACGAGGTAGCAGGCGCCGAGGACGCGCAGCACCGTGTAGCCGGTCTCGCTCGCTTCCAGCATGGCGGCCAGACCGAGGGCCGCCGCGCAGACCCAGAGCGTCAGGCCGCAGAGGTTCCCCAGGGCCGTCAGGACTCCCTGTCGTCGGCCCCCGCGCAGGATGCTCCGCACCACCACCAACGTGTCCGGCCCCGGCAGCAGCACGATCAATGTCGCGGCGCCCACGAACGCCAGCACCGACCACAGCACGTCAGCAGCGTAGAACACGATCAGCGCAGCAACGACCCGATCCCGTTGGTCAGCTGGACCACGTAGAAGCCGGAGTTCGCGTCGGAGTACCAGACCTGGCCGCGCTTCCGGTCCCACGCGGGTGCTGACATCGCGTAGCCGCCCAGGCGATCGGGAAGGGTGACGGAGGTGAGCCCGCCGAGCCCGGACTTCCGGGTCGCCGGACGGTTGAAGTAGCCGATCTCCTTCGGGTGCTCGACGTCTCGGATGTCGAAGAGCCGCAGACCGGACAGGATCATCGAGCAGCCGGCGATCTTCGGGTCGTCTCGCGTCGGCAGCGAGCAGTAGTGGGCGGCGTACCCCTGGGCCGGGAACCCGGCGCCCGGATCGTTCTTCTGCGGGCCGGTGCGCTGGTCGGGCTGGTGCACCTTCAGCCGGATGTCGGAGACGACCCACGGGTGCCGCGGGTCGTCGACGTTGATGATCCGGGCGGCGCCCACGGGCGCCTCGGCGACGTTGGTCAGGCCGCTGAACGAGAACAGGTCGACGAACTCGTCCACCTCCAGCAGGTACCGGTGTCCGTCGCGGGTGAACGGCTCGGCGACCTGCGGGATGGACGCGCCGTTCCAGCGCAGCGTGGCCAGCACCGACACCGAGGGGTTGGTCCGTCGCTCCTGCACCTGCGAGACGTCGAGGATCCGCAGCCCGGCCCCGGTGATGCCGCCCGGTCCCGGGTCACCGATGTAGGCGGCGTAGAGCGTGCGCCCGTCGGCCGACAGCCGCATCCCGTGGTAGCGGACACCGTGCTGCTCGAAGATCCGCTGGGGGTGCCGTGGGTCGGTCAGGTCGACGGCGTACAGCCCGTCGACCGTGCCGGAGATCCAGAAGGTCCTGCCGTCCTCGGTGAAGCCGCTCTCGTGCCCGGTGAGCCCCCCGAGCGACTGCGACAGCAACTTCGGGTGCCGGCAGTCGGTCCGTACGTCGTACACGGCCAGCACGCCGGGCAGCGTGGCCGCGGTGCCCATCTCCGCCACCAGCAGCCCCCGTCGCTGGTTGAGCAGCAGCGACTCGTGCGGCGTCAGCATCGTCGGGGTGATCAGGTTGGCCGTCTTGTGCGGGTGCGCGGGGTCGTTCATGTCCAGGACGACCACCCCGAGGCCGTTGCCGTTGGTCAGGTCGTAGGCGACGTCGCGCCCGATCAGCAGGGTCGAGTCGTAGAACGCGCAGGTGTTGCCGTGCGCGTCGCGGTAGCGGAGCACCTTGAAGCCACCGGACGCGCCCTGGTGGGCGACCTGGCGGGTGTTGCAGGTGTAGCCCTTCGCCGCCCGTCCGGAGTCGTAGTCCGCCTTCGGCACCCGCCCCTGGGTCGAGGTCTCCGGCATCGAGCCGGGTCCGCAGTGCGCCCGGGGCACCGGCGGCGGGGTCGAGACGGCGACCACGGACCCGCTGCCGAGCCACAGCCCGAACCCGACGGCGGCGAGAGCGGTGACGACGAGCAGACGGAGAGCGGCGGCGCGTGCGGGCACGCGCTTGCGGACGACCATGCCCTCCCCAACGACCGGGGTGGTGCCGCGTTACCCGCGGATCCTCTCCAGCCGTGCGACCGCTTCGTCGTACTCCGCGACGAGACCGGCCATCACCTCGGCGACCGGCCTGACCTCGTTCGTCCGCCCGACGATCTGTCCGGCCGGCATCGACACGGTGTCGGGGTTGTCGCCGGAGTTCATCCGGTTGTGCGCGTCGGCGACGAGCAGGTTCTGCAGCGGCATCGGCAGCGGTTCGGGCGCGTCCTCCTCGGACCATGCCTCGGTCCACTTCGTCTTCAGCAGCCGGGCCGGCTTGCCGGTGTAGACACGGGTCCGGACGGTGTCCCCGGAGCCTGCCCGGAGCAGGGCGTCGCGGATGCCGGTGCCGGTGGAGAGGTCGTACTCCTCGACCGTGAGCCAGAGCGAGCCGGTCCACACGCCCTGCGCTCCGAGCGCCAGCGCTGCGGCGACCTGGCGGCCGCACCCGATGCCGCCCGCGGCCAGCACCGGTACGTCGGGCCCGACGGCGTCGACGATCTCGGGAGTGAGCACCATGCCCGCGATCTCCCCGGTGTGCCCGCCCGCCTCGTAGCCCTGGGAGACGATCACGTCCACCCCGTTGGCGACGTGCGAGGCGGCGTGCTTCGCGGCGCCCGCCAGCGCCGCCACCTTGACCCCGTGCCGGTGCGCCTGCTCGATGACGTCGACCGGGGGCGAGCCGAGCGCGTTCGCGATCAGCACCGGCCGGTGGGCGAGCGCGACGTCGACGTGCGAGCGGGCGACGCTGTGCAGCCAGCCGAGCACGCCCTCGCGCCCCTCGCCCTCGGGGAGAGGGGGCACGCCGAGCTTCTGCAGGGTGCGCTCGACGAACGACAAGTGCTCCGGCGGGATCATCGCGCTGAGGTCGCCCGCGCTGCCCTCCGTCGGCACCTTCATCGGCATCACCACGTCGACGCCGTACGGCTTGCCGTCGGTGTTGTCGTCGAGCCAGGTCAGGGTCCGGTCGAGCTCGTCGGCGTCGTTGAACCGCACCGCCCCCAGCACACCGAGGCCGCCGGCCCGCGACACGGCCGCCGCCACCTTCTCCGACGGGGTGAAGGCGAAGATCGGGTGGTCGATCCCGAAGACGTCGCACAGGTCGGTCCGCATGGCCTCAGCCCTTCACCGGCTCCGCCAGGCCTGCAGCGGCCAGCTCTCGGGCCCGTGGGTAGTTGGCCTTCCCGGTGGCGTTGCGCGGGATCTCCTCGACGTAGGTCACCGACCTCGGGAGCTTGTAGCCGGACAAGTGCTCGCGCAGGTAGGTCCGCAGTTCCTCGAGCTCGGGCCGGCGGTCGGCCCGCGGCTGTACGACGGCGGACACGGCCTGCCCGTAGCTCTCGTCCGAGACGGCCACCACCAGCGCGTCGTAGACGTCCGGATGTCCCTTCAACGCCATCTCGACCTCCTCGGGATAGACCTTCTCCCCACCGGTGTTGATGCAGTTGGAGCCGCGGCCGAGCAGGGTGACCTTGTTGTCGACCTCGATGCGGGCGAAGTCTCCGGGCACGGAGTAGCGCACGCCGTCGATCTCCAGGAAGGTGCGCGCGGACTTCTCCGGGTCCTTGTAGTAGCCCAGTGGGACACACCCCGACCGCGCCAGCCGGCCGACCTCGCCCACCGCGCTGCCGTCCACGACCCGGTTGTCCTCGTCGAGTACGACGGTCTGCGGCCCCAGCGTCACGACGGGACCGTCGCCCTTGATGTTGTCCGCGTCCTGCATCCCCGTGCCGGAGAACCCGGTCTCGCTGGCGCCGACGGAGTCGGTGAAGACCGCGTTGGGGAAGGCCGCCATCCAGCGCTCCTTGACGGGGCGGCTGAAGATCGCCGCGCTGCTGGCGACCACGAAGAGGCTGGACGCGTCGTGGTCGCCGTTGTCGTAGGCCTCGATGAGCGGTCGCGCCATCGCATCCCCGGTCATGAAGATGCCCTGGACCTTCGCCGCCGCCACCGTGCGCCAGACCGCGTCGGCGTCGAACTTCGGCGCCAGCACCGTCTGGTGGCCGGCGAACAGGTGCATCAGGAGGGCCGCCTGGGCGCCACCGTGCATCAGCGGGCTGAGCGGGAACATCACCATCGGGTTCTCGGTGGCGGCCGCCTGCTTCGACTGGTCGTACTCCTCCAGCCAGGCGCCGGTCATGAAGTCGATGCCTCCGCCCAGCACGCGCCAGAAGTCCTCGTGGCGCCACATCACGCCCTTGGGCCAGCCGGTGGTGCCGCCGGTGTAGACGATGTAGACGTCGTCGTTGGAGCGGTCCCCGAAGTCGCGGTCAGGGCTCTGCGAGTCGAGCGCGTTCGCCCACAGCACGCCGTCGTACGACGTGACGTCGCTGTCGTCGCTGGGTGCCACCGGGTCGGGCATCACCACGACGGTCTGCAGCTGCTCGTGCTGGGGGAACGTCTTGGCGACCAGGGGGGCGTAGGGACGCTCGTGCACCAGCGCCTTCATGTCGGAGTTCTCGAACAGGTAGTTGAGCTCGCCCTCGACGTAGCGGTAGTTGACGTTGATCGCGACCGCGCGGATCTTGAAGATCGCCAGCAGCGCCACCACGTGCTCGATGCTGTTCTTGGCGTAGATCCCGATGTGGTCGCCGCGACCGAGGCCACGCGACTGCAGGAAGTGGGCGAGCCGGTTGGCGTCGCGCTCGAGCTCGGCGTAGGTGACGACACGGTCGTCGACCCGCAGCACGGCGCGGTCCGGGACCACGTCGACGGCATGCTCGAACAGGTCAGCGATGTTCAGGGCCATGGCCCAAAGACTAGAACACGTTCTCGTTTCTGACTAGCATCGTGGTCATGACCGAGACCACCGCCCAGAGTCCCCCAGACGGGGCCGCACCGCACTGCCTCGTCGAGCTGCACGGCCACACGCTCGTGGTGACGATGAACCGCCCCGAGGCGCGCAACGCGCTCTCCGGCGAGATGCTCGCGATCATGGAGCAGGCATGGGAGCGCGCCAACGCCGATCCGGACGTGCGCGTGGTGATCCTGACCGGCGCCGGCGGCTACTTCTGTGCGGGCGCCGACCTGAAGGCGATGTCGTCCTCGGCACCGTCGGACAGGTTCGAGTCCGGGGAGTTCGACCCGTCGGTGATCAGGTCGCTGCTCAAGGGCTACCGGGTGGCCAAGCCGGTGATCGCTGCCGTCGAGGGACCGGCCATCGCCGGCGGCACCGAGATCCTGCAGGGCACCGACATCCGGGTCGCCGGGGAGTCCGCCCGCTTCGGCGTCTCGGAGGTCAGGTGGGGGCTCTACCCGCTCGGGGGCTCCGCGGTCCGCCTGGTCCGGCAGATCCCCTACACGGTGGCGGCCGACCTGCTGCTCACCGGCCGGCACATCAAGGCCCCGGAGGCCAGGGAGGTCGGACTGATCGGGCACGTCGTGCCCGACGGAGGGGCGCTGGCCCGCGCGCACGAGATCGCCGACCTGATCGCCGCGAACGGCCCGCTCGCCGTACAGGCGGTGCTGAAGACCATCCGGGACTCCGAGGGCCGGCACGAGGACGAGTGCTGGCGTGACGATGCTGCCGTGGGGGCGGCCGTCTTCGCCTCCGCCGACGCCAAGGAAGGACCCCGGGCGTTCGCGGAGAAGCGCACGCCGCGGTTCACCGGCAGCTGACCTCGTCGGCAACCGTCACGCACCCTGTGCAGATGACCCGATCGGACCTTCCCGAGCAGGGTCGGACGGACCTACGCTCGGGAGATGCAGCTGCTGGAGCGCGAGCCCTTCCTGAGTGCGCTCGGTGACTACGCAGGGGACGTCGCCTCGGGCAACGGCCGGCTCGTGCTGATCACCGGGGAGGCCGGCATCGGCAAGACCGCCCTCGTCGACACGTTCAGCGCGTCGTGTGCCGGACTGCGCTGGCTGTGGGGAGCCTGTGACGGCGGGTTCACCCCCCGCCCGCTCGGGCCCTTGCACGAGATCGCCCACCAGTCCGGGGGCCGGCTCCGCGAGCTGTGCACGGGCGAGGCTGACCGCAACGAGCTGTTCGCCGCGTGTGTCGAGGTGCTCGACTCCGCTCCCACCGGGATCGTCGTGGAGGACCTGCACTGGGCAGACGAGGCGACGCTGGACTGGCTCGCCTTCCTCTCCCGACGCCTGTCGAGGACACCAGGCCTGGTGCTGGCGACCTATCGCGATGACGAGCCGCACGGGGACGACCTCCTCGCCTCGGTGATGGGTCGGCTCTCCACCCACGCGTCGACGCGACGGGTGCGGCTGCCGCGCCTGTCCCGGGCTGCCGTACGACGGTTGGCCGTCGGCCACGACGGCGACACGCTGCACGCGGTGACGGGAGGCAACCCGTTCTTCCTGCACGAAGTGCTCGCCGCGGACGACGGCGCGGTGCCGACCTCGGTCGCGGACGTGGTCCGCGGACGCCAGCTGCAGCACTCGCCCGCGGGCCAGCGGATGCTCGCCGGCGCTGCCGTCGTCGGCCGCGCCGCACCTCCAGCCCTCCTGGCAGCGATCACCGGGGTTCCCGTCAGCGTGCTGGACGAGTGTGTGGCGTCGAGCATGCTGGCCTCCCACGGCGCGTTGCTGTCCTTCCGCCACGAGCTCGCCCGCCGGGCGGTGGAGCAGGCGATCCCCCACGTCCAGGCCGCCGAGCTGCACCGGATCGCGTTGCAGGCGCTCGAGCGCGACGGTGCCGATGCCGCGGAGCTGGCCCACCACGCGGTCGCCTGTGGTGACGTCGAGGCGACCCTGCGACACGCACCGGCCGCGGGTCGGGCCGCCGCTGCCGCCAGCGCTCACCGCGAGGCCGTCGTCCAGTTCCGGCGCGCCCTCCTCCATGCCGGGCAGCTGCCGCCGCGCGAGCGCGCCGACCTGCAGGAGGCGATCGCGGAGTCGTTGTCGACACGCGACGAGTGGGCGGAGGCAAGGGAACACTGGGAGGAGGTCGTGCGGTTGCGCCGCGGTCTGGGTGCTCGCGACGACCTGAGCAGGGGCCTGCGTCGCTACGGCACCTGCCTGTGGCGGCTCTGCCTGACCGCAGAGGGCGATGCGGCCTGGCAGGAGAGCTTCGAGCTGATGCGCGATGCCGACGACAGCGCAGAGAAGGCGCTCGCCCTGTATGCCGGTGCCAACCTCGAGGGTGTGCCGACCGACGAACAACGACGACTTCTCGACGAGTGTCATCGGATCGGCAAGGCGGTGGGCGACGAGTCCATCATCGGCAGGACGCTGATGGCGCGCGCCTTCGTGGACAGCCCGACCGGGGTGATCGACTTCGGCCTGCTCGAGCAGTCCCTCGACGCGGCGCTGGGCGCAGGCGACGAGGGGCTCGCGGCCTGCGCCTACACCAACCTGTACCAGTCGTCGATCGACCAGCTTCGTCTCGATGCCTATCCGGAGATGTTCCAGGAGGGCCTGACCCACTGCCTGGACCACGAGCAGCACACCTACAGCGTGTGCCTGCGTGGAGCACGGGCCACCGAGCTGGTACGGCGGGGCGCGAACGCCGAGGCGGTCGAGCTCACCCTGGCGACGATGCAGGAGACGATCTCGCCGGTCAACCGGATGCACCTGGGCATCGCCCTCAGCCAGGCCGGCTTCCGCATCGGCCGACCCGAGGCACCCCGCTGGCTCGAGGAGACCTGGCAGCTCGCTGCCGGGAACGACCAGGTGTTCTGGCTGATCCAGGTGGCGGCCGCTGCCGCCCTCGGTGCCTGGCTCACCGGCGACCAGAACCTGGTCGATGACCGCGTCCGCTCGGTCTACGAACGCGGCCTGAACGACGATCCCTGGGTTCAGGGCGAGCTCACCGCCTGGCTGGCCCGCCTCGGCCACCCTGTCACCCAGGGCCGCGAGCTGCCGTCGCCGTTCTCCCTCGAGATGGCAGGTGACCACGCCGCCGCCGCCCTCGCCTGGCACGACCTGGGCTGTCCCTTCGAGGAGGCGGTGGCGCTGACGTGGGCCGGGGACGCGGAGTCGTTGCACCGGGCGCTGGAGCTGTTCACCGAGGTCGAAGCCGAGCCGGCGGCCGCCATCGTCCGAGCGCGCCTGCGTGCCGAGGGACACCCGGTCCGGATGCCTCGCGGTCCCCGGGCCGCCACCAAGGCCCACCCTGCCGGGCTGACCGCGCGCGAGGCGCAGGTGCTGGACCTGGTCAGCTCGGGGCTGACCAACCAGCAGATCGCGGAACGACTGGTGCTGTCCCGACGTACCGTCGACCACCACGTCTCCGCTGTCCTCACCAAGCTCGGCGCCTCGACCAGGACCGAAGCTGCCCAGCGCGCGGTTGCGCTCGTCACCGACTCCGCCAGCTAGACGGGCGCTCCAGCAGCCAATCTGGGCACCAGCTGGCCCTACCTGGGCATCCGGCACCGATGCCGTGCGACGGGCCGGCTCCCTAGCGTCGGGATGGATCGACAACCCGACGAAGGAGCCACGATGCCTCTCTACATGGATGTCCACAGCCTCGACGGCGGCGTCACCATCGACGACGTCGCCAAGGCCCACCAGGCCGACCTGGCCGCGCAGGGCGAGCACGACGTGCAGTACCTGCGCTACTGGGTCGACGAGGGCGCCGGGAAGATCTTCTGCCTCGTCGACGCCCCGAACCCCGAAGCGGCGAACACGGTGCACCGTGAGGCCCACGGGCTGGTCGCGCAGGAGATCTTCGAAGTCAGGGAGGGCGTCTGATGAGCATCCTCCGACGGGCCCTCGCCTGGACCGTTCCGGCCACGGCCGTCGGCCTCGCCGCAGCCCTGCTGCTGGCCGGCTCCGCCCAGGCCGGTCCGGGCTTCCAGGACGTCCGCCAGGCGACCGTGGCCTTCCACGACGTCGCTGCCGCGAACGACGCGGGGTACTTCGACAATGCACTCCCGTGCTTCACCAGTGACGCCGGCGGCATGGGCGAGCACCTCATCAACGGTGACCTGCTGTTCGACGGCGGCGCGCTGGATGCCCTGCACCCGGAGGCACTCGTCTACCAGGTCCGCCGCAACGGCAGCTGGCGGTTCGTCGGCGTGGAGTACGCCGTGCCGTTCACCGACGCGCCGGCCGATGGTCCGGCTCCGGCGCTGTTCGGCCAGGACTTCTCCCAGAACACCGACCTGGGGCTGTGGACGCTGCACGCCTGGATCTGGCAGGGAAACCCGGTCGGGATCCTCCAGACGTGGAACCCCGCCCTCGACAGCTGCCGCGGCTGACCCACCCGTCTGACCCAGCACGGGCATCCCGGCCCGTGCTGGGGCATCCGGGACGAATCCCTTGCGAAGATGGCCCGAACGGGTGCTGTCCGAGGGGCACCGTTGCTGCCTAGCGTGGAGGGACCCGGCTGCGAGGGCAGCCGACCGTTCCGGCGAGCTCTGTGAGGCAGCAGTGGATGTGCGCGAGCTGGTCCTCGACCACTACGGCGACGGCGACGGCGGACTGGCCGACCGGATCCTGACCGCCCTGACCGGCTCCGGGGTCGACGTGGACCACCTGACGATCGAGGACCTGACCCCGGTCGACCAGCTCCACGCCGGCTTCGGAGCCGCCACCGGCCACGTCCTGGACCGGCTGGGCGACCTCGACGGGCGACGCCTGCTCGATGTCGGCTCGGGCATCGGTGGTCCGGCACGGATCGCGGCAGCCCGCCTCGCCCGTTCCGGCGGATCGGTCACCGGCGTGGACCTCACGCCCGACTTCGTCGCGACGGCCAGGACGTTGACCGAGCGCGTCGGCCTGGGGCGCGTCGCGCACTTCGAGGTCACCGACGGCGAGCGCCTGCCCGCCGACGATGCCGCGTTCGACGCCGCGATGATGATCCACGTCGGCATGAACGTGCCGGACAAGCGGGCGTTGTTCGCCGAGGTGCGCCGGGCGCTCGTGGACGGCGGCCGGTTCGTCCTCTACGACCAGATGCGCATCACCGACGGCACGCTCCCCTACCCGTTGCCGTGGGCGGTCGACGAGCGGTCCTCGTTCGTGGAGGGCCCGCGGGAGTACGCCGCCCACCTCACCGCTGCCGGCTTCGAGGTGGAGGACGTCGAGGACCGCACCGCTGCCGTCGCCGGGCCCCCGCCGGAAGGCGCGGACGGACAGCTCACTCCGGGCGTCCTGTTCGGCGCGGAGTTCCGCGAGCGGATCGCGAACAACATCCTGGCCACCCAGCGGGGCGAGCTGGGCGCGATCCTCGTGGTCGCGCGCGCCGTGTGAGCCACCGACGTACGCCGGCGACGGCACCGCGCGCGACCCCTCGCGCCGGTGCCCCTACACCGCCCGGTCGCGGCCCTTCCAGAACTGTGCGCGGAGCGCCTTCTTGTCGGGCTTGCCCAGGCCGGTGAGCGGCAGCGCGTCCGCGGCGATGACCTGCTTCGGTGCCTGCACCGGGCCCTTGCGGTCCCGGACGAGCTGCTGGATGTCGCTGACGAGGTCGTCGGTGAGCTGGTGGCCGTCCCGGAGGACGACCACCGCGGTCACGGCCTCGCCGAACTTCTCGTGCGGAGCACCGACGACGCCGACCTGGGCGATCGCCGGGTGCTCGGCGATCACGTCCTCGACCTCGCGGGGGAAGACGTTGAAGCCGCCACTGACGATCATGTCCTTGGTGCGGTCGACGATGTACCAGAACCCGTCCTCGTCCTCGCGGGCCACGTCCCCGGTGTGCAGCCAGCCGTCCCGGAAGGTGCTGGCGGTCTCGTCCGGCCGGTTCCAGTAGCCGCCGGCGACGAGCGGTCCGGCGACGCAGATCTCCCCGAGCTCCCCGACGGGCACCGGCTGACCGTCCGCACCGAGGAGCGCGGCCCGGACGAAGGCAGAGGGCCGGCCGCAGGACGCCAGGCGCTCGGGGTGCTCCGGCGTGTGGTCTGCCCTGGCGAGGTAGCTGATCGCCATCGGCGCCTCCGACTGGCCGTAGTACTGCGCGAAGATCGGCCCGAACCGCTCGATCGCCTCGGCGAGCCGCACCGGGTTGACCGCCGAGGCGCCGTAGTAGACGGTCTCCAGCGACGACAGGTCCCGCGTCGCTGCGTCGGGATGGTCCAGCAGGGCGTAGAGCATCGACGGCACCAGCATCGTCGCGGTGATGCGCTGCTCCTCGATGGTGCGGAGCACCTCGGCCGGGTCGAACCTCGGCAGCACGTAGAGACTTCCGCCCCTCATCACCGTCGGCACGAAGAACGCCGCGCCGGCGTGCGACAGCGGGGTGCACATGAGGAACCGTGGCTCCGCGGGCCACTCCCACTCCGCGAGCTGGATCTGGGACATGGTGTTCATCTGCTGGGCCGTGCCGATGACGCCCTTCGGCTTGCCGGTCGTGCCGCCCGTGTAGGTGATGGACACGACGTGGTCCGGTGCCAGCAGCGCCGCCTCCAGCGGCCGCGGCGTGAACCCGGCCGCGGTCGCGTCGAGGTCCGCAGTGGTGCGACCCAGGTCCGCGGCAGCCTTGGCGAGCTCGTCCGGGACCGGCCCGATGGTGAGGACCTGCGCCAGGTCGGGGCACCTGGCCAGCAGGCCGACGGCCCGCTCGACGAACATCGGCACCGGGTCGACGACCAGCACCCGGATCCCGGCGTCGTCGATCACGTGGGCGTGGTCGTCCAGGGAGCCGAGCGGGTGCAGCGACGTACGCCGGAAGCCCTGCGTCTGTCCGGCACCGAGGATGTAGAGCACCTCCGGACGGTTCAGCGCCAGCAGCGCCCCGGGTGTCTCCCGGCCGGCGCCGAGCGCCTCGAACGCTTGGACGTACTGGCTGATCCGGTCGGCGGTCTGGCCGCCCGTGAGGGTGGTGTTCCCCAGGAACATGACCGGCTTGTCCCGGTGCCTCTTCAGTGCGGCCACCATCAGGTGGCCGTTGTGCACGCCGGTCCGCAGTTGGGTCGCCATGGAGGCAGGGTAGAACGCGTTCTACTTCGCG
>DASTFI010000016.1:0-48516 GCA_035708765.1 Marmoricola sp.
CACGATGCGCAGGACGAGGTACTGCTTCTCCTCGCCCTTGATGGTGCGCATCTCGATGTCCTCGATGACTGCAGCCCCGTGATTGGGATAAACAACCGTTTCGCCGACGGTGAAAGTCATGTGTCTGTGAACCACCTTTCGCGTGATCAGTCTAACACGGCGAACGGCACCTCTATTCCGCGTCTGTGCAGGTCAGAGGCCAGATCCGGGCTTGACAAGCGGCTCTCTGGTGTGCCGCGAGGTGGCCGGCGAGAGGTCGGCGACGACCTGGCGGAGAGCTGGCGGACAGCTGGCGGAGAGCTCCGCGAGGCGTGATGCCGACCCCGCTGCCGGGCTCCGCCCCCCGGCGCGCTCCGCGGCCGCGGCGGTGCCGGACGGTAGTTTGCGCCCCATGAGCAACGCACTTCCCACCACGGGCACCGAGTCCCGTCCGGGACAGCTGAGGGCGCTGGTCCGGGCCGGCCATCCCCGGCAGGCCGTGGTGCTGGCGGTCGTCGTCGGCGTCCTGGCGCGGCTGACGGACCGACCCTGGCGCGAAGTGCTCGTCGCGGCCGCGGCGGTCCTCGTCGTCCAGCTGATGCTCGGCCTGGGCAACGACGTCAGCGACATGGAGTACGACGCCCGCGCGGGCCGCGCCGACAAGCCACTGGTGGCCGGTGACGTGCCTCGCGGCAACGTGACCTACGCGATCATCGTGCTGCTGCTCCTCGCCATCCCGCTCTCCCTGCAGAGTGGCAGCGCGGCCGGTGTCGCGCTGCTTGCCACGGTCCTCGTCGGGGCGGTGCACAACCGCTGGCTGCACCACGGCGCGCTGTCCTGGGTGGGCTGGACGGTGAGCTTCGCGCTGCTCCCGGCGTACCTGTCCTATGGCGGCTGGGGCGGCGGCGTCCACGGCGCCCCGCCGACCTGGCAGGTCACCGTGGCCGCCGCCGGCGTGGGATTGTGCACACACCTCGCCACCACGCTGCCCGACCTCGTCGGCGACCACGCGGCGGGGTCGCGCAACCTTCCCCTGCGGATCGCGCTGCACACCGGAGCGCCACGACTGCTGTGGATCACCGTGGTGCTGAGCGTGCTGGCCGTCGCCGGCCTGCTGTGGGCCGGACTCAGCGTCGGCCTGCGGCAGTGAAGGCGGTAGGCTCACGTCGCCTGCCTGACGTGTCAGGCCGACGGAACGTCCTCGAGAGGAGCCAGCGCACGTGAAGTCCTCCCTGCGCCGCCGGATCGCCGCCGTGGCCCTGGTGCTGGCAGCCCCGGCTGCCGCCGGCTGCACCAACGGCTTCGGCGCCCAGACCGATCAGGTCTACCAGCCTGCGGTGGGCACCAACGACAAGACCGGCGACGTCTTCGCGCTCAACGCGCTGATCGTCTCCGCCGACGACGGCAGCGGCACGCTGGCCGTCAGCCTGCTCAACGACGGCGACCAGGACGACGCGCTGGTCTCGGTGACGGGGTCCAACCTCACCAGCAGCTTCAGCCCGATCTCGCTGCCGCCCGGCGAGCTGGTCGACCTGGCCCGCAGCGGTGAGGTCAGCGTCACCGGTCCCAAGGTCGAGGCCGGCAACTTCGTGAGCATCGAGCTGGCCTTCCAGAGCGGGCTGAGCAAGAAGCTGCTGATCCCGGTGGTGCGCAACAACAACGCGTTCGCCGACGTGCCGCTGCCCTCGGAGCCACCGAACCCCGGGGCCGCGTCGGCCACGCAGCAGCCGTCGGGCGCCGCGTCGCCGTCCGCATCCCCGTCCCAGTGACCACGGGAGGCGCCGCATGTCCACGCTGATCCTGCTCCGGCACGGCCAGAGCGACTGGAACCAGAAGAACCTCTTCACCGGCTGGGTCGATGTCCCGCTCACCGAGCAGGGCACCGCGGAAGCCGTCCGGGGCGGCGAGCTGATGGTCGAGGCCGGCCTGCTGCCCGACGTGGTGCACACCTCAGTGCTCCGCCGGGCGATCAGCACCGCCTGCATCGCCCTGGACACCGCCGACCGGCACTGGATCCCGGTGCGCCGGTCCTGGCGGCTCAACGAGCGGCACTACGGTGCCCTGCAGGGCAAGGACAAGGCCGCGATCCGCGAGGAGTACGGCGAGGAGCAGTTCATGCTCTGGCGCCGGTCGTTCGACGTACCCCCGCCGCCGCTGGACGACGACTCCGAGTGGTCGCAGGCCGGCGACTCCCGCTACGCCGACCTCGGGGACGAGCTTCCCCGCACCGAGTGCCTCAAGGACGTCGTGGCCCGGTTCCTGCCCTACTGGGAGTCGGCGATCGTGCCCGACCTGAGGGCCGGCCGCACCGTGCTGGTCGCCGCGCACGGCAACAGCCTGCGCGCCCTGGTCAAGCACCTCGACGGGATCTCCGACGAGGACATCGCCGGCCTGAACATCCCCACCGGGATGCCGCTCCTCTACGACCTCGACGACGATCTGCGTCCCACCCAGCCGGGCGGGCGCTACCTCGACCCAGAGGCCGCCGCCGAGGCCGCTGCAGCGGTGGCCAACCAAGGCCGCTGAGGGGTTGGGCGGTTTCCCACGTTCTCCTGTGAAGTCATCACTTCTCTGCCGTTGCAACGGGGGTGAAGTGTCGGTGTCACGGGAGAACCTGTGAAACCGCGCGTCCTCAACGCCCCCGGACGTGCGCCAGGTGGGCGAACACCACCGTGTTTCCGACGTGGTGCCGGATCGACGGGTCGAAGTCGCTGCAGGTGATCATCCGCAGGGTCGGCTCGGACAGGTCCTTGCCGCCGTAGACGAGCTTGGTCGGGAACGACGCCTTCTTGAAGTCACGCACGGCGTCGACCCGGAACACCAGCCGGACACCGTCGGCCCGGTTGACCTTGATGGCCGCGCCCGGCTTGATCTGGCCCAGTCGGAAGAACACCGAGGGCCCCGAGGCGGTGTCGACGTGGCCCTCGATGACGGACGGGCCGGGCTGCCCCGGTGACGGGGAGTTCTCGAACCAGGCGGCCAGGTCCTCCCGCGGACCGGGCTGGGGTACGGCGAGGGTGCCGTCGGGGTTGAGCCCGATGGGAAACACGCGGGTGTCGATGTCCAGCGACGGAATCGACAGCGACACCGGGGCCGAAGGGCCCAGGGGCGGCGGCGCGGCTTGCCGGGAGGGCTCCGCAGACGGGACGGCCGAGGCTGGCGGGGTGCTGCTCGAGGCGGCCGGCGGGTCGATGGTGCCGGCCGAGCGGGTCTCGGGCACCTCCACCTGCGAGCGCAGCGCCACGATGAGTACGACGATCCCCGCGACGCCGACCGCCAGGGCGAGCAGGAGCCCGCCCCGACGGCCGAACATCGTTGATGGTGAGGCCATCAGTCGTCAGGCGACCTCGGTCGCGCGACGACGCTTGACGCCGTACAGGACGGTGCCGAGCGCGCCCGCGCCCAGCAGGCCGGCGCCCAGGCCGAGCAGCCCCGGGTTCTCCAGGCCGGCGGTCGAGCCGGTGCCGGTGGCGACGCCGCCGGACGGCATGCCGGAGAGCACGCCGCACAGGGCCGGCGACGTGGCGGCCAGCGGGAGGCTGGGCACCAGGTTGCTCTTGGCGTTTGCGGCCTTCTTGCTCAGCGTCGACGGGTCGAGCCCGTGGACCACGATGACGCCGGTGCCGTCGCGGAGCGAGGCCGCGGAGGCGTCGGACAGCTCGATGGTGCGGTTGTACTCGAGGCTGTCACCACCCGGCGCGGTCTTGATGTTGGTGCCGGCCGCCGGGGACGTGTCCCCCTTGAGCGAGAGCGTGGTGCCGATCTCGCCGTACGCCGGCTGGCCCTCGACGGTGTCGACGATGCCGTCACCGTTCTTGTCCGCGTCGGGCGTGGGGCACTGGCCCTGACCCGCGATGTGGATGTGCTGCACGTGCGGGTAGGGGCCGCCGTTGAACTCGGCCGGCAGGCCGCTCCAGCTCATCTGGATGTCGGCGGTGTTGCCGTGGAGGCTGATGGTGGCCATCCCGGAGCCGCTCGAGTTGTTCAACGGGTTCAGAGTCGCCTGGTAGGTCGACCCATCATCTGCAGAGGCGACACTCGGAGCAAGCGCCAAGGGCATGGCGGCTGCGGCGAGAGGAACCAGAACACGAATTGCCTTGTGCATTGTTCTCCTCTTGTCGGTCTTTCCGGCCTGACCGCCCGCCCGAGGGACCGACGTGCCCAAGCCGCTTTCTAGGGGTGGTTCGCAGCCCGGGACGGGTCGGATGGGGAGAAATCGCCGGAGATTTCCCATCCGGCGCGATCCGGACTCCGAACCCCTTGCATCGTCGAACCCGAGGAGTCCCATGCACCGCCTGCGTACCTTGTCCCGCCCGCTGTCCGTGACCGCCCTGGTGCTCAGCGCAGGGTTGCTGCTCGGCGCCTGCGGTGAGGACGCCCCCGCAGACCCCGGGACCGGGCACGGAAGCGGGCACGAGAGCACCCACGTGATGCCGGACGGCAGCACGATGAGCGACGCCGAGATGAAGGGGATGGACCACGGGTCCGCTGACGGCCACGCCCACGGCGAGGGCGAAATGGATCACAGCATGGACATGGCCGCCACCTCTGGCCCCTCGGCAGCCGCCGCGATGATCTGCAGCGACGAGATCGCCGGCGCGGTGCAGAACGTCTTCGGCCTCGACGAGCAGCCCGTGCCGCTGGACGGCTGGGCCGATCGGACCTACCGCTGCACCTACGAGCTGCCGGCCGGCGACCTGCGGATGCAGGTCAAGGACCTGACCAAGGCCGGCCCGGGCCGCGCCTGGTTCGACGCACTGCAGGATCGACTCGGCGCCCGGCCGATCAGGGGCCTGGAGAACCTCGGCTTCCCGGCCTTCGAGACCACGCGCGGTGACGTCGGCTTCCTCAAGGACCACAAGACGCTGTGGGTGGACGCCTCACGGGTGCCGGCCGGCGACCTGCCCGACGGGATGACCCGGACCGAGGCGGCGTACGGCGTGGCCGCTGCGGTCGTGGCCTGCTGGAAGGAGTGACGGCGCGCCCGCGCTCGCGTCGTACGACGTCAGGCGGGCTGCTCGCCGGTCACCAGGAACACCACCCGCCGGGCGACCGAGACGGCGTGGTCGGCGATCCGCTCGTAGTAGCGGCCGAGCAGGGCGATGTCGACAGCCGGCTCCACGCCGTACTTCCAGTCCGAGCCGAGCAGCTCTCGGAACGACGAGCGGCGCAGCCGGTCCATCTCCTCGTCGACCTGCTCGAGCTCCTCGGCAGCGGCGACGTCGGAGGCGGCGATGATGTGCTCGACCTTGCCGACCATCACCTCGGCGACCGCCGCCATCCGCGAGATCGTCGGGACCAGCGGTTCCGGGACGGCCACGTCGGGGACCCGCAGCCGGGCGATCTTGGCGACGTGCACGGACAGGTCGCCCATCCGCTCCATCTCGCCGACCATCCGCAGCGACGCCACCAGCATCCGCAGGTCACCGGCGACGGGGTTCTGCAGCGAGAGCAGCTCGAAGCTGTCCTCCTCGATCTTCTCCCGCAGGGCGTCGATGGCCACGTCCTCGGAGATCACCTCCTCGGCCAGCGACGCGTCGCCGTCCAGGAGGGCGGTCGTCGCCTTCCCGACGGACGCGCCGACGAGCCGGGTCATGTCCACGAGCTCCGCGCGGATCGAGTCGAGCTGGTCGGTGTAGGCGGCACGCATGGCCCGGACGCTACGAGACCAAGGTGGCCGTCCGGCGACCTTGCGTGAACGCCCGGTGAACAGTGCGTCGACGGCCTCCGCGCGCGGGCCGACACCACGGGCGGCTGCGTACGATCCTCTACGTGAGCGACACCACCGAGGCGATCGTGTACGCCGTCATCGGCGCGCTCCTCGGCGCCGGCGTCGTGCTGGCCTGGCGGATCAGCGACTCGCAGCTGCGGTCGAGCACCGTCCGCGAGCCGGCCCTGCCCCCGGGCATCGCGGCGGTCCTGTCGGTGCTGCGCAGCAGCGCGCTGGTCGTCGATGCCGGCGACCAGGTCCTCAAGGCCTCCGCGCCGGCCATCGCCCTGGGCCTGGTCAAGGAGCACCGGATCACCGTCCGCGAGCTCGCCGACCTCGTCCAGAAGGTGCGGCGCGACGGGCAGATCCGGGAGACCGAGCTGGTGCTGCAACGGGCACCCGGCGTACCGCCGCGCGTCGTCACCGCCCGGGTGGCGCCGCTCAGCTCACGGCTGGTGCTCGCCCTGGTCGACGACCGCACCCGCGAACGCCGGGTCGAGGCCGTCCGCCGCGACTTCGTCGCCAACGTCAGCCATGAGCTCAAGACCCCCGTGGGCGCCATCCGGGTGCTCGCCGACGCCGTCATCGACGCCGCCGACGATCCGGAGGCGGTCCAGCGCTTCGCCGGCCGGATGCACACCGAGAGCGAACGACTGACCCGGCTGGTGCAGCAGATCATCGAGCTGTCCCGGTTGCAGGACGACGACCCGCTGGAGGAACCGGTGGCCGTGCCCGTCGACGAGGTCCTCGCCCGCGCCGTCGACGAGAGCCGCACCGATGCCGAGAGCAAGCGCATCACGGTGGCCCACGAGGGCGAGAACGGCCTGACCCTGCTGGGCAGCCGTGAGCAGGTCGCCGTCGCGGTGGGCAACCTGGTCTCCAACGCGGTGACCTACTCCCCCGAGGGCTCGACCGTCGTCGTCGCCGCGCGGGCCCGCGACCAGCTGGTGGACATCGTCGTGACCGACCAGGGCGTCGGCATCCCCGCCGGCGACCTGGACCGGGTCTTCGAGCGTTTCTACCGGGTCGACCCGGCGCGGCACCGCTCGACCGGCGGCACCGGCCTGGGCCTCTCGATCGTCAAGCACGTCGCCGCCTCGCACGGCGGCGAGGTCGACGTGTGGTCGGTGGAGGGCCAGGGCTCCACGTTCACGCTGACGCTGCCGCGCCAGCTGCCGACCGGCCGCTCGTCGCGTGCCGAAGGGGTGCCGATCCCGTGACCCGGGTGCTGGTCGTCGAGGACGAGGAGAGCTACAGCGACGCGCTGTCCTACCTGCTCGCCAAGGAGGGCTTCGAAGTGGCGGTGGCGGCGAGCGGCCCCGACGCGCTGGCGGAGTTCGACCGCGCCGGCGCCGACATCGTGCTGCTCGACCTGATGCTGCCCGGGCTGCCCGGCACCGAGGTGTGCCGGCGAATCCGGCAGACCTCCAACGTGCCGGTGATCATGGTCAGCGCCAAGGACGAGGAGGTCGACAAGGTCGTCGGCCTCGAGCTGGGCGCCGACGACTACGTCACCAAGCCCTACTCCCCGCGCGAGCTGGTCGCCCGCATTCGCGCCGTACTCCGCCGTGGCCTGGGCGACGCCGCACCGGACACCGCCGTCCTGGAGGCGGGCCGGGTCCGGATGGACGTCGACCGGCACGTGGTCACGGTCAACGGCGACGACGTCCGGCTGCCGCTGAAGGAGTTCGAGCTGCTGGAGATGTTCCTGCGCAACCCCGGCAGGGTGCTCACCCGTGGCCAGCTCATCGACCGCGTCTGGGGATCGGACTACGTCGGGGACACCAAGACGCTCGACGTCCACGTGAAGCGGCTGCGAGCCAAGATCGAGCCCAACCCGTCGCAGCCGCGCCATCTCACCACCGTCCGCGGGCTGGGCTACAAGCTCGAGCTGTGACGGGTGCGCGCCGCCGCGCCGTACCCCCATCTCGGGATAGTCCCCGACGTTTGTGCTCGACTTCGGGGCCCGGGTGAACCCCAACGTCGGGGACTATCCCGGGCTGTCGGGTCGGCTCGTGGCAGGGATCCGTCGTACGACGTCCGAAAACCGCGTGTCCCCCAGGGCGCCGAGGGCCTAGATTCCGGGGGTGACCAGCACCCTGCACACCGCTCCGACCGCGCCCCCGACCCACCGGCTGCTCCCCCTCGCCGCGGTGGTGTTCACGCTGCTGACCTGGGCGTCGGCGTTCGTGGCGATCCGACACCTCGGTGGCCATGTGCCGGCAGGCTCGCTCAGCCTCGGCCGGCTGCTGGTCGCCGTCGTGGTCCTCGGTGCGATGGTGCTCGGCAGCAGGGGTCGGATCCGGCTTCCGGCGCGGAGCGCGTGGCCCCTGATCATCCTCGGAGGCGCCTCGTGGATCGGTGTCTACAACCTGACGCTCAACGCGGGCGAGCAGCGCATCGACGCCGGCACGGCGGCACTGCTGATCCAGGTCGGACCGATCCTCGTCGCCGGCCTGGCCACCGTCTTCCTCGGCGAGCTGCTCACCCGCTGGCTGGTGCTCGGCGTCGGGGTCGGGTTCGCCGGCGTGGTCCTGATCGGGGAAGCGTCCTCGTCCGGCGACTCGGGCGACCTCCTCGGGGTGGTGCTCACCCTGGTGGCGGCCTTCACGTTCGCGATCGGCGTCATCTCCCAGAAGCGGCTGCTCGGCGCCGGGCTGACCGCCCTTGAGATGACCTTCTGGTTCTACGTGGTCGGCACGGTCGTGTGCCTGCCGTGGAGCGGCCAGCTCGTCGGCGTGCTGGCCGAGACCAGCGCCGCCGACCTCGGCTGGATCCTCTACCTGGGCGTCGTACCGTCCGCGCTGGCGTTCACCACCTGGGCCTACGCCCTCTCGCGGGCCGATGCGGGGAAGTTCGCGATGACCACGTTCCTGGTGCCGTTCATCACCAGCCTGATCGCTTGGGCCGTGCTCGACGAGGTGCCGCCGGCCATGTCCTTCGTCGGGGGCGTCCTGTGCATCGCCGGCGTCCTGCTGACCCGGCGCACGTCGCGCAAGGTACCCCCGACCGAGCCCGCCGCCGCTCCCGTCGAGTGCGCCCCCGACCGGCTGTAGGGGCCGGCTGGAGGGCGGCCACATCGCCTTGTAACGCGGGGTTATCGTCGCTGAACCCGCCTCATACGGCGCACTCAGCGTCGTGGACACCGCGTTGCACATCGCCGAGGACACCGGATGACCCTGACCGCCCGCCCCAGTGGCCTGCTCGACGTGCTCGGTGACCGGCGTTGGCTGGTGCTGACCGGTGCGGGCGTGTCCACGGACTCGGGGATCCCCGACTACCGCGGTCCCGGCGCTGTACGTCGCAACCCGATGACGATCCAGCAGTTCCGGAGCGGGCCGGCCGAGCAGCAGCGGTACTGGGCGCGCGCCTACCTCGGTTGGTCACGGATGAGCATCGCCGCACCGAACGCGACCCACCGGATCCTGGCCGACCTCGAGCGCCGGGGCCGAGTGGGCGCGGTGATCACCCAGAACGTCGACGGGCTGCACACGCGGGCCGGCCAGCGACGCGTCGTCGACCTGCACGGCCGACTGGACCAGGTGGCCTGCCTGGCGTGCGGCGCGCTCGCTCCACGCGCGGAGGTGCAGCGCCGGCTCGCCGCGCTCAACCCGGGGTACGACGACCGCCCGCTGGCCACCCTCCCCGACGGCGACGTCGCGCTGGAGGAGACCAGCGACTTCGTCGTCGCGACGTGTGCCTGCGGCGGCCAGCTCAAGCCGGACGTGGTCTTCTTCGGGGAGAACGTCCCGAGCGACCGCGTCGGCGACTGCGCCGGCCTGGTCGAGGAGGCCGAGGCGCTCGTCGTACTCGGCTCGTCGCTGCACGTGTTCAGCGGGCGCCGCTGGGTGAAGGCCGCCCACCGGCGCGGCATCCCGATCGTGATCGTCAACCGCGGAGAGACACGTGGCGATGAGCTGGCCACCGTGAAGGTCGACGGCGGGTGCGCGGAGACCTTGGCCGCCCTCTGCTGGTAGCGCTCGGCCCCGCGCCCGCCGCTTGTAACGCGGTGTCCCCGACGCTGGGTGCGTCGTATGCCCCTTGTTCAGCGTCAATAACTCCGCGTTACAGCTGGCCCCCGGCGAGCCCCGGGACCGTCACTCCTCCGAGGGGCGCAACGCCTGGAACGCCTCGAGGTTGCGGGTGGACTCGCCGCGAGAGAGGCGCCACTCCCACTCCTTGCGGATCGAGGTGGCGAAGCCCAGCTCGAGGATGGCGTTGAACGACTCGTCGGCGTAGGTCAGGACGGCGCCGAGCAGCCGGTCGATCTCCTCGGCGGAGACCACCGAGAGCGGCAGCCGGGCGTCGAGGTAGATGTCACCGACCGCGTCGAGCGCGAACGCCACGGCGAACATCTTCATGTTGCGCTCGAGCAGCCAGCGGTAGACGCCCTCGAAGTTCTCGTCCGGCCTGCGGCACACGAAGGCGTGCACGGCCAGCGCGTGCGACCCGATCTCCAGGCGCACCGGGGTCTGGAGCTTGCGCTCGCCGGGCAGCACGACGTCGAAGACGCCGTCGTGGCCCTCGGTGAACTCGAACTCCCCGTCGACCAGGAAGCCGCGGATCAGCTCCGTCGGTGCGGTCACCGTGTGAGACCCTCCTGCAGCTCGGCGCGCATGCGTCTGACCGCCTCACCGTAGACCCCGAGCGTCGCGTCGGCGGTGTGCTCCCAGCTGAAGCCGGCCGCCTGGGCCCGCGCGCCCCGGGACAGCCGCTCGCGCAGCGCCGGTTCGGCGAGGATGCGTTCGATCACCCGCGCGTAGTCGGCCGGGTCGTGCCCTCCCACAAGGAAGCCGGACCTGCCGTCGGCGATCGCTGTGGTGAGCCCACCGACCTCGGCAGCGACGACCGGCGTGCCACAGGCCTGCGCCTCCACGGCGACCAGGCCGAAGGACTCGTTGTACGACGGCACGCAGACCAGCGACGCAGCGGCGTACCAGTCGACGAGGTCGGCGCGGGAGACCGGCGGGACGAACCGGACCACGTCGGCGATGCCCAGCGACGCGGCCAGGTCGGACAGGGCGCTGGGGTGCTCGAGCCCGGAGCCGGAGGGTCCGCCGACGACGGCGACCATCAGGCGCGAGCGCCGCGCCGGGTCCCGCCGCAGCAGCTCGGCGGCGGCGCGAAGCAGCACGTCGGGCGCCTTCAGCGGCTGGATCCGACCCACGAAGAGCAGCACGTCGCCGTCCGCCGGCAGGCCGAGCCGCGACCGGGCCTCCTGGGGCGGGCGTGGACGGAACAGCCCGAGGTCGACGCCCGGGTGCACGACCTCGACACGGGCGGCGTCGGCGTCGTAGCAGTTGATCAGGTCCTTCGCCTCGTCGTCGGTGTTGGCGATCAGCATGTCGGCCGCCTCGACGACCTGCTCCTCGCCGATGATCCGGGCCGCCGGCTCGGGGGTGTCGCCGTCGGCGAGGGCGCCGTTCTTGACCTTGGCCATGGTGTGCATCGAGTGCACCAGCGGGACACCCCAGCGGTCGCGCGCGAGCGCGCCGACCTGTCCCGAGAGCCAGTAGTGGCTGTGCACCAGGTCGTAGTGGCCGAGCTCGTGCTGGGCCTCCACCCGGAGCACCTCGCGGGCGAAGACGCAAAGCTGGCCGGGGAGCTCCTGCTTGCCCAGGCCCTCGAACGGGCCGGCGACGATGTGCCGGACACTGACCCCCGGCTCGAGGCCCACCTCGACGGGCAGCCGGGACGCGGTCGCGCGGGTGAAGATGTCCACCTCCACTCCACGCCGGGCGAGCTGGCGCGCCACCTCGGTGACGTAGACGTTCATCCCGCCGGCGTCACCGGTGCCCGGCTGGTCCAGCGGCGAGGTGTGCAGGCTGACCATCGCCACCCGGCGGACGGCAGGCTCCGACATCGCCCGTTCGCGGGCGTCAGCGAGTGCGTCAGCGGGTGCGTCAGCGCGGGCTGGTGTCAGTGCTGGTGTCATGGGCACCTCCGGTGGCACAACCACGAAACGTGGTCCGACATTCCCGTCAGTACCCCGCAAGCCGGTCGGCGACCCGGCCGGTCGGTGCAGGCCCTCAGTGACGCGGCCGGTGGACCTCGTCGCCGTGCGTCCGGGCGCCGCGAGCGCGCGCGTGTGCGCCCAGCTCGAGCGCAGCGAGCACCAGCGCGAGCACGCCGCCGAGCAGCCACACGATCGCCTCGCCGTTCGAGGACCGGTCGGTGATCGGCTGGGCCAGCGCCTGCCAGACACTGGCGACCAGCAGCGGCGTGCACACCCCCACGATGATCCCCAGCCACACCGGGGCGGTCGTCACCAGGCTGTAGCCGAGGATCGCCAGGGCCAGCAGTGTGGCGGCGTAGCCGACGAGCGCGACGCCCGCGTGCCAGTCGGCGGCAGCACCGAGCGCGAGGGCCCCGACCAGGAGCAGCAGCACCCCACCGAGCAGGGCGAGCAGGGACGAGGCGAGGCGCAGGTGCATGGCAGGATCATGGCGAACCCTGCTCCCGCACGCCACCACTACCGGAGGAATCGTGTCCGATTTGCCCGAGTCGAACCCCACCGGTGGACCCGCTGCCGGCACCGGCACCGGGCCGGCGCGCCGCAGCGCCGTGGTGACCGGGGCGAGCAGCGGGATCGGCGCCGCCACGGCGCGCGCACTGGCGGCCGACGGGTTCGAGGTGTTCTGCGCCGCCCGCCGGGGCGACCGGATCCGCGCGCTGGCAGAGGAGATCGGGGGTACGGCGGTCAGCTGCGACGTCACCTCCGCGAAGTCGGTGGCCGCCCTCGCCGAGGCGGTCGGCCCGCGGCTCGATGTCCTGGTGAACAACGCCGGCGGAGCGTTCGGCTCCGCACCCGTGGACGGTGCGGACCTCGGCGAGTGGCAGCAGATGTACGACGTGAACGTGCTCGGCCTGGTCAGGGTGACCAAGGCCCTGCTGCCGGCCGTCCGGGCGACGGGTCACGGCCTCGTGGTGAACGTCGGCTCGACGGCCGGACGCGGCGCCTACGCCACCGGTGGGGGCTACACGGCGGCCAAGCACGCGACCCGGGTGGTCACCCAGACGCTGCGCCTGGAGCTGAACGGCGAGCCGGTCCGGGTCACCGAGATCGCGCCGGGCATGGTGCACACCGAGGAGTTCTCTCTGGTCCGCTTCGACGGCGACCGGGAGCGTGCCGAGGCGGTCTACGCCGACGTGGACTCCCCGCTCGTCGCCCGCGACGTTGCCGAGGCGATCCGCTGGGTCGCGTCCCTGCCCCGCCACGTGAACGTCGACGAGCTGGTGATCCGCCCCGTCGCCCAGGCCGCGCAGCACCAGCTGCACCGCGGACCGATCTTCGACTGACCGCGACTCCGCACCCGGCCGGTCTGTTGTGTCCACGGTCGGGCTCAGCGACCCAGGAACGCCCGGACCCCGGCAACCAGCGCGTCCGCGTACCGGCGCTCCCCGGACGGACGCGACAGCCTGCGGGCGTCGACCGCGTTGCGCAGGTTGCCCAGCTCGACCATCACGACCGGCACCGTCGAGAGGTTCAGGGTGCCGAGGTCGGCGCGGACGCTGAGCGCCGTACCGGCGCCGACGTAGTCCGAGCGCGCGATCCCCGCGCCGTCGAGCGCCGCCCGGATCGCCAGGCCCAGGCGCCGTGAGGCGGGGGCGATGTCCGCGGTGTCCGGCGATCGGGGCGAGGGGATGATCACGTGGAAGCCGTGCAGGGTGGCGCCGGCGCCGTCGGCGTGGATGCTGACGGTGAGGTCGGCTCCGACCCGCCCGCCGAAGCGCCCGCGCACGTCCACGCACGGCCCCCAGCGCCGGGCGGAGTTGCCGGTGCGGGTCATCCGCACCGTCGCACCCAGCGCACGCAGCTGGCGCGCGACCCGCTTCGCGACGCGGAAGTTCACCGTCGCCTCCGGCAGTCCGGCGTCGGTGGCGGTGCCGACGGTGTTGCACGCCTTGTCCAGCGTGCCGGCGTCGACGATGCGGGTGGTCTCGCGGGGGAAGTGACCGTTGCCGAGCTGGTGTCCGGGGTCCAGGGCGACGGTGGTGCCGGCGAGGGGTGCCGCCGACGGGCTGGGCGTGCTGGGCGTGCTGGACGGGCTGCTCGAGGGCCTGCTCGAGGGCTGCTGCCCTGGCCCGGCAGGGGTGTGGGCCGGCGAGGCGAACGCGACGACGACACCGGCACCCACGAGGCCGGCCACCACGGCGAGCAGGATCCGGCGCAGCACGGTCAGGCGCGCTGGGTGGCGGCGAGCAACCCGCGCGCGATCCGGTCGACCGCGTCGTGCATCAGCCGGGCGGCGAGCTCGTGGGCGGCGTCGGACTGCCGGAACGGGTCCGGGATGTCGTAGTCGATCCCCTGCACCTCCGAGCGGCGGGCCTGCGCGCGGTCGACCAGGCTCCGCGGGTCGAGCGCCTCGCCCTCCGGGACGGTCGGCAGCACCAGGTCGACGAGCGCGGCGAACTCCCGCACGGTGAAGGTACGCCGCATGGCGGCCGGCCACTCGGCGAGCACCTGCGAGCGCAGTTCCGCGGTGGCGACGAGGTTCAGGTCGCTGGACTTGAGCAGCTGCGGCTCGAGCTGGCGGGCCAGGAAGCCGGCCGGGTCGCCGCCGTACCGCTGCAGCTCCACAGCCGCCCGCGGGCTCATCGGCTGCCCGGCCAGCGCCCGGACCCCGGCGCTGGCGACCTCGAAGTCCGCGGCCGGGAGCAGCCCCTGGAGCAGCCGCTCGCCGAGGGGCGATCGGCAGACGTTGCCCACGCAGAGGAAGAGCACGCGAAAGCCAGGCACGTGCTCACGATAGACTTGACCGCCGCATTGCTCCGCGGCCAACCTCCCCCACGCCTCCGGCCGGCCCCCACCGGCGGGAGCATCGTGCCCGCAACACTCCGAAAGGCGCCTGATGGCAACTCGACCCGACCTCCGCAACGTCGCGATCGTGGCGCACGTCGACCACGGCAAGACGACCCTGGTCGACGCGATGCTGCACCAGGCCGGCGCGTTCACCGCGCACCAGGAGGAGGCCGGCGTGGCCGACCGGGTGCTGGACTCCGGTGACCTCGAGCGCGAGAAGGGCATCACGATCCTCGCGAAGAACACGGCCGTCCACTACACCGGCCCGTCGGCGCCCGACGGCATGACGATCAACATCATCGACACTCCCGGGCACGCCGACTTCGGCGGCGAGGTGGAGCGCGGCCTCTCCATGGTGGACGGCATCGTCCTGCTGGTCGACGCCTCCGAGGGGCCGCTGCCGCAGACCCGGTTCGTGCTCCGCAAGGCGCTCAACCGCGACATGCCCGTCGTGCTGGTGGTCAACAAGGTCGACCGCTCCGACGCCCGCATCGAGGAGGTCGTCGACGAGACCTACGAGCTGTTCATGGACCTGCTCGACGACTCCCACAGCCAGGACGCGCTCGACTTCCCCGTCGTCTACGCCAGCGCCAAGGCCGGCCGGGCGTCGACGGAGGTGCCCGACAACGGCGGCCTGCCCGACTCCCCCGACCTGGAGCCGCTCTTCCGCACCATCCTGGAGACGATCCCGGCCCCGGTGTACGACGAGGGGGCCCCGCTCCAGGCCCACGTGACCAACCTCGACGCCTCGCCGTTCCTGGGCCGGCTGGCGCTCGTGCGCGTGCACCAGGGCGTGCTGCGCAAGAACCAGACCGTCGCCTGGATGAGGACCGACGGCAGCGTGCAGAACGTCAAGGTCACCGAGCTGCTGATCACCGAGGCGCTGGAGCGCAAGCCCGGCGAGGAGGCCGGGCCCGGTGACATCGTCGCGATCGCCGGCATCCCCGACATCATGATCGGCGAGACCCTGGCCGACGCGGAGAACCCGGTCGCGCTGCCCCTGATCCAGGTCGACGAGCCGGCGATCTCGATGACCATCGGCACCAACACCTCGCCGCTCTCCGGTCGCGGCCCGACGAAGAACACCAAGGTGACGGCGCGCCTGGTCAAGGACCGGCTCGACAAGGAGCTGGTCGGCAACGTCTCGCTGCGGGTGCTGCCGACCGACCGACCCGACGCGTGGGAGGTGCAGGGCCGCGGCGAGCTGGCCCTGGCGATCCTCGTGGAGCAGATGCGCCGCGAGGGCTACGAGCTGACCGTCGGCAAGCCGCAGGTGGTCACCAGAGAGGTCGACGGCAAGGTGCACGAGCCCGTCGAGCGGCTCACCATCGACGCCCCCGAGGAGCACCTCGGCGCGATCACCCAGCTCCTGGCCGTGCGCAAGGGCCGGATGGAGCAGATGACCAACCACGGCACCGGCTGGGTGCGGATGGAGTTCCTGGTGCCGGCCCGCGGGCTGATCGGGTTCCGCACCGAGTTCCTCACCGAGACGCGCGGCACCGGCATCGCGCACCACGTGTTCGAGAGATACGAGCCGTGGGCCGGCGAGATCCGTTCGCGCTCGCAGGGGTCGCTGGTCGCCGACCGGTCCGGCGCCGCCACGGCGTACGCGATGACCAACCTGCAGGAGCGCGGCGTCCTGTTCGTCGAGCCGACCACCGAGGTCTACGAGGGCATGATCGTGGGCGAGAACTCCCGGGCCGACGACATGGACGTCAACATCACCAAGGAGAAGAAGCAGACCAACGTCCGCTCCTCCACGGCCGACAACTTCGAGAAGCTGATCCCGCCGAAGAAGCTGTCCCTGGAGCAGTCGCTGGAGTTCTGCCGCTCCGACGAGTGCGTCGAGGTCACCCCCGACGCGGTGAGGATCCGCAAGGTGCACCTCGACGCCCACACCCGCGCCAAGGACGCCGCCCGCGCCCGCCGAGGCTGACGCAGGCTCGCGACGAGCCACGCGCGCCGTGGCCGGTCTTTCGTGACCACACCCACCGGCCGCCGCGAGCGGATAGCCTCCCTGCATGACCGTCTCCGGGGGCGACGAGCGAGCCCCACAGCCACCTGCGTCGCCCGACGGCCTGGCCGACGTGGGCCGACTCCTCGGGCAGGCGTGGACCGCGAGGCTGGAGCAGCAGCGGTCCGAGGCGGCCGACGCAGAGGCGCTGCATGACTCCGCGCTGGCGTCGGATGCCGACCGCGATGGGGCCACCCGCCGTCTGGCCGAGGCCTTCGCGCAGGGACGCCTCACCCGGACGGAGCTCGAGTCCCGCACCGGCGAGGCGTTGGCGGCCCGGACCTACGGAGACCTCGACCAGGCCCTCCGGGGGCTCGGCCTCAGCGCGCTCGGCCCGGTGCAGCCGCCGCACCATCCGGTGCGCAAGGTGCTGTTCTGGTTCGCCACCGTGATCACCTCGCCGTTCCTGCTGCTCGGCACGGCGCTCACGGTCTTCGGCGACGACGTGGACGACCACGTCGGCGGCATCGTGATGCTGGTGCTGTTCCTGCCCGGGCTGCTGGCGCTGCGCCGCTGGGCCTGGCCGAAAGACTCCGGGCGGACTACTCCGGCCGGCGCAGGACGGTGACGGCGAAGTCGGACTCGTCGGTGTACGGGTCCAGCCCCCAGGTGCCGAACCGGAGCTCTCGCACCAGTCCGGCGGCCTCGGTGTCCTCGTCGAACCGGTCGTAGGGATAGCCGTCCTCACGGCGGAAGCCGATCACGATGCGTCCGCCAGGTCGGGTGTGGTCGCGCAGCCGCTGCAGCACGGCCCGCTCGGACCCCGGTGCGAGGAACACCATCACGTTGCCGGCCGACACGATGAGGTCGAACGGCTCGCCCGCGAGGTCGAGGCTTGCCAGGTCGGCGACGTGGTACGTCGGCCCCGGGTGGTCGGTCCGCGCGGCCTCGATCAGCTCGGGGTCGATGTCGACGCCGGTCACGTCGAGGCCGCGCCCGTGCAGCGCGCCGGCGAGCCGGCCGGGACCACAGCCGGCGTCGAGCACCCGGGCGCCGCGCTGCACCATCGCGTCGACCAGCCGAGCCTCCCCCTCGAGGTCGGCGCCCTCGCGTGCCATCGTGCGAAACCGCTCGATGTACCACTGCGCGTGGCCGGGCTTGGTGTCGGTGAACCAGCGCGGGGCACCCGGTCCCGGCGTACCCATCAGGAGTAGGTGTAGAAGCCGCGGCCGGTCTTGCGGCCGAGCAGGCCGGCGTCGACCATGCGGGCGAGCAGCGGCGGGGCGGCGTACAGCGGCTCCTTGAACTCCTCGTAGAGCGACTCGGCCACCGCCTTGGTCGTGTCCAGCCCGATCAGGTCGGCCAGCGCCAGCGGCCCCTGCGGGTGCGCCGCGCCCAGCACCAAGCCACGGTCGATGTCCTCGGCCGTGGCGAACCCGGACTCCAGCATCCGGATCGCCGAGAGGACGAACGGGATCAGCAGCGCGTTGACGATGAACCCGGCGCGGTCCTGGCTGTCGATCGCGGACTTCCCGAGCGTGCCCTCGACGAAGGTGCGGGCCTGCTCGGTGACCTCCTCGGAGGTGATCAGGCTGGGCACCAGCTCGACCAGCGTGAGCACCGGCACCGGGTTGAAGAAGTGGATGCCGAGCACCTGCTGCGGGCGGGAGGTGACCACGCCGAGCTTCATGATCGGGATGGAGGAGGTGTTGGAGGCCAGGATGGCGCCGGGGTCGGTGACGATCTCGTCGAGCTTGCGGAAGAGGTCGACCTTGGCCTGCTCGTCCTCCACGATCGCCTCGACCACCAACTGCCGGTCGGCCAGCTCTGCGAGGTCGGTGACCACCCGGAGCCGGTCCAGCACCGCGCTCGCGGAGTCGATCTTGCCCTTGGCCTCGGCCCGGGCGAGCGACTTCTCCAGCCGCGCCGTACCGGCCTTCGCGGCGTCCTCGCTGGACTCGACGACCACGACGTCGAGACCGGCGCGCCCGCAGACCTCCGCAATGCCTGCCCCCATCAGCCCGCAGCCGACGACTCCGATGCGTTCCATCGTGTGGTTCCCTCCTCGTTCCGGGCGCAGCACTCGCCGCACCGGGTCCGGCTCCCCGGCCGGCCTGCGTTTCAGCCTACGGGCGGCCGCGGTGGACCGCGTGCGCGCCTCCGGGTTCAGCCCGGCTGCCGCGCCGCGCGCACCGACGGCACCAGTCCGGCGGCACCCAGCAGGGGCAGGACGGCCAGGAGCAGGATGCTGAGCGGGAAGCCGATCACGTCACCGAGGCCGCCGACGATCGCCGAGCCGACGCTGCCGCCGGTGAGGAAGAGCAGCGTGGCGATCCCGAGAGCCACCCCGCGGATGTCGACGTGCACCGCGTCGCCGACGGCACCCATGAGGGCGGGCTGGCCGATGGCGAAGCAGGTGCTGATCACCATCACCGACAGCGCCAGCAGCACCGGGGAGGTCCACAGCGCTCCGGCCATCGCCAGGAGCAGGCTGACACTCGCCCCGACGCTGGCGATGACCAGGGAGGCGGCGGCGCCGATCCGGTCGAGCAGTCGTCCCGCGAAGCGTGGGGTGAACAGCCCGGTCACCGCACCCGGGATGAGCAGCAGGCCGACCTGCCACGGCTCCCACGACCGCGCGAGCAGGATCGCCGGCACCGAGATGAGCAGGGCGAACCAGCCGGCCGGGATCGCGGCAGCGGCGAGCGAGCTGCGCAGCACCGTGCCGTTGCGCAGCACGTCCACCGGCAGGAAGCCCAACGGCCGCCGCCGCACCCACAGGGCGACAGCGGGTGCGCCGACCACCAGCAGGACCGCGCCGACCAACGCGACCACCAAGCCGGTCGAGGGCGACTGCACGAGCAGCACCATCCCCCCGGCGGTCAGCGCGACCAGGACCGCACCGACGAGGTCGAGCCGGTGCCCGGTCCCCTCCGTGCGCAGCGCGTGCCAGACGAACGGCAGCACCAGGACGGCGAGCACCGGCAGCACCATCACCGCACGCCAGCCCGCGACCGCCTCCACGGCGCCCCCGAGCAGCGGGCCCAGCCCACTCAGCACGGCCGTCATGCCGGCCAGCCGGCCGAGGCCAAGGCTGCGCACCGACCCCTCGTAGCGCGCCGTGATCGCCGCGACGCCGAGCGTGGGCACCGCCGCCGCGCCGGCGCCCTGCAGGATCCGCCCGGCCAGGTGGACGCCGTACGACGGAGCGAGGGCCGCGACCACCGCCCCGCCGACCATCATCGCGACGCCGAAGGCCAGCGGGCGGCGGATCCCGACGAGGTCGGAGATGCGCCCGTACAGGGCGGTGGTCACGCCCAGCATCAGCACGTAGAGGCTGATCGTCCAGGCGCCCTGGGCCACGGTGATGCCGTAGTCCTGGGCCATCCGCGGCAGCACGATGGCGGCTGACGAGGAGCCCATCCCGGCGACCCCGAACAGCAGCCCCAGCAGGGCGGAGACCCGACGGGAGTCGTCGGGTCGGTCGGCGAGGGGCACGGTCATCCGCAACCACCGGGCCGGCCGGCGTGTTCCCGCGCCGGGAGACTGACGCCGCCCGGCCGCCGGGTCAACGGCGGAGCAGGCCGGCGAACAGGTGGATGGACTCCTCGATCGCGGTCTGGCTCGCCGCCGACCACGCCCCGAAGTCGAAGAACCCGTGGATGATCCCGTCGAAGGTGCGTTGCCGCACCGGGACCCCGGCGGCCGCGAGCGCCTCGGCGTAGGCGATGCCCTCGTCGCGGAGCGGGTCGAGCTCCGCGGTCACGACGACCGCGGGCGGCAGCCCCTCGAGGGTGCCCTTGAGCGGGGAGAGCCGCGGGTCGGCGAAGTCGGTGTCCTCGTCGGCGTAGTGCTTGACGAACCACGCCATCGTGGGCGCGTCGAGGAAGTAGCCGGAGCCGTTCTCGGCGCGGGAGGCGAACTCGCCCAGGACGTCGGTCGCCGGGTAGATCAGCAGCTGCGCCGCCAGGCCGGGGACGTGCTGGGCGGCAACGGCGGACAGGTTGCCACCGGCGCTGTCGCCCGCGACGGCCAGCGCCTCCGAGCCACCGAAGTCGGCCAGCCGACCGGCGATGTCGCGCGTCGCCGCGATCGCATCCTCGGCCGCCGCCGGAAACCGGTGCTCGGGCGCCAGCCGGTAGTCCACGGAGACGACCACCGCCTCGGCACCGCGGCAGATCGTCCGGGCCATGTTGTCGTGGGTGTCGAGGTCGCCGATGACCCAGCCGCCGCCGTGGAACATCGCCACGGTGGGGAACGGCCCGGCACCCTCGGGGCGGTAGACGCGCGCGCGGAGCGGACCCTCCGCCCCCGCCACCGTCGCCTCCTCCACCGAGCTCACCGGCACCACGCTCTCGGCGGGTCGCAGGCCCACCGTCAACTGCCGGAACGACGCCCGCGCGTCCTCCGGGGACAGCTGGTGCAGAGGTGTGCCTGCCTCGATGAGCTTGATCAGTTCGGCGAGCTGTGGGTCCAGGGGCATGGCCGCAACCTATCGGCTCACGCCGCGATCACCGGTGGGCCGCCGCTCACTCGTGGGCGACCAGCAGCTTGCGGAGCAAGCCCGCCAGCTGCGTGCGTTCGGTGCCGTCGAGCGGCGCCAGCAGCCGGTCCTCGTTGGCCCAGTGACGCTCGGCCAGCATGTCCGCCAGGGACAAGCCGTCCGGCGTCAGCTCGACCAGCCGCCCCCGGCCGTCGTGCGGGCTCGGCGACCGTAGCAGCAGGCCGCGCCGTTCGAGACGATCGAGGCGCTTGGTGACCGTGCCCGAGGCGACCAGCACCGACCGGGCCAGCTCGCTGGGCGTCATCGGCCGGCCCCACCTGCGCAGCGTCGCCAGGACGTCGAAGTCGTCGGCGCTGAGGCCGTGCTCGGCGAAGACCGGCCGCACACCGGTGTCGAGGATCGCCGCCAGCCGGTGCAGCCGACCGATCACCGCCATCGGAGCGGTGTCCAGGTCGGGTCGCCGAGCCCGCCACTGGTCGATGAAGTCGTCGGTCGCGTCGCGGAGCTGGGTCGCCATGGGCTTGATAATACCTTCCACAGAAGATAGTTTACCTTCCGTGGAAGATATCCGGTGGCGCGACGTCCTCATCACCGCCGTTGCGCCGGTGGCGTGGGGGTCGACGTACATCGTCACTGCGCAGCTGCTGCCACCGGACCGGCCCATGTTCGCGGCGCTCGTGCGAGCGCTCCCCGTCGGTGTGGTGCTGCTGCTGTGGCGCCGCCAGCTCCCGCGCGGGCACTGGTGGTGGCGCAGCCTGGTGCTGGGCATGTGCAACATCGGGCTCTTCTACCCGCTGATCTTCCTCTCCGCCTACGGACTGCCCAGCGGCCTGGCCGCCACGGTCCAGGCAGCCAACCCGCTGGTGGTGATCGCGCTCGCCTGGCCGCTGGTCGGTGAGCGGGCCACCGCCACCCGGCTGGTCGGCGCCGTGGTCGGCCTGCTCGGCGTCGGACTGCTGGTGCTGCAGACCCCCGCGGGCGTGACCGGGCTCGGGCTGCTCGGCGCCTTCGGCTCCGTGGCGATCTCGGCGCTCGGCTTCCTGCTGGTCAAGCGCTGGCCGCCGCCGACCGACATGCTGACCGTGGTCTCCTGGCAGCTGGTCGTGGGCGGCCTGTTCCTGGTCCCGGTCGCCTTCCTGGTCGAGGGGGCGCCGCCCTCCGTGGACCTGCCCGCCCTCGCCGGCTTCCTCTGGATCGGGGTGGTCGGCACCGGGATCGCGCAGTGGGTCTGGTTCCGAGGGCTCACCCGGATGCCCGCCGGCTCGGTGGCGATCATCGGTCTGGTCAACCCCGTCGTCGGCACGCTGCTCGGCGTCGTGTTCGCCGCTGAGGTCTTCGGACTCGCCCAGGCAGTGGGCATGGCGCTGGTGCTCGGCGGCGTGCTGGCCGGCCAGGGACTGCTGCGCCGACGGGTGCTGCGCCCAACGTCAGGAAGCTCGGCCGCTGATCCGCCGGTCTGCGCAGGCACCGGCCTGCCCGGGGCGCGAGCTTCCTGACGTCGTACGCCGACGGCTCAGGCCGTACGGGCGGGGAAGGCGAGCCGGAGGAGGTCGTGCCCGACGACGACGTCGCCACGGAAGGTCGACGCGACCGCGCGGCGCCACGTCTCGTCGCGCACCTCGCGTGGGTCTCCCGGCCCGATGTGGGCGAGCGCAACCTGCCGCACCCCCGCATCGGAGGCGACCCGGCCGACGTCATCCGGCGCGGTGTGCGAGCTGGCGAAGAAGTCGAGCAGCGCCTGGGGATAGCCCACGCTGGCGTAGTAGGGAATGTGCAGCGTCTCGTGCACCAGCACGTCGGCGTCCGCGGCGAGACGCACCACGTTGGGGCTCGGCGCGGTGTCGCCGGAGAAGGCGAACACCCCGTCGTCGGTCTCGAAGCGGTAGCCGAAGCTGGGGAACACCGGCGGGTGCATCACCAGGGTGGCGCTGACCCGCACCCGGTCGTCCTCGAAGACGACGAACGGCTCCATGTCGGGCGCCACGTCACCGTCGGGCGCTGCGCCCACAGAAGCCGGCGGCAGCACGTCGTGAGGGTCGATCAGCGAGGCCAGCCCGCGCCGGCTGTTGTAGCGGGTCCTGATGTTGAGGTCGTAGGCCCAACCGTCGACGGCGTCGGCCAACAGCTCGGTCACCCCAGGCGTCGGGTTGGCGGGACTCGCCAGCGGCGCCGGGGTCACCCCGGGCGTCGGCGCCGGCAGGCCATGCGGGTTTCCCGGGCCGAAGACCGACACCGGTGAGAACAGCCCGTGCCCGCCGGTGCCCCAGCCCAGCAGGAACAGGTTGAACAGGTCGGCCACGTGGTCGGAGTGCAGGTGCGTGACGAAGGCGGCGCGCAGTGACTGCAGCGGGACGCCGGACTGCACGAACTTGCGCACCGTGCCGTAGCCGGCGTCGACCAGGTAGGACCGGTCCCCCACCACCAGGAGGCTCGCGCACCCCTGCCGGCCGGGCTCGGGGAACGGCCCCGCCGCGGTGCCGAGCAGGATCAGCTTGGTGCGGGTGTCGCGCAGGTCGCCGCTGAGCTGCGTGGCGTCCGGCGGCACGTGGCCGCGCGGCTGGCTGCCGGTCGCGCCGGCGTACGGCGCACAGCAGAGGTCGGCCGCTCCCGCTGCTGCCAGGCCGAGGCCGGCGCCGAGCAGTCCGCGACGGCCGAGCCTGCGGGTCGGGGTGGTGGTGTCCATGTCGGTCTCCTTGGTTGCTCAGCCGAGCGGGGTCGTCCAGGCGTCGTACGCGTAGACCCAGTCGCCGTTGCCGGAGTCCTTGAGCCAGGCGTTGCCGCGCGAGCCGATCTGGATCTGCGCGGTCCGGTCGTGTCGAGCAGCCTCATAGGCGTGCAGCTGCTTGGGCAGCTCGAGGTCGAGCTCGGTCAGGGCGCGGGCGAGTACGACGGCGTCCTCGATCGCCTGGCCGGCGCCCTGCGCCATGAACGGCATCATCGGGTGGCAGGCGTCGCCGAGGAGCGTCACCCGGTCGGTCGACCAGCGGGGCAGCGGATCACGCACGTAGAGCGCCGACTTCAGCACCTCGTCGGCGGCATCGAGCAGGGCGCGCGCCTCGGGGTGGAAATCGGCGTACATCGCGCGCAGCTCCGTCACGTCGCCGGGCGCGGTCCACGACTCCTCCAGCCAGCTGTCCTGCGCTGCAGTGGCGAAGATGAAGATGTCCTTCCCCCGGTTGAGCGGGAAGGTGACGATCTGGGTCTCCGGGTCGGCGCCCCACCACTTCGTGAAGGCGCCCAGATTGGGTTGTCCGGTGAGCCGCTCGGCCGGTACGACGGCACGGAAGGCCACTACCCCGGTGAAGTCTGGGTGCTCCTGACCGAAGGTCGCCGTGCGCACCACGGAGTGGATGCCGTCCGCCCCGATCACCAGGTCGGCGATCTCGACGCCGCCGTCGTCGAAGGTGAGGGTGACGGCACCCGTGTCCTCCACGAGACCGGTCAGCCGGCGACCCAGCTGCAGCGATCCCTCGGGCAGTGCGTCCTCCAGGGCGGCCAGCAGGTCGGCGCGGTGCATGGTCAGCTGCGGCGAGCCGTACTTCTGCTCGGCCGCCAGGGCCATCTCCAGCCGGGACGTCTCCTCCCCGGTGTCCCACGTCCGGCTGATCCGGTGCGACGGCTGGGCCGCCGTACGCCGCAGCTCCTCGCCGACGCCGAGGCCGTCCAGCGCCCGGACGGCGTTCGGAGTGAGATTGATGTCCGCGCCCACACGAGCGAATCGGGGCGTCTGCTCGTAGACCTTGACCCGCTGGCCGCCCTTGGCGAGGGCGATCGCGGCGGCCATCCCGCCGATGCCGCCGCCGACGACGGCGATGTCGCGTGGGCTCATGTCGCTCTCCGAATATCTGTAAGTGCTTATATGTTCAGGACTTATGCAAAAATAGGCGCCGGGCCGGCGATCGTCAAGGGTCTGCCTACATTTGTCGCGCGTGCAGCGGCCCAGCCCCTTTTGCGAGGAAGTGCATGAACTCAGGTCAGACCGAACCCGACGTCGTCGACCAGATCATCGACGAGTGGCGCGAGGAGCGCCCGGACGTCGATGCGTCGAGCATCGGCGTCTTCGGGCGGATCAGCCGGCTGCAACCACTTCAGCGGGTCGCGATGGCCGCGCTGCACGAGCGACACGGCCTCAGCGTCGCCGCCTTCGACGTGTTGGCGAGCCTGCGCCGCTCGGGCCCACCGTTCCGCAAGACCGTCGGTGAGCTGGCTGCCTCCTCGCTGCTCACCTCGAGTGCGGTGACCCTGCGACTGGACAATCTCGAGCGTGACGGGCTGGTGCGCCGGGTGCGCACCGGCGGTGACCGGCGTCAGGTGTTCGCGGAGCTCACCGACGACGGCCGGGCGCGGATCGACGCGATCTTCGAGGAGCACATCGCCCTGGAGCAGCGAATGATGCGGCTCCTGGACCGGAGCGAGCAGGCCGAGCTCGCCCGGCTGTTGCGAAAGCTCTCCCTGTCGGTGCGCACCGAGGCGTCCACCGGTGGCGACGGCGCCGACTCGGTCGGCTGAAGGTGGTCAGCGGCGTGGGCGCCGCGCCAGTCGCCGTACGACGAGCCCGACGACGACCGATCCGACCAGCACGGGCACGACCCGCTTGAGCACCGGGAGCAGGCCGGCCGCACCGAGGTCGAGGGGCTCGCTCGACGACCCAGGAGCAGGCACCTTCTCCTCCATCGGCGCCGCCTGGAGCTCCCGCTCCAGGTTGCTGGCGAAGGTCCCCAGGATGCGGCCCGCGACGTCGACCATGATGCCGCGACCGAATTGCGCCGGCTTGCCGGAGAGGTCGAGGTCGGTGGTCACCCGCACGCGCGTGCGGCTCACGTCGAGGGGCTCCAGCACGGCGGTGATGGTGGCCGCCGCGCTGCCGCCACCACGCTGCTCTCCTCCGGTCGCCTCGACGACGATGGAGCGGGCCACGTGGTCGGGGGAAATCTTGCCCTCGCCCTTGTAGGAGAGGCTCATCGGGCCCAGCTTGATCTTCATCCCGCCCGTGAAGGTGTTGGTGTCGACCGAGTCCAGGGATGCGCCCGGAAGGCACGGCACCACCCGGGAGAGGTCGGTCAGCACCGGCCAGGCCTCGTCGGCGCTCGCCGCGATGGTGAAGTCGTTGATCAGCTCCATGGAGATCCTTCTCTAGAGGTCAGCGGTGGACTCGCGGACCAGCTCACGCACCCGACTCGGCGTCAGCGGGCAGGAGCGGACGACCACGCCGAAGGGCCGCAGGGCGTCCTCCACGGCGTTGGCAAGAGCTGCCGGTGGACCGACGGCGCCACCCTCACCCAGGCCCTTGACGCCGAGCGCGTTCGTCGGGCTGGGGCAGACGACCTCGTCGAGCCGGACGTCCGGCATCGTGCTCGCCGTCGGCAGCAGGTAGTCCATGAAGGTGGTGGTGACCGGCTGGCCGGTGCCGTCGTACTGCAGGTGCTCGAAGAGCGCCCCACCGATCCCCTGTGCGGTGCCGCCGACGATCTGCGCGTCGGCGACCTGCGGGTTCACGATGCGTCCTGCTTCGTGCACCACGACGTAGTCCTCGATCTCGACGCGACCGGTGCCGGGATCGACCTCGGCGACGACAGCGTGCAGGCCGGACGACGTGGCGTAGTTGGGCGGCTGGAAGTACGACGTCTCGGACAGCGAGTCTGCTCCGTTGCCGCCCGGGGTGACCGGCAGCGCCCGCATGATGTCGCTCAGCCGCAGCGTCTGTGACGGCACGCCCTTCGCGCGCACCTCACCGTTCACCAGCTCGAGGTCCCCGGCGTCGATCTCCATCAGGTTCGAAGCGGTCGCGAGGATGCGCTCCTTAACCAGCCCGGCGGCCTGGTGGATCGCGTTTCCCGCCGTGACCAGCGCCCTGCTGGCGATGGTGCCGACGCCGAAAGGGATCGAGCTGGTGTCGCCCGCGACCAGCTCCACGTCGTCGAACGGCACGCCGAGCGACTCTGCGCAGATCTGGGCGAACGTGGTGGAGTGGCCCTGTCCCTGCGACGGTGCCCCGGTGTTGATGCGCACCCTGCCCGACGGCAGCACAGTCACCTTGGCGCCCTCGAAGGGACCCAGCCCGGTGGCCTCGAGGTACATCGCGAACCCGATCCCGACGTACTTGCCCTCGGCGCGCAGGTCTGCCTGCCGTTGCCGGAAGGACTCGAGGTCGACCAGCTTGTTGACCCGGTCGAGCATCTCGGGGTAGTCGCCGGAGTCGTACTCCTGCGGCAGGCCGCGGCGGTCGAGGATGCCTGTCTTGTAGGGCATCTCCTCGGGGCGTACGACGTTGCGTCGGCGCACCTCCCACGCGTCGATGCCGATTTCCTCGGCGAGCCGGTCCATGGCCCGCTCCATCGCAAACACCGTCTCCGGTCGGCCGGCTCCCCGGTAGGGCGCGGTGCACATCGTGTTGGTCAACGCGCCGGTCGCGGTGATCTGCAGGTTCGGCACCTTGTAGGGACCCACCAGGTGGCACAGCGCGTTGTAGGGCACCACCAGGCCCACCATGTTGCGGCAGCCCAGGTTGACGATCATCCGGTCGCGGACGCCGAGGATGCGACCCTCGGCGTCGGCGGCGATCGCGATGTGGTGCAGCTGCTCGCGGGCATGGGTGCCGGCCATCAGGTTCTCGTTCCGGTCCTCCAGCCACCGCACCGGACGGCCGAGGTCGTGCGCCGCGAGCGGGACGAGCAGCTCCTCGACGACGAGGATCCCCTTCTGGCCGAAGCCGCCGCCGACGTCGACGGAGACCACTCGCACGGACTCGGGGTCGAGCCCGAGCGAGGAGGCAAGGTGGTTCTTCACCCGGTGCGGCGTCTGGGTGTTGGACCAGACGGTGAGCTGGTTGTCGAAGGGGTCGTGGGCGGCGATCAGGCCGCGGCACTCCATCGGCGAGGCGACGTAGCGCTGGGAGACGAAGGTGTCCTCCACGACGACGGCGGCGTCGGCGAACGCCCTGTCCACGTCGCCGGTGCCGTGCTCGATGTGCACGCCGACGTTGTCCTCCGTGTCGCTGAGCACCAGCGGCGAGCCTTCGGCGAGGGCCTGTTCGGGGTCCATCACGGCGGGCAGTGCGTCGTACTCGACGTCGATCCGCTCGAGGGCGTCCTCGGCGAGGTAGCGCGACTCCGCCACGACCATGACGACCGGTTGGCCGACGTAGTTGACCTCGTCGACTGCGAGCAGGGGGCTCGGCTGGATCCGGACGATCGGGTCGATGTTGGCGCGGATGCCCTCGGGGACCCGGAGTTCTTCGCTGTTGAGCAGCGGCTCGACCCGGGCGGCGACGGTCGCACCGTCGTACACCGCCACCACGCCGGGCATCTCCAGCGCGGCCGAGGTGTCGACGTTCGTGATCCGGGCGTGCGCGACGGGGCTGCGCAGGAAGGCGGCCTCGAGGGCACCGGAAACCTGCAGGTCGTCGACGAACCGACCCTCACCACGGAGCAGCCGGTCGTCCTCGACACGGGGAACACTCCGGCCGATGATGCCCTCGCCGATCGCTCCGTCGTAGGCAGCGTGGCTCACGGTGTGTCCTCCTGGGTCTCCTCCTCGGCGGCGTCATCGCCAGGGCCGAGCAGCGCCTTGTGGGCGGCCTTCTTGATGTTCACGTAGCCGGTGCAGCGACACAGGTTGCCGTCGAGCTGCTCCTCGATCGACTCCTGGTCGACCGGCTCACCGGACTCCTCGAACTCGGTGAGCGACATCAGGAAGCCGGGGGTGCAGAAGCCGCACTGCAGGCCGTGCTCCTCGTGGAAGGCCTGCTGCAGCTTGTTGAGCGGAGCGCCGTTCGGAGCGAGGCTCTCGACCGTGCGGATCCGGGCGCCGTTCGCCTGCACTGCGAAGGCCAGGCAGGACCGTGACGCCTGGCCGTCGATCAGGACCGTGCAGGCGCCACAGGAGCCCTGCTCGCAGCCGACGTGGGTGCCGGTGAGCCCCAGACGATGACGGAGGAAGTCCACGAGCAGCAACCGCGACTCGACGTGTCCCGCGACTCTCTCCCCGTTGACCTCGAGCTCGATCTGGTGCCAGGCAGAGGGTTCGACCAATGGCGGGTTCGCGGCGGTGCGGAGTCGTGCCGTGGGCTCAGCCATTGCAGCGCTCCCATGCCCTCTCGATGGTGGTCGCGGCCAGTCGAGCGGCGATCTCCGTGCGGAACTGCCCGGTGGCGTGTACGTCGTCCGACGGCGTCACCGCCGACTCCACCGCTGCCTTCACCGTGGCGAGGAGGTGCTCGGTGACGCGTGCTCCCATCAGGGCGTCCTCGACAGCGAGGACCCGGATCGGCGTACCGGCGACCCCGAACAGGGTGAGGCGACCGGAGTCCACCATGTCACCGTCGCGCGCCAGCAGCACGGCGGCACCCGCGGTCGCGAAGTCACCGCGTCGGGTGGCGAACTCCTCGAATGCCCAGCCGGCATCGACCGGAGCGGCGGGAAGGACCACCTCGACGAGGATCTCGTCCTCGGCCAGCGCGGTCGTGAAGGGCGCGAGGAAGAAGTCGTCCGCAGGGACGCGTCGCTCCCCGGAGCGCGAGCGGATGACCATGGTCGCCCCCAGCGCCAGTGCGACTGCCGGCAGCTCGGCCGCCGGGTCGGCGTGCGCAAGGCTGCCGCAGACGGTGCCGCGGCTGCGGATCTGCGGATGTCCGATGTTGCGGATCGCCGCACGGAGCAGAGGCCAGCCGGCGCCGGTGCGCTCGTCCGCCAGCACGGTCGCCTGGCGAACGCCGGCGCCGATGTGCAAGGCACCGTCGTCGGCCACGGAGAGCTGCTGCAGCTCGGGGATGCGGCAGATGTCCACGAGGACTTCGGGATGACCCATGCGCAGGTTCATCACCGGGATGAGCGACTGTCCACCGGCCAGCACCTTGACGTCGCGCTCGTGGTCGGCAACGGCGTCCAACGCCTGGCCGAGGGAGGTGGGTGCGAGGTAGTCGAACGGAGCTGGCTTCATGCGATCACGCGCACGTTGTCCGGAGCCTCCGGGCTCTCGGTGGGCTGCGGCTCCGGTTGGCCGCGAAGCAGCCGCAAGACGTGGGCCCGGGCGTGCACGAACTCCGGGTCCTCCTTGGTCGCGATCTGGTCACGCGGTCGTGCCAGGCCGACCCTGATCACCTCGGACACCGTGCTGGGCGCCTGCGAGAGGACGATGATCGTGTCGGCGAGATAGACGCTCTCGTCGATGTCGTGGGTCACCACCAGGACGGTGATGTTGAGCCTCTCCTGGATCACGAGCAACAGATCCTCGAGCTCTGCGCGGGTCTGCGCGTCGACGGAGGCGTAGGGCTCGTCCATCACGAGGAGCCGGGGACGACAGGCGAGCGCTCGGGCGATGGCCACGCGCTGCTGCATGCCACCGGACATCTGCCAGGGGTAGAGCCGTTCCTTGCCCTGGAGGCCGACGGCCTCGAGGGCCTCGAGCACGCGGGTACGGCGCTCTGCCTTCGCCACGGAGCGGCGCAGCGGGAAGGCGACGTTCTCCTCCACCCGCATCCAGGGGAACAGCGAGCGGGAGTAGTCCTGGAAGACCATGGCCAGACCGACCGGCACACCCTTGATCGGGCTCCCGTCGAAGAGCACCCGGCCCGTGGTGGGTGTGTCCAGGCCACTGATGATCCGCAACAGCGTGGTCTTGCCGGCACCGGACGGACCGACGATGACGGACACCTCGCCCGCAGGGACGGTCGCGCTGATCTCGTCGATCGCCCGGTTCTCCCCGTAGACCTTCGAGATGCCTTCCAGGACCAGCTCCGCCGGAGCGCTCAGTTCGTTCGTCTGCTCAGTCATGCTGCGAGGTCACCCCTCTGTGCCAGGCCAGGACCCGGCGTTCGATCTGGACAAGTACGACGTTCAGCACGATGCCGATGATGGCCAGCACCACGAGAACAGACCAGAAACCGGTGTAGTCGAAGTTCCGTTGGTCGTAGATCAGCAGGTAGCCCAAGCCGTTCTTGGCCTTGGACAGCTCGGAGATGATCATCAGGATCAGGGAGAGCGACAGCGCCACCCGCGCGCCGGCGAAGATCTTCGGCGCCGCGCCGGGGAGGACGATCCGAAACAGCACGTCGCGACTGCGGATTTTGAAGACCGAGGCGACGTGGGCGCGGCCCATGCCGATGCCCTGGACGCCGTCGATGGTGTTGAACAGGATCGGCCAGATGATTCCGAAGGCGATCAGCAGTACCTTCGGCCAGTCACCCGTGCCGAAGAGCAGGAAGAAGACGCCGAGGAGTGCCGGTGTCGGCAGCGACCGGCCCAGGTGCACCAGCGGCTGGAACATCGCGGTCAGGACCGGCTGCAGCCCGAGGGCGATCCCGACGACCACCCCGACCACCATGGCCAGCCAGAACCCGAGCGTCGCCCGCCAGAGGCTGGGGATCAGGTCGTTGCGCGCGACCTCTCCCAGGAAGAACTTGCTCGGGTCGGCGCTGAGGAAGTCTTGACCGGTGCGCTGGAGCACTTCCAGCGGTGGGGCGATGAACAAGCCCTTGGTGGGATTCTGCGAGCCGAGCCACCAGAGCAGGACCAGGAGGGCGGGCACGGCGAGCCGCACCAGCACCTGCCGCAGCAGCGGGAGGACGCGGCGGGGCAGGCCGATCTCCGGCATCGCGCTGGCTTCGTCGTGGGTCACGGCGCTCACTGGGCGAGTCCCTTCTTCCAGCCGAAGGCCACCTTGTCCAGCACGGCGAACGCACCGCTGACCAGGACGCCCAGCACACCGGCGATCAGCGTTGCGGCGTAAACGGCGTCGAGGTTGGAGGCGCTGGTGCTGGCCAGCAGGATGTAGCCGCCGATCCCATTGCCGGCACCGAACAGGAGCTCCGCGCTGACGGCGACGATCAGGCCGATCGAGGCGGCCACCCGAATGCCGGTGAACATGAACGGCAGCGCGGCGGGGAGCCGGACCTGGGTCATGATCGAGGTGGGCGTGATGTGGAGTGTGCGCGCCGTCTGGATGGCGACTGGATCGACGGCGCGGACGGCATACATGGCGTTGAACAGGATCGGCCACATGCAGGCGATCGCCACGGTGAGCGAGAGCGGCAGCATCCCGGCCCCGATGATCAGCACCAGCAGCGGCCCGATCGCGATGGACGGCAACGGCCGCAGGATCTCCACCGGGATCAGGAACATCTGGAAGACGGTGGGAACCGCTCCCATCAGCCCTCCGAGAACCACTCCGGCCACCGTTGCGATCAGCAGGCCCAGCATCCACTCCCGGAGGGTGAACAGGATCTGGTCCCAGAAGTGCCCGTCACCGAGCAGTCCCCAGGCCTGCTCGGCGACGGCGGTCGGCAGCGGAAGACCGGCACCGGCGATGATGTCCGTGCGGATGCACAGCTCCAGCACCAAGGCGGACCCGAGCACGCCGATGATCCCGAGGATCACCTCGTTGCGTCGGGAGAGTGGTTCACGGATGAGCTGCATGGGGAATCAGTCCTCGGACGTGATGGTGTGGTCCTCGACCTTGTAGTCGGCATCGACGAGACCCAGGTCGATCAGCACGTCGGCGATGCGCTGCATGCTGTCGTGGGTGAGCTGGACGTCGAAGAGCGGCAGCTTCATCTCCTTGGCCGCCGACGGATCGGTGCCGGTCGCCGCGGGCAGCCAAGTCCGGATCTCGTCCTCGCTCTGCGCCATGTCGGCTCGGGCCTCGTCGATCGCGGTGGCGAACTTCTTCACGATCTCGGGGTTCTGTTCGGCGTACTGCGTGCTGGTGACGAAGGTGGCCAGCGGAAGCGCCTCGTTCGGGCCCTGGACGAGCTGCACGACCTCCCGCAGCCCCGCCTGGCGGGCGGCGGTCGCGAACGGCTCGGGCACGTATCCCGCCTCGATGGAGCCGTTCTGCACGCCCGGGATCATCTCCGGGAACGGCACTTCGACCCATTCAGGCTTCGCGTCGACGCCTTGCGCCTTCGCAAGGTTGGCGAAGGCGATGTCACCGACGTTGTTGACGGTGTTGGTGCCGACGGTCTTGCCATCGAGATCCGCCATCGTCTTGATGTCGGAGTCAGGCTTCACGTAGATGTTGTTGCTGCCCTCGCCCAGACTGGAGCCCAGCGCGACGGTCTGGACCGGTGCTCCCTTGGCGGCAGCGATCGTCGTACTGATCGAGTTGGCGAAGCTGAACTCGAGCTCCCCGGTGACCACCTTCTGGACACCCACGGGACCACCCTGCAACGTCTCGAGCGTCACGTCGAGGCCCTGCTTCTCGAAGTAGCCCTTGTCATTGGCCCAATACACCGGTGAATAGTCCGCGAGCGGCAGGACCCCGACCTTGATGGCGGTGCTCGCTCCGTCAGCGTCCGAGTTCTTGCCGTCAGCGTCGCCCGAATTGCCGCAGGCCGTGGCCAGGGCGGCGATCGCCAGCAGGGCACCGGCCATCTTCATCTTGTGCTTCAGCACGCGGATCAGCCCTCGTTCACGATCGTGTACTTGGAGGCGTCGTAGTCGCCCTCGATGATGCCCAGCTCCTTGAGGAAGTCGGCGATGCCCTGGAGCTCGGAAACGTCGAGCTTCACGTCGAAGACCGGCAGGTGCATCTCCTTGGCCGCTGCCGCCGGCGTCCCGGTGGCCTCGGGCAGCCAGGAGCGGAACTCGTCCTCGTTTCCGGCGATCTCGTCACGGGCGTCGTTGAGTGCCGCGGCGAACTTCTTGACGACCTCGGGGTTGGACTTGGCGTACTGCGTGCTCGTCACGAAGGTCGACATCGGCAGTCCGACGTTGTCGCCCTGGACGAGGTTGACCACCTCGCGCAGACCCGCCTGGCGCGCCGCGGTGGCGAACGGCTCCGGCAGGTAGCCCGCCTGGATCGAGCCGTTCTTGACGCCGTCGATCATCTCCGGGAAGGGCACCTCCACCCAGTCGGGCTTCGACTCGACACCCTGCGCCTTGGCGAGCTTGGCGAAGGTGACGTCACCGACGTTGTTGGTGGTGTTGATGCCCACCGTCTTGCCGTCCAGCCCGGCCATGTCCTTGATCGGGGAGTCTGGCTTCACGAAGACGCCGAGCTCACCCTCGCCGAGGCCGCTGAGCATCGCCACGGTCTGCACCGGCGCGCCCTTGCTGGTGGCGATCGTCGAGCTGATCGGGTTGGAGAAGGCGAACTGCAGCTCGCCGGTGACGACCTTCTGGACGCCGACCGGTCCGCCGGGGAGGTTCTCGAACGTGACGTCGAGGCCCTGCTCCTTGAACTGGCCGTGGTCCTTGGCCCAGTAGACGGGTGCGTAGTCCGCCAGCGGCAGCACCGCCACCTTGATCTTGGTGGCACCGCCCGCATCGCCGTCACTCTTGCTGTCGCCATTGCCACAGGCACTGGCGAGGAGGAGTGCGGCGGCAAGGACACTGACGAGCTTCCAACGGTTGCGTTTCATTCAGGGAACTCCTGGGGGCAAGGGACCGGGCTGTGTCGCCGATCACTGTCGCGAGATGTCGGCCAGTCTGAACGTCTTGCTCCTAAGAGGTCAAGGGCTAAGAGAGATTTCTTCACAGGAGGTCCGCATATTGGTCGCCGGCTCTCCCGCCGCTCGGGCCAGAAATGAGGCCAGCACAGCAGCGCACCGGGCGTTTGTTGTGGCACTCTGTTCAGCAGCGCACGCCGATCGGGCGGCCCGCGATACCTTAGTCATCAGGAGAAACCCGCCATGGCGACACCACAGACGAGGCGTTCCTCCGATCTCGTCGACCTCATCGTCGACCAGTGGCGCCGGGAGGTCCCGGACCTCGATGTCAGCAGCATCAGCGTGCTCGGCCGCCTGCACCGGTGCGACATCCGCTACCAAGGCCTGGTCAGCGACGTGCTGGAGGAGTTCAACCTCACCACGGCGTCCTTCGACGTGCTGGCATCCCTGCGCCGGAGCGGGCCTGACTACCGTCGTACGGCGGGACAGCTGGCCGAGATCGGCCTCATCAGCAGCGGCGGTCTCACCCAGCGCATCGACCGTCTCGAGCGCTCCGGCCTGGTCGAGCGCACCAAGGAGCCGAGCGACCGGCGCATCGTCTACATCCAGCTCACCGAGGCGGGCAGGAACCTCATCGACACCGTGCTGGAGCGTCACTTCAGCGAGCAGAACGGCTTCCTCGCGGGGCTGACGCGCAACGAGCAGCGCCAGCTCGGCCAGCTCCTCTCCCGCCTGGAGATCTCTCTGGAGGTCGCCGAGCGGATGCGCGAGGAACCCGACCTGGACGCCGGGTGAGGCGTGCAGAGTTGACGCCTCGGCGGGTCTGGCCTGTAGGAAAGTGACGCCTCGACGGGTCTGGCCTGCAGGCAAGTGACGCCTCGGCGGCTCTGGCCTGCAGGAAAGTGACGCCTCGGCGGGTGGGTCAGTGGCGGGCCCAGGGCAGCGGGTCGCCGGTGAGGTCCCAGTAGATGCTCTTCTGCCGCATGTAGGACTTGATCCCGTCGCGGCCCTTCTCGGTGCCCAGGCCACTGTTCTTGTGCCCGCTGAACGGCGTGGAGATGCTGAACTGCTTGTAGGTGTTGATCCACACCGTGCCGGCGTCGATCGCGCGGGCGACCCGCCAGGCGCGCCGGTAGTCGGCGGTCCAGATGCCGCACGCCAGGCCGAACTCGTTGTCGTTGGCCTGCGCGACGAGGTCCTCCTCGTCGGTGAAGGGGAGTACGACGGCCACCGGGCCGAACACCTCCTCGCGGCAGATGGTGTCCTCGTTGGTCACTCCGGCCAGGATCGTCGGCAGGTAGTACGCACCGTCGGCGAGCGCGGGGTCGTCCGGGACGTCGCCACCGACGAGCACCTCGGCACCGGAGGCGACGGCGGCACTCACCATCTCGGCCACCTGGTCGCGGTGCGCGTGGTGCACCAGCGGCGCCACGTCGGTGTCGGGGTCGGTCCCGGGGCCGACCTTCAGCTTGCGGGTGGCCTCGACGAGGCGGCCGACGAAGTCGTCGTACACCGCAGCGTGCACGAACACCCTCGAGCCGGCGATGCAGCTCTGCCCGCTGGAGGAGAAGATGCCGAACAGGATGCCGGCCAGGGCCTGCTCCTGGTCGGCGTCGGGGAACACGATGGTGGGCGACTTGCCGCCGAGCTCGAGGGTGACCGGCATGACCTTGTCGGCGGCCACCCGACCGATGGTGCGACCGGTCGTGGTGCCCCCGGTGAAGGAGACCTTGCCGACCTTGGGGTGGGCGACCAGGGCGTTGCCGATCACCGACCCTGAGCCGGGCAGCACCGACAGCAGCCCGGCGGGCAGTCCGGCCTCCTCGGCGATCCGGCCCAGCAGCAGGGAGACGAGCGGCGCCCACACCGGCGGCTTGAGCACCACCGCGTTGCCGGCGGCCAGTGCCGGCGCCACCTTCTGCGCGTCGGAGGCGATCGGTGAGTTCCACGGGGTGATCGCGGCGACCACGCCGTACGGCTCGTGTGCGGTCATGGTGAGGCTGCCACCGCGCTGCGGGGTGACGGCCTCCTCCATGGTCTCCAGCGCGGCCGCCATGTAGCGGAACGTCCCCGCGGCGCTCATCGCGAGCGCCCGCGTCTCGGTGCGCGTCTTGCCGGTGTCGGCGGTCTGCACCTCGGAGATGAGGTCGGCGCGCTCCTCGACGAGGTCGCCGATCCGGTGCAGCACCGCGGCTCGCTGGTGCGGCAGCAGGTCGCGCCAGGTCGGGTCCTGGGCCGCGGCAAGACCGCCGGCCACGGCGGCCTCGACGTCAGCCAGGGATGCGCCGTGGAAGGCGTGCACCACCCGGCCGGTGGCCGGGTCCCGGCTCTCGATGAGGTCGCCGCCGCCCCTCCGCCACTGTCCGGCGACGAGGATCTCGTCGCTCCAGGTGGACGGGCCGGTGCCTCGTGCGCTTGCGACCATCAGCGGGTTCTCCTTAGAACAAAGATGCTTCACGTTCTCGCGCAGTCGGGCGGACCGGGGGCTGTTCGTCTGCCCGTGCGCCCATTTTCCCGGATTTCGTGGAAAGAGGTCTTGACCAGACCCGACTGCTGGCCCCATGCTACTAAGTATCTTAGGTCTGAGACAATACCGGAGGAGCTACGGACTATGACGACCACCGACAGAAGCGTTGAGACCCAGCCAGAGCTGGAAGAGCTGATCAACTCCTGCCTCGCCACCAAGGACAGCCGCTTCGAGGACTGGGACACCCTGGCCTTCCAGGCCGAGAAGGGCGGCGAGAAGTTCCGCCGCGCCCAGATCCGCTACATCGGCTCCGGCGCCACCGGCAACCACGAGGGCGACAACCGCACGCTGCCCTCCGGCGGGTTCACCTTCTCCAACATGCTGCTCCCCGCCGGCTGCGTCGGCCCCGAGCACACCCACCACGACGTCGAGGAAGTCTTCTTCGTCCTCGAGGGCGAGGTCGAGTTCACCGTGCACGACGTGGAGGACGGCACCAAGACGGCTTCCCGCGTGCTCGGCTACCGCGACCTGATCCGGGTTCCGGCCGGCGTGCCGCGCAGCCTGAAGACGATCGGTGAGACCGACGCGCTCATCTGCGTGATCATCGGCACCCAGAAGCCGCAGCTGCCGACGTACCCGAAGACCTCGGAGATGTACGGCGTCACCCGCGACTGACCCACCGCCGACCAGCACGCAGCACGACACCGGAGGGACCACCGATGGACACCAGGAACGACTCACGGGAGCTCCGCGTCAGCCAGATGGCGTGGGAGGCCGAGGGCGTGCTCAGTGTGCGCTTCGCCGACCCCTCCGGGGCCGAGCTCCCCACCTGGGAGCCCGGTGCCCACCTCGCGCTGCACCTGCCCAACGGCATCGTCCGGGAGTTCTCCCTGTGCTCCGACCCGGAGGACCGCCGCGGCTGGGCCGTCGCGGTCCTCCGGGAGCCGAGCTCGCGGGGTGGCAGCTCCTACGTGCACCTCGAGCTGCGCGTGGGCGACGTCATCACCGTCGACGGGCCGCGCAACAACTTCCGGCTGGAGCCGGCGAAGCGGTACCTCCTGGTCGCCGGCGGCATCGGGATCACCCCGATCCTGGCGATGGCCCGCGACCTCGAGCGGCGGGGCGCGGACTGGAGCATGCTCTACGCCGGCCGCTCCGGCGCCACGATGGCGTTCGTCGAGGAACTGGCCGAGCTCGGCGCCGACAAGGTGACCCTGCACGCCGACGACGAGGCCGGCGGCCCGCCGGCGCTGGCGGACGTGCTGGGCGGCGTCGAGGAGGGCACCCTGGTCTACTGCTGTGGCCCCGAGCCGCTGCTCAACGGCGTCGAGGAGGGCCTGGCCGACGCCGGCTGCCTGCGCCTGGAGCGGTTCAAGGCGCCCGAGCCGGTCGCCGCGCCCGAGGGCGGCGACCAGCCCTTCGACATCGTCTGTGCAGGGTCCGGCAAGCGGGTGCACGTGCCGGTGGGTACGACGGCGCTGGCCGCCCTCGACGCGGCCGGCTTCGACATGCCGAGCTCGTGCACCGAGGGCATCTGCGGCACCTGCGAGACCAAGGTCCTCGCCGGCACCGTCGACCACCGCGACTTCCTGCTCAGCGATGACGAGAAGGAAGCGCAGAACACCATGTTCGTGTGTGTCTCCCGCGCCCTCACGCCCGAGCTCACCCTCGACGTCTCCTGACCAGTCGCCGTAGGAAGGTCTCCATGTCCCACCAGCTGATCACCAACCCCGGACCGCCCGTGGCGCGCCTGCGCTCGCTGCGCTCGGTCTCCCTGCTCGTGCCCGACCCCAAGGGCGCCGCCGACTTCTACACCGGTTCGTGGGGACTGACCCCGGTCGACCGGGGAGACGACGTCGCCTGGCTGCGCGGCACCGGCGAGGAGCACCACATCCTGCACCTGGCCCACAACGAGGAGAACGCGCTGGGTCGCGTCGTCTTCGCCCTCGGCACCCGCCGCGAGGTCGACGACGCCGCCCGTGGCCTGGAGGCCCTGGGCGTGCCGATCGTGCACGAGCCGGGTCCGCTCGACGACGCCGCCGGCGGGTACGGCGTCCAGTTCGTCGACCCCGAGGGTCGGCTGGTCGAGCTCAGCGTCGACCGCTACGCCGTGTCGCCCCGGGACACCAACGGGCGCGACGCGATCCCGCGCAAGATCGCCCACGTCGTCCTCAACACCGTCGACATCGACGCCGCCTGCGCGTTCTACACCGAGGTGCTGGGCATGCGGATCTCCGACTGGTCCGAGCACCAGATGGCGTTCCTGCGCTGCAACCGCGACCACCACGTGATCGCCTTCAACCAGGCGCCGTGGACGTCGCTGAACCACGTCGCCTACGAGATGCCGACCGTCGACCACTTCATGCGCGGCATCGGCAAGCTCAAGCAGGCCGGCATCACCCCTGAGTGGGGCCCCGGCCGGCACGGCCCCGGCGACAACACGTTCTCCTACTTCTCCGACCCCTCCGGGCTGGTCTGCGAGTACACCTCCGAGGTCGCCCAGATCGAGGAGGACTCCTGGCTGTGCCGGGTCTGGCCGCGCACCCCGGAGCTGTCCGACCAGTGGGGGACGGCCGGCCCGCCGACGGAGAAGATCCGCACGCACATGGCCGGCACCCCCGATCCCGGTCACCTCGCCCGGTTGGCGACCACGGCGTGAGCACCCAGGCACCGGTGCGGGACACGGCACCAGCGACCGCGCGGGCGCGGTCGCTGCGCGTCGCCGTGCTCGGCAAGGGCGCGATCGGCGGCCCGGTCGCCACCGCGCTCCGCTCCGGCACGGTGCCGGGCGCCACCCTGGCGGCGGTGGTCGACTCGCACGGCGCCCACGACGCCGCCGGCGAGGCGATCAGCTTCGAGCAGCTGACCGACCTGGCGGACCTGGTCGTCGAGGCCGCCGGCCAGCAGGTGCTCGCGCAGACCGGGCCCAGGGTCGTCGCGGCCGGGCTGGACCTGCTGGTGCTCTCCATCGGCGCGCTCGCCGACGACGACCTGCACACCGCGCTCGCAGGCGGTCCCGGTCGCCTCTACCTGTCCACCGGCGCCATCGGCGGGCTCGACCTGGTCCGCGCCGTCTCCGACGCCGGCACTCTCGAGAAGGTCACCATCGAGACCACCAAGCGGCCGCGCACGCTGGTGCAGGACTGGATGGACGACGACCAGCGTGCCGCCGTCCTCGACGCCACCGCCCGCACCGAGGTGCTGCGGGGTACGCCGCAGCGCATCGCCACGGCCTTCCCGAAGTCCGCCAACGTCGCGATGGCGGTCGCGACCGCGGCCGGCGACGCCCGGCTCGTCGAGGCGGTCGTCTTCGCCGACCCCGACTGCAAGGTCACCACGCACGAGATCACGGTGCACTCGAGCAGCGGCAGCTACTGGTTCCGCATCCGCAACCTGCCCTCACCAGACAACCCGGCCACCTCGGGCCTGGTCCCGTTCGCCGTGCTCCGCGCGCTGCAGGACCTGGCCGGCCGGCGGGAGACGCTGATATGAGCACGCCTCACCGCCGGCACGTCGAAGGCATCGCCCTGACCGTGCACGAGGCCGCCGGCGAACCGCAGGGAACCGTCCTGCTGCTGCACGGCATCGGCGGCAGCGCCGAGACCTTCGCGGGGGTCGCGCCCCGGCTGGCCGCCGCCGGCTGGCACACGCTGGCCTGGGACGCGCCGGGCTACGGCGCCTCCGCCGACCCCGGCACCGACGTCACCGGCCCCGACTCCCCCGGCGCCTACGTCGCCGCCGTCGAGGCGCTGCTCACCGCACTCGAGGTCGAGCGAGCCCATCTGGTGGGGGTGTCCTGGGGCGGCGTGATCGCCACCCACGTGGCCGCCCGCCGCCCCGAGCTGGTCGCCAGCCTGACCCTCCTCGACAGCACCCGCGGCTCCGGTACGACGCCGGCGAAGGCGGCCGCGATGCGGGGCCGGGTGACCGAGCTCGTCGAGGTCGGACCGGAGGCGTTCGCCGCGCTGCGTGCGCCCCGCCTTCTCGCCGAGCGGGCCGCGCCGGACGTGGCCGCGGCGGTGACCCGGCAGATGGCGGCCGTCCGCGTGCCGGGCTACGCCGGGGCCGCCGAGATGATGGCCCAGAGCGACACCGGCCCGCTGCTCGCCGCGCTGCAGCCGCCCACCCTGGTGCTGGTGGGTGACGAGGACCGGGTCACCGGCGTGGCGGAGTCCCGCCTGCTGGCCCGCGAGATCCCCGGCGCATGCCTCACCCTGATCGAGGGGGCCGGCCACGCCGCCGTACAGGAGCGACCTGCCGAGGTCGCCGACGCCCTGCTCGGCTTCTGGGCCGGGCAGCCCGCGCCCCAGGAGGTGCTCCGATGACCGCGCAGGACAGCACGCTGCACGTCGTGACCGGTTCGGGCCGCGGGCTGGGGCTGGCGATCGCCGAGCGGCTCGGTCACGACGGCGCCCGCATCGTCGTCGCCGAGCTGCGCCCCGACGTCGCGGAGAAGGGCGTCGCCCACCTCGAGGAGCGCGGGATCGAGGTGCACCGGGTCGACACCGACGTCTCCGACGCGGCCTCGGTCCAGCGACTGGCCGACGCCGTCGAGGAGCTCGGCGGGGCGCACGGCCTGGTCAACAACGCCGCGATCGCCGACGGGGTCGGCGGCAAGCCGTTCCACCAGATCGAGGAGGAGCAGTTCAGCCGGATCCTCGACGTCAACGTCCGCGGCACCTGGCTGGTCGCCAAGGCGCTCTACCCGCAGCTCGCCCGCCGCCGCGGCGCGATCGTCAACCTGGCCTCCGACGCCGCGCTCTACGGCTCGCCCAGGCTCGCGCACTACATCGCCTCGAAGGGCGCGATCATCTCGATGACGCGCGGGATGGCGCGCGACGCCGGTCTCGACGGCGTCCGGGTGAACGCGATCGCTCCCGGCCTGATCCGGGTCGAGGCGACCGAGACGGTGCCGGGCGAACGCTACGACCTCTACCGCGACAACCGTGCCCTCGAGCGCGACCAGACCCCGGAGGACATGGTCGGCGCCGTGGCCTTCCTGCTCTCCGACGACGCCCGCTACGTCACCGGCCAGACCCTGGTCGTCGACGGCGGCTTCGTCATGCACTGACCAGACCTCGACCCCGCAGCGACGTACGACGAAAGGCACGACATGGACCTCGGACTCCGCGACCGCACCGTGCTGGTGACCGGCGCGAGCTCCGGCGTCGGGCTGGCGACGGCCCGGATGCTGCTCGCCGAGGGCGCCCACGTGGCGGCCTGCGCCCGGGACGCCGACCGGCTGGTGCAGTCGCTGCACGGCGCCCGCGATCGGTCCGGCGCGACCGGCAGGGTGCACGCCGTCGCTGGCGACGTCACCGACCGTGCCTCGATGGACGCGTTCGTGGCGTCGGCCGTGGCCGAGCTCGGCGGTGTCGACGCGGTGGTGTGCAACGCCGGCCGGTCGCTGATGGCCACCATCGAGGACACCAGCGACGAGCAGGTCCGTGACGAGTTCGACCTGAAGATCTTCGGCGTGCTCAACGTGCTCCGCGCCGCGCAGCCGCACCTCGCCAAGTCCGACGTCGCGTCGGTGGTGACGGTCAACGCCATCCTCGCCCGCCAGCCCGAGCCCCGACTCGCGGTCACCTCGGCCGCCCGGGCAGCGCTGCTCAACCTGACCCGCACGCTCAGCCACTCGCTGGGTGCCGACGGCATCCGGATCAACTCGGTGTTGCTCGGCCTGGTCGACACCGGCCAGTGGACCCGCCGCTACGAGGCGGCCGGCAGCAGCCAGTCCTACGAGGAGTGGACCGGTGAGCTCGCCGCCGACCGGGGCGTCGTCCTCGGCCGCCTCGGAACCGCCGACGAGGTCGCCTGGCCGATCGTCTCCCTGCTCTCCCCCCTGTCCGGCTACACCACCGGCGCCTGCCTCGACGTCGGTGGCGGCGTCTCCCGCTACGTCTGAGCCGTTGTCCTGCCCTCCCCCGACCCGCACCCAGGAGCCCTGATGACCGAGCACTCGCACCGCACCGGCGGTGACGTCCTCGTCGAGGTGATGCGCGCCCACGGCGTCGAGGTCGCCTTCGGCGTGGTGAGCATCCACAACCTTCCGCTGGTCGAGGCGGTCGACCGGGACCTGCGGTTCGTCCCGGTGCGGCACGAGGCCGCCGCGGTCAACGCCGCCGACGGCTACGCCCGCGCCACCGGCAAGTTCGGCGTCGCGATCACCAGCACCGGCACCGGCGCCGGCAACGCGGCCGGATCGATGCTCGAGGCGCTCTCGGCCGGGAGCCGGGTGCTGCACGTGACCGGCCAGATCGAGTCGGAGTTCCTCGGCTCCGGACGCGGCGTCATCCACGAGGTGCCCCGCCAGCTGCAGATGCTGCAGGCGATCTCCCGGTTCGCCGGCACCGTCGAGCGTGCCGACCAGGCGCGAGCCGTGCTCGAGGCAGCGGTGGCCGACCTGTCCACGTTGCCGACCGCGCCGGCGAGCGTGGAGTGGCCGATCGACTTCCAGTACCTCGGCGACCCTGCCGACCAGACGGTCACCGCGCCCACCGAGCCGACCCCGGCACCGGTCCTCGCCGACGATGACCTCGCTGCGGCGGTGGCCCTGCTCCGCGGCGCCCGGAGGCCCCTCGTCTGGGCCGGCGGCGGCGCCCGGAGCGTCGGCGAGCCCCTGCGCGAGCTGCTCGAGCTGCTCGGCGCCGGCCTGCTGTCCAGCAACGCCGGCCGCGGCTCGGTGCCCGAGGACCACCCCCTGGTCCTCGGCAACTTCGCCTCCAACCCGGGCCTGGACGCGCTCGTCGCGGAGGCGGACCTGCTGTTGAGCATCGGCACCCACTTCCGGTCCAACGAGACCCGCTCCTACCACCTCCCGCTGCCCACGCCGCACGTCGCGATCGACGTCGACCCCGCTGCCGTCGGGCGGGTGCACCCGGCGGACGTCGGCCTGGTCGGGGATGCCGCGGTCGTCGTACCCCAGCTGCTCGCGGCGCTGAGGGTCAGCCCGAGCGCGCAGCCGGACATGCAAATGTCGCGGGAGAGCACGGTAGATCGCCCCACCGGCCCCAGCAGCGACCTTCGCATGTCTGACGACGGCTGGACGGAGCAGGTGACCACCGTGCGGGAGGCCGTACGGCGGACGATGTCGGCCGACATCGGGGCCTACGCAGACATCTGCGCCGCCATCCACGAGCTGCTGCCGGAGGGCTCGGTCATCGCGCGCGACGTCACCATCCCGTCGAGCTCGTGGGGCAACCGGCTGCTGCCGATCCTCGATCCGCGGTCCAACATCTTCCCGCTCGGGGGTGGCATCGGGCAGGGCCTCGCGATGGGTATCGGCGCAGCGGTCGGGCGCCCCGACGTGCCGACCGTGGTCATCGCCGGGGACGGCGGCCTGGCCGTGCACCTGGGCGAGCTGGCCACCCTGGCGGGCGAGGCACCGTGGTGCACGCTGGTGATCTTCAACGACGGCGGCTACGGGGTGCTGCGCAACCTTCAGGAGGCCCACTCCGGGGAGCGGCACGGGGTCGACCTGTTCACCCCCGACTTCGGCGGGCTGGCGTCGTCGCTGGCGCTTCCCTACGCGCTCGCCCGCGACGCCGCAGAGTTCCGCAGCGCGCTGGCCAAGTCGGTCGAGCTGCGCGCGCCGATGGTGATCGAGGTCGACGTCGCCGCGCTCGAGCCGGCGCCGAAGCCGTTCGTGCCACCGGTGCACGTCCCCCAGCCGGGAGCCCGCGGATGAGCCCGACCGAGGAAAGCGGAGCTGACCTGGTGAGCGACATCGCGATCGACTCGGCCGAGCCGGCCGTGCTCACCCTGCACGGCAACCCCGAGTGGCCGCAGCCCGTCCTCGAGGAGCACCAGCACCGGGTGGTGAGCTTCGACGCGGGTGCCGACCTGGCCGGCCGGGTGCAGGCGGCCGCCGCGGCGGTCGAGGAGTTCGGCTCGCCGATGCACGTGGTCGCGAGCGGGGCCGACGGCGCGGTCGCCGTACGCCTCGCCATCACCCGGCCCGATCTGGTCAAGAGCCTCGTGCTCGCCGACTGCAGTGCGGCGACCGATCTCGGCGACGTGACCGGCGAGCTGCCCGACGTACCCGTGCCGACCCTCGTCGTCGCCGCCTGCCCCGACGGGGTGAGCGGCCTGGAGGAGTCGCAGACGCTGGCCGGGCAGATCCCCAACGGCGTCTTCGTGGTGATGGACCACGTCGAGCTGCCGGTCTTCGGCTCCCGTCCGGGCTCGTTCAGCGCCTGGTCGAGCTCGTTCATCGACATCGTGGAAGGCCTGCGCTCCCTCGACGGAGAGGCCGTCCCCACCGTGCCGGACACCACGCCCCACCACGCCCAGCCCCACCACGCCCAGCCCACTGCTCCCGCCCGAGAGACCTGAGAGACCGGAGGAACACCATGCAGACACCCCTCTACCAGGAGCCCGTCCAGACCCGCGACGTGCCGGCTTCCCCGTACGAGGTGAAGCTCGCCGGACTGATCCAGGCGATCTTCGCCGAGGGTCACTACGAGCTGGCCGAGCTCGTCAAGGGCCTCAACGACCACGGTTCCGCTGCGCCCGACGGGAGCGCCTGGACCGAGGAGACGTTCCGCAACGAGATGCAGCGACTGGGAGCCTGAGATGACCACCATGAGCCTCTGTGAGAACTCGCCGGGCAAGAACACCGGTGAGCTGACCTACGACGAGCTGCGGAAGACCGGCCTGCGAGACCGCTGGTACCCCGTGCTCCCGTCCCGGCTGGTCAAGGCCGGCGAGATGCAGAAGGTCACCCGGCTGGGCAAGGACTGGCTGGTGTTCCGCGACGCCCGCGGCAAGCTGTCGGTCCTGGCCGACCGGTGCCCGCACCGCAACGCGCCGCTGTCGATCGGCCAGCACCTCGGCGACCGGGTCAAGTGCCAGTACCACGGCGTCGAGGTCGACGGCACCGGCACCGTCGTGAAGGTCCCGGGCATGCCCGGCTGCGCCCTGGAGGGCAAGCAGGCGACCCTCAGTCTCGAGTGCACCGAGGCCGCGGGCGCGATCTTCGCGTGGTTCCCGGCCACTCCCGACAGCAAGGCGCCGGAGTTCAAGCTACCCGACCGGCTGGCCGGCGACGAGCACGCCCACTTCGTCAACTACGTCGAGTGGCAGGTGCCGTGGCGCTACTACCTCGACAACGTGCTCGACCCGATGCACGGCGCGTTCCTGCACGCCGACTCGCACTCGATGTTCGGCGGCGACACGACGGCGCGGTTCCGCATCCGGGAGACAGAGCGGGGCTTCTTCTTCGAGAAGACCGACCAGCGCGGGCAGAACTTCGACTGGGTGGAATACGCCCACGAGAACGGCCTGTCCTACGTCGACCTGGAGATCCCCTACGGCCCGGAGGCCGGGCCGGGCGGGCCGTTCGGCATCGTCGGCATCCCCTGCCCGGTGACCGAGGACGTCTCCGCGATCTTCCACTGGCGCACCCGCAAGGTGCAGGGCTGGGAGCGCGACGTGTGGCGCTTCCTCTACAAGACCACGCTGGAGGCCAAGCACTGGGCGGTCCTGCTGCAGGACAAGAACATGCTGGAGAACTTCGCCCCCGACGCCGACCAGGGCGAGCACCTCTACCAGCACGACCTCGGGGTCGCCCGGCTCCGCCGGTTGCTCCAGGGCGCCGCCAGGGAGCAGGCCGAGATGATCGCCGCGGCCGGGAAGAAGTGAGCGACGTCGACCCGTTGACGGGCGAGGGGACCGCATCCGGCGAGCTGATGCTCACCGTGTTCCTCCGACACGACCAGTCCCAGCACCTCGAGCAGATCCAGGGCCAGCTCGACGAGCGCGAATGGTGGACCGGCTTCCCGCCCGAGGGCGTGGAGATCGTGTCCTGGGTGGTCGCGATGGGGGTCGGCCAGATCGTCACCCTGCGGCTGCCGGCGTCGATGCTCAACCAGGTCAACATCGAGATCGAGCGCCGCGCCTGGGGTGTGTTCGAGACCGAGTTCTACCCGACGTACGACTTCGTCCCCGTCCGCGAGCGCCTCACCCGCGAGTCGCTCGCGCGCCGGGCGCAGGCGTCGTCAGCAGGAGGTACGCCGTGACCGCGGTGCACGCCCCAGGGGTCGACGAGCCCCCGCGGCCGAACATGTTCAGCAACGCCCGGGTGGTCGACGGCCAGATCTTCGTCTCCGGGCTGCACGCCGGCGACGGCGCCGGCGGCATCCTCGGCGACGGGTCGACCTACGACCAGGCGAAGCAGGCGTTCACCAAGATCCGCCGACTCGTCGAGGCGGCCGGCGGGGTGATGGACGACCTCGTCGCGCTGCGCCTCTACCTGACCGACATCGACGAGAAGGCCGAGGTCGGCCGGGCCCGCGCCGAGTTCTTCACCGGCGACTTCCCCTGCTCCACCCTGGTCGAGGTCTCCGGCCTGGTCGACCCCCGCCTCACCGTCGAGATCGAGGCCCACGGCGTGCTCGGGAGCGCCGCCAGCCGTTGAGAAGCCAGTCCCGCACCGTTGAGAGGTCAGTCCCGCACCGTCGAAAGGTCAGTCGCGCCCCCTCGAAAGGTCAGTCGCGCTCCGTTGAGAGGTCAGTCCGGCTCCGTTGAGAAGTCAGTCCCGCACCGTTGAGAAGTCACTTGTGAGGAGGCAGATGCCGTGATCGATTCCGCCCTGGTCGTCGGCGCCGGGATCGCCGGCTGCTCCACCGCGATCGTGCTGGCCGAGCGCGGGGTCGCGGTGACGCTGGTGGAGAAGCAGAGCGCGTGGCGGTTCGCCAGCTCGGGCATCTTCGTCTACTCCAACGGCTTGGCCAACCTGCGCCGGATCGGCGTCCTCGACGAGATCCTCGCGGCCGGCTTCGCGATCGAGGACGGCCGCAACCCGTACGTCGACGAGCTGGGCTCCCCGATCACCACGACGGTCTACCCGTCGGTCGCGCCGGGCGCGCCTCCGATCCTGGGCATCAAGCGCGCCGAGCTCCACCGCATTCTCGCGGCGCGGCTGGCCCACCTCGGCGTCGACCTCCGGCTCGGTACGACGGTGGACACGGTCGACCCCGGCTCGGCCGTCGAACGCGCACACGTCGGCCTCTCGGACGGCAGCATCGCGTCGCACGACCTGGTCGTCGCTGCCGAGGGCCTGCGATCGCCGCTGCGCGAGCTGGTGCATCCCGGCCTGGCGCCGCGCAACACCGGCTTCGCCATCTGGCGCAGCGTGCACGACCGGCCCGACGACCTGGACACGAAGATCATGGCGATGGGGGTGGGCAAGCGCATCGGCATCATGCCGATCAGCGACGACAAGCTCTATGTCTTCGGCACCGTCGTGGAGCCGGAGAAGCGGTGGCTCGACCCGGCGGAGTGGCCTGCGACGATGCGGGCCACGTTCGCCGAGTTCCAAGGACCGGTGCGGCGCTTCCTCGACGAGGTCTCGGAGCACACCGAGGTGCTCTACACCGTCGTCGAGGAGGTGGCCGCCCCGCTGCCCTGGCACCGTGGGCGGGTGCTGCTGGTCGGCGACGCCGCGCACGCCTCGACGCCCTTCATGGGCCAGGGCGGGGCGATGGCGGTCGAGGACGGGGTCGTCCTCGGGCAGATGCTCGACGACGGCTTCGCCGACGTACCCGCCCTGCTCACGGCCTTCGGCGAACGCCGGCTGCCGGTCTGCCGGTTCGTCCAGGACCGCTCCCGCGCCGTCGGCGAGGCGGGCGCTGTCGAGGACGCCGCCAGCGTGGCACGACGCAACGCCGCGATGCCGCAGACCGCCCAGCGGCAGGTGGACGACTTCTACGC
>DASTFI010000017.1:0-83766 GCA_035708765.1 Marmoricola sp.
TGCGCGGGCTGATCGAGCGGTCGGGTGCGCGTGAGCAGGTCGAGCAGGTCATCAGCGAGCTCACCCGGCGCGCGGTCACGGCGCTCGACGCGGCCGACATCGACGGCCACGCCCGCACGGTGCTCCGCGAGCTCGCCGACGCGGCCACCCAGCGCCTTGTCTGAGGCCGACCGGCGCCAGGAGGTCGTCGGCGCGGCGATCCTGCTGCGCGGCAGGGTGCTCGCCGCCCGGCGTACCACCGCCCCCGGACCGTCGCGCCGCCCCGGACAGCGCTGGGAGTTCCCCGGCGGCAAGGTGGAGCCCGGCGAGAGCCGTGCCGCCGCGCTCGTCCGGGAGATCCGCGAGGAGCTCGACTGCGCCGTCGAGGTCACCGGGTGGCTCCCCCACCACGCCGACGTCGGCCGCAACCACCGGCTGTTCGTCGCCACCGCGCGCCTGGTCGACGGCGAGCCGGTCCCGCTGGAGCGGGAGCACGACGCGCTCCGCTGGGTCGGCGCCGAGGAGCTGCACACCCTGGACTGGCTCGACCCGGACCGGCCCTTCCTCGCCGGTCTCGCCGACCGCCTGCGCGAGCACCGCAGGGCACCGTGAGAGGAGGAGGAATGGGAAGGACACTGCGCGGGATCTTCTTCGACGCCGACACCGCCGAGGTGGTGCGCACCCTGCTGGTCTCGGACGGGTACGCCGCCGAGCTCGTGCAGGAGCGCTTCGCCGGCGAGGATGACGACGAGGACCATGCCTGGGCCGTCGTGACCGACGCGCCCGCGATGGCGCTCGAGCTGCTCGTGGACGCCTACGACGGCTGGCTCGACGACGACCAGCTCGAGGAGGGGCCGGCTGCCCCGTCGGCTGCTCCGTCGGAGCTGCCGGCCACACCGCGGCGGCGGCACCGCCCCGACTGATCGCCCCGACTGATCGCCCCGACTGCTCAGCCCTGATCCTCCCTCGGGGTCCGACGCCGGCGCACCAGCAGCAGGCCACCACTGAGCAGTGCCGCCGCGGCCAACAGTTCGGCGACGAGGCCGCCCGGGATGCCGGTCTGCGGCAGCACCTGCGCCGCCGAGCGCGGAGCGATCCGGTCACCCACGGGCGGGGCAGCCCGGTTCACGGGGGGCGGGCTCACGATGGCCCGGTTCACGATCGGCGGGCTCACGATGGCCCGGTTCACGATCGGCGGGACCGGAGTGAGCACGGGCGGCAGTACCTGGGTGCAACCCGGTGTCGAGGGGTTCCCCACGCACGGCGGCGTCCCCGGGCTGCCGGGGTTCTCGCCACCGGGGGTCTCTCCACCGGGGGTCTCCTCGGCACGGCACCCGGTGTGGGCGGGGTTCGTCTGCCCGATGCCCTGGTTGCCATCACACTCATAGCCCGCGTTGTGGTCGCTGCCGTTCGGTCGCTGGCCACGCGGGTTCTTGTTGTCGGCGCGGCCGACGCAGCCCGCGCAGGGCTTGCCGGTGGCCTTGCCCGCGCCCACGCCGTTCGCCGACGGCGAGCCGTCGCGGGTGGAGCAGTAGGCACCGCCGGGGCACTGTCCGTTGGCACCCCCGGGGTTCTCGTCCGCCGAGCTCACCGGTTGCGGCTGCTGCACGTCACCAGTGGTGCCGCCGGTGCCGGCGACGGCGTGCGTCCCGGCCTTGTCCCGTTCCTTCTGCTGGGCCTTCTGCTGGCCCTGCGGCCGGGCCTTCTGCTGGGCCTGGGAATGGGCCTCGCCCTGGGTAGCGGCCTGAGTGCGGTCGTGGGTCACCTTGTCGTGATCCGAGCCGCCGGCGCGGTGGTCGACCGCGAGTGCAGGAGCGGCGAGCGTGAGGGACAGCACCAGTGCTGCCGTGCTCGCCAGCACCAGTCCGATGCTGTTGCGTCGTCCGGAGCCATTCATGGATGGAGGCCTCCAAGCCGACGGGAGCGCGCGCCCGATCGGGCCCGCTCTCACCCCCGTCACTAGTCATTACGGGCCAGATACCCAGCCGGACGGGTAGTCAGTTCAGGCGGGCTAGACCGTCCGAACGGAGGAGTTGGAGCAGCGCCGGGCGCCTGCTAAAGGCCGCGATGGACGCATTCGTGGGACATACCGGCACAGCGACGGACAATTGCCCCGCGAGCCGACCGGCCCCTGCTGCTCGACCGGGCCAACCCTGCGGATTCGGACAGACGTGCGGAGCGTCACAGCCGGGTCGGAGGCGTCAATCGTCGAGCGAGGTCACCTCGATGTCGGGCCCCTCTCCACGGAGCAGCGCCACGAACGGCTGCTCCGGCGAGGTCGCCCGGCTCGAGAGCACGTCGACGGCCGTGTCGAAGGCACTCCGGTCCCCCCGGGCCAGCGTGCCCCAGCCGTCCCAGAGCAGGACCGTGCGACCGTCGAGGTCACGCAGGCAGTCGGTGAGCGCGTCGAAGTTCTCGCCGTACCACGCGGGGAACGACAGCGCGGTGCCCACGTCGGCCAGGAAGCCGGCCCGGTCCTGGTGCACCCAGCCGTCGACGTGGCCGAACCGCCAACCGGCGTGCTCGACGGTGTGCCGCACGTCGGCGACGTCGAAGGCGGCGTGCCACCGGTAGACGCCCGCGCCGTGGTGGCCGGCAAGGATCCCTGCGAGTCCGCTCATCGATTGACCTCGATCCTCCGGAAGCTCCGGTAGTGGTCGTCCGTGTAGTACATCGTGTCCCCTCCGACGACGATCCGGCGAGCCCCGCGGTCGTCCGACCCGGGTGTGCGCACGGTGTACTCGCGGTAGAAGCCGCGTGCCTCGCCGGGGAGCAGGCCCTCGCGGTTCTCGAAGGTGCTGCCGTCCTGGTCGTACGGGAACGGACCGCCGGCCTCGATCAGCTCGACCGTGCGCCCGACGTCGGCGGGCAGGGCCGCCAACGAGACTGCGGGCAGTCCTGGTGCTCCGGGGTCCGGCCCTGCGGTGCCGCCGTGCAGCCCCCAGCCGACCAGGACAGCGACCAGGACGGCGACCAGGAGGGCGACCAGCCCCACCGGTCGGGTCCAGCGGAGCGGACGGCTCCGGCGGCCCATGTCAGAACGCCATCGCCTGCGCCCGGCGCTTGACCTCCGACCCGCGGTTCTCGCGGAGCGCGTCGATCGGCCGCCCCGGGAGGGTGTCGTCGGAGGTGAACAGCCAGCGCAGGATCTGCCGGTCGTCGTACCCACCGTCGTGCAGCAGCGTGAGCAGGCCCGGCACGCCCTTGACGATCGCACCGTCCAGCACCAGCTCCGCAGGGACCTGTTGCCCGGCACCCGGCACGGGTACGGCGGCCGCCAGCTGGTGCTCCTTGATGTACTGCCGCACCTTGCTGACGGTGACGTCGAGTGCGTCGGCGGCAGCCTTCCAGTCGAGCCACTCGGCGATCAGTACGGCGAGGTCGTCGGTGCCTGCCGTCGAAGGGTCCTGACCTGCGACTTCGGATGGCGTGTGTTCGGTCACGACCCCATGCTGCCAGCCCGCTCGGGATCCCGGGATCCCGGTGCCCTTGCACCTAGACTCGTGCACCGACCGGACTCTTCCCCACCGGTCGACGTTGGAGGGTGTTGTGGAACGCACGAGCACGGGTCGTCGCGACGACCCGATGATCGGCCGTGTCCTCGACGGCCGCTACCGCGTCGGCCCCCGCGTCGCGCGTGGGGGGATGGCGACCGTCTACGAGGCCCTCGACCTCCGGCTCGACCGCACCGTGGCCGTCAAGATCATGCACGCCGGGCTCGCCGACGACGAGGAGTTCGTCAGCCGCTTCGAGCGGGAGGCGCGCTCGGCCGCCCGGCTGGCGCACCACAACGTCGTCGCCGTCTTCGACCAGGGCGAGGACCACGGCACGTTGTTCCTGGTGATGGAGTACGTCCCGGGCCACACCTTGCGCGACCTGATCCGCAAGGAGGCGCCGATGCCACCCGGCAAGGCGCTCACCCTCATCGAGCCGATCCTCTCCGCGCTCGCCGCAGCGCACGGGGCCGGCATGATCCACCGCGACGTGAAGCCGGAGAACGTCCTGCTGGCCGACGACGGGCGCATCAAGGTCGCCGACTTCGGGCTCGCCCGCGCGGTGAACGCCGAGACCCAGCACACCGCGACCGGCGGCGTGCTCATCGGCACCGTCTCCTACCTCGCCCCCGAGCTGGTCGTCAGCGGGAAGGCCGACGCTCGCGCCGACGTCTACGCCATCGGCGTGCTCCTCTACGAGATGCTCACCGGCGCCAAGCCGCACCAGGCGGACACCCCCATCCAGGTCGCCTACAGGCACGTCCACGAGGACGTCCCCGCACCCTCCGCCACGGTCCGTGGCATCCCGCCGTACGTCGACGCGCTGGTCGCCCGGGCGACCGCCCGCGACCTCGACATGCGCCCGGCCGACGCCAAGGTGCTGCTGCACCAGGTCCGCCGGGTCCGGGTGGCGCTCGACCACGGCGTGCGGGACGACCCCGAGCTCACCGCCGACCTGAGCCCGACCGGCGAGCTGCCCGCCTTCGACGACGGCTACGGCGAGGTCCGCGACCTGGTCAGTGACCACACCACCGCCGTCCCTGCCGTCGGTGGCCCGGCCACTGCCGTCGAGGAGGCACCGGTGCGCGCCACCCCGGCGCGCCGGCCGCGCACCGCTCGTGCCGGTCCACCACCGCGTACCGCCCGTCCGCGCGTTCCCGGTGTCGACCGGTCCCGCCGCGGCCCGCTGCTGCTGGCGGTCCTGCTCGTCGCCGCGCTGCTGCTCGGGCTCGGCGCCTACTGGTTCGGCGTGGCGCGCTACACCCACGCTCCGGGGGTCCTGAACCTCTCCGGCGCTGCGGCGGAGAAGAAGATCGAGGCGGCCGGGCTGCACTTCGACGTCACCGGGCACCACTACTCCGAGACGTACGCGCGTGGCACGGTCATGGAGACCGACCCCGAGGCCGGCGCCCGGGTGCTCAAGGACGGCACCGTCTCGGTCGTCATCTCCCGAGGGCCGGAGCGGCACAAGGTGCCGGACGCGGTCGGCAAGACGCTCGACCAGGCCCAGGACCTGCTCAACGGTGCCCACCTGGCCTTCGGGCAGGCGGTCCGGCGCTACAACGACCGGGTGCCGAGCGGACAGGTGATCGCGATGTCACCGAAGGCGGGCACCCCCCTGAAGCGCGACACGGCGGTCAACGTGGTGGTCAGCCGCGGGCCGAAGCCGATCGACGTCCCCGACTTCACCGGGAAGGCGGCCAAGAAGGCGCAGCAGGGCCTGACGGAGCTCGGCTTCGAGGTGACCACCGAGGCCAAGCACAGCGACGACGTCGCCAAGGGCAAGGTGATCAGCCAGGACCCCGACTCGGGCACCCTCTTCAAGGGTGACGAGGTGCACCTGGTCGTCTCGCAGGGGCCCGAGGACGTCGAGGTGCCGCACGTCGTCGGGACCAGGGTGGAGGACGCCAAGAAGGCGCTGGAGAAGGCCGGGTTCAAGGTCGAGGTCCACCGCAGCAAGATCTACGTCGGGGCCGGCTACGTGGTCGGTACGGACCCCGAGGAGTACTCCGAGGCGCCCAAGGGATCGACGGTCACCCTCACCATCGTCTGACGACGAGGGGTTGACGCGGGGTGCTCCCCATTGGTGCCATGGGTACCACCAGTCACATTGGTCGCAGGGAATCACCGCGTCGGTGGGCCACTCGGGGTCCACGTCGGGGGACGGCACCGAGGTGTCCCGGCGCTGACGAAGGCCTTGCCGATGACCAGACTCCGCACCCGCCCCTCCCGTCGCCTGTTCCGCCGGCTGCTGAGCGCCGGCGCAGTGGCCGCACCACTCGCAGTGGTCGTCGGCGTCGGGCTGCTCGCCCCGCCACCGGCTGCTGCCGAGCGCTGGCCGGGCCACCCCGGTCGCACGATCGTGCGGCACGTGGTGAAGCCCGGTGACACCGCCACCGGCCTGGCCGTCCGCTACCACGCCTGGACCGCCGAGCTGCTGCGCCTCAACGGACTGTCCGCCACCTCCTACCTCTTCGTCGGCGACACGCTGCGCATCCCCGTCGTCGACGCCGCGGTGCGCCAGCACCGGCGTACCCACCACCAGCCGAAGCGGCACCACGCGAAGCGGCACCACGCCAGGCAGCACCACGCCAGGCAGCACCACGCCAGGCAGCACCACGCCAGGCAGCACCACGCCAGGCAGCACCAGGCGAAGCGACACCACACCAGCCGTGCCAGCCGGCTGCGGGCCGCAGGCTGGAGGCACTGGGAGTACCGCCGGCCCCGGGTGAAGCGACTCATCGCCGCCGAGGCGCGCCGGCAGGGGGTCCCGCCGCGGCTCGCGCAGGCGGTCGCCTGGATCGAGTCCGGCTGGCACCAGCCGGTCGTCTCCAGCGCCGGCGCGATCGGCGTGATGCAGGTGCTGCCCACGACCGGCGCCTGGATGTCGCTGTACGCCGGCCGGCCGCTCAACCTGCGCAACACCCACGACAACGTCAAGGCCGGCGTGCTGCTGCTGAGGGTCCTCGCCGACAACACCAGCACCGTACGACGGCAGATCGGGGCCTACTACCAGGGCCTCGGTGCGGTCCAGCGGCACGGGCTCTACCGCGAGACCCGGCACTACGTCGCCAACGTCCAGGCCGTGCAGCGCCGGCTGCGCGGCTGATCCGGGCTGGTCCCCGGCCCCTTCATCCCCCCATCCATCCCCCATCCATCCCCCGGGCCGGGACGCCCGTCGGCGTGACTAGCCTTTGCGGGTGACCGGCACCTCCCCCACCAGCGGGACCTCCGCACGCACGAGCCTGCTGGCAACCGCTGCGCTGCTCGCGATGACCGCGTGCTGGGGGTCGACGTTCTTCCTGATCCATGACCTGCTCGACCGGGTGCCGGTGGTGGACTTCCTGGCGGTGCGGTTCACCATCGCCAGCCTCGCGATGGTCCTGCTGGCACCCAGGGCGATCGGCCGGCTGTCGCCGGAGAGGCGGCGGCACGCGGTCGTGCTGGGCGTGCTCTACGGCCTGGCGCAACTGCTCCAGACGGCGGGGCTGGCGCACACCCCGGCGAGCGTCTCGGGCTTCATCACCGGGATGTACGTCGTGTGCACACCGCTCTTCGCGGCCGTCATCCTGCGCACCCGGATCGGCGCCCTGACCTGGGCCGCCGTCCTGCTGGCGCTGGCCGGCCTGGGAGTGCTCACCCTGGAGGGCTTCAGCATCGGGTACGGCGAGGCGGTGACGCTCGTCGCGGCGATGCTCTACGCCCTGCACATCGTCGGCCTGGGGGCGTGGTCGCGGCCGGCCGACGCCATCGGCATGGCGATGGTGCAGTGCATCGTGATCGCCGTCATGTGCTCGGTCGCCGCGGCCCCCGGCGGCGTGGTCCTGCCGCACCGGGCCGGCGACTGGCTCTCGATCGTCTACATGGCCCTCTTCGCCGGGGCGGCGGCCCTGCTCGGCCAGACCTGGGCGCAGGGGCACCTGCCGCCGACCCGGGCCGCGATCATCATGAGCATGGAGCCGGTCTTCGCGGCCTTCTTCGCGGTGCTGCTCGGCGAGGACGCGTTCACCACCCGGATGGCGCTGGGCGGCGCGATGGTGCTCACCGCCATGCTCGTGATCGAGCTGCTGCCGCGCCGCAAGGTCGAGGCGGAGGTCACCCACATCGCCGTCTGAGCCCCACTCACGACGGCAGCAGCAGGGCCGAGTCGCCGAACTCGTGCCACAGGTAGCCCTCCCTCACCGCCTCGTCGTACGCCCGCTGGGTCAGCTCCGGTCCCGCGACCGCCTCGACGAGCAGCAGGTGCGAGGCCTGCGGGTCGTGCCAGCCGGTGACCAGGCCCCGGACGACCCGGGGCGGCTCGGCGGGAGTGATGACGCGTTCGGTCCACCCCGAGCGGGCCACCACCCGGCCGGAGCCGTCGACCGCCGACTCCACCGCTCGGGCGGAGGTGGTGCCGACGGCGACGACGCGCCCGCCGGCCGCCAGCGCGGCGTTGATCCGTCGTGCGCTGGACCGGCTGACCTCGAAGCGCTCCGGCTGCGGAGCCTCACCGGCCTCCTGTGAGGAGAGGCCGGTGTGCAGGGTGATCGGCGCCACGGCGACGCCACGGGCGACGAGGTCGGTGACCAGCCGCTCGGTGAACGGCCTCGCCGCCGAGGGCATCTCCGCGCTGCCCGGCCGGTGCGAGAACAGCGTCTGGTAGTCGCTGAGCGGGTAGTGGCGATCCAGGTAGCCGTAGGCGATCGGGCGCCCGTGCGCAGCCAGGTGGGCCGCGACGTCGCAGCAGGCGGCGGCACGCCACAACCGGTTGCCGGTCCCGGTGGGCGACGAGCTCAGCCGCGGGTAGCCGTCGAGCAGGGTGAACGACAGCGTCCCACTGCTGACCCGGTCACCGACGGCGGCATCCAGCACGGCCCGGGACGCGTCGGGCGCCGAGCGCAGCTCCACCACCCAGATCCGGCCGCCCAACGGCGTCGCCACGTGCAGCACCACCGGCTCCTTCGCACGGGCACCGGACCTGGCCAGCTCGGCGTCGAGCTCGCCGGCCACCGTGGCCGAGTCGTTGACGACCAGCAGGTCGCCGGCGTCCAACTGGCCGGCCAGGTCGCGGAAGGTGGTGTGGGTGACCCGGCCCGGACGGGCGACCAGCAGCCGCACCCCGTCACGTTCGACGCCGCGGTGCTCGGCGGGCGCGGGGGCCGTGCCGTCGTCGGGACGCTCGAACCGGGTGGCCGGGCTCTGCCGGAGCAGCGTCATCAGGCAGCCCCCGGCTCGGTCCGCCGGCGGAAGTCGGCGGCCCGGTAGCGGCCGGACATCGGCCGCCGGGCGACCAGCGCCAGCAAGCCCGGCACCACGGCGGCCGGCAGTGGCCGGTCGCTGATGTCCTCGCCCGGGAACGCCTCCTGGTGCATGCGGGTGCGCAGGTCGCCCGGGTCCACGGCGTAGGCCGAGATCTCCGGGTTCTCGGCCGCGAAGGTCAGGGTGAGGTGCTCGAGGGCCGCCTTCGAGGCTCCGTACAGCCCCCAGTCGGGGTAGTGGTCGACGCCGGCGTCGCTGGTGACCGAGAGGAGGACTCCCCGGCTGCGGACCAGCTGCGAGAGCAGTGCCGCGGTGAGCGCGAGCGGCGCACCGACGTTGCTGCGCCACACGTGCTGCAGGTCCTCCGGCGTGGCCTCGGCCAGCGGCCGCAGCGTGCGGCCGCCCCGCCGCACCCCCAGCGTGCTCGCGTTGTGGACGAGCAGGTCCAGCCGCCCCGCCGTCGCGACCGCGCGGGCGAGGTCGCGACGGTGGTCGGCGTCGGTGACGTCGCCGGCGACGGGCACCACCCTCGGCGCGGAGCCGGCGACCTCCCGGAGGCGCTCGGCGTCGCGACCGTCGGCGATGACGGTCCAGCCCCCTTCGGCAAGCGCCAGGACGAGGGCGCGGCCGAGGCCGGCGGACCCTCCGGTGACAAGTGCTACGGACATGGCTCTCCTGAGTCCCTGGATGCGATCTGGTGATTTCACCAGTGTTCAAGTTAAAGTGAACTTGAAGTCAAGAGGAGATTTCGCATGGACACCCACGACCTGCTCTCGGTCACCCAGGTGGCACAGCGCAGCGGTTTCGCCGCGTCGGCGCTCCGCTACTACGAGTCCCAGGGGCTGATCGAGGCGCAGCGCTCCCCCGGTGGCCGGCGTCAGTACCCCCGCAGCGTGCTGCGCCGGCTCGCCTTCATCCGTGCTGCCGGCAACGTCGGCCTGAGCCTCGACGAGATCCGCGTGGAGCTGGACCAGCTCCCCCGCGGCCGCACGCCCACCAAGGCCGACTGGCAGCGCATCTCCCGGCACTGGCGAGGTCGGCTCGACGAGCAGCTCGCCGCGCTCCAGCGACTCCGCGACGGTCTCGACTCGTGCATCGGCTGTGGCTGCCTGTCGCTGAAGCGGTGTGCGATGTCGAACCCGGGTGACATCGCCGCCACGTCCCCGGACACGCCCGGCGCGGCATACCTGCCGCCGGCGCTGCGTCGACCACCGCAGCCGCGGTGACCGGATGCTGGATGGGGCGGGCGGTCGTGCGGCCGGCGACCTAGGCTGCTGCTCGTGGGCAACACCTGGACGTATTTCTTCGACACCACGCCGGGGGCACCGGCGCCGGCGTCGCGCTAGGTCGCGCCCGCACCGACACCGAGCCCCTGGCAGACCACCAGGGGCCTTCGTGTTTCACCACCGATGCACGCGACAGACCGGGACCCGGGTGGCGAGCCGGACCCGAACCTGAAGCGACACAGACAAGGACAGTCCCATGGTCGTAGTGATGGCACCTGATGCCACCGAGGAGCAGATCCAGCACGTCACCGAGCGCGTCGAGAGCGTGGGCGGGCAGGCGTTCGTCAGCCGTGGCGTCCGCCGCACCATCATCGGCCTCATCGGTGACATCGAGTCCTTCCACGGGCTCAACCTGCGCAGCCTGCCCGGCGTCGCGGACGTGCACCGGATCTCCGACCCGTTCAAGCTGGTCAGCCGACAGCACCACCCGCACCGTTCGACGGTCTGGGTCGGCACCGACAACCAGGTCCCGGTCGGCCCCGAGACGTTCACCTTCATCGCCGGCCCGTGTGCGGTCGAGACGCCGCAGCAGACGCTCGAGGCGGCCGAGATGGCCCGGGCGGCCGGCGCCACGTTGCTGCGCGGCGGCGCGTTCAAGCCGCGCACGTCGCCCTACGCCTTCCAGGGCCTGGGCCTGCGCGGCCTGGAGATCCTCGCCGACGTGGGGCGCACGACCGGGCTGCCGATCGTCACCGAGGTCGTCGACGCCCGCGACGTCGAGGTCGTCGCCGAGCACGCCGACATGCTGCAGATCGGCACTCGCAACATGGCGAACTTCGGCCTGCTCCAGGCGGCCGGCAGCGCCGGCAAGCCGGTCCTGCTCAAGCGCGGGATGACCGCGACGATCGAGGAGTGGCTGATGGCCGCGGAGTACATCGCCCAGCGGGGCAACCTCGAGATCGTGCTGTGCGAGCGCGGGATCCGCACCTTCGAGCCGTCCACGCGCAACACCCTGGACATCTCCGCAGTCCCCGTCGTGCAGGCCAAGAGCCACCTGCCGGTGATCGTGGACCCCTCGCACGCGGGTGGTCGCAAGGACCTGGTGGTCCCGCTCTCGCGTGCCGCGATCGGCGTCGGTGCCGACGGGGTGATCGTCGACGTGCACCCCGACCCGGAGAACGCCCGCTGCGACGGCCCCCAGGCCCTGTTCGGCACGGACCTGCGCGAGCTCGCCCAGGCCGTGCGCCAGCTGCCCAAGGCGCTGGGCCGGGTGGACTCCCGCGAGCGGATCCGCCGTACGACGCCCTGAGGCGCCGCGGGCTCAGCCGAGCAGTCGGGCCAGCGCCACCGCAGCCGCCTTGGCCTGCTCGGTCGAGACGTCGAGGTGGGTGACCAGCCGCAGCGCTCGGGGACCGACGGCCGAGACCAGCAGCCCCTCCTCGGCCGCGGCCACCACCACGGCAGCGGCGTCGGGCACCTCGGCCACCACGATGTTGGTGTCGACCGAGTCCGGGTCGACACCGCACGCCTCCGCCAGCAGGCGGGCGTGCTCGTGGTCGTCGGCGAGCCGCTCGACGTGGTGGTCGAGGGCATGCAGGCCGGCCGCCGCGAGGATCCCGACCTGACGCATGCCGCCCCCCATCCGCTTGCGGCGGACGCGAGCCTCGGCGACCTGGCCGGCGGTGCCGAGGACCAGCGAGCCGACGGGGGCACCGAGCCCCTTGGACAGGCAGACCGCCAGCGTGTCGGCGACGGCGCCGTACGTCGCCAGCGGGGTGCCGGTCGCGACGTGGGCGTTCCACACCCGGGCACCGTCGAGGTGCACCGAGCAGCCGACGCCGTCGGCCCAGGAGCGCAGCGCCTGCAGGTCGTCCAGCGGCAGCACCGCTCCCCCGGCGAAGTTGTGGGTGTTCTCCACCGACACGGCCCTGGTCGGCACGAAGAAAGGCCCCATGTCGGGGGCGTACAGGTCCCTGATCGCGGTCAGGTCGACCTGCCCCCGCGGGTGCGTCCAGGTGCGGGAGGTGATGCCGGTGAAGGCGCCGTGCGCGCCCAGCTCGGCCCGCAGGATGTGCGCCCGGGACTCGGCCAGCACCTCCTCGCCCGGGCCGACCAGCAGTCCGACGGCCAGGACGTTGGCCATCGACCCCGTCGGGGTGAACAGCGCCGCCTCCTTGCCGAACAGCTCGGCGACGCGCTCCTCGAGGGCGAGCACCGTCGGGTCCTCGCCGTAGACGTCGTCACCGACCTCGGCCCGCGCCATCGCCGCCCGCATCGCGTCGGTCGGCCGGGTGACGGTGTCGGAGCGGAGGTCGATCATGCCTTGCGCAGCATCTCGGCGACCAGGAACGCCAGCTCGAGGGACTGGACCCGGTTGAGCCGCGGGTCGCAGGCCGACTCGTAGCGGTTGCCCAGGTCGACCTCGAGCAGGTCCTCGCCGCCGCCGACGCACTCGGTCACGTCGTCGCCGGTCAGCTCCACGTGCAGCCCGCCGGGCCAGGTGTCGAGCGACCGGTGGACGTCGAAGAAGCCCTGCACCTCGGCGATCACGTCGTCGAAGCGGCGGGTCTTGTAGCCCGAGGAGGCCTCGTAGGTGTTGCCGTGCATCGGGTCGCAGACCCAGGCCACGTTGAGGCCCGCCGCCTCCACCTTCTCCACCAGCGGCGGCAGCAGGTCACCGATCCTGCCGGCTCCCATCCGGGTGATGAAGGTGAGCCGGCCGGCTTCGTTGTCGGGGTTGAGCTTCCCGGCCAGCGCGATCGCGTCGTCGGGGCTGGTCGTGGGCCCCAGCTTGACGCCGATCGGATTGCGGATGCGGCTGAGCAGCTCGACGTGCGCCCCGTCGAGCTGACGGGTGCGCTCGCCGATCCACACGAAGTGGGCCGAGACGTCGTAGGGCAGGTCGGTGCGCGAGTCGATGCGGGTCATCGCGTGCTCGTACTCCAGCACCAGCGCCTCGTGACTGGAGTGGAAGTCGACCCGGTGGAACTCGTCGGGGTCGGCGCCGATCGCCTTCATGAAGGTCAGCGCGCGGTCGATCTCGGAGGCCACCGCCTCGTAGCGCCGGCCGACCGAGGAGGCGAGCACGAAGTCGGTGTTCCACGTGTGCACCTGCCGCAGGTCGGCGTAGCCGCCGGTGGTGAAGGCGCGCACGAGGTTCAGCGTCGAGGCCGAGGAGTGGTAGACCTGCTCGAGGCGCCGGGGGTCCGGCACCCGCTGGGCCTCGGTGAAGTCGAAGCCGTTCACGGCGTCACCGCGGTAGGCCGGCAGCGACACTCCCTCACGCGTCTCGATGTCGGAGCTGCGCGGCTTGGCGTACTGCCCCGCCAGCCGGCCGAGCTTCACCACCGGGACCGAGGCGGCGTAGGTGAGCACCACCGCCATCTGCAGGAGCACCCGCAGCTTGTTGCGCACGTTGTCGGCGGTCACCCCCGCGAAGGTCTCCGCGCAGTCGCCGCCCTGCAGCAGGAATGCCTCCCCACGGGACACGGCGGCCAGCTTCGCCTTGAGGCCGTCGCACTCCCCGGCGAAGACCAGCGGCGGGTAGGACCGGAGCCGCTGCACGACGTCCGCGACCGCTGCCGGGTCGGGGTACGACGGCTGCTGGGCCGCACCCAGGGCATGCAGCGTCGCGAGGTCGGGGATCGGCTCGTTCACCGGAGGATTCACCGGGCAATCCTACGTTCAGCCGAAGAACACCGCCGCTTCGGCGTACTCCTCCGGCGAGACCACCTTGAGCTCGTCGGTGCCCTCGCTGAGCGAGAGCCGGACGACGTCCTTGCCGCGCAGCGCCACCATGGTGCCGAACGCCCCGTCGTGGACCGCGTCGACGGCGTGCAGGCCGAACCGGGTCGCCAGCCAGCGGTCGAACGCCGTTGGAGTGCCGCCGCGCTGCACGTGGCCGAGCACGACGGCCCGGGCCTCCTTGCCGGTGCGGGCCTCGATCTCGGAGGCGACCCGGTCGCCGATGCCGCCGAGCCGGACGTGCCCGAACGCGTCCTTCTCCCCCGAGACCAGCGTCATCCCGCTGCCGTCGGCGGGCACCGCGCCCTCGGAGACGACCGCGATGACGGCGTACTGGTCCTCGAACCGGGTCTCCACGTGGGCGCACACCGCGTCGATGTCGAAGGGCAGCTCGGGGATGAGGATCACGTTGGCGCCGCTGGCCAGGCCGGAGTGCAGCGCGATCCAGCCGGCGTGCCGGCCCATCACCTCGACGACCAGCACCCGGTGGTGCGACTCGGCGGTCGTGTGCAGCCGGTCGATCGCCTCCATCGCGATGTTGACGGCCGTGTCGAAGCCGAAGGTGAAGTCAGTGCCGGAGAGGTCGTTGTCGATCGTCTTCGGCACCCCGACGACGTGGACCCCGCGCTCGTGCAGCCGGGTGGCCACGCCGAGCGTGTCCTCGCCGCCGATCGCGATCAGCGCGTCCACGCCGAGGTCGGCGAGGTTCTGCTGGATCCGCTCGACGCCGTCGTCGAGCGAGAAGGGGTTGGTCCTCGACGAGCCGAGGATGGTGCCGCCGCGCGGCAGGATCCCGCGCACCTCCGGCACGCCGAGCGGCATCGTGAGCCCCTCGAGCGGACCCCGCCACCCGTCCCGGAAGCCGACGAACTCGTAGCCGTACTCCTTGACGCCCTTGCGGACGACCGCCCGGATGACCGCGTTCAGGCCGGGGCAGTCGCCGCCCCCCGTGAGCACTCCGACGCGCATGGTTCCTCCTCGATTTGAACGATCAAAGCCACGCGAGCCCCAACATAGCGAGGCCGGTCGGCGTTGTGGAACCCCGACGCGGCCGGGCCGGCCGGCCGGGCCACTACGGTGGCGCCATGACCTTCTCCATCGTCGGCCGGGCCACCGACCCGGCCACCGGCCAGCCCTGCTGGGGCGTGGCGGTCGCCTCGAAGTTCCTCGCCGTGGGCAACGCCGTGCCGGCCGCCGTCGCCGGAGTGGGTGCCCTGGCCACCCAGGCCGACGCCAACGTCGCCTGGAAGGGCATCGGCCTGTCGCTCCTCGACGAGGGCGCCACTGCGGAGGTGGCCCTGCAACGGATGCTGGAGGAGGACGAGCACCGCGCCGACCGCCAGATCGGCATCGTCGACGCCGACGGCAACGCCGCCACGCACACCGGCGGCGACTGCTTCGACTGGGCCGGCGGGATCGCCGAGCCGGACGTCGCCGTGCAGGGCAACATCCTCGCCGGCCCCGAGGTCGTGGAGCAGATGAAGCAGGCCTGGGACGCCCACGCCGACAGCACGCTCGCGCACCGCCTCCTGGCCGCGTTGAGGGCCGGCGACGACGCCGGCGGCGACCGCCGCGGGAAGCAGTCGGCAGCGCTGCTGGTGGTGATGGAGGAGGCCGGGTACGCCGGTCTCGACGACGTCGCCGTCGACCTGCGCGTCGACGACCACCCCGAGCCGGTCACCGAGCTGGGCCGCCTGCTCGAGCTGAACGACTTCTACCTCACCGCGCCGACCGACGCGGAGAAGGTCGAGGTGACGCCCGCACTCGCCGAGGAGCTGGATCGGCACGCCCGGACACTCGGCCACGAGCACCTTCGGGAGTGGGTCGGCTCGGAGAACTACGAGATGCGGGTCGCGCCCGGACTCAAGCCGGCGTGGATCGACCCCACGGTGCTGCAGATCCTGCGCGACAAGGCCGCAGCGCAGGCGCCGGGCCGGGAAGCACCGTGAGCGTCCTGGCCATCGACGCCGGCACGACCGGCGTCACCGCCCTGGTGGTCACCCCGGAGGGCACGATCGCCTCCCGGGGCTACCAGGAGTTCGCCCAGCACTTCCCCCGCCCGGGCTGGGTCGAGCACTCGCCCGAGGAGATCTGGCAGGCCACCCTGGAGTCGACCCGCGCCTGCCTGGCCGACTGGTCCGGCGACGCCGCGCAGCTCACCGGCATCGGCATCACCAACCAGCGCGAGACGGTGCTGCTGTGGGACCGGGAGACGCTCGGCTCTCCACGGCGCGCGATCGTGTGGCAGGACCGTCGTACTGCCGACATCTGCACCCGGATGCGCGACGAGGGCCACGAGGACCGCGTCCGCGAGCTGACCGGCCTGCGCCTGGACCCGTACTTCTCCGGCACCAAGCTCGCCTGGCTCGCCGAGCACGAGCCGCAGACCTGGGCGCTGGTCGAGTCCGGCCGCTACGCGATCGGCACTATCGACTCCTACCTGGTCGCCCGGATGACGCGCGGCACCTGGCACCTGACCGACGTGTCGAACGCCTCCCGGACGCTGCTGTTCGACCTCGAGCGCGGCCAGTGGTCCGACGAGCTGTGCGGCCTCTTCGGCGTGCCGCGGGAGGCACTGCCGGAGGTGGTGCCTAGCTGGGGCGAGCTGGCGCGGACCGACGCCCGCTCCTTCCTCGACCTCGACCTGCCCATCGCGGGCATCGCCGGTGACCAGCAGTCGGCGCTCTTCGGACAGACCTGCTTCGACGTCGGCCGCTCCAAGTGCACCTACGGCACCGGCTCGTTCATCCTCACCAACACCGGGACCACCGTCGAGCGGTCCGACGCCGGACTGCTCTCCACGGCGGCCTGGCGCTCCCCCGAGGGCAGCACCACCTATGCCCTCGAGGGGGCCATCTTCGTCACCGGCGCCGCGGTGCAGTGGCTGCGCGACGGTCTGCAGATCGTGGGTACGGCGGCCGAGACCGAGGCCGTCGCCCGCACGGTCGACTCCACCGACGGGGTGGTGTTCGTGCCGGCCCTGACCGGCCTCGGCGCTCCGCACTGGGACCCCACCGCCCGGGGCACCATCCTCGGCATCACCCGGGGCACGACCCGCGCGCACATCGTCCGGGCCACGCTGGAGGCGATCGCCTTCGAGGTGCGCGACGTGGTGGAGACCATGGGCCAGGGCGGGCCCGGGCTCTCGTCCCTGGCGGTCGACGGCGGCGCCGCGGCCAACGACGTGCTCTGCCAGTTCCAGGCCGACCTGCTCGGAGTCGCCGTGGAGCGGCCACGGATCGTCGACACCACGGCGCTGGGCGCCGCCTTCATGGCCGGGCTGGGCACCGGGCTGTGGTCCTCCACCGAGGACCTGCGCGACTCCTGGCAGCTCGACCGTCGCTTCGAGCCCGATCCGGCGCGGGCCGACGCCTGTGCCGACGCCTACGCCCGCTGGCAGAAGGGCGTCGAGCGGGCCAAGGACTGGGCCTGAGCCATCGGGCCTACGCCTCCGGGGAGGCGGTCAGGTCGTCCAGCGCCGCCCGAGCCGCGTCCCGCTCGCCCCTGCTGTCATCGAGGGCCCCGGCGGCCTCCTCGCGCGCAGCCTCCGCGTCGTCGATGTCCTCGTCGACCGAGTCCACGTCCTCCTCGAGCTCTGCGAGCCGACGCTGCAGCTCGTCGATCTCCTCGCGCAGCTGCAGCCGGCGTGCCTGCAGCCGCTCCACGGAGCCGGTCGCCTCGGCGACGTCCGCCTGGGCCCGCTCCACGGCCTCGGTGGCCCGGTCGAGCCGTTCGCGGGCGGCCCCGATCTTGAGGTGGGTGTCCGGCACGACGGTGAGCGTCGGGGGCTCGTGGCGCTCCGGCTCGGTCGCCTTTGCCGTCCAGGCACCGACGGCGGCGGGCACGGCGCACACCGCCGCGACGTCCACCTCGGAGAGGCCGGTGGCGGAGAACGCCGCCAGCACCAGGCCCGAGCGCACCACCTCGGCCGCGACCGGGTCGAGCAGTGCCGCATTGAGGGTGCCCTCCACCTGGTCGGCGACGGAGTCGGTCAGCCGCACGTCGTACTCCCGGGCCAGCGACCGGGCGGTGCCGGTCAGCGCGGCGGTGAGCTGGCGACGTTGCCGGGTCAACGCCCGGAGCTCGTCTCCGTCGAGGGACTCCGCCGCGGCCCGCAGCGACTCGCCCAGCGCGAGCACCTGCTCGATCTGCCCGCCCTCACGGCGGACCAGCAGGTTGACCGCCCAGCCGGCGATCGAGGGCCGTTTCAGCTTCTTCACGCGGCCGGCGAGCTCCTTGTCGTCGCGTGCCTCCTTGGCAGCGGCGTCGCGGGCAGCGGTGAAGTCCGCAGGCTGCAGGGCGTAGAGCCGGTCGGCTACCTCGACCAGCGGGTCAGCCGAGGGCATCCAGCAGCTCCTGCAGCGCTGCGACGCACGTGGCGCGGCGGATCCCGGCACGGTCACCGGGGAGCCCGAGCCGGTGCACCGCCAGCCCGGTAGGGCCGCTGAGCCCCAGGTAGACCGTGCCGACGGGGCGGTCGTCCTGCGGGGTGGGGCCGGCCACCCCCGTCGTGGACAGCGCCCAGTCGGCGCCCAGCAGCCGGCGGACCCCGGTGGCCATCTGGCCGGCACAGTCGGCGGAGACCACCTGGGCGGCGGTCACCCCCAGCACGGACCGCTTGACCTGGGTCGTATAGGACACCACGCCACCGGTGAAGGTCGCGGACGCACCGGGGGTGCCACTGAGCAGGTCGGCCAGTCCCCCGCCGGTCAGCGACTCCGCGCAGCACACCGTCTCGCCCCGGTCGACCAGGCGCGCGTGCACCCGGGCGGCGAGCTCGGTCGCGGCGGGCTCGGTCGCGGCGAGCTCGGTCGCGGCGGGCTCGGTCGCGGCGGGCTCCGGGGTCATGACGGCCACGCTATCGCCGGCGCCCGGGACCGGCGCCGCTATGGTCGGTGGCATGCCACTCGGGATCGAGGACTACGCCATCGTCGGAGACCTGCACACGGTCGCGCTGATCGGGAGGAACGGCTCCGTCGACTGGTTCTGCCTGCCGCGGTACGACTCCGAGGCCTGCTTCGCCAACCTGCTCGGTGACGAGCACGGCAGCCGGTGGCTGTTGGGCCCGGTCGGCGAGCCCGGCACCGACTACCGGGCCGAGCGCGCCTACGTGCCGGGCACGATGGTGCTGCAGACGACGTACCGGACCGAGACCGGCGAGGTCCGGGTCACCGACGTGATGCCGACCGGCGACCGGCGCGCCGACCTCGTCCGGCGGGTGGAGGGCATCCGGGGCACGGTGCTGATGGACCACCAGTGGGTGGTGCGCTTCGACTACGGCAAGGTGCGGCCCTGGGTACGCCGCCTGCGCCGGCACTTCGAGACCGGCCCCGAGGAGGTCATCGTCGCCACCGCCGGTCCGGACAAGCTCATCCTGGCAGGGCCCCGGCTGCCCCGCGCCCACGGTGGCCGGCACGAGGACCGGTTCGAGGTCCACGAGGGCGACATGCTCGACTACTCGATGACGTGGGTGCCGTCCTACCGCGACGTACCGGCGCCGATCGACATCGACCGGCGCGTCGCGGACACGCTCACCGAGCAGCGCGCCTGGGCCGAGCACGTGGCCTACGAGGGACCCCACCGCGACGAGGTGATCCGCAGCCTCGTCACGCTGCGGGCGCTGACGCACGAGGACACCGGGGGCATCGTCGCCGCCGCGACGACGTCCCTGCCCGAGGAGTTCGGCGGGGAGCGCAACTGGGACTACCGGTTCTCCTGGCTGCGTGACGCCGCCCTCACCGTGGAGACGATGGTCGGCACCAACCGGGCCGAGCTGGCCCGGCCCTGGCGCAACTGGCTGCTGCGCGCCATCGCCGGCGACGCCGAGGACATGCAGATCATGTACACCGTCGACGGTTCCCGCCAGCTCCCCGAGCGCATCCTCGAGCACCTCGACGGCTACGCCGGCTCCCGCCCGGTGCGGATCGGCAACGGTGCCGTGGAGCAGCGCCAGACCGACGTGGTGGGCGAGGTGCTCAACGCCCTCTCGGTCGCCCGGCACGCGGGACTGAAGGAGACCAAGGAGAGCTGGTCGATGCAGCGTGCCCTGGTCGCCAACCTGGCCCGGACGTGGCAGCAGGCCGACAACGGCATCTGGGAGATCCGCGGGCCGCAGCGGCACTTCACGCACAGCCGGGTGATGGTCTGGGTCGCCTTCGACCGGATGGTCGACGGCGTCGAGAGCTTCGGCCTCGACGGCCCCGTCGAGGAGTGGCGCGAGCTGCGCGACAAGGTGCGCGACGAGGTGCTCAGCCAGGGCTTCGACTCGGAGCGCAACACCTTCACCCAGCACTACGACACCACTGAGGTGGACGCCTCGCTGCTGGTGCTGCCGCTGGTCGGTTTCGTCGCCGGCGACGACCCCAGGATGCTCGGCACGATCGCGGCGATCGAGGCAGACCTGCTGCGCGACGGGATGCTGGTCCGCTACCGGACCGCGAGCGGCATCGACGGCCTCGCCGGTGACGAGCACACGTTCATCGCCTGCACGTTCTGGCTGGTCTCGGCCTACACGATGGCCGGCCGCCTCGACGACGCCCGCGACCTGATGGCGCGGACCACGGCGCTGTGCAACGACGTCGGGCTGCTCAGCGAGGAGTACGACGTGGCCGGGAGCAGGATGGCCGGCAACTTCCCGCAGGCCTACTCCCACCTGACCCTGGTGCAGGCCGCCCGCCTGCTCGCCGCGGCGGCTCCGCAGATGGCAGCGTCGTAGGCAGCCGGACAACTCGGGACGAGACCACCCTTTCGGGCCATCCGGGCATGGCCACAATTGTCTAGCCCGGCTGCCGTGTCGGACAGTGGGATCCGTGCGTTGCGCCAGCGATCTGGCCAAACTGGCTGCAGGAACTCATCCCGGGAGGGACCATGGGCGAGCCAGACACCGGACAGCACCAGAGCCCCGAGGCAGCGGCCGTCGAGAGGGCACGTGCCTACGCCGAGCAACGGCGCGCCGAGGCCCGCGCCCGGTTCGAGACGCCCTCCTGGATGGGCCCCGAGCGGTCGCACTCCGCAGCGACACCCAGCATTCCCCGCCAGCCGCCGCCGGCGCACGAGGCGCTCGCCCCCGAGCCGGACGTGCCCGCCGTGCCGGCCGGGCCGCCGATCCCCAGCCAGGGCCACTGGGTCGAGGGCGCCGGCCCTCGGATGCTGGCCAGCCTGATGCTCGCCGTGTGCCTGGCGGGCGCGCTGGTGTGCTTGTTCCTCGCCGTCGCCACGGAGTCGGTGCAAGCGGTCGTCGGGCTGGTCGTCTGCGCGTTCTTCGCCGTGCTCTGCCGCGGGGCGATGATGTCGGCGGGCCTGGTCACGGTGGACCTCAAGGGGTCGATGCTGACCGTCCACCACGACGGCTACCTCGACACCTTCGACCTGGCCGGGCCGCTCCAGCTCGTGGAGCAGGTCGGCATGCCGGGGCGCCGTGGCTGGCAACTGCGGCTCGAGACCGCCGACGGGCGGGTCGTCGAGCTCGGCGGGCACCAGGTGGACGCGGTCGAGCTGCACCGCATCGTCGAGCACTACCGTGCCATGGCCACGCGTGAGCGCCGCGCCCGGGAGCGCCGCGACAACCGCTGAGCGACCCCGGCTGGGGGCCGCGCCGCCACGCTGCCCTCAGCCGGCTCGGGCCGCCCGGCGTTGCCGCACGGCGTCGCGGGCGAACTCCAGGCCGGAGACGATGGTGAGCGCCACCGCCACCGCCATCAGGACGGCGGAGGCCCACCACACCACGAGGCCGACGACGTCCCAGCCGCCGGTGAGGTCCTTGAAGGGTGCGACGAAGCCGCCCAGCGCGAGCGCCTGCGCCATCGTCTTGATCTTGCCGAGCTGGGCGGCCGGCATCACCACCTGTCGGGCGATCGAGAGCCGGGCGACGGTCACCGACCACTCCCGGACCAGCACCACGATCGTCACCCACCACCACAGCGCACCGATGACCGACAGCCCGATGAAGGCCATCCCGGTGATCGCCTTGTCCGCGATCGGGTCCGCGATCTTGCCGAAGTTGGTCACCAGGCCGTGCTTACGGGCCAGGTCACCGTCGACCTTGTCGGTGACCATGGCGACCACGAAGAGCAGGTAGGCGATCCAGCGCCACAACTGGTCCTCGCCGCCGTCGTGGAGCAGGGCCCAGGCGAAGAACGGCACCATCACGATGCGCAGGGTGGTCAGCGCGTTGGGGACGTTCCAGTTGCTGACCCGGGCCTCGTCGGTCTCGGCGGCGCCGTCCCCGGAGCCCGTGCGCGGGGTCGACTCCGGCCGGTTCATGCGGGCGCCCCGATCAGGTCGACGCCGAGGGAGTCGGTCACGGTGGCCCCGATCAGGTCACCCACCCGGACCGACTCCGGCACGTCGACGACCAGCGTGCAGCCGTCGACCTCCGGACCCTGGCAGGCCGCCCGGCCCTCGGCGGTGCGCACCCCGCGCTCGTCGACCTCGACCGCCTCGACGAGCACCCCTACGCGTTCGCCGAGCCGTTCCTCGGCGCGCTGGGCGGTCAGCTGTTCGGCCAGCTCGGTGAGGTGGCTGACCCGCTCGGCGATCTCGTCGTCGGCCAGCTTGTCGGCGTACGACGCGGCCTCGGTGCCGTCCTCGTCGGAGTAGCCGAACACGCCGATGGCATCGAGGCGGGCCTCGGTGACGAACGCGCACAGGGTCGCGAAGTCGGCCTCGCTCTCGCCGGGGAAGCCGACGATGAAGTTGGAGCGGACGCCGGCCGCCGGCGCCTGGCGTCGGACGTCGTCGAGCAGGGCCAGGAACGACTCGGGGTCACCGAAGCGGCGCATGCGGCGCAGCACCGGGCCGGAGGCATGCTGGAACGACAGGTCGAAGTAGTCCGCCACGCCGTCGGTGGTCGCGATGGCGCTGACCAGCCCCGGCCGGGTCTCGGCCGGCTGCAGGTAGCTGACCCGGACCCGCTCGACGCCGTCGACCTCGACGAGCTCTGGCAGCAGCCGCTCGAGCAGGCGCAGGTCGCCGAGGTCCTTGCCGTAGGAGGTGGAGTTCTCACTGACCAGGAACAGCTCGCGGACCCCCTGCTCGCCCAGCCAGCGGGCCTCGTCGAGCACGTCGCTGGGGCGCCGCGAGACGAACGAGCCGCGGAAGCTGGGGATCGCGCAGAACGCGCACCGACGGTCGCAGCCGGACGCCAGCTTGAGCGGCGCCATCGGGCCGGCGTCGAGACGCCGGCGCACCGTGCGGGGACCCGTGGCGGGCCCACCGGCACCGATCTGGTCCAGGCCGTGCCCGGGCACCACCACGTCCACCGCGGCGCGGTCGACCGGCGAGATCGGCAGCAGCCTGCGCCGGTCGGACGGGGTGTGGGCGTGCTGCTCCTCGCCGGCGAGGATGCCTCGCAGCCGGGCGGCGATGTCGGGGTAGTCGTCGAAGCCGAGCACCGCGTCGGCCTCCGGCAGCGACCCGGCCAGCTCGGCGCCGTACCGCTCGGCCAGGCACCCCACCGCCACCACCGCCTGGGTGGTGCCCGCCCCCTTGAGGTCGGCGGCGGCCAGCAGCGTGTCGACGGAGTCCTTCTTGGCCGCCTCCACGAACCCGCACGTGTTCACCATCACGGTCTCGGCGTCGGCAGGGTCCGCCACGAGCCGGAAGCCGGCCGCCTCCAGGCGGCCGGCGAGCTCCTCGGAGTCCACCTCGTTGCGGGCACAGCCCAGGGTCACCATGGAGACGGTGTGCGGGTCGCCGGCAGGCGTCGGATGCAGGTCGGATGCGGTCATTGCACCCGATTATGACGGGTGCGGCTCAGCCGAAGGTCCGCGCACCCGGCGCCCCGGCCCTCCCGAGGGTGCCCCGGGCCTGGCCGACCACGGTCACCTCGACCGCTCCGGCGTTGTCGGCGCGCACCTCGAAGGGCGCGAGCCCGACGACCTTGCGGGTCTGGCCCTGGGCGAGCCGGCCCGACCAGAGGACCCTGCCCGTCCGGTCCTTCACCACGACCGTGGCAGGCGCGTGGGCCGCGGCGACCGTCATCGTGCGCAGCTTCATCCGCGGCGAGACGATCGGCTGGTGGTTGGCGGCGAGACCGGCCGTGGTGTCCTGGTCGGGGACCGCGACCTGCTCGGGGGCGTCGCTGAACATCCGGGCCACGCCCCACACGAGCATGAGGCACAGGACCGCCGCCACGAGCAGGCTCCAGCGGGGTCCGCCGGAGGCGGCGCGCATGCCGCCGCTGAGGCCGGTGGCGAGCTCGGCCTCGAAGACGCGGCGCGCGTTGATCGGGCCGTGGGCGTAGCGGTCGTCGTACTCCCGCATCAAGGGCGCCAGCTCGAGGCCGAGCGCCCGCGCCAGCGTCGTCAGGTGTCCGCGGGCGTAGAAGTCGCCGCCGCACGGGTCGAAGTCGTCGACCTCGATCGCCGCCAGCACGTGCGGCCGGATGCGGGTCCGTTCGCTGAGCTGGTCGATGGACAGCCGCACCCGCTCGCGGGCACGGGCGATGACCGGGCCGATCACGGGCTCGGGAGTGGCCGCCGGCCCGGCGTCGCGCGCCGGCTCGCCGGTGGCGTCGAACAGGAAGGTCTGCAGGCGCGGCGCCGCTGCTGCACGCGCCTCCCGGTCGTCTTCCCCGAGCTGCCCCGGAGCCGCCGGGACGGCGCGGCTGAGCTCTGCCCGCTGCGGCACCACGGGCTCGCGCAGCGGCAACACCGGGGCGACCTCGGGCCGGGTCTCCACCGGGGCCACGTCCACCTCGTGGGCCAGGGCCGGCTCCGGAGCCGCGGGGTCCGGGTCGTCGCCGATGAGCAGCGGCTCGTCGCCGGTGTCGACGTCCCGGACGGTGCCGTTGCCGACCCGGGAGACCAGCGCACCCAGGCGCGCCGGCACCTCCGTGAGCGACGCGAGATGCCGGCCGTGCAGCTCGACGACCTCGGTCCGCCCGGCAGCCAGCTCGCGCAGGTCGCCGACCGGGTCGTCGCCCGACGTGGTCGTAGTCATCGCCAGGGGCACGCCCAGGGAGGCGCCGTACCAGCGGCGGCTCCAGACGCCGTGCACCCGGCCGAACAAACCCAGGTCGGTGAGCTGGCCGGGGTCGCGCGGCTGCACCACGAGGCGCCCGTCGCGCAGCACCGACTCGGGCCGCTCCACGACGACCTGGCGCAGGGCGTCCCACGGCAGCCGCTGCCAGCCGGTGCCGACCCGCACGCGCACCCCCTCGTCGTCGGCCTCCAACAGCGGGTGCCGGGCGCCGGCGAGGGCGAACAGGTGGACGGCACCGACCACGACAAGGGCGCCGCCCAGCACGACGTCGACGAGGCCGTTGCCGCGAGCAAGGAAGGCGACCCCGAGTACGCAGGCGAGCGCGCCCACGATGCCGAACAGCGCCGCGTTGCGGCGGACGGTGAAGGACGGGCGGTGCGGCGGCTGCGCACCAGCCTGGACGGGTGACTGCTCCTGCTGGACCACGGGCTGGCTCATGTCACTGCTCCCCCTGGATGGACGCGACCACGTCATCGAGGTCGTCGGGCTTCACGAGCACGTCGCGGGCCTTCGAGCCCTCGCTGGGTCCGACGACGCCACGGCTCTCGAGGATGTCCATGAGGCGTCCGGCCTTGGCGAAGCCGACGCGCAGTTTGCGCTGCAGCATCGACGTCGAGCCGAACTGGGTGCTCACCACGAGCTCCACCGCCTGGATGACCAGGTCCATGTCGTCGCCGATGTCGTCGTCGAGCTCGCGCCGGGACTGCTGCGGAGCGGTGACGTCCTCGACGTACGTCGGCTGCAGCTGGTCGGTGCAGGCCTTGACCACCTTGTGGATCTCGGCCTCGGTGACCCAGCTGCCCTGGATGCGGGCCGGCTTGGAGGCACCCATCGGCAGGAACAGCCCGTCGCCCTGGCCGACCAGCTTCTCCGCACCGGGCTGGTCGAGGATCACCCGGCTGTCGGCGAGGCTGGAGGTGGCGAACGCCAGCCGGGAGGGCACGTTGGCCTTGATCAGGCCGGTGACCACGTCGACGGACGGTCGCTGGGTGGCGAGCACCAGGTGGATGCCCGCGGCGCGGGCGAGCTGGGTGATCCGGACGATCGCATCCTCGACGTCGCGCGGCGAGACCATCATCAGGTCCGCGAGCTCGTCGACCACGACCAGGAGGTAGGGGTACGGCGCCAGCTTGCGCTCGCTGCCGGCCGGGAGCTCCACCTTGCCGTTGCGCACCGCCTTGTTGAAGTCGTCGATGTGCCGGAAGCCGAAGTTGGCCAGGTCGTCGTAGCGCAGGTCCATCTCGCGCACCACCCACTGCAGCGCCTCGGCCGCCTTCTTCGGGCTGGTGATGATCGGGGTGATCAGGTGCGGGATGCCCTCGTAGGCGTTGAGCTCGACGCGCTTGGGGTCCACCATGATCATCCGCACCTCGTCGGGCGTGGCACGCATCAGCACCGAGGTGATCATCGAGTTGATGAAGCTGGACTTGCCGGAGCCGGTCGCGCCGGCGACCAGCAGGTGCGGCATCTTCGCGAGGTTGGCGACCACGAAGCCGCCCTCCACGTCCTTGCCGAGGCCGGCCACCATCGGGTGGTGGTCGTTGCGCGCGGTGTTGGAGCGCAGCACGTCGCCCAGGGAGACGATCTCCTTGTCGGTGTTCGGGATCTCGACGCCGACCGCGGACCTGCCCGGGATGGGACTGAGGATCCGCACGTCGGCGGAGGCGACCGCGTAGGCGATGTTCTTCTGGATGTTGGTGATCTTCTCGACCTTCACGGCCGGGCCCACCTCGACGATGTAGCGGGTCACCGTCGGTCCCCGGGTGTAGCCGGTGACCTGCGCGTCGATGTCGAACTCCTCGAACACCTGCTGCAACCGCTGGACGACCTCGTCGGAGGCCTTGGACCGCGGCTTGTGCGGCGTGCCGGGCTTGAGGACCTGGCTCTCGGGCAGGCAGTAGGCGATGTCACCGGAGAGCGAGAGCTGCTCGACCCGGGCCGGGATCGGCGTGTGCGGCGGCGGCTCGAGCTCCTCCTTCGCGGCGGGCTGATCGGCGTCCGCCGCCAGCTCCGCTGCGGGATCGCCCTCCGGCTGCTTCTTCCGGCGCCGCTTGTTGACCTCGCGGTCCTCCAGGAGAGGCGAGTCGTACGGCGGGTCGCCCAGGTCGGGGTCGACCTCGTCGTCGGCTCCCGTCGGGAGGACGCCGACGTGACGACGCCGCTTGAGCGCCACGGTGCCCTCGGTGTCCGGGCCCTCCGTCGCGACCTGGCGGCCGAGCAGCCGGTCGCGGGCCTCGCGCAGCCGCGCCGGCACCTGGTAGACGGGGGTGGCGGTCACCACCAGGAGGCCGAAGACGGCCAGCAGCAGCAGGATGGGCACCACGACGTACGGCGTCTGCAGCAGGTCGGTGAGCAGCTTGGCGACCACGAAGCCGAGCGCGCCGCCGGCCTGCTGGAGCGAGGAGGTGTCACCCTCGTGGGGCGCCGGCGAGCCGTTGGCGATGTGCACCACGCCGAGGACGCCGAGGACCAGGCAGGTCCAGCCGATCACCTGCCGGCCGGCCGGGCCGTTGCGCTCGGGGTCGCGGAGGTTGCGCCAGGCGACGAAGCAGAGCAGCAGCGGGACGAACCAGGCGAGCAGGCCGACCGAGCCGGCGACGACGCTGCGCACGGCGTGGAACACCGATCCGGGGAGCTGCCACCAGACCGAGGCGGCCACGACGAGGGCGAGCGCCACCATGAGCAGCCCGGCGCCGTCGCGGCGGTGCTCCGGCTCCAGGTCGCGAGCGCCCTGCCCGAGGTGGCGCACCCCGCTGCCGATCCCGCCGGCGACACCGGACCACACACCGGCGACGCCGTGGCCCAGGGCGGAGAACCCCCGTGCCACCGGCCCGGGGCCGCTGCGTACGGCCCGGGGGGCCGGACGTGCCTTGCTGGTCCGCTTCTTGGCAGGCTTGCGCCCGCCGCGGCTGGGGCTCTTGCTCCCCGACGCACGGCCTCGCGAAGTAGGGGCACGGCCCTTGCCGGACGTGCTCCTGCTGCGCGACGCCGTCGGGGAAGACGTACGGGTCGCCATGGTCGTCAAGATACGGGGAAACCACTCGTGTCCCACGCGTCACACGCCGGAGCGGCGCGCCGTGGTCAGGAGTAGCGATGGCTCCTGGCGCTGTGGCCCTGCTCGCGGGTGCAGGTGCGGCCGCTCATGTTGCGGTGTCCGCAGCGGGGACTCTCCTGCGCCTCCGGCTCGGTGGCGGGCGCCGGTGGCTCGGCGGCCGGAGCGGGTCGCGGCACGCTCCTGGCCCTGGCGCCGCCCTTCGCGGCCAGCTCCGCTGCCCGCTCGTAGCGGGCCTCCCGCATCGCCCGCAGGCCATCCATCTTGCTCATCGTCGGCTCACCCGACCACTGTAGTCACCGTCGCGTCACGCCAGCGACGCGAACCACGGCACCACGACGAGCAACGTCGGCAGGAGAAGGACCGCGACCGCAGCCGTGAACAGCGCCGTCGCCTGCACCCGGTGGGTGCGTTCGTCGAGCAGCACCTCCAGTCGCGCCTGGAGCGTCGCGCCGTCGGTGGCACCGAGGGTCGCCTCCGGGGTCCCGGCGCTGGTGAGCGCACCGAGAGCCGCCACCAGCGGCCGCGCGCCGACCTGCTGCCGCGCCGCCCGGTCCGCCAGCACCTCGACCAGGAGCCGCACCTCCGCCAGCGCCCGTCGGCTGCTCAGCACGGCCGGGAACGCGTGTTGCAGCACCGTGAACGCCTCGAGGACCAGGTCGTGCCGGGCCCGCAGGTGCGCGCGCTCGTGGGCCAGGACCGCGGCGAGCTCGTCCGCGCCCAGCCGTTCGACGGCGGCCTCGGTGAGCACGATCCGGGCTCGTCGTACGCCCGGCAGGCACCAGGCCATCGGGGCGTCGGCCACCGGCAGCACCCGGGTGCCGAAGGGTGCGTCCCCGACGCTGAGCAGGTCGACCAGCTCGCTGTGCCGACGGCGCAGGGCGCGCAGCCGGGTGCCGACCACGTGGCCGGAGAGCAGCAGCCGACCGAGGACGAGCACGGTCACCGCCAGCCCGCCCGCCGCCACGGCGTACGAGGCAGACTCCTGCGCACCGAGTCCGTGCGCCGTGACCAGCGACAGGCCGGCGCCCAGGGCTGCCAGCACGGCCGCGAGCGCCACCGACTGCCACAGCGTCATCGCCGCCCGGGGAGTACGCCGCAGCGCCGGCGTCCGCCCCAGCAGCCACGGAACGGGACCGGCCAGCAGCAGCGCGACCAACGCCAGCACCAGGGTGGTCACGCCGACCGCGGCCTACCGGTCTCGCCGGTCGAGCTCGGCGAGCGCGGCACGCAGGGCCTCCCGGTCGGCCTCGCTGGCGTCACCGACGAAGGCGACCAGGGCTGCGTGGCGGTCGGCCTCCGCGAACTCTCCCAGGGTGTCGCGCATCAGCTCGGCGGTCATCTCGCTGCGCGAGCTCAGCGCCCGGTAGCGGTAGGCCCGGCCCTCTCGCTGCTGCTCGACCAGTCCCTTGCGCGACATCCGGTCCAGCACCGTCATGACGGTCGTGTAGGCGACGTCCCGCGAGCCGGCCAGCGCCCCGTGCACCTCGCGCACCGTCAGCGGTTCCTCGTCGGCCGCCCACAGCGTCTCCAGCACGGCGCGCTCCAGCTCGCCGAGGTGCGCACGCGCCTGTGACCGAGGAGACATGGCCTCGATACTACCCCGCGTAGTAGAGAACTACGACGCGACGTAGTATCTACTACGTTCTGTCGTAGATATCTGGAGGCAGCGTGGACGTCACCGACATCGCCCGCTGGCAGTTCGGCATCATCACCGTCTACCACTTCTGGTTCGTGCCGATCACCATCGGCACCAGCGCGATCATCGCGGCGTTCCACACGCAGTGGGTGCGCACCGGGAGACCGGAGTACCTGCGCCTGACGAAGTTCTTCGGCAAGCTCTTCCTCATCAACTTCGCCATCGGCGTGGTCACCGGCATCGTCCAGGAGTTCCAGTTCGGGATGAACTGGTCGGACTACTCCCGCTTCGTCGGCGACGTCTTCGGTGCGCCGCTGGCCATCGAGGGGCTGCTCGCCTTCTTCCTGGAGTCGACGTTCCTGGGGCTGTGGATCTTCGGCTGGGGCAAGCTGCCACCCCGGCTGCACGCCGCCTGCATCTGGCTGGTCCACCTCGGCACGCTGTTCTCGTCGTACTTCATCCTCGCGGCGAACTCCTGGATGCAGCACCCCGTGGGCTACCGCTACAACCCGGACACCGGCCGGGCGGAGCTCACCGACTTCTGGGCGGTGATGTTCAACAAGGTCCAGCTGGTCGCCTTCCCGCACGTGGTCCTCGCGGCCTACATGACCGGTGGCGCCTTCGTCCTGGGCGTCGCCGCCTACCTCCACTTCCGCCATCGGCACGAGGTCGCCGAGCGCTCCCTCTACCTGAGGGCCGTCCGCGTCGGCGCGGCCGTCACGCTGGTCGCCGGGCTCGGCGTCGCCATCACCGGCGACCTCCAGGGCAAGGTGATGACCGAGGTGCAGCCGATGAAGATGGCGGCCGCGGAGGCGATCTACGACACCGAGCGGCCGGCGTCGTTCTCCGTGCTCACCATCGGCACCCCCGACGGCAAGCACGAGAAGTTCGCCATCAAGGTCCCGCGGCTGCTCTCCTTCCTGGCCACCGGAACCTTCGACGGCGAGGTCGAGGGCATCAACCAGCTGCGCGAGCAGTACCGCGCGGAGTACGGCCAGGACCCGGGCGCGCGCTACTACTCCCCCGGCGACTACACCCCGCTCATCCCGGTCACCTACTGGTCGTTCCGGTTCATGATCGGGCTCGGCGCCTTCGCCGCCGCCGGCGCGGCGCTCGTGCTGTGGGCCACCCGGCGGGGCCGCCGCCCGGACGGCGTGTGGTGGCCGCGGTTGGCCGTGCTGCTGCCGATCGCGGTGGTGCTGGCGAACTCGTGGGGCTGGATCTTCACCGAGATGGGCCGGCAGCCGTGGGCGGTCTTCGGCCTGATGACCACCCAACAGGCGGTCTCCCCCGGCGTCTCGGTGACCGAGGCGTGGATCTCGATCGGCTCGCTCACCGCGGTGTACGCCGTCCTCGCCGTCATCGAGTTCGGGCTGATGTGGCGCTACGTCAAGGCCGGCGCACCGCCGTTCGAGGAACCACCCACCCACAACGACACCGACACCGACGCCGACGCGCCGATGGCGTTCGCCTACTAGGAGCCTGCCATGGAGCTCACCACCGTCTGGTTCGTGCTGATCGCCGTCCTGTGGGTCGGCTACTTCGCCCTGGAGGGCTTCGACTTCGGGGTCGGCCTGCTGCTGCCGGTGCTGGCCCGCGACGACACCGAGCGGCGGGTCATGTACAACACCGTCGGCCCGGTGTGGGACGGCAACGAGGTGTGGTTGCTCGTCGCGGGAGGGGCCACCTTCGCCGCCTTCCCGGAGTGGTACGCCACCCTGTTCAGCGGCTTCTACCTGCCGTTGCTGTTCATCGTGCTCGCCCTGATCGTGCGCGGCCTCGCCTTCGAGTACCGCGCGAAGAAGGACGACGACCGGTGGCGACGCAACTGGGACGCCGCCCTGGTCGTCGGCTCGGTGGTGCCGGCCGTCCTGTGGGGCGTGGCGTTCGCCAACCTCGTCGCGGGTGTGCCGATCGACGCGGACTTCGAGTTCACCGGCAGCCTCGCCACCCTGCTCAACCCGTACGCGCTGCTCGGCGGGACGGTCACGCTGCTGCTCTTCGCCACCCACGGCGCGATGTTCGTCGCGCTGAAGACCGATGGCGACATCCGCCACCGGGCACGCAGGCTGGCGATCCGGCTGGGCGTGGCCGCGGCAGTCGTCGCGGTGGCCTTCCTGGGCTGGACCCAGGCGAGGACCGGTACGACGGCCTCCGCGGCCGCCTTCGCCGTCGCCGCCGTCGCGCTGGCGGCCGGCATCGCGATGGCCGGCCGTGGCCGGGAGGGCTGGGCCTTCCTCGGCACCTTCGTCACGATCGCCGTCGCCGTGGCCGGGCTGTTCCTCGCCCTCTTCCCCGACGTGATGCCGTCGACCACCTCCGCGGCGTACTCGCTGACCACCAGCAACGCCGCTGCGACGCCGTACACCCTGACGGTGATGTCGTGGGTGGCGCTGCTGTGCCTGCCGTTCGTCGTGGGCTACCAGGCCTGGAGCTACTGGGTGTTCCGCAAGCGGATCAGCACCCGGCACATTCCCGGTGCGGCTCCACAGCGCACTGCGGACGAGACCACGAGGGCCGCCTGAGCCGATGAAGCCGATCGACCCTCGCACGCTGCCCCTCCTCCGACCGGCCCGAGCCGCCCTCGTCGTCGTGGTCGCCGCCGGGACCGCGGGCGGCGTGCTCCTCGTCGGGCAGGCGTTCGCCGTCGCCGCCCTCGTCACCGGGCTGCTCGCGGCGCCGGGCACAGACACCTGGCACGCGTCGGCGTGGTGGCTGCTCGGCCTCACCGCCGCGCGGGCCGCGCTCACGGCACTCTCCGACGCCGCCGCCGCTCGTGCCGCCGGGCGGGTGAGCACCGCGCTGCGCGTGCAGGTGCTCGAGGCCGCCTTCCGGCTCGGCCGTCGGCGCCTGTCGCAACGGCGCTCCGGTGAGCTGGGACTCCTGGCCACCCGAGGCGTCGCGGCGGTCGAGCCCTACCTGACCCGGTTCGTCCCGACGCTGGTGCTGGCCGCCGTGCTGCCCGTCCTGACGCTCGCCGTGGTCGTGGTCGAGGATCTGTGGGCCGGCGTGATCGTGCTGGCCACCCTCCCGCTGGTGCCCGTCTTCGCGGTCCTGATCGGGCTGGCGACCCGCGACCGGGCCGACCGGCAGTACCGCACCCTGGCGCAGCTCGCCGGGCACTTCCTCGACGTGGTGCGGGGACTGCCCACGCTGGTCACGTTCAACCGGGCCGAGCGCCAGTCCGCGCAGATCCGGGCGGTCACCGAGCGGTATCGACGCGCCACCATGGCCACGCTGCGCACCGCGTTCGCCTCCAGCGCGGCCCTCGAGCTGATCGCGACGCTGAGCGTCGCGCTCGTCGCCGTCTGCGTCGGTCTCCGGCTGGCTGCGGGCGGGCTGGACTTCCGCACCGCGCTCGTGGTGCTCCTGCTGGCGCCGGAGGCCTACTGGCCGCTGCGCCGGGTGGGGGCCGAGTTCCACGCCGCCGCCGAGGGCGCCACCACCCTCACCGAGGTGACCCGGCTGCTGGCGGAGGCCGGCGTGGCGGCGGGCGACCCGGCTGGCGACCCGGCTGGCGACCCGGGACTCGCGGAACGGCGACTCGACGTCGACCCGGTGCCGATCCACGTCGAGGACCTGGTGGTGCGCTACGACGGCGCGACCCGGCCGGCGCTCGTGCTGCCCCGGGCGTTGGTCCCGGCCACCGGCATCACCGCGGTCGTGGGGCCGTCGGGGAGCGGGAAGTCGACGTTCGTGCAGGCGCTGCTCGGCGAGCTCGAGCCGGAGTCCGGCCGGATCACGCTGGCCGGAGCGGCGCACGACCCCGAGCGGTGGCGTTGCCTCGTCGCGCAGGTGCCGCAGGTGCCCTGGCTCACCGCCGGCACGATCGCTGCCAACCTCCGGCTCGGCCGGCCGCGTGCCTCGCACCGTCGGCTCTGGGCAGCACTGGCCGAGGTCGAGCTGGCCGACGTCGTCGCCGCCCTGCCCCGGGCCCTGGACACCCCGCTCGGGGAGGACGGAGCCGGCCTGTCGGCGGGCCAGCGCGCCCGGCTCGCGCTCGCCCGGGTGCTGCTCGCGGACCGGCCCTACGTCGTGCTCGACGAGCCGACCGCCCACCTCGACGCGGAGACCGAGCGGATCCTGCTCGCCACCCTCCGTCGGCTCGCCGGGCACCGGACCGTGGTCGTGGTGGCCCACCGTCCCGCCGTCGTCGCGGCCGCCGACCACGTGATCACCCTGGGGTCACCGGCGCCCGGCGCACCGCTGTCGGGATCCGCGACGTCGACAGCGCCCACTGCCTGCACCGTCCCCGACGAGGCCGGCCGGGACTCCGGGCCGGACTCTGGGCGGGACTCCGGGCCGGACTCCGGGCCGGACTCTGGGCCGGTCGCGGACCGGTTGCGGACCCGTGTCCGCCGCCGGCTCGCCCTGGCCACCGCGCTCGCCACCGGCGCGTCGCTGTCCGGAGTCGCGCTGACCGCGACCGCCGGCTGGCTGATCGCGCGCTCGGCCGAGCGACCGCCCGTGCTCATGCTGATGGTGGCCATCGTCGGCGTCCGCACCTTCGGCCTGGCCCGTCCGGTGCTGCGCTATGCCGAGCGGCTGGTCGGGCATGACGTCGCGCTGCGCCTGCTGGCCGACACGCGGGCGCGGGTGTACGACCTGCTGGTCCCGCTCGCCCCGGCCCGGCTCGGGGGTCCCGGAGGCAGGCACCGCGGGGACCTGCTCACCTCGGTGGTCGACGACGTCGACGCCGTGCTCGACGACCAGCTCCGTGTCCGGCTCCCCGTGCGGTCCTGGCTGGCCGTGACCCTGGTGGCGGCGGTCCTCGTGGGCTGGGTGCACCCACCGGCCGTCGTACCGCTGCTGGCGCTGGGGCTGGTCGGCGGTGGCCTCGCCCTGGCCGCGGGCCGGCTCGGCGCTCACCACGCCGAACGGACCTTCGTCGAGCAGCGTGCCACCCTCGCCGCCGAGCTGGTGGGCGACCTCCAGGACGCCCGTCAGCTGGTGCTCTGGCAGGCGGATGCGGCGGCGCTGGACCGGGTGCGCGCGCGAGGAGTCCGCCTGGCGGGCGCAGCGAGCACGACGGGCACGGCACTGGGCCTGGCCCGGGCACTGCTCGTCCTGCTCGGCGGAGCCGGTGTGGTCGCCACCGCCGTACTCACCGCTCCCGCACTCGCGACGGGGTCGGTGTCGGGCCCGATGGCGGCGCTGCTGCTGCTCGTGCCGCTGGCGCTCGTCGACGTGCTCCTCCCCCTGGCCGAGGCCGGCGCCCTCTCGGTCCGCACCGCGGCCGCCCGGCGTCGGCTGACCACGCTGGAGGCGTGGCAGCCGGCCGTCGTGGAGCCGTCCGAGCCGCTCGCGCTCACCGACCCCGGGTCACTGCACCTCGACGGCGTTCGTGCCGGGTGGGACCGCGCACCCGTCCTGCGCGGGGTCGACCTGGCCCTGCCCGAGCAGGCATCGGTCGGCATCATCGGCACGTCCGGGAGCGGCAAGTCCACGCTTGCCGCCCTGCTGGTGCGGCACCTGCAGCCACACTCGGGGCACTACACCCTCGGCGGCGTCGACACCGCTGCCCTCGGCTCGGCCGAGGTACGCCGGCACGTCGGCCTGGTCGGCGACGGCCCCTACGTGTTCGCCTCGTCGCTCCGGGAGAACCTGCGGCTCGCCGCGCCAGGGGCGAGGGACGCCCCGCTGGTGCAGGCCCTCGAGCAGGCCGGTCTCGGTGTCTGGCTCGCTGCCCTCCCCCACGGCCTGGACACGTTCCTCGGCGACGGCGGCGCCGACGTCTCGGGGGGCGAGCGCGCGCGCCTGGGCATCGCCCGCGCCCTGCTGGCCGATCCCGCGGTGCTCGTCCTCGACGAGCCCACGGCGCACCTGGACACCGCGACCGCCCGGGCGGTCACCGACACCCTGCTGACCGCGCGCGCCGGCCGATCCGTGGTGTGGATCAGCCACGACGGGGTCGCGCTGGACCGGCTCGACGGCGTGCTGTCCATGGCCGACGGGCGCCTCGTGGGACAGTCGTCCGGTGACCGCGACGACCTCCACCCCGGTCTCGAGGCCCGGTAGTGGGGCCGGCAGCGGGGCCGGTAGTGGGGCCGGCAGCGGGGCGCGGGGGTGGACGGGAGTGGCCGGGGCCTATGCCGAGACCTTCGCGACCCTGTGCCGCGGCACCGTCCCGCTCCTCGTCGGCGAGATCCGCGACGGCGACCGGGTGCTCGACGTCGGCTGCGGCACCGGTGAGCTCGCGGTCCGGGCCCGCGGCGCGGGAGCCTCGGTCACGGCGGTCGACGACGACCCCGGCATGGTCGCGCTGGCCCGCGATGCCATCGGCGACGTGGTCCTGCGGGCAGCCCTGCCGAACCTGCCGTTCGTCGACGGCGCCTTCGACGTGGTCATCGCCAACTTCGTGGTCAACCACGTCGCGGACCCCAGGGCCGCGACCCGGGAGCTGGCCCGGCTCGCTGCCCCGGGCGGCCGGGTGCTGGCCAGCGTCTGGCCGAGCGGGCAGACGGTGCAGTCGAGGCTGATGGCCGAGATCGTCGCCGCCGCCGGCGCGGTGCCGCCGCCGTCGCTGACGTTGCCGCCCGAGCTGGACTTCCGCCGGACCACTGCGGGGCTGGCCGGGCTGCTGGCCGGCGCCGGGTTGGCCGACGTCCGCGTCGAGGAGCACACGTGGATGTGGCGGATCCGTGCCGAGCAGCTCTGGGCCGGCGTGCGCGCCGGCATCGGCGGGATCGGGGCGACCTACCGGCGCCAGCCCCTCGAGGTGCAGCGTCGCCTCGACGAGGCCTTCGTGCGCCTGCGGGAGCCGTTGCTCGACGGGGACGAGCTGGTGCTGCCGAGCACGGCGCTGGTCGGCCGGGGCCGGCTCGAGGCGTGAGCCCGGCTCAGGCCTCGAGCACCACCGGGACGATCATCGGTCGGCGGCGGTGCGTGCTCGACACCCAGCGGCCCACCACGCGGCGGATCGTCTGCTGCAGCTGGTAGGTGTCGTCGACACCGTCGGCGACCGCCTTCTTCAGCGCCTCGACGATCGGCCCGGCGATCTCGTCGAAGGCGCCCTCCTCCTCGGCGAAGCCGCGCGCATGGATCTCCGGTCCGGTGATCACCTGGCCGGTCTGCGAGTCGACCACCACGACGACGGAGATGAATCCCTCCTCGCCGAGGATGCGGCGGTCCTTCAGCGACGTCTCGGTGATGTCGCCCACCGACGTGCCGTCGACGAAGACGTAGCCGCAGTCGACCTTGCCGGCGATGGCGGCCTTGCCGTCGACGAGGTCGACGACGACGCCGTCCTCGGCGATGACGACCCGGTCGGCCGGGACGCCGGTGGCCACGGCGAGCTCGGCGTTGGCCTTGAGGTGCCGGGCCTCCCCGTGCACGGGTACGACGTTGCGCGGCCGGACGACGTTGTAGCAGTAGAGCAGCTCACCGGCACTGGCGTGGCCGCTGACGTGCACCAGCGCGTTGCCCTTGTGCACCACGTGTGCGCCCAGCCGGGTCAGCCCGTTGATCACCCGGTAGACGGAGTTCTCGTTGCCCGGGATCAGGGACGAGGCCAGGATGACGGTGTCGCCCTCCTCGATCTGCACGAAGCTGTGGTTGCGCTGGGCGATCCGGCTCAGTGCCGACATCGGCTCGCCCTGCGACCCGGTCGAGATCAGCACGACCTTCTCCGGTGGCATGTCGGCCAGCTGCTTGGCGTCGACCAGCAGGTCCGGGGGCACGGTGAGGTACCCGAGGTCGCGGGCGATGCCCATGTTGCGCACCATGGAGCGACCCACGTAGGCCACCTTGCGGCCGTGCTCGACCGCGGCGTCCATCACCTGCTGCACCCGGTGCACGTGCGAGGCGAAACAGGCCACGATGAGCCGGCCGCTGCTCTGGTGGAAGACCCGGTCGAGCACCGGGGCGATGTTCTTCTCCGCGGTGGTGAAGCCCGGCACCTCGGCGTTGGTGGAGTCGGTGAGGAACAGGTCCACGCCCTCCTCCCCCAGCCGCCCGAAGGCGCGCAGGTCGGTGATCCGGCCGTCGAGCGGCAGCTGGTCCATCTTGAAGTCGCCGGTGTGCAGCGCCAGGCCGGCGCCGGTGCGGATCGCCACCGCGAGAGCGTCGGGGATCGAGTGGTTGACCGCGACGAACTCCAGCCCGAACGGACCGAACTCGATCCGGTCGCCCTCGGCGACGATGTGCTGGACGGTGTTCTTCAGCCGGTGCTCGCGCAGCTTGGACCCGACCAGGGCGAGCGTGAGCTGCGAGCCGACGAGCGGGATGTCGGCCCGCTCCCGCAGCAGGTAGGGCACGGCCCCGATGTGGTCCTCGTGCCCGTGGGTGAGCACCAGCGCGTCGACGGTGTCGAGCCGGTCCCGGATGGAGGCGAAGTCAGGCAGGATGAGGTCGACGCCGGGGTGGTTCTCCTCGGGGAAGAGCACCCCGCAGTCGACGATGAGGAGCCGGCCGCCGTACTCGAAGACCGTCATGTTGCGGCCCACCTCGCCCAGCCCACCCAGCGGGGTGACCCGGAGGCCGCCCTTCGCGAGGGGACCCGGGGAGCTGAGCTCGGGGTGCGGATGACTCATGCGCTGATCAGGCCTGCCTTCTCGAGGCCGGCACGCAGCGCGGCCACCTCGGTGTCGTCGAGCTCGAGGAGCGGCAGCCGCACGCGGCGGTTGTCGAGGACCCCCGCCAGCTGCAGTGCCGCCTTTGCGGTGGTGCCGCCGTAGTTGGCGACCCCCATGATGGCGTCGATGGCGGGCAGCAGCCCGTGGTAGAGCTCGCGGGCGCGCTCCAGGTCGCCCGCGTCCACCGCCTCGACGAGCGTCCGGTGCTGTTCGCCGGCGACGTGCCCGACGACGGAGATGACGCCGCACGCCCCGTGCGCCAGCCACGTCAGGTTGGCCACGTCGTCGCCGGAGTAGAGCGCGTAGCCGAGGTCCTGCATCAGTCGCACGCCCTGCGCGACGTCGCCGACGGCCTCCTTGACCGCGACGACGTTGTCGATCTCGGACGCACGCTGGTAGGTCTCCCACGCGATCCGCAGGCCGGTCCGGCCCGGTACGTCGTACAGCAGCACGGGCAGCTCGGTCGCATTGGCAACGGCCCGGAAGTGCTCGAGCACGCCGCCGGGCGACGGCTTGGAGTAGTAGGGCGTGACGACCATGACGGCGTCGGCGCCCAGCTTGCCGGCCTGCTCGGTGAGCTCGAGGGAGTGCGCGGTGCTGTTGGTGCCGACCCCTGCGACGACCTTGACCCGGTCACCGACGGCGTCGACGACGGCGCGCAGCAGCTCGCCGTCTTCGGCCACGGTGGTGGTGGGCGACTCACCGGTCGTGCCGGAGACCACCACGCCGTCGTGGCCGTGGTCGGCGAGGTGTCCGGCGACCGCCGCGGCGGCAGCGAGATCGAGTGAGCCGTCGGCGGCGAAGGGGGTGACCATCGCGGTCAGCACCCGGCCGAACGGTGCAGCGGGAAGGCTCATGTGTCTAGGTTATCCGCCCGCTGGGGCCGCGCCGCTCCCAGCGCACGATCTCGAAGGGTGTCGGGGCGTCCAGGTGCGGCTCGCGGCTCGTCTCGTGCCACGTGGCCCGGTCGAACGCCGGGTAGCGGGTGTCGCCCTCCGGGGAGAGGTGTATCTCGGTGAGCACCTGCGCGTCGGCGTGGGGCAGGGCGGCCTCGTAGACGCCCGCGCCGCCGACGACGAACACCTCCTCGGCGACCGAGGCCGCCACCTCGAGTGCCTGCTCGAGGTCGTGGGCCACCAGCACACCGGTCTGCCCGGGGTCCCAGGACCGGTCGCGCGTCAGCACCACGGTCGTCCGGCCCGGCAGCGGCCGCCCGATCGACGCGTACGTCGCCCGGCCCATCACCAGCACGTGCCCGGTCGTCAGCGCCTTGAAGTGCGCGAAGTCCTCCGGGACGTGCCACGGGATCGCGCCGTCGTTGCCGATGACCCCGTTGTCCGCGACCGCGGCGACCAGGGTGATGCTCACCGGGCTTCCTCAGACCGCAATGGGAGCCTTGATGCCCGGGTGCGGGTCGTAGCCCTCGATGCTGATGTGCTCGAGGTCGAACGCGTCGAGCTCGGCGACCGAGGGATCCAGCTGCAGGGTGGGCAGCGGCCGGGGCTCGCGGGTGAGCTGCAGCCGCGCCTGGTCGAGGTGGTTGCTGTAGAGGTGCGCGTCGCCCAGCGTGTGCACGAAGTCCCCCACCGCCAGGCCGGTCACCTGCGCCACCATGTGCGTCAGCAGCGCGTAGGAGGCGATGTTGAACGGCACGCCGAGGAACACGTCGCCGGAGCGCTGGTAGAGCTGGCAGGACAGCTTGCCCGGACCATCGTCCTGGGGAGCGACGTAGAACTGGAACATCGTGTGGCACGGCGCGAGCGCCATGTCGGGGATGTCGGCGACGTTCCACGCGGAGACGATGTGTCGGCGCGAGTCGGGGTTGCTGCGCAGGTTGTCGACGACCTGGGCCAGCTGGTCGACGTGCCGGCCGTCCGGTGCGGGCCAGGACCGCCACTGGTATCCGTAGATCGGTCCCAGGTCACCGCTGTCGTCGGCCCACTCGTCCCAGATGGTGACGCCCCGGTCCTGCAACCACTTCACGTTGGTGTCGCCGCGCAGGAACCACAGCAGCTCGGCGAACACCGAGCGGGTGTGCACCTTCTTGGTGGTCACCAGCGGGAATCCCGCGTTGAGGTCGAACCGCATCTGGTGGCCGAAGACGCTCAGCGTGCCGGTGCCGGTGCGGTCGGACTTCGCCACGCCCTCGTCGAGGATGCGCTGCACGAGGTCGAGGTAGGCCTGCATGGGAGCAAACTACCGCGGCTGGTTTGATGGAGCGGTGAGTGCTGACGTGTCCTGCCGGATCGCCTGGGCCGACGACGCCGCGGCCATCGCGGCCGTCCAGGTGCGGGCGTGGCGGACGTCGTACGACGGCGTGCTGCCGGACCCCGTGCTGGCCGGGCTCGGGGTCGAGGAGCTGGCCGCGGGCTGGTCGGCCTCGCTGACCCAGCCGCCGGACGCCCGCAACCGGGTGCTGGTCTCGCTCGAACGCAACCTGCTGACCGGCTTCGCGGTGACCGGCCCCGGCAGCGACCCGGACCTCGACCCGCTGACTGTCGGCGAGATCAGCGACCTCACCATCGATCCGCACAAGCGCGGCGCGGGACACGGGTCCCGGCTGATGCAGGCCTGCGTCGACACGCTCAAGGCCGACCGGTTCGCCCGGGCGGTGACCTGGCTCGCCGCGACCGACGACGAGCAGAGGAGCTTCTGGACCGAAGGCGGATGGGCTGCCGACGGCGCCCACCGCACCCTCGACCTCACCGGCGACGGCAGCACGCTGGTCAAGCAGGTCAGGCTGCACACCGACCTGGGCGCATGACCGGCGCGCCGCTGGAGCCGCCGCCCCTGGATCCCGCCCGGCGTCGCCAGATCGTCCGCGACAGCCTCGCCGTCGCCGTCGCGACCGGCGCCTACGGCATCTCCTTCGGTGCGATCAGCGTGGCCAGCGGCCTGGACGTGTGGCAGAGCTGTGCGCTGTCCCTGCTCGTGTTCACCGGAGCCTCCCAGTTCGCCCTCGTCGGGGTCATCGGGGCCGGTGGCACGCCCTTCTTCGCGACCCTGTCCGGGTTGTTGCTGGGCACTCGCAACACCCTCTACGGCCTGCGGCTGGCGCCACTGCTGGACTGGCGTGGCGTCCGCAGGGCCGCGGCCGCGCACCTGGTCATCGACGAGTCGACCGCGATGAGCGTCACCCGGGAGTCACCGGCGGCCGCACGCACCGGCTTCCTGGCCACCGGGCTGGGCGTCTTCGTGCTCTGGAACCTCTTCACCCTGGGCGGTGCCGTGGCCGGTGAGGCCCTGGGCGACCCCCGCGACTACGGCCTCGACGCGGCCGTGGGCGGCGCCTTCCTCGCCCTGCTCTGGCCACGCCTGGACTCCGCCCAGCACCGGCTCACCGCCGTGCTGGCGGCAGCGCTGGCGCTCGTCCTCGTGCCGTTGACGCCCGCAGGAGTGCCGGTGATCGCGGCCGGCGTGGTGGCGCTCGGCATGGGCCTGGTGACCAGGGAGGTGCACCCGTGAGCGGCACGGCGCTCTGGGTCGCGGTCCTCACCTGCGGCGTCGGCTGCTACCTGCTCAAGCTCGCCGGCCTCTCCGTGCCCGGCCACGTGCTGGAGCGCCCCGCCGTACGCCGCATCGCCGACCTCATCCCGGTCGCCCTGCTGGCGGCGCTCATCGCCACCCAGGTCCTCGCCGGCGGCCGCGACCAGCCGGCGCTGGTGCTCGACGCCCGGCTGGTCGGGCTCCTCGCCGCGGTCGTCGCACTGCTGCTGCGGGCGCCGTTCATCGTCGTCGTGTTCGTCGCGGCGCTGGCAGCGGCGGTCGTGCGGTTGTTCTGACCGGATCAGCGACCAGAGGATGGCGAGGCGCAATCGTCGAACGTCATGGCACCACCACCGCGATGGGGTTGGCCGCAAGGTCGTCGCCGGCCAAGGTCACCTTTGCTACGGCGACGTACTCTCCCGACTGCACTGGGTCGCCGGCAGTTGTTGTGCTGTCCCACGTCCAGTATTCGGTGAGATTCACGCGCTGTCCCGTGTCCAACTGGCTGATGACAGGAGACGCTGACGGCAGGGTAGAGCCCGATTCCTCCTCCCGAACTTCACGATTGTCACCGCACCCACTTACGAGACTGGCGATAAGAACGAGCATCAGTAGTCTGCGCACGACCACATCCGACTAGTCGAGCCCGACACTTAGGTCACCCAATTCACGCTCGATGCCTGAGATTGAGCCTGTCAACGCGCCGCCGAGACGCGCAAGGGGCGAGGGGCCCGTGTGCCCGGCACGGACCCCTCGCCGACTGACCCATGGAGGTTGGGTCAGGACACGCTCACCGCACTCCATGCTGCGGCGACCGCGTTGTACTGGGTGCTGCCGGACCCGTAGAGGTCGGTGGCGGCGTCGAGGGTGGCGGTGCGCGCACCGTGGTAGTCGGTGTCGGACGTCATGTACACCGTGAGCGCGCGGTACCAGATGGCGGCTGCGGCGTCCCGGCCGATGCCGCTGACGGAGGATCCGTCGCAGGTGGGACTGTCGTAGCTCACCCCGTTGAGTGTCTTGGCGCCGGAGCCCTCCGACAGCAGGTAGAAGAAGTGGTTGCCGATGCCGCTGGAGTAGTGGACGTCCACGTTGCCGGCGCTCGAGCTCCAGCAGTTCAGCGAGGCACCGTCGGAGTCCGGGTCGTCCATCCGCCGGAAGCCGAGGTGGTTCTTCAGGTCGAACTCCTCACCGATGAGGTAGTCGCCGGGGTCGGCGGAGTTGGCGGCGTAGAACTCCACCATGGTCCCGAAGATGTCCGACGTCGACTCGTTCAGGCCGCCGGACTCGCCGCTGTAGGTCAGGCCCGCCGTGTGCTCGGTGACCCCGTGCGACATCTCGTGGCCGGTCACGTCGAGGGAGGTGAGCGGACCGAAGCTGGCGCCGTCTCCGTCGCCGTACGTCATCCGGGTGCCGTCCCAGAAGGCGTTGACGTAGTTCTTTCCGTAGTGCACGCGGTTGTAGGAGCCGCTGCCGTCACCGAAGATGCCGAGCCGGCCGAAGGTGTTCTCGTAGAAGTCCCACGTCATGTTGGTGCCGTACTGCGCACCCGCCGCGGCGGACTCCCGGCTGCTGGTCGCTCCGTTGCCGAAGGACGTGTCGGGACTGGTGAACAGCGTCTCCGCGGGGCAGGAGAACCCGAAGATCGTGCACAGGACGTTGTCGGTCCCGTTGTTCACGTCGACGGTGTAGGTGCCTCCCCGCGTCGGGTCCTTGAGCTGGTAGCCCGAGCCGGACGGCGTCAGCTGCAGCGGGACGGTGCCGCTGTACAGCGTCTGGCCGGATCCGTCGGTGGTCTGGATCCCCTGCTCGCTGCGGAGCACCACGCCGCTGCGCGCGTCGACGTAGGTCGCCAGCCGGCTCGGCGTGCCGTCCGCCTGCACGCCTCCGGTGCGCACCTCCCAGGCGAGCCGGGGCTGCGCCCCGGTCGCGTCGACGACGAGGTCGGTGTCCTCCACTTCTGCGCCGCGGGTGCCGTTCGGTACCGATCGCAGCGCCTGTGCTCCGGCCTGCTTCCGCGTCACCGTCGGCCGGGTGGCCAGGCTGACGCCGTGCTCGAGGGTCTGGCTGGGTCGGTGCCAGGCGCCGTTGGCGGACTGGTGGACGACCAGGTCGCCGCCCAGCACGGGCAGACCGCGGTAGCTGCGGTGCATCCGGACGTGGGTGTCGCCGTCGGCGTCGAGGATCGTGTCGACGACCTGGAGCGCCTGTCCGGCCCCGAAGTGCGTGGCGGCGGCGTGGTCCTTGGCGGCCTGGAGCGCGCGGTCGGCGGGCCCGTGGTCGGCCGCCACGGCGGAGGTGGGGGCGATTCCGGAGATCGCCGCGGCAGACAGGGCCGCGACGGCGAGGCCGGCGAGTCGAGCGTGGTGTCGCATGCTCATCCTCTCGGGAGGGGTGGGAGGTGATGCCCCCAGCCAACCGCCGTACGGAGCACCTGTGAACCTTCAGGACAGTTCAGAAGAGTGAGGCGCACAAACCTGCAGGTTGTCGGCGATCCCTACGCTGAGGTCGTGAGCACGCCCGTCCGCCCGCGCAGTCGTTCCTCCTGGCTGGTCGCCGGGCAGCTCTCGGTGGGGTTCGTCGCCCTCCTGTGGGCGCTCGAAGGCCTCGACACCCTGCTGCACCACCGCCTCGACGCCTACGGGATACAGCCGCGTGACCAGGACGGCGCGATCGGCATCCTGCTGGCGCCGCTGCTCCACCTGGGCTGGGCGCACCTGGTCGGCAACACCGTTCCGCTGCTGGTCCTGGGCTTCCTGCTCGGCCTGACCGGAGCCGCCTACGCGCTCGGCGTGACGGCCGTGGTGTGGCTCACCAGCGGGCTCGGCGTCTGGCTGGTGGCTCCCGACCACACCCTCACGCTGGGCGCCTCCGGTGTCGCCTTCGGCTGGCTGACCTGCCTCATCGTGCGCGGCTTCGTCGCCCGCAGCTTCGCGCAGGTGGCGGTCGGAGTGCTCGTGCTGGTGCTGTACGGCGGGTTGCTGTGGGGCGTGCTGCCGGGCCAGCCCGGGGTCTCGTGGCAGGGACACCTCTTCGGTGCGCTCGGCGGCGTGCTGGCGGCGCTGCTGCTGACCGAGCGCCGGCACCGCTGGTCACGGACCTAGTCCAGGTCGAGGAAGTGCTCCAGGCCGACGGTGAGGCCGGGGGTCTCGCCGATCCGGCGAAGCCCGAGCAGCACGCCGGGGGTGAAGGAGACCCGGTCCAGCGAGTCGTGCCGGAGGGTGAGGGTCTCCCCGAGGCCGCCCAGGATCACCTCCTGGTGCGCGACCAGGCCGCGGATGCGGAGGCCGTGCACGTGGATCCCCTCGACGTCGGCTCCGCGGGCGCCGTCGAGCTGGGTGCTGGTGGCATCCGGCGGTGGGGCGAGTCCGGCCTCCCGGCGCGCGGCGGCGATCAGCTCCGCCGTACGGCGCGCCGTGCCGGAGGGGGCGTCGGCCTTGTCGGGGTGGTGCAGCTCGACCACCTCGACGGACTCGAAGAACCGCGCTGCCTCCGCGGCGTACCGCATCATCAGGATCGCGCCGATGGAGAAGTTCGGTGCGATCAGCACGCCGGTGCCCGGGCTGTCGGCGAGCCATCCGCGCAGCCGGTCGAGCCGGCCCTCGTCGAAGCCGGTGGTGCCGACGACGGCGTGGATCCCGTGGCCGATGCAGAACTCCAGGTTGTCCATCACCACGTCGGGATGGGTGAAGTCGACGACCGCCTCGGCGCCGCTCTCGACCAGCGCGTCGACGGCGTCGTCCTGGTCGACCTGGGCGACGAGCTCGAAGTCGTCCGCAGCCTCGACCGCGGCGCAGACCTCGCGACCGACCTTGCCCCTGGCACCGAGCACACCCACCTTCAGCGTCATCCGGTCAGGCTATCGAGCCGGGCACCGGGCAGAACCGCTGCACCGGGCTATTGCGGAATCTCGTGACGCGATCTAACTTCCGAAGGAGAGTGACCGCGCCCGGACCGGACCGGCCCTCGCCACCCATCCGAGAACCGGAGGTCCTTCATGCGCAAGCGCTCCGCGGCCGCGATGGCGGCCGTACTGACCACGGCGGCGGCAACCGTTGCCGCCATGATGGCGAGCCCCGCACAGGCGAGCCCGTCGTCGCAGCCCATCCCGAACACCAAGCCGTTGTGGGTTGCGCACGCCCGATCGCTGGGACACGCGGCCCCCGCAGCCGGCGTGCAGGCCCGCGTCTACCTGCAGCCACGCGGCGGCCTCGTCGCGGTCCGCGACGCCGCCGTGGCGATGGCCACGCCCGGCAACGCGCGCTACCACCAGTTCCTCACGCCTGCGCAGTACCACGCCCGGTACGACGCCACCGGCGCGACCGTGCGCCAGGTCTCCAGCTACCTGCGGTCCCACGGACTGCACGTCACCGGTGTCGCCGCCCATCACCGCTACCTCGTCGTCCGCGGCACGGTCTCCTCCGCGGAGCACGCGTTCGGCACCAGGATCGACCGCTTCCGCCACGACGGCAGGCTGGTCCAGGCACCGACCGCGCTGGTCCGGATGCCCGCGTCGGTCGCCGGCTCCGTGCTGACCGTGACCGGCCTGGACACGACCCCGAAGCTGGTGCGGCCGCAGCGTCACTCCGACATCTCCTGGCCCGCGGGCTTCCGCAACGCCCACCCCTGTTCGGCGTACTACGGCGAGAAGCAGGCGTCCTCCCTGCCGGGCTTCCAGGGCGAGACGTTGCCCTACGCACCCTGCGGGTACGTCGGCCACCAGCTCCGCTCGGCGTACGAGGGAAGCACTGCTCTGGACGGCTCCGGCGTCACGGTGGCGATCACCGACGCCTACGCATCGCCCTCCATCGCGTCGGACGCTGCCACCTACGCCGCCCGCCACGGTGACGCGCCCTACGCCGAGGGTCAGCTCGTGCAGGTGGCACCGCGGGCCTTCACGCACGCCGGCCAGTGCGGCGCGAACGGCTGGTGGGGCGAGGAGACGCTCGACGTGGAGGCGGTGCACGCGATGGCACCGGGAGCCGACATCCGCTACTACGGGTCGGCGAGCTGCTACGACGCCGACTTCCTCGACACGCTCGGCCGCGTGGTCGACGACGGCACCGCGTCGCTGGTGTCGAACTCCTGGAGCGACATCGAGGCCAACGAGACGCCGGACGCGACGAAGGCCTACGAAGCGGTGTTCCTGCAGGGCGGGACCGAGGGCATCAGCTTCCTGTTCTCCTCCGGCGACGACGGCGACGAAGCAGCTGCAACCGGCACCCAGCAGGTGGACTACCCCGCCTCCGACCCCTACGCGACCGCAGTCGGCGGCACCTCGGACGCCATCGGCGCCAACGGCTCGCTGCTCTTCCAGGCCGGCTGGGGGACGGAGAAGTACTCCCTCTCCGCGGACGACACCTGGTCGCCGCTCGGCTTCCTGTACGGCGCCGGCGGCGGCGACTCGAGCCTGTTCGCACGTCCCGACTACCAGGCCGGCGTCGTCTCCGGCACCCATCGGTCGGTCCCCGACGTGGCGATGGACGCGGACCCGACCACGGGCATGCTGGTGGGCCAGACCCAGCGGTTCCCGCACGGGGTGGTCACCTACGACGAGTACCGCATCGGCGGCACCAGCCTGGCGTCACCGCTGTTCGCCGGCATGACTGCACTGGCGGTGCAGGCCGGCAGCCGCGCCGGGCTGCTCAACCCGACCATCTATGCCCATGCCGACGCCTTCACCGACGTCACCGGTTCGGTGCCCGACGCCGGCAACGTCCGCGCCGACTACGCCAACGGGGTCGACGGCTCCGACGGAGTCGTGTACTCCGTGCGCACGTTCGGCCAGGACAGCAGCCTGACCGTCACACCGGGCTACGACCAGGTGACCGGGGTCGGCACTCCGAGCGCAGGGTGGCTGACGGCACTGCAGTGAGAGCGACGTGTCCGTTGCTGAGTCGGCCGCGCGTCAGCTTGGTGCACAGATGCGACCCGGGTAGAAACCTGTCATGCCCGATTCGGTGAGCAAGTCTGCTGGCCCGGTCGCTGACTACGGCCGTTTCGCGGCCGCGTCGCAGGCCTGGAGATTCTCGATGCCGGATACGGGTCGGACTCGCCCTCGCATCTCCCTGACATGAGCGGCGAGATCCCCGTCCTGGACCTCGACGACCTCGACGCGGGCACGAGGGCGTGGCTCGAACGGCTGGTGGCGTCCGGATCCATGCGGCTTCACCGCGGCGGGGAGAGCCTCGGTGCCCTCAGCTTCACACCGTCCGTCCTCGAGGGCACGGTCGTCGGCGCGGCCGTCTCGAGCGACAGCACCCGCACGGACACCCTGCCGGATGGTGTCAAGGTGCTCGCCACCACGATGAAGCTGACGCCCGAGGCCCGCGAACGACTCCGCGAGTCCTTCGGGCCCGACTGGGTCGTCGTCGACTTCCACGACGCACCCGATACGGCAGACGTCGTCCTCACCGCGGCGCACAGCCCGCAACTCATCCACCGATGGACCCTGCTGTTCCCACACGCTCAGATCATCGTCACCGAGATCCTCGACAACGAGTTCGGCCTTGACGTCGCCGGACCCGTCGGGCGCCTCCTGGATGCCGGCGCCCACGCCTACCTACCACCCCGGCCTCTGGAACAGGTTGCCCAGAACGTCCAGAGCTACCTGGAGAGCCAAGCGCGTGCGGAGCTCGGCTCTGCCGCGCCTACCATCCGTCAGATCGGCTCCTGACCCTCGCTCGCGGACGCACGACCATCGGCACGTCCGTGGGCATCTTCGTCCGGCCTGAATCTCCAAGGGGAGACACCCGGCGATATGGCCGGAGACCGGCGACGAAAAGCACTTTGACAACTCGAACATATGTTCGATAGCCTTACCCTCATGAGCAGCTCGGGCTGCAGCGTCAGCGAACTCCCTCACCGGCCGGACATGGCCGGCTGGATGGCTGCGCTGCAGCTGCAGGACGGGGCCGGGCTCTCCGACGCCGAACGCATCGACGCAGTCCGCCGGCTCGAGGAGCTGAAGGCTGCTGCCGCGGCCGCACAGGCGCGCGTCACCTCGACGTTCGACGCGTCCCAGCGCGAACATGCCCGGCCTCTCCTCCGCCAGGACCCGCGCCGCCTCTCCCGGTCCATCAGCGCCCAGGTCGGGCTGGCTCGGCGAGAGTCACCGACGCGTGGCCAGCAGCACCTGGGGGTCGCTCTCGCGCTGGTGCGGGACCTTCCGCACACCCATGCGGCGCTGAGCCGCGGCGAGATCTCCGAATGGCGTGCCACCCTCGTCGTCCGCGAGACCGCGTGCCTGGCCCGTGAGGACCGCAGGGCCGTCGACCGCGAGCTGGCGCAGCGCACCGAGGGCGGATTCCTCACCGGGTGGGGCGACCGCAAGATCGCCGACGCTGCGCGGGCGATCGGTTACCGGCTCGACCCCGGCGCCGCCCTGCGCCGGACGTCGAAGGCCGAGTCGGAGCGACGGGTCAGCATCCGGCCGGCTCCCGACACGATGGCCAACGTCACCGGGCTGCTCCCCGCAGCGCAGGGCGTCGCTGCGTACGCCTCGCTGCGCAAGCACGCCGAGCATGTGCGCAACCAGGGAGACCACCGCTCGCTCGACCAGATCATGGCCGACACCTTCGTGGCCCGCCTCACCGGCGCGGACGACGCGAGCACCCCTCCGGCTCCCCGCGTCGAGATCGGCCTGGTCATGCCGGAGCGAAGCCTGTTGCGCGGCAGTCACGAGCCGGCTCACCTCACCGGATACGGGCCCGTGCCGGCGACCTTCGCGCGCCAGCTGGTGCGCACGAGCGACAAGGCCTGGCTCCGCCGGCTCTACACGGCTCCGGCAACCGGTGAGCTGGTGGCGATGGACTCGCGACGCCGCACCTTCCGGGGCAAACTGCGCGACCTGCTGGTGCTGCGCGACCGGACCTGCCGCACGCCCTGGTGCGACGCCCCCATCCGGCACGCCGACCACGTGCGTGCGGCACGCCTCGGCGGGCCCACGGGCCGGGCCAACGGGCAAGGGCTGTGCGAGGCGTGCAACTACGCCAAGGCCGACCCCGGCTGGCGAGCCGACGTGATCGCGCTGCCGGGGCGCAGCGTCGTCGAGCTCACCACGCCCACCGGCCACCGTCATCGGTCGCTACCACCGGCCCAACCGGGTTCGGACCCTCCGGCCAACCCGGAACAGCAGCTACGCCGGCTCCTCGACGACACCGGCTGAACCAGCTGGGTCGATCAGGCCGGTCCGACGAGCGCCAACGTCTCCGGGCGGGCGAAGATGTCGCCGGCGAGTCGCCGTACGTCGTCGAGGGTGACCGCGTCGATCCGGTCGAGCACCTCGTCGAGCGAGAGCAGCCGGTCCTGGAAGAGCTCCACCTCACCGAGGCGGGTCATCCGGGAGCCGGTGTCCTCGAGCGAGAGCACCAGTCCCCCGCGCAGCTGGCCCTTGCCGCGCGCGAGCTCCTCCTCGGTGATGCCGTGGCTGGCCACCTTGGCCAGCTCGTGGCGCACCACCTCGAGCACCTCTCCCGACTTCGACGGCAGCGAGCCGACCGAGACGCCGACCATGCCGGCGTCGGAGTAGCTGGAGGCGAAGGAGTAGACCGAGTAGGCCAGCCCGCGCTGCTCGCGCACCTCCTGGAACAGCCGCGACGACGAGCCGCCGCCCAGGGCTGCGTTGAGCGCACCGAGGGCGTAGCGCCGGGGGTCGCTGCGGACCATGCCGCGCATGCCCAGGACCAGGTTGACCTGCTCGAACGGGCGCGCCGCCCGCGCCTCGCCGGGCCGGGTGGGCCGGGGGCGTTCGCGCAGCCGCGGCGGCGCCGGGGTCGCCCCGGTGTCGAGGAAGCCGGAGCGGGAGAACGCCTTGCGCACCAGCCGCACCACCTGGGCGTGCTGGACGTTGCCCGCCACGGCGACCGTCATCGCCTCGGGCCGGTAGCGCGTGCGGTAGTACCGCCGGACCTGGTCCCGCGTGAGCGCCTTGATCGAGTCGGTCGTCCCGGCGATCGGCCGGGCCAGGGAGGTGCCCGCCCAGGCCGTGGCGGCGAAGAGGTTGTGCACCACGTCGTCGGGATCGTCGTCGTGCATGGCGATCTCGTCGAGGATGACCTCGCGCTCGGCCTCCATGTCGGCACCGGTGATCACCGAGCTGGTCAGCATGTCGCCGAGCACGTCGACGGCCAGGGGCAGGTCCTGGTCGAGCACGCGTGCGTGGTAGCAGGTGTACTCCTTGGAGGTGTAGGCGTTGAACTCGCCGCCGACCTCGTCGAGCGCGACCGAGATGTCCAGCGCCGACCGCTCCGGGGTGCCCTTGAAGAGCAGGTGCTCGAGGAAGTGCGAGGCGCCGTTGAGGCGCGCGGACTCGTCGCGGGAACCCACTCCCACGAAGATCCCGACGGCTGCGGAGCGCACCGTGGGCACCTGCTCGGTGACCACCCGGAGGCCACCGGCCAGGACGGTACGGCGAACGCCGGGGATCAGCGTCCTGCTGGTCCCCGGCGTCTGCTCTGCTGCGAGAAGCGGTGTCACTCGGAGTCGGAACCGTCCTCGGACGAGTCCTCGCCCTCCTCGACAACCGGGACCAGCGACAGCTTGCCGCGGTCGTCGATCTCGCCGATCTCGACCTGGATCTTCTGGCCGACCTCGACGACGTCCTCGACGTTCTCGACCCGCTTGCCGCCGGCAAGGGCACGCAGCTTGCTGATGTGCAGCAGGCCGTCCTTGCCCGGCAGCAGGGAGACGAACGCACCGAAGTTCGTCGTCTTCACCACGGTGCCGAGGTAGCGCTCGCCGACCTCGGGCATCGTCGGGTTCGCGATCGCGTTGACCGCGGACCGCGCCGCCTCGGCGGCCTCGCCGTTGGTGGCACCGATGTAGACGGTGCCGTCGTCCTCGATCGACAGGCTCGCGCCGGTGTCGTCCTGGATCTGGTTGATCACCTTGCCCTTGGGGCCGATGACCTCGCCGATCTTGTCCACCGGCACCTTGACGGTGATGATCCGCGGCGCGTGCACGGACATCTCCTCCGGAGCGTCGATGGCCTCGGCCATCACGTCGAGGATCGCGAGCCGGGCGTCGCGCGCCTGGGTGAGCGCCGCGGCGAGCACCTCGGCCGGGATGCCGTCGAGCTTCGTGTCGAGCTGCAGCGCGGTCACGAACTCACGGGTGCCGGCGACCTTGAAGTCCATGTCGCCGAAGGCGTCCTCGGCACCGAGGATGTCGGTGAGGGCGACGTACTCGGTCGTGCCGTCGACCTCGCCCGAGATGAGGCCCATCGCGATGCCCGCGACCGGCGCCTTGAGCGGCACGCCGGCCTGCAGCAGCGACAACGTCGAGGCGCAGACCGAGCCCATCGAGGTGGACCCGTTGGAGCCCATCGCCTCCGACAGCTGGCGGATCGCGTAGGGGAACTCCTCGCGGCTGGGCAGCACCGGCAGCACTGCCCGGCGGGCCAGCGCACCGTGGCCGACCTCGCGACGCTTCGGGGAGCCCACCCGACCGGTCTCACCGGTCGAGAACGGCGGGAAGACGTACTTGTGCATGTAGCGGCGCGACTTCTCCGGGGACAGCGTGTCGAGCTGCTGCTCCATCTTGAGCATGTTGAGCGTGGTGACGCCCAGGATCTGCGTCTCGCCCCGCTCGAACAGCGCCGAGCCGTGCACCCTCGGGATCACCCCGACCTCGGCGGACAGGGTGCGGATGTCGGTCAGGCCGCGCCCGTCCATGCGGATCTTGTCGCGCAGGACGCGCTCGCGCACCAGCGACTTCTGCAGGGACCGGTACGCCGCACCGATCTCCTTCTCGCGGCCCTCGAAGTCACCGCCGATCCGGTCGAGCAGGTCGGCCTTGATGTCGTCGAGGCGGTCCTGGCGCTCGTGCTTGCCGGCGATGGTCAGGGCCTGGGCGAGCTGGTCGCGCACGGCTGCCTCGACGGCGGCGTAGGCGTCGTCCTCGTAGTCGAGGAAGATCGGGAACTCCTCGACCGGCTTCGCGGCCTGCTTGGCGAGCTCGACCTGGGCCTCGCACAGCTGCTTGATGAACGGCTTGGCCGCGTCGAGGCCGCTGGCCACGATCTCCTCGCTGGGGGCCTGCGTGCCCGACTGCACCAGCTCCCAGGTCTGCTCGGTCGCCTCGGCCTCGACCATCATGATGGCGACGTCGCCGGTGTCGGTGATCCGACCGGCCACGACCATGTCGAAGACGGCGTTCTCGAGCTGGCTGTGGCTGGGGAAGGCCACCCACTGTCCCTCGATGAGGGCGACGCGAGTGCCGCCGACCGGGCCGGAGAACGGCAGGCCGGAGAGCTGCGTCGACGCCGACGCGGCGTTGATCGCCAGTACGTCGTAGGGCTGGTCGGGGTCGAGCGCGAGGACGGTGATGACGACCTGGACCTCGTTGCGCAGGCCCTTCTTGAAGGTCGGCCGCAGCGGGCGGTCGATCAGCCGGCAGGTGAGGATGGCCTCCTCGCCGGGACGGCCCTCGCTGCGGAAGAACGAGCCGGGGATCTGGCCCACGGCGTACATCCGCTCCTCGACGTCGATCGTCAGGGGGAAGAAGTCGAAGTGGTCCTTGGGCTGCTTGCCGGCGGTGGTCGCCGAGAGCAGCATGGTCTCGTCATCGAGGTAGGCGGTCACGGATCCGGCCGCCTGGCGGGCCAGCAGCCCGGTCTCGAACTTGACGGTGCGGGTGCCGAACTTGCCGTTGTCGAGCACGGTCTCCACGGCGGAGACGACGGGTCCCTCAGTCACAGGGATCCCCTTTCTGTTCGCGGAGCGATCCGCGTCGGCGCCTGCGGCGCTCGGGCCTGCATGGAGGCCGGTCTTCGATCGAGGCCCGCGGGGCACTCGGCGGTGGTGCTGCCGAAACCCGAAGGCCACTACCGAGGACCGGGCCTGACGTCTGCAGACCGCTCCTGGTGTTGGGGTGGGGTGTTCAGTTGTCTGTCGGATGTCCTGCGCACTTGCACGACACCCCGGATGCTAGCCGCATCCGGGGTGTCGACGGAAAGTCAGCGACGCAGGCCGAGGCGCTGCACGATCGAGCGGTAGCGCTCGATCTCGGACTTCTCCAGGTAGTTGAGGAGACGCCGGCGCTGGCCGACGAGGAGGAGCAGACCACGACGGCTGTGGTGGTCGTGCTTGTGCTCCTTGAGGTGCTCGGTCAGGTGCGAGATGCGGTGCGACAGCAGCGCGATCTGCACCTCGGGGGAGCCGGTGTCGCCCTCAGCGGTGGCGTACTCGGCGATGATCTGCTTCTTGGTCTCAGCGTCGGTACCGATCGACACGTGAGCTCCCTTCCTCTTCGTTGTTGCGCGGCGCGCCGGGGCCTGTTCACCCGGGCACTCTCGATCCGCGGCCGTTGCACGGCATGTCGCCGACACCCGGGCGGACCCGGTCCGACAACCACCCAAGGCTACCAGCGGGCGCAGGCTTCCGGCGAATCGGAGCGTCAGGGCCGCGGAGCCGGCGGGTCCTGCTCGCGGTCGCTCTGCACCACGGTCTGCGAGCCGTCGGAGTGCGTGGTGGTGCGGACCGCCGTGGCCCGGCGTCGGGCGTTCGTCTGCACCGCGGTGATGACGATGACGACCACCCCGCCGAGGACCAGGATCCAGCCGATCGTCTGCAGGTCGATGCCCTGCACGCCGGCGTCCACCGCGAGCGCGAGGATCAGTCCGAGCAGCAGCAGGGCGATTCCGAGCCCGTATCCCATGTTCTGCGCCTCCTTGTCCGGCGGTCCGGGGGGACCGCGTCGCCTCGAGGCTAGACGATCCGGACGGCGTTTCGGTCGCCGCACGCACGGGTACGGCGCTGTCATGAGCCTCTCACCCGACGAACCGACCGACACCACGCCCGAGGAGGGCAGCACGCTGGTCCCCGAGGAGCTGCAGCCGGACAGCCAGGGGCTGACCCCGGAGGAAGCTGACGAGGGTCCCGCCGGCCAGGGCGACATGGACGCGACCGCGTATGCCGAGGAGCTCGAGCAGGAACGCCTCGACGAGGGCAGCGGCCATCCCGAGCAGTCACTGGCCGACGGCTCCCCGACCGAGGAGGGCTTCGCCGGCGAGGACGAGGGCGGTCCTACGGAACAGGGCTACGGCGAGACCGGCCTGCAGTCGGAGTACGCCGACAACGAGGAGCCGGACTACCCCAGCGGCAGCGAGGGCTAGTCACTCGCCTCGTCCAGGAAGGGGAACAACGGCGCCAGCCGCTTGACCTCCGAGAGGTGCACCTGCGTCAGCTGGAGCAGGACCTGCTGCCCGCGCTCGGTCAGTCGCAGCCGCACCCGCCGCTGGTCCTCGGTGTCACGCACCCGCTCCACCATGCCGATGGCCTGGGTGCGGTCGACGAGCTCACCGGCGGTGTGGTGCTTGACCAGCAACAGGTCGGCGACGTCGCCGATCGTGGGCCCCTCGGGGTTGTCGAAACCCCGGATGGCGAGCATCAGCTGGTGCTGGGCATGGGTGAGCCCCCGGGCCTCGGCCTCGGACCTGCTCCACTGGTCGAACTCCCGCAGTCGGGTCCGAAACCTGAGCAGGGCACGGTAGTCGTCGTCAGTGGCCACGAGAACAGGATAATATCTCGTGTCGCGATCTTTCACCTCGCCATGCCCGGAGGACCTCCTTGAACCCTGCCCGCACCGCTTCCCGTCCCGCTGCCGCCACCCAGGCCAGCCGGACCGCCGAGCCTCCCGTCAGGGACGTCCGGCACCTCGGCGACTTCACCACGACGCCCCGGATGCTGCTCATCACGGCGCTCGCGCTGCCGGTCGGTGCCGTCGCCGCGGTCGCCGCCTGGGCGTTGCTCCGCCTGGTCGGCCTCATCACCAACGCGATCTTCTACCAGCGCGTGGACGCGTCGCTGGTGGCTCCCGGTGACGGCCACGCGTGGTGGCTGGTGCTGCTCGCGCCGGTCGCCGGCGGGCTCGTCATCGGGCTGATGGCGCGCTACGGCTCGGAGAAGATCCGCGGCCACGGGATGCCCGAGGCCATCGAGGCGATCCTGCTCGGTGGCAGCAAGGTCGAGCCGCGGGTCGCGGCACTCAAGCCGGCGTCGTCGGCGATCGCCATCGGCACCGGCGGCCCGTTCGGCGCCGAGGGCCCGATCATCATGACCGGTGGCGCCCTGGGGTCGCTCTTCGCACAGTTCCTGCACCTGACGGCCGACGAGCGCAAGACACTGCTCGTGGCCGGTTCCGCGGCCGGTATGGCGGCGACGTTCAACTCCCCGCTCGCCGCCATCGTCCTGGCCGCCGAGCTGCTGCTCTTCGAGTGGCGGCCGCGCAGCCTGGTCCCGGTCACCGGCGCCGTCTGCGTGGCCACGATCCTGCGTGCTCCCCTGCTCGGCGGCGACCCGGTCTTCCCCGCCGACCTGCCGCTGCACCTGACCACCACGACGTACCTGCTCTGCGTCGTCTCCGGTGTCGTCTCCGCGGTCCTGGCGGTCATCGCGACCGTGCTCGTCTACGCCTCCGAGGACGCCTTCCGGCGGTTGCCGATCCACTGGATGTGGTGGCCGGCGATCGGCGGGCTCATCATCGGCATCGGCGGCCTGTTCGTCCCGCAGGCGCTCGGCGTGGGGTACGACGTGATCGACGCCGAGCTCACCGGCCAGATCAGCATCGGGCTGGTGGCCGGCATCCTCGTGGTCAAGACCTTGATCTGGTCGCTCTCCCTCGGCTCGGGCACGTCCGGCGGCGTACTCGCCCCGATGTTCATGATCGGCGGTGCCCTCGGGTCGCTGGAGGCACAGGTCTTCCCCGACGCCGGTGCCGGGTTCTGGGCGCTGGTCGCGCTCGCGGGCGTGCTCGGCGGTGTGATGCGCTCGCCGTTCACCGGCATCATCTTCGCCCTCGAGCTCACCCACCGGTGGGACGCGCTGCTGCCCCTGGTGATCTCGGCGATGACCGCGTGTGCGGTCTCGGTGCTGGTGCTCAAGCGCTCGGTGCTGACCGAGAAGATCGCCCGGCGCGGCTACCACCTCACCCGGGAGTACGACGTGGACCCGCTGGAGATCCTGTTCGTCAGCGAGGTGATGTCCAGCGACGTCGTGGAGTTCACCCCGGACCTCCCGGTCAGCGACGCCCGAGCCGTCCTCGACGACCCTGCCGACGGGTACGCCGCCTGGCGGCAGTCCCTCTACCCGGTGGTGGACGCCGAGGGCCGGATCGCCGGCGTCGTCACCCGCGGCGATCTGCTGGGTGCTGGGCCGGACGGTGGACCCGGGGACACCCTGGCCGAGCTGGTCCACCCGGACCCGGTCGTCACCCACGGCGACCAGACCCTGCGCCACGTGGCCGAGGTGATGGCCGTCAACGACGTGACCACGATGCCGGTGGTGGACCGTGACGATCCCGGGCGCGCGATCGGTGTCGTGTCGCTCCCGCAACTGCTGGCGGGCCGCCAGCGCGACCAGCAGGAGGCACGGGACCGCGAGCGGCTGCTCCGGATCAGGCTGGTGCGCCCGCGGTCGTGACGGCGTAGCGTGACCGCCATGGCGACAGTCAGCGTCCGCTACATCGTGGACGACGTCGACGCGGCGATCGCGTTCTACTGCGGCCGGCTCGGCTTCACCGAGGTGATGCATCCGGCCCCGGCCTTCGCGATGCTCACCCGCGGCGACCTGCGCCTGGCGTTGTCCGCCGCGGGAGGCGGCCCCGGCGGCGGCCAGGCGATGCCCGACGGCACCGTGCCGACTCCCGGCGGGTGGAACCGCTTCTCCCTGGAGGTCGACGATCTCGAGGGCATGGTCGCCGAGCTGCACCGGCACGGGGTCGGCTTCCGCAACGAGATCGTGGAGGGCGTCGGCGGCCGGCAGATCCTCGCCGAGGACCCCTCGGGAAATCTCGTCGAGCTGTTCCAGCCGACCCGTGACGAGGCGAGGCTCGCCCCCGGCTGAGCGTTGCGGACCGGATCGGGCTCAGCGGCTGAGGATCTCCCGGACCCTGACGACGTCCTGGTGCATCGTCTCGACCAGCCGGTCGACGCCCTCGAAGGCCACCATGCCGCGGATGCGGGCGACGAAGCTGATCTCGACCGGGACGCCGTAGAGCTCGAGGTCGTCGCGGTCCAGCACGTAGGCCTCCACCCGTCGTTGGCGCTCGCCGGCGAATGTCGGGTTGGTCCCGACACTGATGGCGGCCGGCAGCGGCTCCTCGTCGGAGGTGGGCTGGCCCGAGCCGGTCGTGGGCAACCGGCGCAGCCACCCGGCGTAGACGCCGTCGGCCGGCACCGAGGCGCGGTCGGCGAGCACGTTGGCGGTCGGGAAGCCGAGGTCGCGACCGCGCTGGTCGCCGCGCACCACCTCGCCGCGGACGCTGAACGGCCGGCCCAGCGCCTCGGCGGCCCCCTCGACGTCGCCGGCGGCCAGGCAGGTGCGCACGTACGTCGACGACCAGACTTGTGGGCCGCCCTCCAGGGCGACTCCGTCCACCACGAAGTCGTGCAGCCTGCCCTGCTCGACCAGGGTCGCGACGTCGCCGGCCGCCTTCGCCCCGAAGCGGAAGTTGGCGCCGACCACCACGACAGCCGCGTGCAGCCGGTCCACCAGCACACGGGTGACGAAGTCCTCCGGGGACCAGCCCGCGATCTCCCGCGAGAACGGGAGCACCAGCACGTCGTCGACACCGACATCGCCCAGCAGCGCGCACCGGGTCGCCACGTCGGTGAGCATGGAGGGAGCGTGCTCAGGTCTCAGCACGGCCATCGGGTGCGGGTCGAACGTCACCGCGACCAGCCGCAGTCCCTGGGCGTCCGCGAGCTCGCGGGCCCGACCGATGACCAGGCGGTGGCCGCGGTGCACCCCGTCGAAGTTGCCGATGACCACGGCGGTGCGGCCGAGGTCGGCCGGCACCTCGTCGAAGGTTCGCCACACACGCACGGGCGCCAGACTACTTTCCGGTGCCCGGCCCGCCGTCCGTGGGGACCGGCCGCACCTCCACGACGGCGGCCACCTCGATGGGTCCGTGGACGTGCGGGAACGTCTCCTCGCCGACCGGCTCGTCGCGCACCGGGGCGCCCAGCCGCGCCGGGTCGATGACGAGCAGGACCAGCGGCTCGGTGACGTCGCGGTAGAACCGGTCCCGCACCCCCTCCCACTGGTCCGCCCGCGAGGCGTGGATGAAGCCCTCCTGCTCCAGGGTCCGGCCCCGCGTGGAGGTCCGGTAGCTGCCGGTGCGACAGGCTTCCGCCCAATCGGTCGCCAACGCCAGGTGGTAGATCGGCTCGGTCACACGAACACCGCCACCGCGCGTGCCTGCTCCCCCGCGGCCTCATAGAGGGCCAGGAACTCACCGTCGGGGGCGAAGAGCGCGTGCGGGCCGGCACCGAGGGGGAGGTCGAGCTTGCGCCCGTGGCGGACGTCCGTGGCCTGCTCCTGGGAGAGCTCCACGGCCGGGAAGCCCAGCCGGGCAGCCTGGGTCAGGTCGATCACGGACAGGTGATCGAGGTCCTTGTTGGCCTCGGTGAGCGTGAACGGTCCCACGGAGGTACGGCGCAGCGAGGTGAGGTGTCCCCCGACGCCCAGGGCCTCGCCGAGGTCGCGCGCGATCGCCCGGACATAGGTGCCGCTGGAGCAGGAAAGGCGCAAGCGGAAGTCCAGGAACGTTCCGTCCCGGCGGAACTCCGCTGCCTCGATGGCGTGGATCACCACGGATCGGGCGGCCAGCTGCACCTCAGCGCCCTCTCGGACCAGGTCGTAGGCACGCCGCCCGCCGACCTTGATCGCCGACACGGACGAGGGCACCTGCTCGATCTCGCCCCGGAAGGCGGCCAGCGCCCCGTGCACGGCAGCCTCGCCGAGGTGCCCGGTGTCGGCGGTGGCCGTCACCTCACCCTCGGCGTCGTCGGTGCTCGTCGCCGAGCCGAGGCGTACCGTGGCGTCGTAGGCCTTCTCGGTCAGCATCAGGTGGCCGAGCAGCCGGGTGGCGCGTCCGATCCCCAGGACCAGCACTCCCGTGGCCATCGGGTCCAGCGTGCCGGCGTGGCCGACCTTGCGGGTGCCGACCGTGCGGCGGACTCGTGCGACGACGTCGTGCGAGGTCATCCCGCCGGGCTTGTCGACGACGACGAGCCCGGAGGCGGTGGTCACGCCTCCGGGTCCTCGTCGTGGTCGGTGCCGACCTCGTCCTCGTCCTCGTCGGTGGGGCGAGGCTTGCGGTACGGGTCCGGCTCTCCGGCGTACGCCGCTCCGCTGGCCGCCGCGGCGACCTCCGCGTCGGACCGGCGCACCTGCTCCAGCAGGTCGTCGATCGCCCGCGCGGACTCGGGCAGGGCGTCGTGGATGAACTCCAGCGTGGGCACGTGCCGCATCCCGAGCTGCTTGCCGACCTCGGAGCGGAGCACGCCCTTGGCCGACTCGAGCGCGGCCGCCGTGCCGGCGAGGTCGGCCTCGCCGTCCTGCTGGTCCAGAGGCATGGCGGTGTAGAACACCGTCGCCTGCTGGGTGTCGCCGGACACCCGGACGTCGGTGACCGTGACGAAGCCGAGGCGGGGATCCTTGATCCGCCGCTCCAGCATCTCCGCCACGATCACCTTGATCCGGTCGGCGATCTTTCGAACGCGTGGAGAACTCATGACATCAGGCCCCCATCAGCTGCGGGGAATCTCCTTCATCTCGAAGGCCTCGACGACGTCGCCCTCCTTGATGTCGTTGAAGCCGCGGATGACCAGACCGCACTCGAAGCCCTCGCGGACCTCGGCGGCGTCGTCCTTCTCGCGCTTCAGCGACGCCAGGTCGGCGCTCTCGACGATCACGTTGCCGTCGCGGACCAGGCGCACCTTGGCGTTGCGCCGCAGCACTCCGCTGGTGACCATGCAGCCGGCGATGTTGCCGATCTTCGAGCTGCGGAAGATCGCCCGGATCTCCGCCTGGCCGAGGGTCTGCTCCTCGTACTCGGGCTTGAGCATGCCCTTGAGCGCCGCCTCGATCTCCTCGATGGCCTGGTAGATCACCGAGTAGTACCGGATCTCCACGCCCTCGCGCTCGGCCATCTCGGTGGCCTTGCCCTGGGCACGGACGTTGAACCCGATGATGATTGCGTCGGAGGCGGCCGCGAGGTCGACGTTGGTCTCGGTGATCGCACCGACACCGCGGTCGATGACGCGCAGCGAGACCTCGTCGCCCACGTCGATCTTGGCCAGCGAGTCCTCCAGCGCCTCCACCGAGCCGGACACGTCGCCCTTGAGGATGAGGTTGAGCTCCTGGCTCTCGCCCTTCTCCATGGAGGCCATGAAGTCCTCCAGGCTGCGGCGCACGCGGCGCTTGGCCTGCATCGCGGCCCGCTCGCGGGCCTCGCGCTTCTCGGCGATCTGGCGGGCCATCCGATCGTCCTCGACGACCAGGAAGTTCTGGCCCGCGCCCGGCACACCGGACAGGCCGAGCACCATCGCGGGACGCGACGGCAGCGCCTCCTCGATGTTCTCGCCGTACTCGTCGAGCATCGCCCGGACCCGGCCGTGCGCCGGACCGGCGACGATCGAGTCGCCGACCCGCAGCGTGCCGCGCTGGACCAGCACGGTCGCGACCGGGCCGCGACCGCGGTCGAGGTGCGCCTCCACGACGAGGCCCTGGGCGTCCTGGTCGGGGTTCGCCCGCAGGTCCAGGGACGCGTCGGCGGTCAGCACGATCGCCTCGAGCAACCCTTCGAGGTTGAGGTTGTTCTTCGCCGAGACGTCGACGAACATCGTGTCGCCGCCGTACTCCTCGGGCACCAGGCCGTACTCGGTCAGCTGGCCACGGACCTTGCTCGGGTCCGCCTCCGGCTTGTCGATCTTGTTGACCGCGACCACGATCGGCACCTGCGCCGCCTTGGCGTGGTTGAGCGCCTCGACGGTCTGCGGCATCACGCCGTCGTCGGCCGCCACCACCAGCACGGCGATGTCGGTCGCCTGGGCGCCACGGGCCCGCATGGCGGTGAACGCCTCGTGGCCCGGGGTGTCGATGAAGGTGATCTGGCGCTGGTCGTCGTCGACCTCGGTGCCGACCTGGTAGGCCCCGATGTGCTGGGTGATGCCACCGGCCTCCTTGCCGGCGACGTTGGCGTTGCGCAGCGCGTCGAGCAGTCGGGTCTTGCCGTGGTCGACGTGGCCCATCACGGTCACGACCGGCGGACGCACCGCGAGGTCCGCCTCGCCGCCCTCGTCGGAGCCGAACTCGATGTCGAACGACTCGAGCAGCTCGCGGTCCTCGTCCTCGGGGGAGACGACCTCGACGACATAGTTGAGCTCGTCACCGAGGAGCTGCAGCGTCTCGTCGTTGACCGACTCGGTGGCGGTCACCATCTCGCCGAGGTGGAACAGCATCTGCACCAGCGAGGCCGGGTCGACGTTGATCTTCTCGGCGAAGTCGGTCAGCGACGCGCCGCGGGCCAGGCGAACCGTCTCGCCGTTGCCCTTGCGTACGCGCACGCCGCCGATCGTCGGCGCCTCCATCTGCTCGAACTCCTGGCGACGGGCGCGCTTGGACTTGCGACCCCGTCGCGAGGGACCGCCGGGACGACCGAAGGCACCCTGGGTGCTGCCGCGGCCACCGGGACGGCCTCCGCCGCCGGGACGACCGCCACCGGGGCGTCCGCCGCCGGGACCACCGAGGCCACCGCCCGGGGGACCACCGAAGCCGCCACGGCCGGGCGCACCGCCACGGCCGCCACCGGGGCCGCCGCGTCCGGGTGCGCCGGTGCGGCCGCCGGGGCCTCCGGCGCCGCCGGGGCCACCACCGAAGGCGGCCGGCGACTTGGGCATCATCGCGGGGTTGGGGCGCGGCATGCCGGGACGGCCACCTGCTCCGCCGGCCTCACGGGAGCCACCGTCGCGGGGGGTCGGAGCCGTCGGGCGCCGACCCATCCCCTGCGTGGAGGAGAACGGGTTGTTGCCGGGGCGTGGCGCACCCGGGCGCGGGCCGCCGGAACGGCCGGCCGGGCGCGGGGCAGCCGGGCGGGGGGCGGACGGGCGTGGTCCCGCCGCGGCCGCCGCGGGCGGCTCCTGGGCGGGCGGCTCCTGGGCCGGCGGCTCCTGCGGGCCAGCCTCCTGCCGGTCAGTTTCCTGGGCAGTCTCCTCGACGGGCTCGGGAGCGGCCGGCTTGCGCGGACCTGGCCTGGGGGCAGTCGAGGACGACGGCGCCGCCGCCTCGCGGGCAGGCGCCTCTGCGGGCGTGGTCTCCGCGGCCGGCGAGGCTGCCGGCTCCTCGACCTGCCCGGGCTCGGCCGCCGTCTCGGCGGGTGCCTTCTGGGCCGGCTTCTTCGCCGGCTTCTGGGCAGCCTTCTTGGCGGCAGCAGCCTCGGCCTTGGCCTTCAGCTCCTCGCCGTACTTGTCTTCGAACCTCTTGACGACGGGAGGTTCCACCGTCGAGCTGGGTGCCTTGACGAACTCACCCAGGTCGCTGAGCATCCCCAGGACTTGCTTGCTGGTGACGCCGTACTGCTTTGCGAGTTCATGGACTCGGACCTTGGCCACGCTGTTCCTCCTGGTCCGAGCCCGCTTGCAGGCAGGTGCCGGACCGCTAGTAGATGTGCACGCTCATCGCGAAGTTCTCATCGCAGGCTCATGAGCGGATGCTCCAGTTTCATCTCGACTGATCGGTCAGGTTCGGTGCGTCAGGTGCTGCCGGAGACCAGCCAGGCCCAGCGGCCCACCCCCGACTCCGGCATCATGCCGCAGGGCTCGGGAAAAGGCACGTCTACGCTCGGCGAGCTCGAAACACTCGATCGTGGGGTGCAGGTGCGCCCCTCGCCCGGGTGCGGTGCCCTCCGGATCGGGTACGACGACCGGTTGGCCGTCCTGCCCGGTGCCGGCAACGACACGCAGCAACTCACGCTTGGCGGCTCGTTCCCGACAGCCGATGCAGGTGCGCACGGGCATGCGCACACGCGAACCGTCAGGGGAATCCACCGCAGACCAGTCTAACGGGTCCGACCCGTCCACGACGAACCGGCGACCGCGATCGGCCCTCAGACGGGCGGTGCGACCGGCGGCCGGGTGTCCTGCTGCGGCTCCTCGTCGGAGCGGATGTCGATCCGCCACCCGGTCAACCGGGCCGCCAGGCGGGCGTTCTGGCCCTCCTTGCCGATGGCGAGCGAGAGCTGGAAGTCGGGCACCACGACGCGTGCGGACCGGGTCGCCGCGTCGACCACCGTGACGCTGGTCACCCGCGCAGGGCTGAGCGCGTTGCCGACCAGGGTCGCGGCGTCGTCGGACCAGTCGACGATGTCGATCTTCTCGCCGTTGAGCTCGTTCATGACGTTGCGCACCCGCGAGCCCATCGGCCCGATGCAGGCGCCCTTCGGGTTCACCCCCGGCGCGGTGGTGTGCACCGCGATCTTGGTGCGGTGGCCCGCCTCGCGCGCGATGGCGGCGATCTCGACCGTGCCGTCCGCGATCTCGGGCACCTCGAGGGCGAACAGCTTCTTGACGAGGTTGGGGTGCGTGCGCGAGAGCATCACCTGCGGGCCGCGGAAGCCCTTGCGGACGCTCACCACGAGCGCCTTGATGCGGGTGCCGTGCGCGTAGTTCTCCCCGGCGACCTGCTCCCCTGCCGGCAGCAGCGCCTCGAGGGTGCCGAGGTCGACCATCACGTCCTGGGGGTCCCGGCCCTGCTGGATCACCCCGGAGACGATGTCGCCCTCCTTGCCGGAGAACTCCCCGAACTTGCGCTCGTCCTCGGCGTCGCGCAGCCGCTGCAGCATGATCTGCTTCGCGGTGGTCGCCGCGATCCGGCCGAAGCCGGCCGGGGTGTCGTCGAACTCCTCGCCCTCCGGCTCGCCCTCGTCGTTGCTCTCCCGGGCCAGGACGCTGACGTGACCACTCTTGCGGTCCAGCTCGACACGCGCGTGCTCCAGCGCCCCCGGAGTCTTGTGGTAGGCGGTGAGCAACGCCTGCTCGATCGCCTCGACGAGCACCTCGAGGGAGATCTCCTTCTCCGTCACCAGCATCCGCAGGATGCTCATGTCGATGTCCACGCTCAGACCTCCTCGTCGTCGGCGTCGGGCCCAGCACTCCCGGGCGGCCGCTTGAACTCCACCTGCACCTTCGCCTTGCGGATCTCGCCGTAGAGCAGCCGGTGCTCGGTCCCGTCGACGTCGAGGAGCACGCCCTCGTCGTCGCTGCCGCTGATCCGGCCGGTGACCGGCTCGCCCTCGGCCGGGGTGACCTTGACCAGCCGGTGGGCGTTGCGCCGCCAGTGGCGCGGAAGCGTGAGCGGGCGGTCGACACCGGGCGAGGAGACCTCGAGGGTGTACGGCGATTCGCCCATCACCTCGGAGTCGTCCAGCAGGCCGGACACCTGGCGGGTGGCCTCGGCGATGTCGTCCATGTCGACGCCACCGTCCTTGTCGACGGCCACCCGGAGGACCGAGCGCTTGCCGGCCCGAGTCAGGTCCACGGCTTCGAGGTCCAGCCCCCGCTCGGCGAGCGGGCCGGTGAAGAGCTCAGCGAGGCGATCCGTGATCTCGGCGGGCATCGAGCGCGACCTCCTGCTGTGTTGTTGTGGTGCCCCAACCCTAGGACATCCCGCCACACTTTTTCGCCCGGCGATGCGCCATCATGGGCGCCGTGTTCCGTGCTCTCGTCCGGGCTCCCGTCCGGGCGCCCCTTCCGGCCGTCCCCGACCGTCCCCGCTCCCGTCGGGACGTGCTGGTCCTGGGCGCCTCGCTGGGGACCGGCTCGGTGCTCGCCGCGGCAGGACTGACGGGCTGCTCGGTCAACAACCCGTTCGACGACGAGGAGACTCCCGCGGCGCGAGCGGTGCCGGACCTGGCCCCGGACGTGGCCGTCGCCGTGGAGGCGGTGACCGCGATCCGGTCGACCGAGCAGTTGCTCGACGCGGTGGCCGGCCGGCACCCGCGGCTGCGTGCGTCCCTCCAGGGCCTCTCCGCGATGCACCGCGCACACCTGGCCGCACTCGTCGATGCCGTCCCGGAACGGGTCGACACCAGCGCCACCGAGCAGCCTCCACCGGTGGCCCCGACCGCGCCGGCGGCGCGTGGCCAGCTGCTCGACCGCGAGCACCGCCTGCACCAGCAGCTGACCGGCCTCGCGCTCCGGGCCGAGAGCGGCGCCTTCGCCCGCCTCCTCGGCTCGGCGGCAGCCTCGGTGTCCCAACACCTGGCGGTGCTCCCGTGAAGCCGCTCGAAGCGCTGCAGGCCACCCTGGCCGGCGAGCACGCGGCGGTGTATCTCTACGAGGTCCTCGGCGCGCGCGTCTCGCGGTCACGCCAGCCCCGGCTGTTCGCGTCCGTGGACGATGCGTTCCGGCTGCACCGGCGCCAACGCGACAGCCTCGCCCGCCGGATCGACCGGCTCGGCGCCGACCCGGTGGCCGCGGAGGTCGCCTACCAGCTGCCGGGTCGGGTGGTCACTCCGGCGGACATGGAAGAGGCGGCGCTCCTGGTGGAGCGCCGCCTCGCCACGGTCTACGGCCAGCTCGTGGGCAGCACCGTCGGCTCCGACCGGCGGTGGGCCCTGGGAGCGCTCGACAGCTGTGCTGTCCGACAGCTGGCCTTCCGAGGAACCCCCGAGATGTTCCCCGGAAAGACTCCCTGATCCTTCCCCAGCCGATGTGCTGGGCAAACGAGCTGGCCGTTGCCGCTTCGTGCACTGCACAAGACGGCAACTTTGCGTCAGAGGCTGTCGAGCAGCCCCGGGATGTCGGCGAGCTGGTGGGCGACGGCGTCCGGCGCACCCTCCGTGTGCCCGACCTGTTCGGCCGGGATGGAGCTGTGCGGCACGTGGATCGCCGCCAGGCCGGCGTTCTGGGCGCCGTACACGTCGTCGAAGAGGCGGTCGCCGACGTACACGCAGCGGGACGGGTCCGGCGCGCCGACTGCCTCGATCGCCGCGCCGAACGCCAGCGGCGAGGGCTTGGTCCAGGGGATCTCGCAGGTGTAGACGTCGCCGTCGATCAGCTCGTGGACACCGTCGCGACGGAAGAAGCCCTCGTGCCAGGAGCGCGGCCAGATCGTGTTGGACAGGACGCCGACCTTGATGCCGCGTGACCGCAGCTCCTCCCACAGGGGACCGACCTGCGGGTCGGTGAGCGTGTGCGGCTCCCAGAACTCGTAGTAGGCGGTCAACAGCTCGGGGTCGTGCTCGAGGCCCGCCTCGGCGAACAGGTCCGCCACGGTGGCGCTGCGCTGGTGGTCGCGGCTGCGACCCCAGATGACGCTGCCGGCCCGGTGCAACCGCTCGGCCCACGCCTGGTGGTCGTCGTCGGGCGTCGGTGTGCTGGCGACGGCCTGGGCCAGCGCCGTCGACTCGGCGTGGAAGTCGATGTCGTGCCACGCGGTCAGGGTCCCGCCCCAGTCGAAGATGACCGCATCGATCTGCCGTCGGTGACTCACGGGAGGAGAACCTACAGGGCAGGTGCCGTGCCCATGCCCGGGTACGACGCCGTGTGTCGCCGAGCGGCCCGCCGGTGTGAGGTCACTGGCGGTAGGCCACCCAGTTGTCGTGGATCCGCGACGACTGGCCCGGAGTGAACTCGTCGTAGCACTGGTCGTAGCTGTAGTCCATGTAGTTGTGGATCGGGTCGAAGCCCGGCAGTGAGCAGGAGTCACGACCCTCGGGACAGCCGGCAGACGCGCTCTGCTGGGCCGGGGTGTCGGCGACCTCGTCGTTCGTGCTCGTGCAGCCGCCCTGGAACGTGTGGTAGAGCCCGAGCCAGTGGCCGGCCTCGTGGCTGGCGGTCTTGCCCTGGTTGTAGTTGGCGATGTCGCCGCCGGGCAGCGAGTCCCACTGCACCCGGATGCCGTCGATCGAGGGGTTCCTCGCGTAGTCCCACGGGAACGTGGCGATCCCGAGGTAGCCGAAGTCCACCAGCCAGATGTTGAGCGACTTCTTTCCGCCCTGGCGGGTCTGGGCACGGTAGGTCGTGCTCTGCCGGTCGCGGTGCCACTGGTCGTTGTAGAACGCGTCCGTGCCGGCGAGGTAGAACCTCGCCCCCGTGTTGGCTGCGGCGGTGCTGTCGCTGGTCGAGCCGCTGTGCCCGTCCTGGTCCTGGCCCGCGTAGTCCTGGTTCAGCTCCGCGATCTGCGCCTGGATCTGCGCGCTGGTGACCGCACCTGCCCCGGACCTCGAGAGCATCTGGTGCACGTAGACCGGGATGTTGTTCATCGCCGCACCGGCCGGGTCGGTCCCCCCACCGCCACCGCTGCCGGGCTTACCCTTGCCGCCCTTGCCGGCTGCCTTGGCGGCCAGGATCGCCTGCGTCCGTGCCTCGATGCGGGCCTGCTCCGCGGGAGTGATGTCGCGGTGGTCGTGGGCACGCGGGTTCGCCGCACCGCGTGCTGCGGCGCCGGCCGTGACCGGGTCGAAGCAGTGCGTGGTCGCCGTGGTGCGCTCGGGCGCCGGCCGCGCTGTCGCCGGCAGGGCGCTCATCCCGAGCGCCAGGGTCGCGGTGCCGAGGGTGGCGGCCGCGCGGAGGGCGAGACGGTTCATCCGCATGGTGGCGGTCCTCTCCTGGGAAGTGGGGTGAGAGGAGGATGCACCTGTGCGACGGGTGTGCGGAAGCATCCGGGACCTGCCGATCTGTGCACCGGGGAATCGTGCAGGTCTGGTCCGGAACCTCAGCTGCCGGTGACGACCTCGCGCAGCGAGTCTGCGGCACTCCCGACGGGGACCTCGGTGCGCTCGCCGGTGCGGCGATCCTTGACCTCGACGGTCCCGTCGGCGATGCCGCGGCCGACGGTGACGATGGTCGGCACCCCGACCAGCTCGGCGTCCTTGAACTTCACGCCCGGGCTGACCTTGCCGGCCCGGTCGTCGTAGAGCACCGTCAGGCCACGCTCCGCGAGCTCGCCGGCGAGCCGGTCGGCGGCCTCGAAGACGGCCGGGTCCTTGCCGGCCGCGACGATGTGGACGTCGGCCGGCGCGATCTCGCGGGGCCAGCACAGGCCGATCTCGTCGAGGGTGTTCTCCGCGATCGCCGCGACCGCCCGGGTCACGCCGATGCCGTAGGAGCCCATCGTGACCGTGACCAACTTGCCGTTCTCGTCCAGCACCCGCAGGTCGAGCGCCTCGGCGAACCAGCGGCCGAGCTGGAAGATGTGCCCCATCTCGATGCCGCGCGCGGACTCGAGGGAGCCCTCGGCACAGTTCGGGCACGCGTCTCCGTCGCGCACGTCGGCCGCCTCGATCGTGCCGTCCGCAGTGAAGTCGCGCCCGGCCACCAGGTCGAGGACGTGGCGGCCGGCCTCGTCGGCGCCGGTGACCCAGCGGGTCCCCTCGCTCACCCGGGGGTCGACGACGTAGCGGATCCGGGACGCCGACTCCTCGCCGAGCACGCCGGGGCCGATGTAGCCCTTGACCAACGCCGGGTACTTGGCGAGCTCGGCCTCGTCCATCGGCTCGACCTCGATCGGCTCGAGCTGGCCCTCGAGACGCTTCTGGTCGACCTCGCGGTCGCCGGGCAGCCCGATCGCCAGCGGCTCGCGGGTGCCGTCGGGGTGCTTGAGCAGCACCAGAACGTTCTTCAGGGTGTCGCCGGCCGCCCAGGGGCGGTCGTCGCGTGGGTGCTTGCCGTTGAGGTGGTCCACCAGGGTCTGGATGGTGGGCGTGTCCGGGGTGTCCTCCACGTGTGCCGGCGGCGCGTCGTCGTACGGCACCGGCTCGGGCGGCCGCACCGCCACCGCCTCCACGTTGGCGGCGTAGTCGCAGTTGGTGCAGCGGACGTAGGTGTCCTCGCCGACGTCGGCCTTGGCCAGGAACTCCTCCGAGCGCGACCCGCCCATGGCCCCGGAGGTGGCCTTGACGATCGCGTACTCGAAGCCGAGGCGGTCGAAGATCCGGATGTACGCCGCGCGGTGGGCGGCGTACGACGCGTCGAGCCCGGCGTCGCTGGTGTCGAAGGAGTAGGAGTCCTTCATGATGAACTCGCGGCCCCGCAGCACACCGGCGCGGGGGCGCGCCTCGTCGCGGTACTTCGTCTGGATCTGGTAGAGCCAGACCGGCAGGTCCTTGTAGGAGGAGTACATGTCCTTGACCGCAAGGGTGAACATCTCCTCGTGCGTGGGGCCGAGCAGGTAGTCGCCGCCCTTGCGGTCGTGCAGGCGGAAGATCCCGTCGCCGTACGTCGTCCAGCGGTTGCTCGCCTCGTAGGGCTCACGCGGCAGCAGGGCGGGGAACTGGAGCTCCTGCGCGCCCATCGCGTCCATCTCCTCGCGGATGATCGACTCCACGTTGCGCAGCACTCGCAGGCCAAGCGGCAACCAGGTGTAGATGCCCGGGGCAGCGCGCCGCACGTAGCCGGCCCGCACCAGCAGCCGGTGGCTGGGGACCTCCGCGTCCGCCGGGTCCTCACGCAGGGTGCGCAGGAACAACGAGGACATCCGCAGGATCTGGCCGGTCATGCCGAGAAGGCTACTTGTGGGCAAACCTTCCGCTCGACCGGGTTTCTCACTAGCGTCGCCACGTGGACGAGCAGCGGGAGGAGCCGGCAGGCAGCGCCCCCGGCACGGCGGTCTCCCGCCGCCTCATCACCCTGGCGAACGGCCGGTCCGTCGACGTCGTCGAGGCGGGCGACCCCGACGGCGCGCCCGTGCTGGTCCTCCACGGCACCCCCACCGGCCCGCTCGAGGTGGGCATGCACGCCGGCACGGCGAGCGAGCTCGGCCTGCGACTGGTCTCTCCCGGGCGCCCGGGGTACGCCGGCAGCACCCCGTCGGAGCGGACAGGCCTCTCCGTGGTCGTCGAGGACACACGCGAGGTCCTCGACCGCCTCGGCATCACCACCTACGCGGTCCTCGGCATCTCCGGCGGTGGGCCGTTCGCCGCCTCCGTGACCGCCCGTACGTCGCCCCGGACGCCGGCGCGCGGGCTGGCGATCCTGTCCGGCGTGGCCCCGCGCGAGCAGTGGGGACCGCCGGCGGACGAGGAGGATGCCGAGGAGCGTCGTCTGCTGGACCTCGCTGCGGCCGGCGACCGCACCGGGGCCGCCGCCGGCATCGCCAGCCTCATCGCGACCGCCGACGTCGACGGCGCTCCGGCACCGATCCGCGAGTGCTTCGCCGACGCGTCGAGGAACGGGCATGCCGGCTACGCCTTCGACGTGCTCTCGTGGGGTCTCCCCTGGGACGTCGACGTCGCCGGGGTGGGCTGCCCGGCCTGGCTGGTGTACGGAGCCGCGGACGCGAGCTGCCCACCGGCCTACGGCGAGTGGTACCGGGCGCAGGTGCCGCAGGCGGAGCTGTGGGTCGTCCCCGGGGCCGATCACGGAGGTGCGATCATGGCCGGTGCGCCCAAGGTACTCAGGCACTTGCGGGGACAACTCAGCTGAAGCGACGCCCGGATGGCTCCTGAGCTTCGCGTGCCGACCGACGGCTCAGAACATCAGCGTGGCGAAGGTCTCGGTCTGCTCGAAGCCGACGCGCTCGTAGGCCCGGCGGGCGGGCACGTTGTGCGCGTTGACGTAGAGCGACACCGTCGGCGCGAGGTCGCGCAGCACCTGCTCGACGACCGCGGCCATGCCGCGCGTGGCCAGGCCCTGCCCACGCACCGACGGGTCGACGTACACGCCCTGGATCTGCGCGGCCGACTCGGTGACGCAGGCGACCTCCGCCTTGAACAGCACCCGGTCGTCCTCGATGCGGGAGAACGACCAGCCCCGCCGCACCAGCTGCGCGACCCGGGCCCGGTAGAGCCCGCCACCGCCGTCCTGCTCGGGGTTGACGCCCACCTCCTCGGTGTACATCGCCACGCAGGCCGGGTAGAGCGCGTCGACGAGCGAGACGGGAGTACGACGGACGGCTGCGTCGGGCACCACGTCGGAGCAGCGCGAGGTGACCAGGTGCGGCTGGTCCCAGCGCTCGTCCCGGGGGCGCCCCCACTCCCCCTCGAGCTCGGCCCACATCCACTCCACCGCCCGCCGGGGGCCGACGATCGTCGAGCTGCTCCGGCCCGCACTCAGCGCCCGTCGCGCGAACGCGGTGGCCGCCTCGCGCGTGGCCGTGACCGGCACCAGGTTGGCGCCCACGTGGCACAGGGACCGCAGCGCACCGTCGACGTCGTAGCCCCACATCTCGCCACCGAGCCAGCGCGGGTCGAGCGAGGTGAGTCGGGCCCGGTACTCCGCGAAGACGTTCACCACCGGGTCCTGGCCCAGCACCGTCAGGGCAGCGGGCAGGTCGGCCGGGCCGAGGACGCGGAGATGGGCCGCGGCGCCCTGCGATGCGAGCACGGGGGGAGCGTACCGACTGGGGACTACGGTGTGTCCATGCTCGCGCCCCCCACCGGCCGGCGGCTCCCCCTCCTGCTCGCCGGCGCCGTGCTGCTCGCCGGTGCCGTGGCGTGCGGGACCGGTCCGGCACCGGGCGCGACGGAGCGGGCCCGCGCCGACGAGACCGCCGACGTCAGCGCCGACGTCAGCGCCGACGTCAGCGCCGACGTCCGGGCCTGCCGTGACCAGTGGGCCGACGTCGCCGAGACGATCCTCGACATGGACGGCGACCCGATGCCGTCGTCACTGTCGCAGCGGTGGTCGACGATCATCGCGGGCGTCGACTACCAGCGGCACAACGCGAGCGGAGGCGACTGCGTGGACGCCGTCGAGGCGCAGGTCCAGCAGATCAGCACGCTGCGGCAGTTCACCAGCCGGCTGCGCGTCTACGACATGGAGTTCCAGCTGCGTGACATCCAGCCGCAGGCGGAGATCTACCTCAACGAGCCGGTGCCCCGGAAGGCCACCGACGAGAACGGCAAGCCCCTGGCACCACCGACCCACGCGGCGGTCCAGCGGGCGCTCGCCGTGCTCGAGGAGCAGGCCGCCGCGGCCAACGCCCAGCTGGAGCCGGCCTGGGAGCAGGCCGGTGCCATCGACCTCGGCTCTCCCGACGCGATCCGCAACGCGGTGGGCGACCTCGACCGGCTGGCGCAGTCGAGTCCGGCCTTCGGCGCCTGCGAGCAGGCCCTCCAGGTCCTCGTGGTGGCCGTCCGGGTCACGCACGGGGCAGAGTAGACCGGGGCCCGGGCCGGGCCGGGTCAGGACACGCTGACCTCGGCGGCACCACCCTCGACCGGCTCCATCTCCTCGGCGATGCGCATCGCCTCCTCGATCAGGGTCTCCACGATCTGCGACTCGGGCACCGTCTTGATCACCTCGCCCTTGACGAAGATCTGGCCCTTGCCGTTGCCGGAGGCAACGCCGAGGTCGGCCTCGCGGGCTTCACCGGGACCGTTGACGACACAGCCCATCACGGCCACGCGCAGCGGCACCTCGAGTCCCTCGAGGCCCGCGGTGACCTGGTCGGCCAGCTTGTAGACGTCGACCTGTGCGCGGCCGCACGAAGGGCAGGAGACGATCTCCAGCTTGCGCGGTCGGAGGTTCAGCGACTGCAGGATCTGGATGCCGACCTTGACCTCCTCGACCGGCGGGGCCGACAGGGAGACCCGAATGGTGTCGCCGATCCCCTTGCTCAGCAGAGCGCCGAAGGCGGTCGCCGACTTGATGGTGCCCTGGAACGCGGGGCCGGCCTCGGTGACGCCCAGATGCAGCGGCCAGTCACCCCGCTCGGCGAGGAGCTCGTAGGCGCGCACCATCACGACGGGGTCGTTGTGCTTGACCGAGATCTTGAAGTCGCGGAAGCCGTGCTCCTCGAACAGCGAGGCCTCCCACACGGCCGACTCGACGAGCGCCTCCGGCGTCGCCTTGCCGTACTTCTCGAGCAGCCGCTTGTCCAGGGACCCGGCGTTGACGCCGATGCGCAGCGAGGTGCCGTGGTCCTTGGCGGCCTGGGCGATCTCCTTGACCTGGTCGTCGAACTTCTTGATGTTGCCGGGGTTGACCCGGACGGCGGCGCAGCCGGCCTCGATCGCGGCGAAGACGTACTTCGGCTGGAAGTGGATGTCGGCGATCACCGGAATCTGCGAGTGCTGCGCGATCTCGGGCAGCGCCGCAGCGTCGTCGGCCGAGGGGCAGGCGACCCGGACGATGTCGCAGCCGGCCGCGGTCAGCTCGGCGATCTGCTGCAGCGTGGTGTTGACGTCCGCCGTCAACGTGGTCGTCATCGACTGCACGGAGACCGGCGACTCGCTGCCCACCCCGACCTTGCCCACCTTGATCTGGCGCGTCGGGCGGCGCGGTGCCAGCACCGGCGGCGGGGCTTCGGGCATGCCGAGGGAAACGGACGTCATGGAGCCCATCCTAGGTTGACCGTTGAATGATCACAGGGTGACGGGTGCCACCACGTCGGCGACGACGAGCACCACGGAGACGACCATGATCACCACCGCCATCGCATAGCTGAGCGGCAGCAGCTTCGCGGAGTCGACGGGACCGGGCGCCGGTCGGCGCAGCACCCGCGCGATCCCGCGCCGCAGGGCGTCGTAGAGGCTGGTGGCGACGCCGGCGCCGTCGAACGGCGGCAGCGGCACCAGGTTGATCAGGCCCAGGAAGAGGTTCAGCCCGGCGAGCACCGAGAGCACGAAGAAGAACTTCGACGCGAGGGTGCCCTGGTCCGAGGCCCCCACCTCGCCCACGATGCGACCGGCCCCGACCACGCTCATCGGGCTGTCGTCGGCGCGCTCCTCCAGGCCCAGGGCGGCCCGACCGACGTGGTAGACCTTCACCGGCAGCTTGCCGATCGTCTCCAGCACCTCCTTGGTGCCGTCGACCATCGTGGTCACGACGTAGCCCGCGGACTTGCGCTGCACCTCGAGGGTCGGGGTGATGCCCAGGAAGCCCGCCTCGACCGTCTTGTCCGACCCCCGGGCGTCACCGAGGGCGGGCAGCTGGTTGACCACCGAGTGCGCGTGCAGCGTCAGCTCGCGGCCGGCACGCTCGACGGTGAGGGTGAAGGCGTCGTCGCCGTTGGCGCGGATGAGCCGCTGGAGCTGTGCGTAGGCGCCGATCTCCTGGCCGTTGAACCGCAGGATCCGGTCACCGGGGCGCAGACCGGCCTCGCGGGCGGGCGTGACCGGGTCGGACGCGGTGCACGGACCCGGTTTCTGCTGGGCGGAGACCACCTGGACGCACTCGCTGACCGAGCTGACCGTGGTCGTCGGGGTGAGTGCGCCGTACCCCATGAACACGGCGGCGAAGAGCAGGAAGGCCAGGACGACGTTGATGGTGACGCCGGCGCCCCACACGATGACCCGCTTCCACCAGGGCAGCTGGTAGAAGAGCCGGCCGTGGTCGTGCGGTCCGACGTCCTCGTACTCCGCGGAGCGGGCGTCGCTGACCAGCTGCTGGAACATGCCGGTGCGCGAAGCGCGCACCTTGCCCGGCTCCTCGTCGGCGGCCGGCGGCAGCATCCCCACCAGCTTGACGTAGCCGCCCAGCGGGATCGCCTTCACGCCGTACTCCGTCTCGCCACGCCGGCGCGACCACAGGGTCCGCCCGAAGCCGATGAAGTACTGGGTGACCTTGACGTTGAAGAGCTTGCCGGGGATGAGGTGGCCCAGCTCGTGCAGGCCGACCGAGAGCGCGAGCCCGACCACGAAGAGGAGCACGGCCGCGGCCGAGACGAGGATGTTCATCGAAGCTTCTCCAGCAGGCGCGCGGTCTCGGCGCGGGCCCACGCGTCGGCGTCGAGGACGTCCTCGACGGTCAGGCCCGCTCCCTGTGAGGGTACGGCGTGGGCGGTGAGCACGCCGGCGATCACGTCGACGATGTCGACGAACCGGAGCCGACCGGTGCGGAACGCCTCGACGCACACCTCGTTGGCGGCGTTGTAGACCGCCGGCGCGGTGCCGCCCCGCTCCCCCGCCTCGCGGGCCAGGCGGACGGCCGGGAAGGCCTCGTCGTCGAGCGGGAAGAACTCCCAGGCCTGCGCCTGCGTCCAGTCGACGGCGGGGGCTGTCCCCGGCACCCGGTCGGGCCAGGCGAGCCCGAGCGCGATCGGGATGAGCATCGTCGGCGGGCTCGCCTGGGCGAGCGTCGAGCCATCGCGGAACTCCACCATCGAGTGCACCACGCTGGTCGGGTGGACGACGACCTCGATCCGGTCGAACGGGATCCCGAAGAGCAGGTGCGCCTCGATCACCTCGAGCCCCTTGTTGACCAGGGTCGCGGAGTTGATCGTGACGACCGGACCCATGTCCCAGGTCGGGTGGGCCAGCGCCTGCGCCACGGTGACGTCCTCGAGCTCGGCGCGGCTGCGTCCGCGGAACGGCCCGCCGCTGGCGGTGAGCACGAGCCGGTGCACCTCGTCGGCCCGGCCGCCGCGCAGGCACTGGGCCAGCGCGCTGTGCTCGCTGTCGACGGGCACGATCTGGCCCGGCGCCGCCTGCGAGGTGACCACCGGGCCGCCGATGATGAGCGACTCCTTGTTGGCCAGTGCGAGGGTGTTGCCGGCCTCCAGCGCGGCGATGGTCGGCCGCAGGCCCACCGCGCCGGTGATGCCGTTGAGGACCACGTCGCACTCAGCCGCGGCCGCCTCGGTCGAGGCCTCCTCGCCCAGGCCGGAGTACGACGGTGCGAACTGTGCCACCTGGGCCTCGAAGAGCTCCGGGTGCGAGCCGCCGGCCGTCAGCCCGACGACCCGGAAGCGGTCCGGGTTGGCCCGCACCACGTCGAGGGCCTGGGTGCCGATCGACCCGGTCGAGCCCAGGATCACCACGTCGCGTCGCTGCGTCACGGCTGCATTGTCGCAGGGGCGGCTGGACGGGCCGGCTGGAGGCGCAGCCGTCCGACAGGCTCAGACGTTCAGCGCGACGTACTTGGTCTCCAGGTACTCCGCGATGCCCTCGTTGCCGCCCTCGCGGCCCAAGCCCGACTGCTTGACCCCGCCGAACGGTGCGCCGGCGTTGGACACCATCCCCTGGTTGAGCCCGATCATGCCCGTCTCCAGGGCTTCGCACACACGGAAGGCACGCGAAAGGTCGCGCGTGAAGACGTAGGACACCAGGCCGAACTCCGTCCGGTTGGCGGCCGCGATCGCCTCGTCGTCGTCGGTGAAGGTCGCGATGGGCGCCACCGGGCCGAAGATCTCCTCCGAGAGCACCCGGGCGTCCTTCGGCACGCCGGTGAGCACCGTCGGCTCGTAGAAGTAGCCGGCGCCGTCGCGCTGCCGGCCTCCGGTCACGCAGGTCGCGCCCTTCTCCACGGCGTCCTGGACGAGCTCGGCGACCTTGTCGCGCTGCGCCGCGTCGATCAGCGGACCGACCTCGACGCCCTCGTCCGCGCCGTGGCCGATCGTCATCGCCGCCATCCGCTCCGCCAGCCGCCTGCCGAACTCCTCGGCCACCGACTCGTGGACGTGGAAGCGGTTGGCCGAGGTGCACGCCTCGCCGACGTTGCGCATCTTGGCCAGGATCGCGCCGTCCACGGCCGCGTCGAGGTCGGCGTCGCCGAAGACGAGGAACGGCGCGTTGCCGCCGAGCTCCATGGAGACCTTCAGCACCTGGTCGGCCGCCTGCGCGATCAGCTTCCGGCCCACCTCGGTCGACCCGGTGAAGCTGAGCTTGCGCAGCCGGGGGTCACCGATGATCGGCTCGGAGACGGCCCCCGAGGACGACGAGGTCACCACGTTGAGGACACCGGCCGGCAGGCCGCAGTCCTCGAGCAGCCGGGCGAGCGCCAGCATCGACAGCGGCGTCTGGTGCGCGGGCTTGACGACCATCGTGCAGCCCGCCGCGATCGCCGGGCCGATCTTGCGGGTGCCCATCGCGTTGGGGAAGTTCCACGGCGTGATGAAGTAGCAGGGCCCGACCGGCTGGCGCATCACCAGGACCCGGCTCTTCCCGTTGCCGGCGGTCTTGTAGTAGCCGTCCAGGCGCAGCGCCTCGCCGGAGAACCAGCGGAAGAACTCCGCCGCGTAGGCGATCTCCGCCTTCGACTCGGTCACCGACTTGCCCATCTCCAGGGTCATCAGCAGCGCCAGCTCGTCGGCGCGCTCGCCGAGCAGCTCGAACGCCCGGTGCAGGATCTCCGAGCGCTCGTTGGGGGAGGTCGCCGCCCACGCTGCCTGCGCTCCCACGGCCGCGTCGAGGGCGGCCTTCGCGTCCTCCGGCGTCGCGTCGGCGACCTCGCACAGGGTCTTGCCGGTGGCCGGGTCCTCGACCGGCAGTGTCCGACCGCCGGTGGCGTCGCGCCACTTCCCGCCGATGAAGAGCTGCTTCGGTGCGTCGTCGATGACCTGGTTGCTCATGGGCCCACGATAGGCCCGCCGAAAACCGGTTGACGGTCCAGTGGCTCGACGGGAGGCTGGCACCCGAGAGCGGCCGTGCCGGCAGGGCGGCCCCGCAACCGGAAGGAGAAGTGACATGCGCATCGATGTTCCCGGCGTGCCCGCCGACCACTTCTCAGACTTCCGGAGCAACGTTGAACTTCTTCGCAGACACACCTGCACCCACGACTGACCTCGACGAGGGCATCGACCCCGCCTTCGTCTTCGACTACCGGCCGCTCGACGAGCCCGGCGAGGACCAACGGTTCTCGACCTACTGGGACGTCGAGCCGCTGATGCGCGGGCCCCAGCCGGTCCCCGACTGGCTGGTGACCGACCGCGCCGCCGTCGACACCGACCTGGGCGTCCTCAAGACCGGCAAGGAGGCCGACGTCTTCGTGCTCGAGCGGGCCACCGCCGGGGATGCCTGCGTGCTCGCCGCGAAGCGCTACCGCAGCAACGAGCACCGGTCCTTCCAGCGCAGCGCCGCCTACACCGAGGGGCGGCGCACCCGCAACACCCGCGACGCCCGGGCCCTGGCCGGCAAGACGAGCTTCGGCCGCCAGGTCGCGGCCGGCCAGTGGGCGTGGGCGGAGTGGGACTCGCTCAAGCTCTGCTGGGAGGCCGGCGTACCGGTGCCCTATCCGGTGCAGATCGACGGCACCGAGATCCTCATGGAGCTGGTGCAGCACGACGGTGCGCCCGCACCCCGGCTCGCCGGCACCCGGCCGGAGCCCGACCTGCTCGCGGAGTACTTCGCACAGCTGCGTGCGGCCATGTCCGCGCTGGCCACCCACGGCCTGGTGCACGGCGACCTCTCGCCGTACAACATCCTTGCCGCGGGTGCCCGGCTGGTGGTCATCGACCTCCCCCAGGTGATCGACCTGGTCGCGAACCCCCAGGGCACCGACTTCCTGCTGCGCGACTGCACCAACGTGTGCACCTGGTTCCGCCGCCGCGGGCTGGAGGTCGACGAGCACGACCTGTTCGGCGAGCTGCTGGCAGCCGCCTACGGATAGTGTTCCGGCCCGTGAGACCTGCGGAGATCGAGACCCTGGCGGAGTTCGACGCCCGCACCGCGGGACGCACCTCCATCCGCGGCTGGCACCTGCAGTCGCTCGACCTGCGCGAGCGGGCCGCCGTGCTGGCTCGGCTCGACGTCGCCCGGGCCCTGTTCCTCGGGTGCACCTTCGGCGCCGAAGGACCCGGCAGCGAGGACGACGTACGGCGACGGGGTGGGCTGCTCTTCCCGACGGTGCCGGACGTCCCGTTCAATCCCTACCGCGGCAGCCTCTACACCGCCGACGAGCTCTACGCCGGGCTCGACCGCGGCTACGCCCGCACCCCGGATGCGACCGTCTACGCGTGGTCGCAGACGCGCCGCACGCTCGACAAGCGGCTCGCGCAGGCGTTGCACGACCACGCGATCGACGACGCCCTCGACGAGTTCGTCCGCCGGCACGCGAGGCGCCGGCCGCTGGTCGGGGTGATGGGCGGGCACGCCGCCCTGCGCGGCGAGGACGTCTACCACGCCTCGGTGGTGCTGGGCCGGGAGCTGTCGAGCCGGTTCACCGTGGTCACCGGCGGCGGGCCGGGAGCGATGGAGGCGGCCAACCTGGGGGCCTGGCTGGTGGGGCAGGACGACGCGACCCTGGCCGCGGCCGAGGAGCTCCTCGCCGGCGTACCCACCTTCGCCGAGGACGTCGGCGGCTGGGCGCAAGGGGCGTTCGAGGTCCGGGACCGTTGGCCGACCCGCGAGCCGCACAGCTCCCTGGGCATCCCCACCTGGTTCTACGGCCACGAGCCCCCGAACGCGTTCGCCACCTCGATCGCCAAGTACTTCCGCAACGCGCTGCGGGAGGACGAGCTGCTGCGCATCTGCTCGGGCGGCATCGTGTTCCTGCCGGGTGCGGCGGGCACGGTGCAGGAGATCTTCCAGGACGCCTGCGGCAACTTCTACGCGCTGCCGGAGCAGGTCTCGCCCATGGTCCTCGTCGGCCGGGAGTACTGGACGAACGTCTTTCCCGCCTGGCCGCTGCTCCTGGCGCTCGCCGAAGGGCGCGCCTTCGCTCCCCGACTGCACCTCGTCGACAGCGCGGAGGAGGTCCTGCCCCTCCTCGTGGAGGTCGGCGGTCGCGGGCGGTAGCTCGGCCACCTCCGCGTCCGCGACCTCCGGGGCGCCTCAGGCCTCGGGCCGGCCCAACCGGTCCAACGTGGTGTCGCGCAGCGCCGTCCCGAAGGCCGGCACCTCCTCGAGCAGCTCCTGGACTGCCTCCCGGGTGAAGTGGATGACCTCCATCGGCGTCAGGCTCACCACGCTGGCGCTGCGCAGCTTGTGCCCGACGATCGCCATCTCGCCGATCACGTCACCGGGGCCGAGGCGGGCGATCTCCTGCCCGGCCTTGCGCACCGCGACCTCGCCGTCGACGATGAGATAGGCCTTGTCGGCCGGCGTCTTCTCCCAGATCAGCGACCAGTCGGCCGGGAGGTGGACGTGCCGGCCGCGGGCGACGACCTTCTTCAGGTCGGCGTCGCTGAGGGCGTCGAGACGATGCAGCTTCTTGAGCTGTTCTGGCTGGGGCGCATCCACCATCGGGACACTCCTCACTGTCGGGAGGGGCTTACCGGGGCATCCTCCCGCCTCCGCTCGCACGGTGTCCACCAACCCACCGGCCGACGCGTCGTGACCCACGCCACGGGCGGTCGTTGAGGGGACATGGAACTCTCCCGTCGTGCGTTCCTGCGCGCAGCCGTGGCCGCCGCCGGCGCCACCGCCCTCAGCCAGGCCGGTTCCCTGAGCACCGCAGCAGTGGCCGCCCTCCGTGCCGGGCGGACGACGGTGGCGACGACGTACGGTCCCGGGGCGCCGGCCGCGAACGGCTACCGCAAGGTGGTGGCCCTGCCCGGTGAGGCCCGCGCCGTGCGCACCGACCTGGGCGTCGGGGCCGCGGCGGACCGCTCCGGCGGACGGCGGCCGCTGCTCGCCTTCGCCCAGCTCAGCGACGTCCACGTCGTCGACCACCAGTCGCCCGCCCGGGTCGAGTGGACCGACCGGTTCGACGACCCGAACGCGACCGGTCAGGTCCCGGGCCTCTTCGCCTCGGCCTACCGGCCGCAGGAGATGCTCACCGCCCAGGTCGGCGATGCGATGGTGCGGGCGGTCAACGCGATCGCCGCGGCGCCGGCGACCGGCCTCCCCCTGGAGTTCGCGATCGAGACCGGCGACAACTCCGACAACTGCCAGCACAACGAGGTCCGCTGGAACATCGACGTGCTGGACGGTGCCCGGGTCGTGCCCGACAGCGGCTCCCGACTGCGCTACGAGGGCGTGATGGACGCCGACCCGCTCTACTACGACCCGCACTACTGGCATCCAGGAAGGCCGCCGCTGGGCAACGGTCCCGACCGCTACAAGAGCCAGTACGGCTTCCCGACCCTGCCCGGACTGCTCGACGCCGCCCGCCGGCCCTTCAACGCGGTCGGGCTCAGCGTTCCGTGGTACACCTGCTTCGGCAACCACGACGGCCTCTCCCAGGGCAACTTCCCGGCCCGGACGACGCAGACCTCGACGCTGGCGACGGGGGCGCTGAAGGTGATCTCGCCTCCCCCGGGCGTCGCGCCGGCCGACGTGCTGGATCCCGAGGGCAGCACGCTGGAGCAGATCCTGGGCTCGCTGGTCGTCTCGCCGTACGTCAAGCTCGTCACCCCCGACGCCACGCGCCGCCAGCTCAGCCGCGGCGAGATCGTCGAGGAGCACTTCGCCACCTCCGGCCTGCCGGTCGGCCACGGGTTCACGCAGGACAACCGCGACAGCGACACCGCCTACTACTTCTTCGACGACGGGCCGTTCCGTCATGTCGTGATGGACACGGTGAACCCCAACGGCTACGCCGACGGCTCCCTCGACGCACCGCAGTTCGCCTGGCTCCAGGACACGGTGGCAGCGGCGTCGGGCCGTGCCGTGATCGTCTACAGCCACCACACCAGCCAGACGATGGACAACCCGTTCATCGCCACGGGCGGCGACCTGGACCCACGAGTGCTGGGCGCCGAGGTGACGGCGTACCTGCTCAGCCAGGAGCGGGTGATCGCGTGGGTCAACGGCCACACCCACCGCAACGAGATCACCCCGCACGTGCGCGCCGACGGCAGCGGCGGCTTCTGGGAGATCAACACCGCCTCGCACATCGACTGGCCGCAGCAGGCGCGGGTCATCGAGGTGGCCGACAACCTCGACGGCACCTGGTCGATCTTCACCACGGTGATCGACCACGCCGCTCCGGCCGACTACGCCGGCGACCTGTCCTCGACGGTGTCGCTGGCCTCGCTCTCCCGTGAGCTGTCGGTCAACGACCCGCAGTACAACCCCGCTGCTCGCGGCGCTCTGGCCGACCGCAACACCGAGCTGCTCGTCGGCGCGCCGGCAGACTTCTGACTACTCCACCGCCGCCAGCTGCCCGCAGGCACCGTCGATCTCGCTGCCGCGGGTGTCGCGGACCGTGGTGGGCACGCCCTTCGCCTCGAGGCGGCGGACGAACTCGCGCTCGTCGGCCGGGTCGGAGGCGGTCCACTTCGACCCCGGCGTGGGGTTGAGCGGGATCAGGTTGACATGCACCCAGCCCCACCGTGTGTGGTCCTTGGGGCCGTAGGACTGGAGCACGTCGGCGAGCAGGTCGGCCCGCCACGCCTGGTCGTTGATGCCGCGCATCATGGCGTACTCGATGGAGACACGCCGCTTGGTGGTGCGGGCGTAATTCCACGCCGCCTCGACGGCCTCGTGCACCTTCCAGCGGGTGTTGACCGGCACCAGCTCGTCGCGCAGCTCGTCGTCGGGGGCGTGCAGGGAGAGCGCCAGCGTCACCGGGATGCCTTCGGTGGTCAGCTGGTTGATCCGGGGCACCAGGCCGACGGTGCTCACGGTGATGCCGCGCGCGGACATGCCGTAGCCGTCGGGGGCCTTGTCGGTGAGCCGGCGTACGGCGCCGATGACCGCCTTGTAGTTGGCCATCGGCTCGCCCATGCCCATGAACACGACGTTGTTGACGCGGCCCCGGCCGCCCGGCACCTCGTCGCGCTCCAGCGCGCGGGCTCCGGCCAGCACCTGCTCGACGATCTCGGCGGTGGACATGTTGCGCTGCAGCCCGCCCTGGCCGGTCGCGCAGAAGGGACACGCCATCCCGCAGCCCGCCTGTGAGGAGACGCACATGGTGGTCCGGCCGGGGTAGCGCATCAGCACGGACTCCACCAAGGCCCCGTCGAACAGCTTCCACAGCGTCTTGCGGGTGGTGCCGCGATCGGCCTCGAGGGTGCGCAGCGGCGTCATCAGGTGCGGCAGCAGGCCCCCGACCAGCCGGTCGCGCTCGGCCGCGGGCAGGTCGGTCATCTGCGCGGCGTCGTCCACCAGGCGGGAGAAGTAGTGCGTGGACAGCTGCCGGGCACGGAACCCGGGCAGGCCGAGCTCCTCCAGCCGGGCCTTGCGCTCGGCGGGAGTGAAGTCGGCCAGGTGCGCCGGCGGCTTGCCCCGACCTCGGGGGGCCTCGAAGACCAGCGGCAGCGTCTTGACGGGTTCGGCATTCATCGCCGCACCAGTGTCGCATCGCTCCCCACGTGTCTCCGAATCGTCCAGGGCCAGGTGATCAGCGCGAAGACGGCGAGGATGATCGCCATCTCGAGGATCACGTACGTCGGCCACGGCCCGAGCAGGTCCAGCGGCGTGGCCACCGACGGCTTGCGGTTGAAGTAGCCGTAGTTGGTGCCGGTGAGGCCGTTGAACGCCATCACGACCAGCGCCCACACGAGCGTCACCCCGACCGTGCGCCGGAAGCCCGCCCACGTCGGGCGGATGCCCAGCCCGAAGGTGAGGTAGACCGCCGCCCACACGGACAGGAAGTGCATGCCCCAGAACATGAAGTACCGCGGGTCCGGGAACGCCTGCTGCAGCGACGGCGTGGCGATCGCCAGCGGCACCAGCACGAGACCCCAGTAGTAGAGCAGCTCGGTGGCCCAGCGGTTGCGCGTCGCCAGCGCCACGACCGCGAGGATCCAGGCCAGGTCACACACCTGGAACGGCAACGACGTGCCGAGGGTGAAGTCGCCCGGCAGGAGCTGGAGCACCTGCATCGGCACGGTGAAGAGCGGGATCACGACCGCGAAGGCCCTGCGGAACGCCGGCTCGCGCTCGGTTCCCCGCAACGCGCGACCGACCAGCGCGATCAGCACGCACCCGAGCAGGAAGATCCCGATCAGCACGAAATGCTCGCCGCTGAACGGCTGGAAGCGCGCCATCGGCACCACGGCGGCGGTCATGGCTCCAGTGTGCG
>DASTFI010000018.1:0-9180 GCA_035708765.1 Marmoricola sp.
GGGCCAGTTCCCGGGCCAGCGCTCGGCTCGGCGCTCGGCTCGGTGCTCTGGTCGGGGTCGTCCACGCCGACCACCCTAGTCAGCGACCGGGTGGCGGCTCAGGCCTGCGCCGGCTTCAGCCACAGGGCCCCCAGCGGCGGCACCCGCAGGACCGCGGAGTGCGGCTGGCCGCCGTACGGCGACGCCTCGGCCGTCACGCTGCCGAGGTTGCCGACGCCGGAGCCGCCGTAGACCTCGGCGTCGGTGTTGATCACCTCGTCCCACGCCCCGGCGAAGGGCAGCCCGACCCGGTACCCCTCGTGCGGGACGCCGGCGAAGTTCACCACGCAGACCAGGGCGTCCCCGTTGCGGGCCCACCGGACGAAGGCGATCGTGCTGCGCGACGCGTCGTCGATCGAGAGCCAGGTGAACCCGCCCGGATCGGGATCCTGCTCCCACAACGCAGGCGTCTCGGTGTAGACCCGGTTGAGGTCAGCGGTGAGCCGGAGCACGCCCTGGTGCTGGTCCCGGTTGTCGGCATGGTCGAGCTGCCACCAGTCGAGCTGCCCGGACTCGGCCCACTCGTGGTCCTGGGCGAACTCACACCCCATGAACAGCAGCTGCTTGCCGGGGTGCGACCACTGGTAGGCGAGCAGGGCGCGCACGTTGGCCAGCTGCTGCCACCGGTCGCCGGGCATCTTGCGGACCAGCGAGCCCTTGCCGTGCACGACCTCGTCATGGCTGATCGGCAGGACGTACTTCTCGGAGAAGGCGTAGGCCAGGCTGAAGGTCAGCTCACCGTGGTGGTGGTTGCGGTACATCGGGTCGCGCGCCAGGTAGCTGAAGGTGTCGTGCATCCAGCCCATGTTCCACTTCAGGTCGAAGCCGAGCCCGTCGTGCTCCACGTGGGCCGTCACGCCCGGCCAGGCGGTGGACTCCTCGGCGATCACCGCAGCGCCCGGGACCCGCTTCTGCACCGTGGCGTTGAGCTCGCGCAGGAAGGCGATCGCCTCGAGGTTCTCGCGTCCGCCGTACACGTTGGGCGTCCACTGGCCCGGCTCGCGCGAGTAGTCGAGGTAGAGCATGCTCGCGACGGCGTCGACACGGAGCGCATCGACGTGGAAGTCCTCCAGCCAGTACAGGGCGCTGGCAACCAGGAAGTTGCGCACCTCGAGCCGACCGAAGTCGAAGACCAGCGTGCCCCAGTCGGGGTGCTCGCCCCGCAGCGGGTTGGGGTCCTCGTAGAGCGGACCGCCGTCGAAGCGGGCCAGTGCCCAGGCGTCCTTGGGGAAGTGCGCCGGCACCCAGTCCAGGATCACGCCGATGCCGGCCTGGTGGAACGCGTCGATGAGCTGGCGCAGCCCGTCAGGGTCGCCGAGCCGCGAGGTCGGGGCGAAGTACGACGTCACCTGGTAGCCCCACGACCCGCCGTAGGGGTGCTCCATCACCGGCAGCAGCTCCACGTGGGTGAAGCCGAGGTCGCGCACGTAGTCGACGAGCTCGGTGGCCAGGTCGGCATAGCTGCGTCCCTCGCGCCAGGACCCGAGGTGCACCTCGTAGACCGACATCGGCCGGTCGGCCAGGGCCGTCCGCGACGCGAGCCACGCGTCGTCGCGCCACGTGTGGGTGCTGCGGTGGACCACCGAGGCCGTGCTCGGGGGCACCTCCGTCGCGTTGGCCATCGGGTCGGCCTTCTCGTGCCACTGGCCGTCCGAGCCGTGCACGAGGTACTTGTAGCGGGTGCCGGGCCCGACGCCGGGGACGGTGAGCTGCCACAGCCCCGAGTCCGGCAGTCGCTGCATCGGGTGCGAGCCGCGGTCCCAGCCGTTGAAGTCGCCCTCCACCCGCACCTCGCGGGCGTTCGGCGCCCACACGGTGAACCGGGTGCCGCCCTGGTCCGGGGCGCCGGGGTCGCAGTGCGCACCGAGCGCCTCCCACAGCTGCTCGTGCCGACCCTCCCCGATGAGGTAGACGTCCATCTCGCCCAGGGGCGCGGCGGGACTGCTGGCTGGCTCGGTCATCAGATCTCCTTCCCGAGCAGCTCGATCGCGTGCAGCGGGATCTGCAGCCAGCCCGGCCGGTTGCGTGCCTCGTACCCACACTCGTAGACCGCCTTGTCGGCCTGGTAGGCGGCCACCAGCGTCGCGGCCGTCGGGTCGAGGCCGTCGGGCGCATAGCCCTCGAGGAAGGCGGTGTGGTTGCGGGTGGTCCACTCCTGGCCGCGGTAGCCGAGCTGCCCGGCCAGCTCGGCATCGGGGGAGAAGTCGATCAGCACCGAGTGGGCGGCGTAGTCGAAGGAGCGCAGCATGCCGGCGACGTCGCGCCACGGCGAGTCCGGAAGCCGCCGCTCGGCGAGCGGCTTGGCCGGCTCGCCCTCGAAGTCGACGAGCTTCCAGCCGAGGCTGGTGCGCAGCGTCTGGCCGAGGTGCAGGTCGCCGTGGATGCGCTGGAACGGCAGCGCGGCGCTGCCGTCGAGCTCGGCGACCCTGGCGAAGACGGCGCGGAGCGGGTCCTCGTGCTCCGCAAGCCGGGGTACGACGGCCAGCGCGTCGTCGAGCCGCCGGTTCATCGTGGCCGCGAGCTCGGCGACGTCGCCGGTCGTCGTCGGGAAGGCGGTGCGCAGGTCGGCGTGCACCGCAGCGACGGCCTCGCCGAGCCGCAACGACTCCGCGGCGAAGTCACCGCCCACCTCCTCGGCGTGCAGGTCCTCCTCCGCGTACAGGTTGCGGACACTGGCCAGGGCCAGCTCCCAGCCGTCGGTGGCCGTGCGCAGGAACTGCTGCAGCATCGCCAGGTCCGTCGTCCGGCGCCCGCCCTCGCCGCTCTGCACGTCGACCCACCCGTAGAGCGCGGCGACGTGGTGGTTGTCCGCCTCGGTGAGGGCGCGATGGATCTCGATGTCGGGGTTCTGGCCGACGCTGACCTTGCGGAACACCTTGAGGATCGCGTCGTCGCCGTACATCACCGAGGAGTTGCTCTGCTGTCCGGAGAACAACGTGGAGTGCGTCCCGCCGTCGAGGTCGTGCCCCGGCAACCGGTGGAACGTCGCCGCGCCGGCCGTGGTCGGCGCGGCGACGAAGGCCTTCAGGTAGGTGTCCATCGCCTCCCGGTCGTGCACCGCGTCGTAGGTCCACTCCCCGTCACCCTCACGCACCAGCGCGTGCCCCAGCCGGTCCTGCGGCTCGGGATAGGTGGACACCGGCATCTGGTAGCTCTCCTCGGCGGGCTGCCCGTCCGCGTAGGCGACGTCGACGAGCTCGATGCGGACCCGCTCACCGAGCTCGGCGACCACCCGCACGTCGGTGACCTCGAAGTCACGGCCCTTGCCGCCGAACCACCGCTGCCGGGCGAGGAACTCCTGGCGCTGGGGGTGCAGGCTCATGGCAGCGTCCCTCCCTCGCTCGTCGTCGTGTCGGGCAGCCGGATCCAGTAGAAGCCGTACCCACCGAGAGTGAGGAGATACGGCAGCTCACCGATCTGCGGGAAGCGCACGCCGCCGACCAGCTCGACCGGCACCACGCCCTCCCAACGACGCAGGTCCAGCTCCACCGGCTGCGGGAAGCGCGAGAGGTTGTTGACGCACAGCACCGTGTCGGTCGCTTGCCCCGACTCCGTCGAGGGGTCGGGGGCGACGTGCTCGCGGACGTAGGAGAGCACCGAGGGGTTGGAGCCGCCCAGGTCGTGGAACTCGCCGAGCCCGAAGGCGGCGTGCTGCTTGCGCGCATGGATCATCCGGCGGGTCCAGTGCAGCAGCGAGGAGGTGTTGTCGAGCTGCGCCTCGACGTTGACGGCCTGGTAGCCGAACACCGGGTCCTGGATCGCGGGCAGGTGCAGCTTGCCGGGCGTGGCGACGGAGAAGCCCGCGTTGCGGTCGGAGGTCCACTGCATCGGCGTGCGCACCCCGTCACGATCACCGAGCCAGATGTTGTCGCCCATCCCGATCTCGTCGCCGTAGTAGAGCACCGGTGACCCGGGCAGCGACAGCAGCAGGGCGGTGAACAGCTCCATCCGGTTGACGTCGTTGTCGAGCAGCGGCGCCAGCCGGCGGCGGATGCCGATGTTGGCCTTCATGCGGGGGTCCTTGGCGTACTCGTCCCACATGTAGTCGCGGTCCTCGTCGGTGACCATCTCGAGGGTCAGCTCGTCGTGGTTGCGCAGGAAGATGCCCCACTGGCAGCCGTCGGGGATCCGCGGCGTCTGCTCCATGATCTCGGAGATGGGGAACCGGCTCTCCCGTCGTACCGACATGAAGATGCGGGGCATCACCGGGAAGTGGAACGCCATGTGGCACTCGTCGCCGCCCACAGCGGGGTTGCCGAAGTACTCCACGACGTCCTGCGGCCACTGGTTGGCCTCGCAGAGCAGCACCCTCCCGGGGTAGTGCTCGTCGACGAAGCGCCGGCACTTGCGGAGGAACTCGTGCGTCTCGGGGAGGTTCTCACCGTTGGTGCCGGGCCGCTCGTAGAGGTAGGGCACCGCGTCGAGCCGGAAGCCGTCCAGGCCCATGTCCAGCCAGAACCCCATCGCGTCCAGCATCGCGTCGTGGACCCGGGGGTTGTCGAAGTTGAGGTCGGGCTGGTGGGAGAAGAACCGGTGCCAGTAGTACTGCTGCCGGACCGGGTCCCAGGTCCAGTTGGAGGGCTCGGTGTCGACGAAGATGATCCGCGCCTCGGAGTAGAGGTCGTCGGTGTCGGACCAGACGTAGAAGTCGCCGTACGGGCCGTCGGGGTCCTGGCGGCTGGCCTGGAACCACGGGTGCTGGTCGCTGGTGTGGTTCATGACGAAGTCGATGATCACCCGGATCCCACGTTGGTGGGCCGCGTCGAGGAACGCGTGGAAGTCCTCGACGGTGCCGCACTCGGGGAGGATGTCGGTGTAGTCGGAGACGTCGTACCCGCCGTCGCGCAGCGGCGAGGTGAAGAACGGCGGCACCCACAGGCAGTCGACCCCGAGCCAGTGCAGGTAGTCGAGCTTCTCGGTCAGGCCGCGGAAGTCGCCGGTGCCGTCGCCGTTGGAGTCCTTGAAGGAGCGCACCAGGACCTCGTAGAAGACGGCGGTCTTGAACCACTCGGGCTCGGCGTTGAGGACCTCGGTGTCGTGCAGGGCACGCAGCTGCTGGTCGGTCGGCGGTTCGGTCGCCGGTTCGGTCACGGGGCGCTCCTCACGGCGAAGACATGGGCGACCTCGTCGCCGGGGTCCAGGCGGACGTAGTTGTGCTCGCCCCACTGCCAGGTGTTGCCGGACAGCTCGTCGCGGACGGTGAGCTGCGAGCCCGGCTCGAGGCCGAGCGCCGGCAGGTCGAGGTGCGCCATCGTCTCGTGGGCGCCGTAGGGATCGAGGTTGAGCACCACGATGACGGTGTCGCCGGGGGCGTGCTTGCTGAACACCACGATGTGCGGGTCGTCGCTGCGGTGGACGGTCAGGTCGCGCAGCTGCTGCAGCGCCGGGTGTGCCCGGCGGATCTCGTTGAGTCGGGTCAGCAGCGGCGCCAGGCTGCGGCCCTCCTGCTCGGCGGCGGCCCAGTCCCGGGGACGGAGCTGGTACTTCTCGGAGTCGAGGTACTCCTCGCTGCCCGGCTTGAGCGCGACTCCCTCGTGGAGCTCGAAGCCGCTGTAGACGCCCCAGTTGCTGGACCCGGTCGCGGCCAGCACCGCCCGGATCCGGAACGCCGGCGGGCCACCGTGCTGCAGGAAGGCGTGCAGGATGTCGGGGGTGTTGACGAAGAAGTTCGGCCTCAGGAAGTGCCCGGTGTCGTGGGAGACCTCCTGCAGGTAGGACTCGATCTCCTCCTTGGTGGTGCGCCAGGTGAAGTAGCTGTAGCTCTGGTGGAAGCCGACCTTGGCCAGCGCCTGCATCATCGGTGGTCTGGTGAACGCCTCGGAGAGGAACAGCACGTCCGGATCGGTGCGACGCACCTCGCCGAGCAGCCACTGCCAGAAGTGCAGCGGCTTGGTGTGCGGGTTGTCCACGCGGAAGATGCGCACCCCGTGGCTGACCCAGTGCCGGACCACCCGCAGCGACTCGGCGTAGATCCCGGCGGGGTCGTTGTCGAAGTTGATCGGGTAGATGTCCTGGTACTTCTTCGGTGGGTTCTCTGCATACGCGATGGTCCCGTCGGCGCGGGTGGTGAACCACTCGGGGTGCTCGGTGACCCAGGGGTGGTCCGGCGTGGCCTGCAGCGCGAAGTCCAGGGCGACCTCCAGGCCGTGCTCCTCGGCGCGCGCCACGAACGCGTCGAAGTCGGCCAGGGTCCCCAGGGCGGGGTGTACGGCGTCGTGGCCGCCGGCTTCCGAGCCGATCGCCCAGGGAGAGCCGACCCAGTCAGGATGAGCCGGGGCCTCCGCTGTGGAGGGGGTGTTGTTCGGCCCCTTGCGGTTGACCTCGCCGATCGGGTGGATCGGGGGCAGGTAGAGGACGTCGAAGCCCATCGCCGCGACCGCAGGGATCCGCTCCGCGGCCGTGGCGAAGGTGCCGCTGACCGGGGCGCCCAAGGTCGGGTCGGTGTGGGCGCCCTCGGAACGGGGGAAGAACTCATACCAGCTGGAGAAGAGGGCGCGCCGCCGGTCGACGTACAACGGGTAGGGCCCGTCGCTGGACGCCAGGTCCCGCAGCGGGTGCTCGTGGAAGAGCCGGAGCAGGGCGGGGTCCTCCGCGGCGGCGAGCCGCACCTCGACCGGACGGCGGGTGTCCTTGAGCGCCTTGACCGTGTCCTTGACGGTGCGCCGGGCTGTCTTCGGCACCTGCTTCTCCAGGCGCTCGAGCAGCAGGACGCCCTCGGTGAACATCAGCTCGGTGTCCACACCGGCGCGGATCTTGATGCCGGCGTCGTGCGACCAGGTGGCCAGCGGGTCGCTCCACGTCGAGATCGCGAAGCCCCACGCCCCCGGCTCGTCCACGGTGACATCGGCGGCGTACCCGTTGACGGTGTCCTCGAGCGGGCGCATCCGCACGGGCGGGCGCTCGGCGCCGCCCGGATCGGTGAGCACCACGTCGCAACCCAGCTGGTCGTGGCCCTCGCGGAAGACGGTGGCGCTGACCTCGAACGTCTCGCCGACGGCGGCCTTCGCGGGAAACCGGCCGCCCTCGACCACCGGCGTCACCCCCATGACGGGGATGCGTCCGACCGGGATCCCGAAGGTGTCGTTGGCCATGCCCTCCACACTTCCGAATCGGGACCCGGGACGCAAACGTTTGAAGATCGGACGATCGGACAGCCACCGGCACCGCGCCCTCCGCGGACGGCGGTGTCGGGGACCCTGCATTGGATCGATCCAACCTTGCTGGGCTACCGTGCTCGTCGTGCGCGCGATTCGTCGATTCACCGTCCGTCCGGTCCTGCCGGAGCCGCTCCAGCCGCTGACCGAGCTGGCCAACAACCTGCGCTGGTCCTGGCATGCCGAGACCCAGGACGTGTTCGCCGCGATGGACCCCGAGGCGTGGGTCTCCTCCGGCCGCGACCCGGTGCGGCTGCTCGGCGAGGTGTCCGCCACCCGGCTCGAGGAGCTGGCCGCGGACCGGAAGTTCCTCCGGCTGCTCGAGCTGGCCAGCGCCGATCTCGACCAGTACCTCACCGGTGAGCGCTGGTTCCAGAAGAACCGGGCCGGCCAGGAGGAGTCGGTGCGCTCGATCGCCTACTTCTCCCCGGAGTACGGCATCACCTCGGTGCTCCCGCAGTACTCCGGCGGCCTGGGCATCCTCGCCGGTGACCACCTGAAGACGGCGAGCGACCTCGGCATCCCGCTCACCGGAGTGGGCCTGCTCTATCGGCACGGCTACTTCCGGCAGGCGCTCTCGCGGGAGGGCTGGCAGCAGGAGACCTATCCGGTCCTGGACCCCGACGGGCTCCCCATCACCCCGCTGCGCGAGGCCGACGGGAGCCGCGCCACCGTGACCCTGGAGGTGCCCGGCGACCACCCGCTGGTGGCCCGCATCTGGGTCGCCCACGTCGGCCGGGTGCCGCTGCTCCTGCTCGACTCCGACGTCGAGGGCAACCCCGACCACCTGCGCAACGTCACCGACCGGCTCTACGGCGGCACCGTCGAGCACCGGCTGCTGCAGGAGCTGCTGCTCGGCGTCGGCGGCATGCGCGCCCTGCGCGTGTGGTCGCGCATCACCGGCGCGCCGGATCCGGAGGTCTTCCACACCAACGAGGGCCACGCCGGGTTCCTGGGCCTGGAGCGGATCCGCGAGCTCAGCGTCGACGCGGCCGGGCCGCACCTGGACTTCGCCAGCGCGCTGGAGGTCACCCGCGCCGGCACCGTGTTCACCACCCACACGCCAGTGCCCGCCGGCATCGACCGGTTCCCCCGTGACCTGATCGCCCAGTACTTCGGCGGCCAGAGTCCCGTCGCCGGCGTGCCCGTCGAGGAGATCCTCGCGCTGGGCGCCGAGGACTACGCGGACGGCGACCCGGGGGTGTTCAACATGGCGGTGATGGGCTTCCGCCTCGCCCAGCGCGCCAACGGCGTCTCCGCGTTGCACGGGCAGGTCAGTCGCGGCATGTTCCACGGGCTGTGGCCGGCGTTCGACACCGAGGAGGTGCCGATCACCTCGATCACCAACGGCGTGCACGCGCCCACCTGGGTGGCCCGCGAGGTCTTCGACCTGGCCGAGCGCCACGGAGCCGACGTCGGATCCGACCGGGACAGCCTGTGGGCGGTGGTCGACAAGATCCCCGCCGACGAGCTCTGGGCGACCAAGCGGACCCTGCGCCAGCGCCTGGTCGAGGACGCCCGGCACCGGCTGCGTCGCTCGTGGACCGAGCGCGGCGCCGCCAACGCGGAGCTGTCCTGGATCGACGGGGCGCTCGACCCCGACGTGCTGACCATCGGGTTCGCCCGTCGCGTTCCGTCGTACAAGCGGCTGACGCTGATGCTGCGCGATCCCGAGCGACTCAAGCGGCTCCTGCTGCACCCGGAGCGGCCGATCCAGCTGGTGATCGCCGGCAAGGCGCACCCCGCCGACGAGGGCGGCAAGCGGCTGATCCAGGAGATCGTCCGGTTCGCCGACGCCCACGACCTCCGGCACCGGATCGTGTTCCTGCCCAACTACGACATCGCGATGGCGCAGCCGCTCTACCCCGGCTGCGACGTGTGGCTGAACAACCCGCTGCGGCCCTACGAGGCGTGCGGCACCTCCGGGATGAAGGCAGCCCTCAACGGCGGACTCAACCTGTCCATCCTCGACGGCTGGTGGGACGAG
>DASTFI010000019.1:0-21834 GCA_035708765.1 Marmoricola sp.
GGCGAGTAGCCGTCGAACTGGCTCCCCCGGTTGGACTCGAACCAACAACATTCCGGTTAACAGCCGAACGCTCTGCCAATTGAGCTACAGGGGATTGCGCTGCAGAAGACTAGCAAGTCCGGCGCGCGGGAACGAAATCGCGACCGGTCACTCCCCCACGTCGTCGCGAGCCCGGGCCAGGGCCTCCTCGACGAGGCGGCCGACCCCCGAATCGGCGGGGTCAATCCCGTCGTCGTACTCCACCATCCAGGCGATGGGGCCGCCGGCGGTGCGGCGCCCGATGACCGTGAAGCCACGCCGGCGCTCGACCGGAAACCTGCGCTGCAGCACGATGCTGGCCTGCACGCGCTCGCGGACCAATTGCAGGAGCAGTCCCTGCTCGGTGAGCCGGAAGCCGTGTCGCGGACGTGGCTGCCCGAAGGTGCCCACACCGGTGATCAGGAGCCGGCCCTCGTCACCGTCCCAGTCGACGGACTGCACCTCCGACCACGGCAGCCGCAGCACGTCGGCGCCCACGACCACCAGCGCATCCGGCGTGCCCAGCAGCCACCGCCCGTCGTCGGCCTGACCGCTGGCCAGGACGGGCGTACGACGGGCCAGTCCCGCGCGCTCACGCACGTCGACCGGCACGACCTCCGACCGGCGGAACAGCCGCATCAGCCCTCCAGCGCCTTCTCGCGCAGCTCGCGCCGACGCTGCTCGAGCGCGACCAGTTCGCCGAACATCCGGTTGTAGTCGACGGCCTGCTCGACCGGGTTGGTGCGCTGCAGCCGCGACTTCAGGTCGGCGATCCGGCGCATCACGGTCAGCTCGCGCAGCCGGCTCACGTGCTGCAGCGCATACGGCGCGTCCGGCTCCTTCGCGGTGTGCACCCGCTCGACGGCCAGGGCGCTGATCAGGCTCCGGAGCCGCTCGTCGGCGGTGGCGCCGGTGAGGCGGGCGCCCCACTGGCTGTCGTCGGTGGCGGGGATCCCACCGGCGTGCCCGACGGCCTCCCAGAGCGCGCGGTAGGCCGGATGGGTGAAGTCGTCGGCGGAGACGTCACCGGCCACGCCGGCGACCGCCTGGGGGTGCTGGACCACGAGCTTCAAGGTCTCGCGCTCCAGCGTCAGCCGCGGATCCCTCGGATCGGGCAGGTCGGTCTGCTGGGCCGGCTGCTGGGCCGTCTGCTGGACGGGTGCGTCCGGGCGCGTGGTCGTCGCCGTTGCCCGGCTCGCGGCCCTGCGCACCTCGCGTTGCACGTCGTTGGGATCGATGCCGAGCATGCCGGCGAGCTCGCGAGCGAAGGCGTCGACCTTGGACCGGTCGCGGATCGCGGTGACCAGCTTGGCGGCCTCGCGCATGGCGTCGATCCGGCCGTCGGCCCGGTCGAGGTCGTAGCGCTGCACCACGTTGGCCAGCACGAACCGGTAGAGCGGCACCCGCCGCGCGACCAGCTCGCGCACTGCGGGGTCGCCCTCCTTCAGGCGCAGGTCGCACGGGTCGAGGCCGGACGGCTCCACGGCGACGTAGGTCTGGCCGGCGAAGTTCTGATCACCCTCGAAGGCCCGCAGGGCGGCCTTCTGCCCGGCGGCGTCACCGTCGAAGGTGAAGATCACCTCGCCGCGGAACTCGTCGTGGTCCTGAAGCAGCCGCCGGATCACCCGGCCGTGGTCGTCGCCGAACGCCGTGCCACAGGTGGCCACCGCGGTCCGCACCCCGGCCAGGTGACAGGCCATCACGTCGGTGTAGCCCTCGACGACGACCGCCTGGCTGGCGCGGGCGATCTCCCGGCGGGCGAGGTCGATGCCGTAGAGCACCTGGCTCTTCTTGTAGATCGACGTCTCGGGGGTGTTGAGGTACTTCGCCTCGATACGGTCGTCGTCGAGGATCCGACGGGCACCGAACCCGATGGTGTCGCCGCTGGTGTCGCGGATCGGCCACATCAGCCGCCCGCGGAACCGGTCGTAGAGCCCGCGGTTGCCCTCGCCGGCGAGGCCGCTGGCGACCAGCTCCTTGTCGGTGAACCCGCGCCCGCGCAGGTGGCGCACCAGGTCTTCCCCGCCGCGCGGGGAGAAGCCGACGCCGAAGGTCTCGGCGGCCGCCTGGTCGAACCCGCGCTGGTCGAGGAACTGCCGCGCCGGCATCGCGTCGGGCGTGGCCAGCAGCTCGACGTACCACTGGGCGGCCTCCTTGTGCGCCTCGATGAGCCGCGGCCGCTGCGGTCCCCCGCTCGGGCGGGCCGGGCCGGCGCCCTCCTCGTAGCGCAGCTGCACGCCGGTCTTCTCCGCGAGCCGCTCGACGGTCTCGGAGAAGGACAGCCCGTCGATGTCCATCACGAACTTGATGACGTCGCCGCCCGCTTGGCAACCGAAGCAGTGGAAGAGGCCTCGGCTGGGCGTGACGTTGAAGCTCGGTGACTTCTCGTCGTGGAAGGGGCACAGGCCCTTGTAGTTGCCGCCGCCGGCGGACTTCAGCGTGACGTACGCCGAGACGACGTCGTCGATGCGCGCCTTCTCACGGACCTCGGCGATGTCCTCTTCCCTGATCCGGCCTGCCACAGCGTGATCCTACGTGGCGCTTCCGACGGTCTCGAGGTAGCGCTCGGTGAGGCGCCGAACCAGCTCACCGGCGTCCTGGCCGCAGGATCCTGCCCTGTGGACAGCTTCGGGGGATAACTCCCGCACCAGTGGGCACGGAATCGCCATGACCGATCTACGCAACGACGGACAGGCGGGCCCGCCTCCGGGCACCGGCCCGCTCGGAGAACCGGTCGCGGGCGACCCGATGGCCGACCCGGCAGCGGACCCCACGCTGGGTGCGCTCGTGCACGACCTCACGGTGCAGGTGCCGGAGCTGATCCGCTCCGAGCTCAAGCTGGCCCAGGCCGAGCTCACCGCGAAGGGAAAGCGCGTCGGCATGGGCGTCGGCGCCTTTGGCGCAGCAGGGCTGCTGGCCTTCTACGGAGTGGCCACCCTGATCGCGACCGCCGTACTCGCCCTGGCGCTGGCGCTGCCCGCCTGGTTGTCCGCGCTGATCGTGGGCGTGGCCCTGCTCGTCATCGCGGCGATCGTGGCGCTCGTCGGCAAGAAGAAGGTCGACGAGGCGGCGCCCCTCAAGCCCGAGAAGGCGATCACCGGCGTCCACGAGGACATCGCGACGGTGAAGGGAGAGCGCTGATGACCCACGCGCGCAGCACCCCGAGCCACAACTCTGCCGTCGACCCCGCAGTCGACCCCGCAGTCGACACCACCCTCGATCCGGGGACCGCGGCACTCGAGCACGACGCCGAGCGGCACCGCGAGGAGCTCGCCGCGACCGTGCACGCCCTGGGTGACAAGCTCGACGTCAAGACCCGGGCCGGGCTCGAGGCCGAGCGGCTGGTCGACCGGGCGACCACTGCCGGCGGCAAGCCGCGACCCGAGCTGCTCGCGGTCGTGGGCGGCGTCCTGGGCGCCGCCGTGGCGCTCGCCTGGTGGCGCCGGCACCGCACCTGACCACCAACAAGACCGTCCGCCAGAACGTCCTGAGGGAGGACCCCATGAAGAAGCTCACTGCCCTGATCGCCTTCGGAGCCGGCTACGTCTTCGGCACCAAGGCCGGCCGGGAACGCTACGACCAGATCCGCAAGACCTTCCGCAAGGTGAAGAACGACCCCCGGGTGCAACACAAGGCGCACGAGGCGGCCGACCTGGCTCGCGAGAAGGCTCCGGTGGTGAAGGAGAAGGCCTCCCAGGCGGCCGACAAGATCCGACCGGACAGCTCCTCGGACCAGAACCCTGCCGAGCGGCTCGACCGCGAGCAGGCCGACGCCCTGAACCCCGACAGCACCGTCTTCCAGTCCGAGCCCGGACCCCGTGGGCCGCTGCCCTGACCGGCTGAGGGTGCCGGCTGAGGGTGCCGTACCGGCCGTGACGGGCCGTGACAGAGCACGCTGCATCACGGGCGCTGCGACAGACCGCCCCCGGCCGGCGACGCCGCATCGGGCGCACTGAGCGTCTGGGTGACCAGTTCCTGCTCACGTTGTGCCTCGCGCTGCGCCAGCCGGACGAAGGCCTCATGGGCCGGCAGGCGATACCTGTCCCGATGCCAGGCGATACCGACGATGCGCGGGCTGACCCCGCGCAGCGCCCGGGTGCGCACACCCGCCCGGAAGGGGTCCGCCGAGAGCCAGGAGACGATGGCCGCACCGACCCCCTCGACTGCGAGGCCGAGGATCGTGCCGTTGTCGTTGGAACGGAACACGATCTGCTCTCGCAGCTCAGGACGGCCGAGCCGATTCTCGATCCAGTGCACCTCGCGCATCTGGGCGTAGGTCACGAGCGGTACCCCGGCCAGCTCGTTGAGGTCGACAGGTCCGCTGGCGGCGCCGAGCGCGTCCTCCTGCCGGGCAACCACCACGTAGGGGTCCTCCATGAGCTCCAGCGCTGAGAACGGTCCCGGCATCATCGGGTAGGCGATGAAGGCGATGTCGAGCGCCCCTCGTTCGACCAGCTCGAGCAGCGCGGCGTCATCCTCGGCCTCGGTGAGCTCGACGGTGACCTGGGGCCACGCAGCCCTGAAGCCGGCGAGGACGCGCGGCAGGATCCGTACGCCGACGCTCTGGTAGCAGCCGACACGCAGCACGCCGGCGCTTCCCTGGGCGAGCGCCTCGAGATCTGCACGTGCGCTCTCGAGCCGGGCCGTGATCGCGTCGGCATGGCCCAGCAGGATCCGCCCGGCCGGCGTGAGCGAGACCGCGCGCGACCCCCCGGGCCGCTCCACGAGGGTGTGACCGACGATTCGTTCCAGGCGAGCGATCTGCTGACTGACCGCCGACTGGGTGTAGCCCAGCAGCTCTGCCGCGGCACTGAAGGATCCCTTCCGAGCGACGGCGGCCAGGGCCACCAGGTAGCGCAGCTCCACTGATCCGACTCGGTCCGGCACGTGCGCAGTCTATAAGTTCTTCTACTGCTGACAAGCATCAGGTTGATTTGTACTAATGCAGTGATCTCGGTCACGCTTCGTCCCAGCCGCCCGGCCAGTCCTGCGAGACCTGAAAGAGGAGCAGCCCCATGACCCAGACGACAACCGATGTTCCGGCCTACGCCGACGTCGCGAACCTCGACGTCTATCCGATCCACCGCCTGGAGAGCGACGCCGGGCAAGCTCTCGTGCGCAGCTGTCGCGAGCAGCTCGCCGAGACCGGAGTGTGCACCCTGGCCGACTTCATTCGTCCTGACGCCGTGGCGGCGATGGTCCGTCTCGCGGAGGAGCTCAGCGACAAGGCCTGGAAGTCCGACCAGACGCACACGGTCTACTTCGAGCCGGTCGACGACACGGTCCCGGCCGGACACCCCCGTGCTCACGTCGTGCGGTCCTCGAAGAACGGCATCGCCTACGACTACATCCCCCAGGACGCGCCGATCCGCAGGCTGTACGAGTCCGACGATCTCACCCGCTTCATCGCCGCGGTCCTCGACAAGCCGGTGCTCTTCCGCAGCGCCGACCCGCTCGATGCCCTGCAGGTCACCACGTTCAACGCCGGGGACGAGCTGGGCTGGCACTTCGACCGCAGCGAGTTCTCGATGACGGTGATGTACCAGCAGGCAGAGTCGGGTGGGGACTTCGTCTACGTGCCGAACCTGCGCTCGGAGACCGATGAGAATTACGAAGGCGTGCGGCGGGTGCTCCACGGTGAGGACACCGCCAGCCTGCGGACCCTTCCCAGCGCACCGGGAACGCTGGCCTTCTTCCGCGGGCAGCACGCCCTGCACTGGGTCACTCCGGTGGAGGGCCGGACGCCACGGATCAACACGGTCCTCACCTACGGCGAGCGACCCGACATGAGGCTCAACGACCTGACGTCCCAGCTGTTCTACGGGCGCACGTCCTCGCCGCAGGAAGCATAGGAAGGCCAGTCGGATGAGGTTCGCATCGAACAGACCATCTCGCTCCCACCGGACAGCCCTGGGCGTGGCACTGCTTGCCCTGGCACTGGCGCTGACGGCGTGCGGCACCAGCACCCCACCCAAGGCGGCTGCGGGCGACCCCGCTGCGGTCTCGGGTCCGGCTGACCCTGAAGTGGTCGCGCTGCTGCCCGCGTCCGTCAAGGAGAAGGGCGAGCTCGTGATCGGCATGGAGGCGCAGTACCCGCCCTTCGAGTTCCGCGACGCCGACAACAAGACGATCGTCGGGTTCGACGCCGACATCGCCGCCCACCTGGCCTCGCTGATGGGGCTACGGCTCACGCTCGAGGACGCAGCCTTCGACTCCATCATTCCCTCGCTCGCCAGCGGGCGTTACAACCTGGGCATCTCCGGGTTCACCGTCACGGCCGAACGACAGCAGCAGGTCGACTTCGTCACCTACTACTACGAGGGCGACGGCCTCCTGGTGAAGTCAGGAAATCCCGATGGCCTCGCCGTCGACGACACCCTCTGCGGTGTCAAGGTCGCGGTGCTGAAGGGCAGCACCCAGAACCTGACGTCGGTGGGCGAGCTGGACAAGAAGTGCGCGGCAGCGGGCAAGGACGATGTCGACGCCTCCGTGGTGCCGGGCTCCAACGATCTGGGCCTGGCGCTGCAGAGCGGGCGCGTCAAGGCGGTCCTGACCGACGGCACCAACGCGGGCTACACCGCCAAGCAGTCCGACGGCAAGTTCGAGGTCGCGGCCGGACCTCCGTTCAATCCCGCACCGTTCGGCATCGCCTCCCAGAAGGACAGCGGCCTGGACAAGGCGGTGCAGAAGGCGCTGGAGCAGATGCTGGCCGACGGCAGCTACCAGAAGACACTCGACAAGTGGGGCATGGGCGCCGGCGCCATCGACTCCGTCAAGATCAATGAAGTTGTTGGCTGAGCGCGGGCCGGAGGAAGCGTTGACAGCGCCTCCTCCGGCGGTGCCGGCCCCCGTCGTCGCCGTGGCGGTGCGGCATCCCTGGCGCTGGGTCGCGATCGGTTTCATCGCGCTCCTCGCCGCGATGATCGTCCACACCCTGTTCACCAACCCCAACTTCAGGTGGGGAGTCGTCCGGCAGTACTTCACCAGCGAGACCATCATCAGCGGCCTGCAGATGACGCTGCTCATCACGCTGCTGGTGATGGTGGGCGGAATCGTCCTGGGCATCCTGCTCGCAGTGATGCGGCTCTCTCCGAATCCGGTGCTGTCCGCAGCCAGCTCCTTCTACATCTGGTTCTTCCGCGGTACGCCGGTGCTCGTGCAGCTGATCCTCTGGTACAACCTCGCCGCGTTGTTCCCGCACATCGCGCTGGGCATTCCGTTCGGTCCGGAGTTCGTCGTGCTCGACAGCAACGCCCTCATCACGCCCTTCGTCGCCGCACTGCTCGGGCTGGGGCTCAACGAGGCGGCGTACATGGCCGAGATCGTCCGCGCCGGCATTCAGTCCGTCGACGAGGGGCAGACCGAAGCGTCCCAGGCGTTGGGCATGCGACGCTCGATGACGATGCGGCGGGTGGTCCTGCCCCAGGCGATGCGGGTGATCATCCCGCCCACCGGGAACGAGACCATCTCGATGCTGAAGACCACGTCGCTGGTCAGTGTCATCTCCCTGGGAGACCTCTTGTACAACGCCCAGATCATCTCGGCGCGGACGTTCGAGATCATCCCGATGCTCCTGGTGGCGAGCATCTGGTACCTGCTCGTCACGACGGTGCTGACGTTCGGACAGACGCGCATCGAGCGGCGCTTCTCGCGGGGAACGAGCCGCAATGTCGCGTCGTCCTGGCGCGACCGCTTGCGACGCAACCTCACCTCCTTCCACAGCCAGCCCCCGACAGGGGACCCGCTCTCGAAGACCGGAGGCATCAGATGACTGCGCTGCCCGTGCCAGAACCGGTGCCCATGGTCCGCGCCGAGACGGTCCACAAGCACTTCGGCCCGCTCCACGTGCTCAAGGGCATCTCGTTGACGGTGACACCCGGTGAGGTCTGCTGCATCGTCGGCCCCTCAGGGTCCGGCAAGTCGACGTTCCTGCGCTGCATCAACCACCTGGAGAAGGTCGATGCCGGCCGATTGTCGGTCGACGGCGAGCTCGTCGGCTACCGCGAGCACGGCGGCAAGCTGTACGAGCTCAAGGAGCGGGAGGTCGCCGCGAAGCGGGAGCAGATCGGCATGGTGTTCCAGCGGTTCAACCTCTTCCCGCACATGAGCGTGATCGACAACATCGTCGAGGCGCCGGTGCGGGTCCGGAAGGAGCCACGGGCGGCCGCCTACCAACGTGCGGGCGACATGCTGCAACGCGTCGGACTGGCGGACAAGCGGAACGCCTACCCGAATCAGCTCTCCGGCGGGCAACAGCAACGGGTTGCGATCGCCCGGGCACTCGCCATGAGGCCGAAGCTGATGCTCTTCGACGAGCCCACGTCCGCGCTCGATCCCGAACTCGTCGGTGAGGTGCTCGACGTGATGCGCCAGCTCGCCGACGACGGGATGACGATGATCGTCGTGACGCACGAGATCGGCTTCGCCCGCGAAGTCGGCGACGCACTGGTCTTCATGGACGAGGGAGTCGTCGTCGAGGCCGGCCACCCGCGCGAGGTCCTCGACAACCCGCGCCACAGCCGGACCCAGGCGTTCCTGTCCAAGGTGCTGTGAGCACGGCGTCGCAGTGAGCCTGTGGTGCTCCGTGTCGGCCCTGCTGCTGGCCCCCGAACCCCAACGACCGGGGCTCGCGGTCAGCGGCAGAGTCGTCCGTGCCACGCCAGCGCGCTGGCGTCGGTGAGTGAGGCGAGCTGGTCGACCAGCACCCGGTTGCGCCCGGCGTCGTCGCTCGCTGCGGCGAAGTCCGACGCGAAGGTCGGGTCCAGGGTGTTCGGTGCGCCCGCGACGACGGCAGCGTGCAGCTCACGGAGCAGCTCGCGCTGCCGGATCTGCAGCGCCACCCGCTCCCCGGCCTGCATGACGTAGTGCGCCGCGATCCCCTTGAGCACGCCGATCGCGCGCTCCGTCTCTTCCGGCACGACCAGATCGCCCTGGTGCCGGACCAGCGCCGCGGTGCCGAAGGCTTCCTGGGTCGCCGCCTGCACCCGGCCGCAGAAGATCCCGATGAGGTCGGAGGTGAGGTTCTTCAGACCCGCGAGCGCACGGCGGTTGCCGTCGTACGGCTGCGTCGGCCAGGCCGCCACAGCGCGGAGCTGCCCGAACGTCTCGTCGAGTGCCTCGTCGGGCACGCCGTGGAGGTACCAGTCGCGCACCGTCGTCCACAGCTCGTGCCGCTCCCCCGGGTCGTCGAGGCGGCCCAGGTCGATCTTGCCGGCCACGATGCCGTCCTCGAGGTCGTGCACGGAGTAGGCGACGTCGTCGGCGACGTCCATCACCTGGGCCTCGACGCACCTGCGGTGCCCGTCGACGCCCGCACGCATCCAGTCGAAGACGGCCCGGTCGTCGTCGTACACCCCGAACTTGCGCAGGGTCCGCGGAGTCCCGTCGGCATGCACCCCCGACGGCGTGGTCGCGTCCGCACGCGTCCAGGGGTACTTGGTGCAGGCGTCCAGGGTCGCCCGGGTCAGGTTCAGGCCGACCGAGGATCCGTCGGCGTCGGCCGACTTGGCCTCGAGGCGGGTGAGGATCCGCAGCGTCTGGGCGTTCCCCTCGAAGCCACCGCAGTCCTGGGCGAGCTCGTCGAGGACGCGCTCGCCGTTGTGGCCGAACGGCGGATGGCCGAGGTCGTGGGCAAGGGCCGCCGTCTCGGCCAGGTCGGGGTGGCAGCCGAGCGGGTGCGCCAGGTCCCGCGCCACCTGGGCCACCTCGAGGGAGTGGGTCAACCGGTTGCGCACGAAGTCGTCGGACTGCGGACCGACCACCTGGGTCTTGGCGGCCAGCCGGCGCAGGGCAGCCGAGTGCAGCACCCGGGCACGGTCACGCTCGAACGCCGTCCGCTCCGGCGCGGGGACCCGCTTGGCGGGCTCGTCGACGAAGCGCCGGCGGGAGGCGTCGTCGTAGCGTTCGTTCCGGTCCATCGGCACGAAGGCTAGGCCACCGTGCCGCCACGGCGCTCACAGCCAGCCGTTCGCCTCGGCGATCCGGACCGCGCCGGCGCGGTTCTCCGCCCCCGTCTTCCCGATGGCGCTGGAGAGGTGGTTGCGCACGGTGCCCTCGGAGAGGAACAGCCGGCGGGCGATCCCGGCGACGGGCGAGCCGTCGCGGGCGGCCCGCAGCACGTCGGTCTCGCGCGCCGTCAACGGCGACTCCCCCGCCACCAGCGAGTCGGTGGCCAGCGCCGGGTCGACCACCCGGAGCCCGGCGTGGACCCGGCGGACGGCGTCGGCCAGCTGGGGGGCGGGGGTGTCCTTGACGACGAAGCCGCTCGCCCCCGCCCGCATCGCCCGGGCCAGGTAGCCGGGGCGTCCGAACGTGGTGACGATGAGCACCCGCACGTCGGGCAGCTCGCGGCGCAGCTGCTCGGTGGCGGCGATGCCGTCCAGGCCGGGCATCTCCACGTCGAGCAGCGCCACGTCGGGCCGGTGCTCGTGCGCCGCGGCCAGGACCTCGGTCCCCGAGCCGACCTCCGCGACGACCTCCAGGTCGGGCTCGAGCCCGAGCAGCGCGGACAGCGCGCCCCGGACGAGCGCCTGGTCGTCGGCGAGCAGCAGCCGGATCACGGCGCCACCACCCGCAGCGAGAAGCCCGGCGAGAGCGCGGTGGTGACCACACGCCCGCCCAGCCCGGCGGCACGCTCCTGCAACCCTGCCAGCCCGTTGCCGCCGGCGGTGGGTCCGGGAGCGGGGCCGACACCGTTGTCGCTGACCTCCACCTCGTCCGCGGCGATCCGGATCCGGCAGCACGTCGCCCCGCTGTGCCGCAGCACGTTGGTCACTCCCTCCCGCACCGCCCAGGCAAACAGCTCCCGGTTGCGGCTGGGCACCTCGTCGGTCGAGTTCGGCAGCTCCGCGCGGATCTCGGCCGCCTGCAGCGCGGTCCTGGCGCGGGCCAGCTCGCCGGGCAGGGTCAGGTCGCGGTAGCCCTCCACGGCGCGGCGTACGTCGGCCAGAGCGTCCCGGGAGAGCCGCTCCAGGTCGGCCACCTCGCGGCGGGCACGGTCGTCGTCGACGCCCAGCAGGCGCTGGGCCAGCTCGGCCTTCACCGTGATCACCGTCAGCGAGTGCCCGAGGATGTCGTGCAGGTCGCGGGCGAACCCGGTGCGCTGCTCCTCCAGGGCAAGACGGGCGTTCTCCTCACGGACCGCCAGCATCTCGATGTTGCCCTCGATGGCGCGGGAGATGCCCCACACCGCCAGGGTGGCGGCGAGCACGGCGAACAGGATCGCGTCCTCGCGCTCCCAACCGTCCACCACGAAGCCGGCGCCGTAGGCGACGCAGCCGGTGACCAGCGCGAGTGCCCATGCCCACGGCGTGCGCAGCGTGATCACCCCGCTCACGGCGATGTAGACCGCCGTGGCGGTGCCGGCCTGGCCGACGGACACGCACACCGTCACCGCGAGGCCCACCTCGACGACGAGCACCAGCAGGCGGTACCTCAACGGGATCGGGGTCCGGAACGGCGTGCCCGGGCGGCGCAGCCGCATCGACAGGAACATCGCCAGGTAGACCGCGGCGAAGGCCAGGACCGCCGCCATCCCGATCCATCCCGAGGGCTGGTCGCGACGCTCCCAGCCGGCGTGCAACGGTGAGAACAGGTAGAACAACCAGACCGCGGCGAACAGTACGCCCCAGCGGCGAGGACCGTTCCTCGCCTCCACACGGTCGGGCGCGCTGGTCATGGGGACGACGTTAGTGGTGCTCACACGCGGGCGGTGTCCTTGCTCATCCGCCACGCCGCACCGGCGACGAACAACCCGAACCAGGCGACCGCGTTCACCACCGCGTACCACGGCAGCTCGTGCACCAGCGGCCAGCGGGCGATCTCCGCGACGCCGTACATCGGCGTCCAGTAGGCGATCTGGCGGACGACCTCGGCGTACTGGTCCAGCGGGATGAAGACCCCGCCGAGGAACGACAGCAGCGCCAGGCCCGGGCCGAGGATCTGCATCGCGTTCTCCCCCGGCACCACGTAGCCCACGAAGACGCCGAGGGCTGCGAAGGTGAGCGTGCAGAAGAGCGTCACGGCCGCGCAGGCGACCCAGACGTGGACCGGCATCTGTGCTCGGCCCTGGACCGCCCCGACGAGGTTGACGGCCGCGATGGCCAGGGCGCCCATGGCGAGCGCGACGATCGCCTTCATCAGGATGTAGACGACCGGGTTCAGCGGTGTCAGCCGCAGCTGCCGCGACCAGCCGAGCGAGCGCTCGAGCGCGACCATCGAGCCCCCGGACGCCGCGGTGAGGGCCGCCCCGTAGAGCGCCATCGAGACCAGGATGTAGGCGGCCACGTTGCCGCTGCCGGCCCGGTCGTCCCAGCCGGACTGGCCACCGAAGGCGAGCAGCATCGCCGCGGGGAAGACCAGCGTGAAGATGATGGTGCGGCGGTTGCGGAGCATGCGCCTGAGCTCGATGCCGAGCACGGTCAGGTTGAAGCCGCCGAGCGGGGGCACCCGCCGCCGGGTCGGGTCGAAGGTCGTGCTCACTGGTCCTCCTCGTCACGGGTTCCGGATTCCGGCTGGTCGTCGCCGGTCAGGCTGAGGAACGCCTCCTCGATGCCGTGGGCGGTGATCTCGACGTCCCGGGCGCGGGTGGCAGTGAGCAGGTAGCGCGCGACGACGTCGGAGTCGGTCGTGTGCACCAGCAGCGTGTCACCGCGCTGCTCGACGGAGTCGACGCCGGGCATCGCCCGGACGGTCGGCACGACCGCACGGGCGTGCTCCTGCTCCAGCGTGGTCCGGACCGTGCGGCCCGCGGCCAGTGCCTTGATCTCGGCACCCGAGCCGTCGGCGACGATCCGGCCCTTGCGGATCAGCACCACCCGGTCGGCGTACTGGTCGGCCTCCTCGAGGTAGTGGGTGGCGAACAGCACCGTCCGGCCCGATCCGGTGTCGCGCCGGATGGCGTTCCAGAACGCGCGCCGACCCTCCACGTCCATGCCGGTGGTCGGCTCGTCGAGCAGGAGCAGCGCCGGGTCCGGCAGCAGCGCCATCGCGAACCGCAGTCGCTGCTGCTCGCCTCCGGAGCACTTCGCGACCTTCCGGCCGGCGATGCCGGTGATCCCGGCCTCGTCGAGCACCTCGTCGACGGAGCGGGTGTCGGCGAACAGGCTCGCGGTGTAGGCAACGGTCTCGCGCACCGTGAGGTCCTTGAGCAGGCCACCGGTCTGCATCACCGCGGACACGAGACCGCGGGCGATCGCCGCACGCGGCTCGAGGCCGAGCACCTGCACGGTGCCGGAGCTCGGTCGGGAGAGGCCCAGGACCATGTCGATCGTGGTGGTCTTGCCGGCGCCGTTGGGGCCGAGGAAGGCCACCACCTCCCCCGGCTCGATGTGCAGGTCGACGTCGGTCACCGCCGCGACGGAGCCGAAGTGCTTGCTCACCTGGTGCAGCGCCACGGCGGGGAGCGGATCGAGGGAGGCCGGGCCGGACGCGTTCGTGGCCAGGGGCGCGCGGGTCCGCGCACGGGTGTCGGTCGAGGTCATGCCACCAGCGTGGCGGACCGGCGGCCGTCGTACCTCCACCGCGTGTCACGACCTGTCCGTGACATTTGTCAGCAGGACGGGCGGCGTCAGAACCCGAGCCGGCGCAGCTGCCGCGGATCGCGCTGCCAGTCCTTGGCGACCTTGACGTGCAGGTCGAGGTAGACGGGCGTGCCGAGCATCGCCTCGATCTGCTGGCGCGCCGCCTTGCCGACCTCGCGCAGCCGCGAGCCCTGGTGGCCGATGACGATGCCCTTCTGCGAGGACCGCTCGACGAACAGGTTCGCGTGGATGTCCAGCAGCGGCCTGTCGGCGGGACGTCCCTCGCGCAGGCCCATCTCCTCCACCACGACGGCGATCGAGTGCGGCAGCTCGTCGCGGACGCCCTCGAGGGCAGCCTCGCGGACCAGCTCGGCGACGATCGCCACCTCGGGGGCGTCGGTGAGGTCACCGTCGGGATACAGCGGCGGGCCCTCGGGCAGCCGTGCGACGAGCAGGTCGGCGAGCAGGCCGACCTGGTCGCCCTCGACCGCCGAGACCGGCACGATCTCGGCCCACTCCGTCCCGGTCTCCCGGCCGAGCTCGGCGATGGCCATCAGGTGCTCGGCCAGCCGGTCGGGGCTGACCAGGTCGGTCTTGGTGGCGACGGCGAACTTCGTCGTACGACGAACCTTGGCCAGCTCGTTGACCAGGAACCGGTCGCCGGGACCGGGCTTCTGGTCGGCAGGGAAGCACACCGCGACGACGTCGACCTCGGACCAGGTCGCGTGCACCAGGTCGTTGAGCCGCTCACCGAGCAGGGTGCGGGGCTTGTGCAGCCCCGGGGTGTCCACGAGCACCAGCTGGGCATCCGGGCGGTGGACGATGCCGCGAACGACGGTCCGGGTGGTCTGGGGGCGCGAGGAGGTGATCGCCACCTTGGTGCCCACGATGGCGTTGGTCAGCGTCGACTTGCCGGCGTTGGGACGTCCGACGAAGCAGGCGAACCCGCTGCGGTGCGGCTGGTCGGTCATGCCTCTCCTGCCTCGCGAGCGGTGTCGTACTCGGCCCAGATCTTTTCGTCGGACTTCCCGGCCGCCCTGCCTCGGGCGTAGATCGGTCCGGGGTCCACGCTGCGCGCGCGGCGCCCGCGCGACCCGCTCCAGTAGCCCATCAGGTCGTGGTGCCGGGAGTCCCAGCCGAGCGTCCGGCGCACGTGCCGACGGATCTCCCGCATCTGCGCCGACTCCCCGGCCATCCAGAAGTAGCCGGTCCCCGAGGGCCACTGCAGGCCCTCGACGAACGCCGCGAGGCCCGACTCGCCCGGACCGGGTGGGGCCAGCCACGCCGAGTCGGGGAGATAGTCGGCCAGCGGTCCGTCCGGGCTCTCCACCCACGAGTGCACGTCGATGCTGCGGTCGAGGCTCTCGCGGATGCGCGCGATCGCCGGCAGCGCGGTGAGGTCACCGACCAGCACGACCCACCGGGCGTCCGCGGGGAGCGCGAAGGATCCCTTGGGAGCGGTGATCGTGACGGTGTCGCCGACGCAGTCCGTCTGCGTCCACTCGGTGACCAGGCCCTGCTCGTGCACGACGACGTCGAGGACCAGCCCGCGCCCGTCCCACTCGCGGACCGTGTAGTAGCGCGACTGGAACTGGCCCGGCACCACCAGGCCGACCCACTCGTCGGGCACGCCGGTGCTCTCGAACGAGGCCAGGCCGGGTCCGGCGAGCACCAGCCGGACCAGGTGCGGCGACAGCTGCTCGCGTCGTACGACGTCTGCACTGAACGTGTCCGGCCTGGTGCTCACCGGGCCAAGGCTACCGAGGCGTCAGGAGAGCCAGGTCGGCCGGAGCGGGAAGCCGCTGGCGCCGCGGTCGTCGGTCTTCCCGGCGAGCACCTGGTGCAGCTGGATCTCGTCGATCTCGAAGCCCATCCTCGAGCCGGCCATGTAGAGGCCCCACACCCGCGCCGTGCCCTCGCCGACCTCGGCGACGCACTCGTCCCAGTTGGCGACGAGGTTGGCGTTCCAGCCGGCCAGCGTCCTGGCGTAGTGCATCCGCAGGTTCTCCTCGTGGTGCACCTCCAGCCCGTTGTCCTGGATCTCGGTGATGATCCGGCCCGAGCCGGTCAGCTCGCCGTCGGGGAAGACGTAGCGGTCGATGAACGCGCCGGTGTGGGTCTTGCGGTTGTCCGGCCGGGTGATGCAGTGGTTGAGCAGCCGGCCCTGCGGCTTCAGCTTGTCGCGCAGGAACGAGAAGTACGCCGGATAGTTGGCGACCCCGATGTGCTCGGTCAGGCCGATCGAGCTGATCGCGTCGAAGCCGCCCTCGGTGACGTCGCGATAGTCGAGGAAGCGCACCTCGGCGCGGTCGTCGAGGCCTTCCTGCTTGATGCGCTGCTCACCCCACTGGGCCTGCTGCTCGGACAGGGTCACGCCCAGCGCGGTGACGCCGTAGTGCCGCACGGCGTGCCGCACCATGCCGCCCCAGCCGCAGCCGACGTCGAGGAGCCGCTGACCGGGCTGCAGGTCGAGCTTGCGGCAGACCAGGTCGTACTTGAACGCCTGCGCCTCCTCGAGGGTCGCGTCCTCGGTCGGGAAGCAGGCGCAGGTGTAGGTCATCGAGGGACCGAGCACCATCTCGTAGAACCGGTTGGAGACGTCGTAATGGTGGTGGATCACCTCGGCGTCACGGTGTTGGGAGTGCCGCAGGCCCTCGATGAACCGGCGCCACCGCGGCAGGTGCTCCTGCGGCGGCGGGGGCGGTGGCTTGAGATGGCCGAGCCCGAGGGAGCGCAGGATGAGCACCAGCTCGCTGGGGGTCGGCCGGCGGAACTTCAGGCCGGCCTTGCTGCCCTTGATCGCCATCAGGGCCTCGTAGGGGTCACCCGGGTGCGCACCGACGAGCTCGAGGTCACCGGCGACGTAGGCGCGGGCCAGGCCGAGGTCGCCGGGAGCCGTCAGCAGGTAGGACAGGCCGCGCTCGTTGAGCAGGTCCAGGCCGAACCTGGCGTCGGGCGGCCCGGCGCTGCTGCCGTCGTACGCCGTGAACCGGAACGGCAGCTCGCCGTCGAGCAGCTGGTCGAAGGCATCCGCGATCGGGAGCGTTGAGGGAGCGAGCGTGGTCATCCTCGGGTCACCGCCTTGTCGTAGAGGCTCGGGAACCGGCCACCTGGGTCGTAGGCGGCCTTCACCCGGGCAAGGTTCTCACCGTCGTAGAGGGCGGCGAACGTCTCGGGGTCGTAGAACGCGTCGGAGTAGAGCGACTTGTGCCCGTCCAGCTCGTGAACCTTCGCCTCGATCGCGCGGTTGCGCGGGGCGTTCGGTGCCTCGGGGCCGACGTGCACGGTGCCCCAGAAGCCGACGTTGACGTAGGTGGTGCCGGGCTCCAGGGGGTACGACGGCCAGCGGGCGGCACCGCGCAGCCGCAGCGGGCACAGCCACACCGGCCGCATCCCGATCTCCGCGTCGAACCAGTCCAGGAACTCGGGGAGCCGGTCCACCGGGACCTCGACGTCCTGGATCACCCGCTCGCGCTGCGGCCGGCCGGCGCGCCGGTCGAGCCGGTCGGCGATGCCGAAGCGGCGGTCGAGCCGGAGCAACGACATGTAGACGTCCGACCGGCGCCACCGTGCCGGCCAGACCCGCCGGACCACCGGGTGCTGCGCCCCGAAGGCGCCCGAGCACCAGAACCAGTCGGTGTCCCACCGCCACAGGTAGTCGTGCATCGTCAGCACGTCCCGGCCCTCCGACTGACCGCCGCGCTGCTGGATGGACCGGAAGTAGACGTCCTGGCCGGTGTAGTCGGAGGTCGACGCCGTGCCCGGCTGGTCGGTCCAGGTGGCCAGGGTCAGGTAGTACTCCCCCGGAGCGAAGGCGACCCCGTCGAGCCCGTCGACCCGTTGCCCGTCCCACGCCCTCGACTCGGTGACCTGCTCGATGGCGGCGGCCAGCTTGTCGGCCTCGTGGAAGCGCACGTGCCGCAGCGCGACGAACGGCGGCACCGCCTCCAGCTCGATCCGCAACCGGGTCGCATAGCCCAGCGAGCCGTAGGAGTTGGGGAAGGTCGAGAACAGGTCGGCGTGCTCGCTGCGGGAGCAGGTGACCACCTCGCCGGCGCCGGTGAGCACGTCCATCTCCAGCACGGACTCGTGCGGCAGCCCGTTGCGGAACGACGTCGCCTCGATGCCGAGACCGGTGACCGCGCCACCCAGGGTGATGGTCCGCAGCTGCGGCACGACCAACGGGATGAGGCCGTGCGGCAGCGTCTCGGCGACCAGGTCCTCGTAGGTGCACATGCCTTGCACGTCAGCGGTGCGCCCCGCCGGGTCGATGCTGATCACGCCGTCCAGTCCGGAGACGTCCAGGCCTCCGGCGTGCCGGTCGCGCGCCCGGAAGAGGTTGGTCGTCGTCTTCGCGAGGCGGACGGTGCGGTCCGGGGGGACCGCGGCGTACGAGGACCGGAGCCGGTCCACGGCCTCTCGATATTGTTTGCTCCCACGCAACGACACGTCTCAACCATAGCGAGGACGGCGCCGCAGGGCAGGTGGGGTCAGGGCAGGTCGGCTCAGGCTGGGTCAGGTCAGGCTGGGTCAGGTCAGGCTGGTCGAGGTGACCGTGCCCGCGACCGAGGCGAGGTGCACCGGGACCCCGGGGCCGGCGAAGTCGCGCACGATGTCCAGGTCGTTCCGGTCGAGCTCGTCGGCGAGGACGACGACCGCCTCGGCGCCGGTGGACCCGCTCGAGACGGCCATCGCCACGCAGCCGCCGACCGCCGACAGGCGCAGGGACGGCAGGTCGACCGCCGCGGCGGCATAGGTGCGCCCGTCCCGGTCGCGCAGGGCCGCACCGGCGGGGGCGCCCGTGCGGGCGCGGGTGGCGCGGGCGAGCACCAGGAGCTTGGCGTCCTCGGAGGAGGTCAGGGGGGAGGAGTCTGCGGCAGCCACGTAGCCAATCCTAGGAGAGCGTCGTTGCATCCTCGGGGAGAGAACCTGTTCCACTCTCGATGAGGTGCCGATGAGCAACCCCCGAACCGTCCGAGTGAACCTGGCTGCTCTGGTCACGGTCGTGCTGGCTTCCCTGGTGGTCGTGCTGCTGCCGCAGGTCGCGGTGGCGCACGTCGAGCGCCCGTCGTACTGGCCCGACCCCCGCCCGGACTGCTCCGTCTCGCCCTGTGCAGGCGGCAAGGTGCCGGTCGCCCGTTCGCTCGAGTCGGCCCTGGAGACCGCTCCGCCAGGACGGACCCGGGTGGTGTGCCGGCGTGACTCGCTGGCCCGGCTCCAGGCGTCGGTGGCCGACGCCCGCAAGCATGGCTACTTCATCCGGCCGACGGTGCACGCGTCGCTGGGCAAGGCGCGCGCGGCGATGCTGCTCCGGGTCAACGGAGAGCTCTTCAAGCGGTGTCGCTACCACCAGATCCAGACCGCCGTGACCGCGTCGCACAACAACGACCGGGTCGTGGTCATGCCGGGCCTCTACACCGAGCCGACCGCGCGCAGCCGGCCCACCCACGACCCCGCGTGCGACCAGTACGAGATCCCGGCCGACAGCGGCGACCCGGGGGCGCTGAGCCACGACTACCAGCTGCACTGCCCCAACGACGCCAACCTCATCGCCGTGATCGGCCGTGGAGCGGACACCGCACCCCCGCCGTCCCCGCCACGCGACAACCGGCACGGAATCCCCAACGTCGGTCCCTGCATCCGCTGCAACCTGCAGCTCGAGGGCTCCGGGGTCGGCGCCGACGACGTGGTCATCGAGGCGGGCGACGCCTCAGCCGGCAACGGCGGACCGTCCGCCGTGGGCAACAAGAAGGACGTCGGCATCTTCGTCGACCGGGCGGACGGGTTCGTGCTGCGCAACGTGACGGTGCGGCATGCCCGCGAGCACGACATCTACATGCTCGAGACGGACGGCTACCTGCTCGACCGGTTCAAGGCGTTCTACGCCGGCGGCTACGGCGTACTCACCTTCGTCGAGGACCACGGCGTCATCCAGAACTGTGAAGCGGCCGGCAACGGCGACTCCGGCCTCTACCCGGGTTCCGGCGCCGACAGCACCGACCACCGCTACAAGCCGTTCTACCCGACGTGGCGCTACAGCCAGGTGATCCGCTACTGCGACAGCCACCACAACACCGGCGGCTTCTCCGGCACCGACAGCCACGGGACCCTGGTGACGCACAACAACTTCTACGACAACGCCCTCGGCTACACCACCGACGTGTTCACCGCACCCGGCCACCCCGGGTTCCCGCAGCACGGCAACGTGGTCGAGAAGAACAACTTCTACGGCAACAACTTCAACCCCTACACCGCCGACAGTGACGTGGCGCCGTTCATCGCCGCCCCCGTCGGCACCGGCCTGTGGCTGGCCGGCGGCAATCACAACACCGTGCGGAACAACTGGTTCTGGGACAACTGGCGTCGCGCGGTAATGCTGTTCGCCGTCCCGGACGCGACCGTCTGCGGGCCCGCCCCCGTCGGCAGCGACACCCCGGTCCCGGGCTGCAGCCCCACCACGGTGTCCACGTCCTTCGACAACCACTTCCACCACAACACCATGGGAGTCACCCACGCCGGCACGGTCCGGCCCAACGGGGTGGACTTCTGGTGGGACTCGTTCCCCGGCAACACCGGCAACTGCTGGTGGGGCAACAGCGCCGCCGCCGGCAAGGAGGTCACCTCCTCCCCCGCATCCCTGCCCGACTGCGCTGGCGGCACCGACCCCTCCACGAGCATCGGCACGGGTGCCCCCGTCAACGAGGCCGAGCTGGTCGCATGCTTCGCCGGCTTCACCGTCTCGGGCTACCCGGCCGGCAACTCGACGCTGTGCAGCTGGTCGAACACACCGCCGCGGCCCGGCAGCAGCCCGAGCACGCTCGCGCCGGGTCAGGAGCAGACCGCGGAGTTCGCCTCCATCTGCTCCCAGGGGCTCGCCCACCGGCTGTGCTCGCCGTACACCGACTGGCTGACCCTGTCGGTCGGCTTCCTCGTGAACACGGTCAGCGACGCGTTGTCGCCCCTCGCCCTGGTCGAGCCGGTCGCCACCCAGGGCCGGCTGAGCAGCTTCACCTGCAGCTGGTGGCGCAGGGCCGACGCGGCGCACCGCCTCGGCATGGTGCAGCGGATCCGGCACTTCGCCACCGGCGCCATCGACGGTCCGGGAAACCTCGGGTACGGCGCAGGGTTGTCCGACAGCAGGGCGGCGGCGCTCTTCAGCGACCGGTGCAGCACGTTCCAGGCGGGACCGTTCGCGCTCTACAAGATCTACGGAGCAGCCGCGCCCTTCGCGGCGTTCTCGGGGTGAGGGCCCGGCCGTGTCTCCCGGGGTCTCCTAGGCCGAGGCGGTCGGTGGCGCCGGCATCCGCTCCCGTTCGATGACCGGGACCGGCATGATCAGCACGGTGCCGATCTGCTTGCGCCGGCCCTTGGCCTCCTCGGCTCGGAACACCAGTCCGCCGACCTCCACGATGGAGCCGGGGATCGGGACCTTGCCGAGATGCTTGGCCATCAGGCCGCCGACGGAGTCGACCTCGTCGTCCTCGATCGCCACCCCGACCAGCTCGTCGAGGTCGTCGACCGGGTAGCGCGAGGAGACCCGGATCGACCCGTCCGGGAGCTCCTCGAAAGGACGCTCGTCGGCGTCGTACTCGTCGGTGATCTCGCCGACGATCTCCTCGAGGATGTCCTCGATGGTGACCAGGCCGGCGGTGCCGCCGTACTCGTCGACCACGATCGCGATGTGCCGACGCAGGGCCTGCATCTCGCGGAGCAGGTCGTCGACCGGCTTGGAGTCGGGGACGTGCAGCACCGGTCGCATCACCGACTCGACGTGCTCGGTGCGTTCTGCGTCGTGGCGGTCGTAGGTGCGCCGCGCCACGTCCTTGAGGTAGGCGAACCCGATGATGTCGTCGAGGTCCTCGCCGACCACCGGAAGCCGCGAGTAGCCGGTGCGCAGGAACAGCGACATCGTCTGCCGCAGCGTCTTGTGCCGTTCGATGTAGACCACGTCGGTGCGCGGCACCATCACCTCGCGCACGAGGGTGTCGCCGAGCTCGAAGACCGAGTGGATCATCGCGCTCTCCTCGGACTCGATCAGGCTCGACTCCGCGGCGAGGTCGACGAGCTCGCGGAGCTCGACCTCGGAGGTGAACGGGCCCTCGGAGAAGCCGCGACCCGGAGTGAGCGCGTTGCCCAGCACGATCAGGCCCTTCGGGACCGGACCGAGGATCCGCGCGAGGGCGATGATCACCGGTGCGCTCGCCACCGCGATGCGCTCGCGGTGCTGACGGCCCAGGGTCCGCGGCGCGACGCCGATCACCACGAACGAGACGAGCAGCATGAGCGCGACGCTGAT
>DASTFI010000020.1:0-3889 GCA_035708765.1 Marmoricola sp.
CACCCGGGTGGACCTGGTCCCGTCAGCGCTGTCCCTCAGCGCGTCGTTCAGGAGCCCCGCGAGGACGCCGAGGTGGCGGTCGGCTCGGGGCTCCGGTCGACGAGTACGCCGGTGGCGGCGAGGACGCCCACCAGCAGGACCGCCTCGACGCGGATCACTCGTCGGACCTGTTGCGCCGCGTGCCGCTCTGCTGTGCCACCACGCGCCTCGACGAGAGCCGGCAGCAGCTTGTAGCGGTTGATGGCCGCCGTGACGACGACCAGGAGGAAGATGCCGAGCTTGACCAGCAGGGTGCGTCCGAACGACGTGTCGACGAAGGCGGACCACGACTGCAGGATTCGCCAGGACAAGACGGTGCCGGCGACGACCACGGTCCCGAGGAACCAGGCCGCGGCGGTGGAGAACCTGCTCAGCAGGCCGGCCGCGAGCGCGGGGTGTCCAGAGAGGCGCCGCAGCGCCACGACGAGCCCGATCAGCCCGCCGAACCACACCGACCCTGCTGCCACGTGGGCGAGGTCGGCAGCGACCACCAGGGCGGTGGGCTGGGCGCTGCGGGTGTGCCCGACCAGGGCGAAGGAGATCACCGCCAGCCCGCCCCCGACCAGCGCGAGCGACCAGAGGCCTCGACGGGTGGCCATGACCAGCGCAGCAAGTCCGAGGACGAGCAGGCCGGCGGCGGCGCCGTCGACCCGACCCAGCGGATCGAGCAACGTCGCACGGAGGAGCAGCGCGTCCCAACCACGGCCCTGCTGGTCGAGCGCCGTCACCGGCAGCAGCAGCACTGCACCGACCGCCGCCAGCACCGCCCCGGCCGTCAGGGGGCGGCGCAACCGTTGGCGCACGTCGCTGGCCTGCCCTCCCGCAGCGGGCAGCAGCACAGCGGCGAAGAACGCCAGGCCCAGGGCCGCGAAGGTGCCGAGGTAGCGCAGCGCCTGCAGCACCGCGACGATGACGGTGACACTCGTCGGGGCCTGCGCCGGTGCTCCAGCAGTGCTGGTGGCGAGCGGGCTCGGGTGGCCGACGGAGAAGGTGAGGGTGCCGGCCAGCGGATGGCCGTCGTCCGAGACGACCCGCCAGGTCACCACGTAGGTCCCGTCGCTCATCTCGTCGGGCAGCTCGACGATGAGCAACCCGCCGCGCGTCCGCGCAGCGGACTCGAGGGCCTTGCCGTGGGCATCGAAGACCTGCACGCCGCCAGCTGGCAGCTGGACCGGGTCGTCGAAGGTGAACGTCGCCCGCTCGGGCGCTGTGGCGACGACCTCACCCTGCGCCGGACTGCTGGAGACCAGGCTGGCGTGCGCGGCCGCCGGTCCGGCGCCGAGGACCAGCCCGATCCAGCCTGCGACCAGCACTCCGACGACGAGCACGGCGGCGCGCAGGGCGGTTCGGTCAGTGGACACGCGGTCACTCCTGGTTGTCTGCGAGAACAGTCGACAGCGCGGGACCGCACCCGTGCGTGGCCGGGCGGCGTGAGCCAGGACGAGGTGCGTGCCCTGACCGGCGCCGGCCATGGTGGTGAGAGTACTGGGGCGTCGGCCGCTTGTCCGTACGCCGAGTGGGCGTCTCTGTACGGAGGAGCGGGTTGACTGCACGCACGGTCCCGAAGATTGGTAGCGTCCGTCCCGGCAGCGGTTCTCGCGGCCGGTTTCCACCTGCTACGTCGAGCCACCGGCGTAGTTCCAGCGGACCCAGGCAGGTGCCGTGACCAGTGATGCTGCAGGACCCCGCGACCACGGGGACGACCCCTACCGGCGACGGCTGCACCAGCTCGAGCAGCTGACCGACCTCGCCCTGTCCAAGCTGGGCCTCGAGGAGCTGCTGACCGAGCTGCTCGTCCGGACCCGCGAGCTGCTGGAGACCGACACCGCGGCGGTGCTGCTCACCGACGAGACCGGTGAGTTCCTCGTCGCCACCGCGGCCTGCGGCATCGAGGAAGAAGTGCGGCAGGGCTCCCGGGTGCCCATCGGGCGCGGCTTCGCCGGCAAGGTCGCGGCCGAGCGCCGACCGGTCGCCATCGCCGAGGTCACCCCGACGACCGTGGTCAACCCGGTGCTGCTCTACAAGGGCATCCAGTCGATGCTCGGGGTCCCGCTCCTGGACGAGGACGACCGCGTGCTCGGAGTGCTGCACGTCGGCACCCTGCGCAAGCGCTTCTTCGTCGAGGAGGACGCGGAGCTGCTGCAGCGGGTGGCAGATCGGGTCGCGGCCGAGGTACGCATGGAGAACGCCCGCACGGACGTGGCCGCCGCGGCCGCGCTGCAGCGGAGCCTGGCGCCGGGGAAGCTGCCCCAGGCCGTCGGCCTCGAGCTCGCGGCGCGCTACGTGCCGGGCAGCCGCAGTGGGGTCGGCGGCGACTGGTACGACGTGTTCGACCTGCCCGACGGTCGGCTCGGCATCACCATCGGCGACGTCATGGGGCACGGACTGCGGGCCGCGACGGTCATGGGCCGCATCCGCGCGGCCTTGCGTGCCTACGCGATGCGTGGCCCGGACCCTGCCACGGTGCTGCGGGAGCTCGACGAGTATCTCCAGCACTTCGAGCCCGGCGTGCTCGCCACCGCCATCTACGCGATCCAGGTGCCCGGCAGCAGCACGGTGACGCTCGCGGCCGCGGGCCACGTCGCGCCGGTGCTCACCGGGCCGGAACAGGGTGCCCGGCTCGTCGAGCTCCCCGAAGACCTGCTGCTCGGTGTCGAACCCCAGGCGTCGCGGAGCAACGTCGTGCTCGAGCTCGTGGCCGGCGGGATGCTCTGCCTCTACACCGACGGCCTCATCGAGCGCCGCGGCGACGGCATGCGCGCCTCGCTCGACACGCTGTGTGCGACCCTGGCGCGCGACCGGGGGTCGGCCGAGACGGTCTGCGCCAACATCATGTCCGAGCTGGTCGGTGACCAGGCCCGCGAGGACGACGTCGCCCTGGTCGTCATCCGCCGCCGGGGCTGAGCGCCGACCGCACGGGCGTCGTACCGCCCGCGTCAGCCCGAAACGCCCGTGGACGCGTGCGGTTCCCCGACGGGCTTGCTCTGCGACGACCCGCGCTGCCGGAGGTAGATGGCCAGCACGGCCATCGAGCCGACGGCGAGGAACTCCGACTGCCAGTTCTGCAGCGTGCGTGACCAGAAGTCGGCGTTGAGCACGTAGGCGCCCCACGTGAGCGGATCCTGCAGCCGGCCCAGCCGGGTCTCGTTGTACGACGCCCAGCCGGCGAGCGACTGGACGAACCACGAGGCCAGGAAGATGGCGCCCATGGTGAGCGAGAGCGACCACGAGTAGATCGCCGTGCGCCAACCGCCGGCGCGCGCCCAGGCGGGGGAGTCCGGCTGGGCGTGGGCGCCGACCTTCTGCTGCTCGTCCGACTCCAGCCCGGTCTCGTCCAGGGCGCTGGACTCCGGGGAGCCCTTCTGGACGAACCAGATCGTGGCCACGATGTACAGCAGGAACTGGAGGTACTCGCTCTGCCAGTTCTCCGCGACGTCCGCGGCGAAGTCGGCGGAGGTGAGGTAGCGGCCGAAGCTGATCATGGCCGCGCCCCCGGCCGCCTGCTCGTTGTTGAACTGCGACCAGCCGGCCAATGCCATGCCGAACAGGGTGAGCAGGAACAGGACCAGGAAGCAGATGCTCAGGGTGGACTGCTTGACGCGACGCATCAGGACTCCTCAGGTGTGGCGCACGGCCATGACGAGGAAGAAGACCAGCCCGGCGCAGATCAGGAACAGATAGATCGAGAACATCGGCCGCATGTCAGCCTCCCGAGATCTGGCAGTCGTAGACGGCCGTCCGGCGCGGAGGCGGCGTGCACCCCGCCGCGACCACCAGCCACCGGTCGCCGTACCGCGAGAGGAAGGCGGTGTCCCCGGCGAACCGGACCTGCGCCATCGTGCCGTAGGCG
>DASTFI010000021.1:0-34790 GCA_035708765.1 Marmoricola sp.
CGTGCGTAGACACCGGTCACGTTGCGCGGCACCAGCCGGTGTGGTCGGCGGGCCCCGATGCGATGGATCGCCGGCATCGCCAGCAGCCGGGTGAAGGCGTCGCCGTGCATGTCGATCCACGGCGCGTTGAGGAAGACCCCCTGCACGGCGTGCCCACGGTCGTGCAGCCAGAGCGGCGCGAGCAGTCCACCCGTCGAGTGTGCCGACACCACGAGGTGGTCGTGCTCGCGTGCGATCTCTGCATGGGCGAGGTCCAGCTCGGCGTAGTACGTCGCGAGGTCGGTGACGAAGTTGGCGGTGTGGTGGGCGCGCAGGGAGCGTCCGTACTTGCGCAGGTCCAGGGCGTAGAAGTCGTAGCCACGCGCACACCAGAAGTCCGCAGCGACCGTCTGGAAGAAGTAGTCGGCGAACCCGTGCAGGTGGAGCACGGCCTTGCGTGGTCGCGCCGAAGCCTGAGGGTCCGCGAGCCGACGGACCAGCGTGGCGACGACCTCGCCCTCCTCGTCGGGAGGGAGCTGCAGCGTGACCTGCTCGTAGGGTGGCCCGAGGACGTCGGCGGTGAACTCCAAGCCCTGGCCGGTCAGTGCTGGTAGGTGCCGACGACGATGGCCCGCCCCGCGGTCTTGAACGCGAGGTTGAAGCTCATCACGGCGTTGGAGGCGTCCTCGTCGATCCCGAGCGTGTCCTCGGTCACCGCGTGCACGACGAAGTAGTAGCGGTGGACCTGGTCGCCCGGCGGCGGGGCGGCACCCATGAAGGCGTGGCCGCCACCGTCGTTGCGCAGCATGAAGGAGCCCTCGGGGATGCCGGCGCCGCCCTCGGCGCCGGCGCCGGCGTCGAGCGAGGTCACGTCGGCGGGAACGTCGACCAGCGACCAGTGCCAGAAGCCGCACGGCGTCGGCGCGTCGGGGTCGAAGCAGGTGATGGTGTAGCTCCTGGTGCCTTGCGGGGCGCCGGTCCAGGACAGCTGCGGAGAGGTGTTGCCCTTCTCTGCCACCTGGTCGTCCTTGAGCGGCTGTCCGTCCGAGACGTCGTCGCTGGTCACGGTGAACGACGGCGCCTGCGGGAGGAGCTCGTAGGGGTCGGGATGGACGGGACGATCGATGCTCATGCCGCCAACCTAGTCCGCTCCGTGGTCGCCGGGAACCTCGTGCTCGCGCCGAGCCGCGAGAATGAGGAGGTGAGCGATGCAGCGTTTCCTCCCTATCTCGCCGGCCTGCGGCTGGCCGGGCGCAAGGTGGTGGTCGTCGGCGGCGGGAGCGTCGCCCAGCGCCGGATCCCTGCCCTGATCGCCGCGGGAGCCGACGTGACGGTGGTGGCACCCGACGCCACGCCTGCCGTCGAGGGACTGGCCAAGTCACGCGAGCTCATCTGGTTCCGTCGCGAGTTCCGCGACGCGGACCTCGACGGGGCCTGGTACGTGATGGCGGCGACCGCCACGGCGGAGGTGAACGAGCACGTCTCCGCTGCCGCCGAGGCGCGGCACACGTTCTGCGTGCGGGCCGACGACGCCGGAGCGGCGACCGCGTGGACGCCCGCGGTCGGCCACCACGACGGTCTGCGCGTCGGCGTCCTCAGCGAGACCGAGACCGGCCGGGACCCGCGCCGTACCGCCGGGGTCCGCGACGACATCGTCGACGGCCTGCGGAGCGGACGGATCCGCTCCCGACGGGCGGAGCGGGCGCCCGGCGTCGTCCTGGTCGGTGGCGGTCCGGGGGATCCGGGCCTGATCTCGGTCGCCGGCTACCAGGCCCTGCTCGAGGCGGACGTGGTGGTGGCGGACCGGCTGGCCCCGCGGGAGATCCTCGGCATGCTGAGCGCGGACACCGAGCTGGTCGACGTCGCCAAGCTGCCGCGAGGCCGCTCCGCGCAGCAGGAGGAGATCAACCGGATCATCGTCGAGCGGGCCCTGTCCGGACAACGGGTCGCGCGCTTCAAGGGCGGGGACAGCTTCGTGTTCGGGCGCGGGCACGAGGAGGTCCTCGCGTGCCGTGCGGCCGGTGTGCCGGTCACCGTCATCCCGGGCCTGTCCAGCCCGATCGCCGTGCCGGCGCTGGCCGGGATCCCCGTGACCCATCGCGGCATCACCCACGAGTTCACCGTGGTGTCCGGACACCTGCCGCCGGGCCACCCGGACTCCCTGGTCGACTGGTCGGCACTGGGCCGGATGCGGGGCACCGTGCTGCTCATGATGGCGGTGCAGAACGCGCCGGCGATCGCCGACAGCATGGTGGCCGCCGGTCGGTCGCCCGGCACGCCGGTGGCGGTGGTGTGCGAGGGCTCGATGCCGGGGGAGCGGACGGTGCTCACCACGCTCCGGTCCCTGGCGGCGGACCTGGCGGAGGCCGACGTGCGGCCCCCCGCGATCATCGTCGTGGGCGAGGTCGTCGCCGTGGCCCACCCGGAGCGGTACTCCTCTCCGGTCGGCTAGCGTTTCGCCGGTGAGCGCCGCGCCGGACCTGGTCGAGGTCACCGACCCAGCCGACCCCCGGCTCGGGGACTACCGGGACCTTCGCGACGTCCAGCTGCGCCGGTCGATCGAGGCCGAGCACGGGCTGTTCCTCGCCGAGGGCGAGAAGGTGGTGCGCCGCGCGGTGGAGGCGGGGTTCGCTCCACGCTCGTTCCTGATGGCGCCGCGCTGGCTCGACGGCCTCGCGGACGTCCTCGGCCGTTCGGGTGCCCCGGTGTACGTCGTCAGCGAGCAGCTGGCCGAGGAGGTGACCGGGTTCCACGTCCACCGGGGCGCCCTGGCGTCGCTGCACCGCCGCCCGCTGGCCCCCCTCGACGAGGTGGTCGCCGGTGCCCGGTCCGTGCTGGTGCTCGAGGACATCGTGGATCACACCAACGTCGGCGCGATCTTCCGGTCCGGCGCGGCGCTCGGGTTCGACGCGGCCCTGCTGGCGCCTCGCTGCGCCGACCCGCTCTACCGCCGCGCCATCAAGGTGGGCATGGGTGCGGTGTTCACGACTCCATGGACGCGACTTCCCGACTGGTACGACGCGCTCGCCGCGCTGTCCGAGCGCGGCTTCACCACCGTGGCGTTGACCCTTGCCCCGGATGCCGTGCCCATCGAGGATGCCGTCACGGGGGTCGACCGGCTGGCCCTCGTGCTCGGCTCGGAGGGCCACGGGCTCTCGCCGCACTGGGAGCAGGCCGCCGACCGTCGCGCGATCATCCCGATGGCGCCCGGGATCGACTCGCTGAATGTCGCCGCGGCGTCGGCGGTGGCCTGCTACGTCGCTGCCCGAAGGTGACGCCTTCGGCTGTGCTCGCGGCCGCCCGCCGTGCGCCGTACTGGCCGAACGAAACTGTCACTGGCCGTACGTTGCAACATTCGGCCAGTCCCAGATTCACAACCTGGGTTGTGATTCTGCAGGCAGGGGGGGCCGGGTTCAGCGCTCGTGCCGGGGCGTCGGATCCTCGCCGACGGGCCAGTCGTCGGGGTAGGACTCGGCCTCCTTCTCCATCTGCTTGCGGAGCTTCTTGCGCAGGCGGGTGGAGAGGCGGTCGCCGAAGACCATGCCGCGGGTGTGGTCGGTCTCGTGCTGGAGGCAGCGGGCGAGGAGCCCGTCACCCTCGTAGGCGACGTCGGCGCCGTCGAGTCCCTGGCCGGTGACCCGGGCGAAGTCGGGGCGGGCGCACTCGACGAAGGCCCCGGGATAGGACAGGCAGCCCTCCTCGCCGTCGTCGAGCGCCCGGTCCTTGCCCTCGGGCACCTCGACCACGGGGTTGCAGACCACCCCGACGTGCCGGTCACCGCTGTCGTCGGGGCAGTCGTAGACGAACACGGCGAGGTCGACGCCGATCTGGCAGGCCGCCAGGCCGACCCCCTCGGCGGCATACATGGTCGCCACCATGTCGGCCACCAGGGAGCGCAGCTCGTCGCCGTAGTCGGTCACCGGGTGTGCGGGGCGGTGCATCACCTCGGCGCCCCACCGGGTGATCGGGCGGATCGTGCCGCTGCCCGGAAGCTCGCCTGCCATGCCCGAAACCATGCGCAGATCCTAGACAGCAGGCGCGTGACGACCGACACGCGGGCACGGTGTAGATAGATGTGCAACTCCCAGTTACATTGGCGGCATGCCTTCGAACACCGAGAAGAGCGCGCTGCAGCGGCTGCCCTGGAGCCTGCTGCGCGCCGGCGGCCGACACGGCCTCTCCGACGACGAGACACGTGACCCCATCGGGCTCGCCGTCGCCGCGCTGAACCGGCTCGCCCAGAGCGACGTCATCGACCGCCTCGGCCTGCGCCGGACCACCGAGCGCGGCGTCTACCGGGTCACCAGCGCCGGCTTCCGCACCGCCGGCGCAGCCGGGCGCACCTTCGCGCGCACCGGCAGGCAGGGCGCCGGCAAGCGGGTGCCTGTCGCGCCGAGCACGGGCCTGTTCGACCTCACCCCCAGCGAGGACGAGCAGATGCTCGTCGACGTGGTCCGCGAGTACGCCGCGGAGATGCTCCGGCCCGCTGCCGCCGACGCCGACGCAGCGTGTGCGGCGCCCGAGGACCTGCTCAAGGCGTCGCTGGAGATCGGGCTGCCGATCCTCGGCGTCTCCGAACACCTCGGCGGCATCGCGAGCGAGCGCTCGGCCGTGGCCGGTGTGCTGGTCCACGAGGCGCTCGCCCACGGCGACCTCGGTCTCGCCGTGGCCGCGATCGCGCCGGGTGCGGTGGCGACGGCGCTGTCCCTGTGGGGCACCGACGAGCAGCAGTCCACCTACCTCCCGGCGTTCGCCGACGACGCCGACGTCCCGGCCGCGGCACTCGCGCTGGCCGAGCCGACGCCCTTGTTCGACCCGCTCCAGCCGGCCACCGCGGCGGTCAAGGACGGCACCGGATACCTGCTGAACGGCACCAAGTCGGCAGTCGTGCGCGGCTCCGACGCCGAGCTCTTCATCGTCGGGGCGGAGCTGGACGGGAGTCCGCAGCTGTTCCTCGTCGAGTCCAGGAGCGAGGGCGTCACCATCGAGTCCGACCCCTCCATGGGCGTGCGGGCCGCGTCGCTGAGCAAGCTGGTGCTGGAGGACGTCCGCGTCGAGCCGATCGGCCTGCTGGGCGACGCCGACACCTACGCCGAGTGCGTCCGCAACTCCAGGCTCGCCTGGTGCGCCCTGGCCCTGGGCACCGGCCAGGCCGTGCTCGACTACGTGACGCCCTACGTCAAGGAGCGCCAGGCCTTCGGCGAGCCGGTCGCACACCGCCAGTCGGTCGCGTTCATGGTGGCCAACATCGCCATCGAGCTGCAGGGCATGCGGCTGGTCACCTACAAGGCCGCCAGTCGCGTCGCCCAGGGCAAGGACGCGTCCCGCGAGATCGCCCTGGCGCGCCGGCTGTGTGCCGAGAAGGGCATGCAGATCGGCCTCGACGGCGTCCAGCTGCTCGGTGGCCACGGTTTCGTCAAGGAGCACCCCGTGGAGCGGTGGTACCGCGACCTGCGCGCCATCGGCCTGATGGAAGGAGCGGTCCTCGTATGACGCAGCCGGACGCCCCCACGATCGGAGTTTGCCCATGATCAACCTCGAAACCCCCAAGAAGATCCGGCCGCTGGTCGACCAGGCCCACCAGGTCGCGATGAACATGCTGCGACCGATCTCGCGCAAGTACGACTCCGCCGAGCACGAGTACCCGCGGGAGCTCGACATGCTCGCGGCGATGATCGACGGGCTCTCGGAGTCCGGCGCGTCGGGAGGTGCAGGTGCCTCCGGCGTACGCCGCGACGAGACCGGCGGCACGGAGGACTCCGGCAACCGGAACGGCGCCAACCTGGCCTCGGTGCTCTCCATCATGGAGATGTGCTGGGGCGACGTCGGGCTGCTGCTGAGCATGCCGCGCCAGGGTCTGGGCAACTCCGCCATCGCCTCGGTCGCCAACGACGAGCAGCTCGAGCGGTTCAAGGGCACCTGGGCGGCCATGGCGATCACCGAGCCCGGCACCGGCTCGGACTCGGCCAACATCTCGACCACCGCCCGCAGGGACGGTGACGAGTACGTGCTCAACGGGGAGAAGATCTTCGTCACCTCCGGGGAGCGGGCCGACAGCGTCGTCGTGTGGGCGACCCTCGACAGGTCCCTGGGGCGGGCCGCGATCAAGTCCTTCGTGGTGAAGAAGGGCACGCCCGGGATGAACGTGGAGCGGCTGGAGCACAAGCTCGGCATCCGCGCCTCCGACACCGCGGTGATCACGTTCACCGACTGCAGGGTGCCGGCGGAGGACCTCCTGGGGTCGCCCGAGATCGACACCAAGCAGGGCTTCGCCGGCGCGATGGCCACCTTCGACAACACGCGCCCGCTGGTCGCCTCGATGGCCGTCGGCTGCGCGCGGGCGTCCCTGGACCTCACCCGCGACCTGTTGCACGACGCGGGGATCGTCATCGACTACGACGCCCCCGCGCTGAGCCAGTCGGCGGCGGCCGCGACGTTCCTCCAGCTCGAGGCGGACTGGGAGGCGGCGTACCTGCTCACGCTGCAGGCCGCGTGGATGGCCGACAACCGCAAGCCCAACTCGACCGAGGCATCGATGGCCAAGGCCAAGGCCGGCCGGATGGGCTCCGACGTCACACTGCGGTGTGTCGAGCTGGCCGGCACGTTCGGCTACTCCGAGGCCGAGCTGCTCGAGAAGTGGGCCCGCGACTCCAAGATCCTCGACATCTTCGAGGGCACTCAGCAGATCCAGCAGCTCATCGTCGCCCGCCGCGTCCTCGGGCTGACCTCCGCGGAGCTGAAGTAGCCGACCGACACCGGGCAACGCCCTGACGCCGGACAACCCGAACGGCCCGGTCCACCCCCGTGGGCCCGGGCCGTTCGGCGTCTGCGCGGCTACGCGGCGCTCCACCGGCTGCGCGGCTACGCAGCGCTCCACCGGCTGCGCGGCTACGCCGCGAAGGGATCGTGCTCCGCGAGCAGCTTCTCCACGCGGGCCTGGTCGAGGCGGTTGAAGATCGCCGAGTTCTCCTGCTGGTCACGCACGCACTTGGCGAGGGTGAACGACGAGGTCACCAGGTAGAGCGAGCCGAGGGCGAGGAAGGCCCGCATCCAGCCGTCGACCGGCAGGTAGAGGATCCCGAAGACGACGGCGACCAGGGCGATGCCGAACGAGATGGCGGCCTGGGCATAGAAGGCGGTGGTGGTGCGGCTGGGGTTCTGTGCGGTCATACCGAGGACGATCCCGCCTCGGCGCCGGGCCCGGTATCCGCTCGGGCACCCGAGTTCGGCTGAGTACCCCTACTCAGCTGCCGGGCAGGAGGTCCGGCTCCAGGTGGGCTCCCGCCGAGGCGACCCCGTCGTGGTGACGCGGCGCGTCCCAGCCTGCGCCGGCGAACGCGCGGTCGACCGCCCCCCGTACGGCGTCCACCCGGTCGCGCTCGACCAGGGCGATGGCGGAACCACCGAACCCGCCGCCGGTCATGCGTGCGCCCAGCGCGCCGGACGCCACCGCGTGCTCGACCACGGCGTCGAGCTCCGGGCTGGAGACCTCGTAGTCGTCGCGCAGCGACGTGTGGGACGCGGTCATCACCGCGCCGCAGCGCGCCCAGTCACGCCGCCCGGCAGCGTCCACGAACTCGGCCACCCGGGCCTGCTCGGTCACCACGTGCCGGGTCCGTCGGGCGAGCTCGTCGGGCAGTTCGCCGAGCGCTGACTCGTCGGCTTCGGCCAGGTGCTCGAGCCCGAGGCGGTCACGGGCCGTCTCGGCCTCGGTCCGGCGCCCGCCGTACCCGCTCTCGGTGTGGGTGTGGGAGGCGCCGGTGTCGATCACCAGCAGGTCGACGCCGTCCTCCTCGGGGGCGAACGGGACCGGCGTCCGCTCCCCGCTGGCGAAGTCCAGCAGCAGCGCCTGACCCGGCCGGCACAAGATGGCGGCGCTCTGGTCCAGGCCGCCCGTCGGTGCCCCGACGTACTCGGTCTCGGCACGGATGCAGGCCTCGACGAGATCGGTCGGGGAGAGCCCGAGGCCGAGCAGTGCGTCCGCCGCCAGCGCCACGCTGCACTCCAGCGCAGCGGAGCTGGACAGGCCGGACCCGATCGGCACGTCGGAGGAGATGTCGACATGCAGCGGCGCGGTCACCCCGAGCGCGTCGAGCACTCCCTGCACGTAGGCCGTCGGGTCGGCGTCGGGCGCCTCGGGCCTGGTCTCCCACACCACCGACGGGGCCTCCCGCAGGCCGACGAAGGCGAGCGTGCGCATCGGCAGCGCGATCGGCAGGCACCGGCCACCGTTGTAGTCGAGGTGCTCCCCGATGAGGTTGACCCGGCCCGGCGCGCTCGCCGCGCGGTATGTCTTCTGCTCCACAACAGGTAGATTCGCACGTCGTGCAATTCTTGAACGGCCTGACACCGGCGCACGACCTCACCTACGACGATGTCTTCATGGTGCCGCGGCGCTCCTCGGTGGCGTCGCGCTACGACGTGGACCTCTCCACCGTCGACGGCACCGGGACCACCATCCCGCTGGTCGTGGCCAACATGACGGCGGTCTCGGGGCGCCGGATGGCCGAGACGATGGCCCGGCGCGGTGGCCTCAGCGTGCTGCCCCAGGACATCCCGCTCGACGTGGTCGAGGAGGTGGTCGGCTGGGTCAAGGGCCGGCACCCGGTGTTCGAGACGCCGATCACCCTCGCACCCCACGAGACGGTCAGCGACGCCCTGGCGCTGCTGCCGAAGCGCGCCCACCTCGCCGCCGTCGTCGTCGAGGACGGCAAGCCGGTCGGGATCATCACCGAGGCCGACTGCCTGGGGGTGGACCGGTTCACCCAGGTGGGTGCGGTGATGACGACCGACATGGTCACGCTCCCCGACGCGGTGACCCCGCGCGACGCCTTCGACGCGCTGTCCTCGTCGCGGCACCGGCTGGCCCCGGTCGTGAACCGCAACGGCGGCCTCGTCGGACTGCTCACCCGCACCGGTGCGCTCCGCTCCACCATCTACCAGCCGACGCTCGACTCCGACGGTCGGCTGCGCATCGCTGCCGCCATCGGGGTGAACGGCGACGTGGCGGGGAAGGCGGAGCGACTGCTCGCGATGGGCGTCGACTGCCTCGTCGTCGACACCGCTCACGGGCACCAGGAGCGGATGGTCGAGGCGCTGGGGTCCATCCGGAAGGTCGCGCCGCAGGTGCCGGTCGTGGCCGGCAACGTGGTCGCCCGCGACGGTGTGTGTGACCTGGTCGAGGCGGGTGCCGACATCGTCAAGGTCGGGGTCGGGCCCGGTGCGATGTGCACGACCCGGATGATGACCGGGGTCGGCCGGCCCCAGTTCAGTGCCGTCGTCGAGTGCGTCGAGGCCGCCCGGGAGCTGGGCAAGCACGTCTGGGCGGACGGGGGAGTGCGGCACCCGCGGGACGTCGCCCTCGCGCTCGCCGCAGGCGCCTCCCAGGTGATGATCGGCTCGTGGTTCGCCGGCACCTACGAGTCGCCCGGAGACCTGCAGCGCAACGCCGACGGCCGTGCCTACAAGGAGAGCTTCGGGATGGCCTCGGCGCGTGCGGTGGCCAACCGGACCTCGAGCGACAGCGCCTTCGAGCGCGCTCGGAAGTCGCTCTACGAGGAGGGCATCTCCTCCTCCCGGATGTTCCTCGATCCCGAGCGCCCCGGCGTCGAGGACCTCGTCGACGAGATCTGCTCCGGCGTGCGGAGCGCCTGCACCTACGCGGGTGCCCACGACCTGGCGGAGTTCGCCGAACGGGCGGTGGTGGGCGTCCAGTCGGCCGCCGGCTACCAGGAGGGCCGACCACTGCCGGGCGGCTGGTGATGCGCACCCTGGTCGTGGTGGCGCTGGCTCCGGAGGCACGGTACGTGCCGGCCGGAGTCGACCTGGCCCTGATCGGACTCGGCAAGACGCACGCAGCCACCGCGGTGACGCGTGAGCTGGCGAGGGGTGACGTCGCCCAGGTGGTCAACCTCGGCACCGCGGGCGCTCTTCGTCCCGGTCTCGCCGGCACCTACGAGCCCTCAGTGGTGATCAACCACGACATGAACGCCGCGGTGATCCGCACGCTCGGCTACGACCCCGAGGAGCGGCTCGAGCTGGAGACGGGGGACGGGACCGTGCTGGCCACGGGCGACGTGTTCGTCAGCGACCCGGTCCTGCGGGACCGGCTGGCGGTGCAGGCGCAGCTCGTGGACATGGAGGGGTACGCCGTCACGTGGGCGTGCCGCCAGTTCGGCGTGCCGGTGCGCCTGGTCAAGCACGTCTCCGACACCGCGGACGAGTCGGCTCTCGCCTGGGAGGAGGTCGTCGACGCCAGCGCCCGGGCGCTCGCCACCCGGCTGGAGCAGGTCCTCGACGAGGCGACGCCCGGACCGGTGCCTACACAGGCGTGATCGGCAGCAGCCGGCGATCCTCGAACGCGAAGTCGGCGCCCTTGCTGAACCGGGCCAGCTGCACCTCGGCGGGCTCGGGACGGACCTCGCCGGTGTCCACGACGCGGAGGACGCGTCGGTCGGCGTCGTCCTCCTCGATGCGGACGGAGAGGGTCGGGGCCACGCCGTGGACGAGAGCGTCGAGCGGGGAGAGGTCCTCGTCGAGGAGCAGCGGCAGCCAGCCCGGATCCTGCTGCGCCGGCGCGTTCCGGTCGAGCACGACCAGGTCGCCGTCGGCGGAGACTCCGCTGTAGGAGGCGGGGTTGAGCACCGGGTGGACCGAGAGTACGGCGGCCACCGACTCCGGCCCGGCCGGCAGCCCGAGGAAGTCGCGTAGCCGCCCCGAGGTCAGCCCGGCGATCCCGACCAGCTGCCTGCGCAGCAGGTCGCGAGCCGCGGCCTCGTCGGCGCGCTGCCGGACGGCCCGGGCGAAGCCGAGCGCGAGGAGGTGCCACTGCAGGCAGACCTCCTCGGCGATCCTGGCCTGCAGGCCCGGGGTGAACACGGACCAGTCCATGTCGTCGCGCAGCGGGCCGCGGTAGTCGGATGCGCCGGACCCGCCGGGATCCGTGGTGAGCGGGTGCCGGGCGGCGCGGCTGCATTCGAGGTCGGCTGCTTCCTCGGGCCATGGCAGCGCCTCTCGGTCGGGGTCGATGGTCACGGTCCAGTGGCAGTGCGGCGTGTGGTCGGTCGGCACGCGCGGTGGACGGTGCACCGGCCGGATGCGTGCCTGCGGGTGCACCGCTGCCGCGGTGGCGTCGAACGTCGGGTCCTCGATGTCGTGGCACATCGTGACCACGAACTCCTCGCCCATCGGCTCGACGTCCAGCAGCGCACCGCAGTGGGGGAGCGTGAACTCGCCGTCGTCCTCGTCGTGGACGGTGAACCGGAAGTCCAGGAACTGCGGGGGAGCGCCGATGTCGTGCTGGAGGCACTTGAAGATCGCTGTCACGTCCCGCTCCGCCACGCCGAGGGCGGCGAGGGTCCGTCGGCTGTACACCGGGCTGGCGGCACGCCACTCCTCGATCGCGACCTGGCCCATGCCCTCGCGGCCGAACGCCGCGATCGCGTGCGGCATCCCGGCGCGGTCGATGAGGTGGCCGCAGAGCAGCAGTTCGGGGATGAGGCGCGGCAGGAGCGCCGGGGCCAGGGAGCGGAAGGGGGAGGACACGCCGGGGTCTTGTGCGGGCACGCCGTCAGCCTCTATGTTGGACAGGTGTCCAGTCAAGTGTCCGACCTGCCACGGCGCGAGCTCAACGCCCGCCAGCAGGAGACCGTCGAGCGCCTGCTCGCTGCCGGGCTCGACGAGCTGCGCTCGGTCGGCCACGACGGGATGACCGTCCGCACGGTCGCCCAGCGTGCCGGGGTCTCGCCGGCCACCGCGTACACCTACCTGGCGTCGAAGAACCACCTGTTCGCCGAGCTCTTCTGGCGCCACCTCGCTCACCTGCCCGCGGCGGAGTCGCCGGGGGGATCGGCCACCCACCGGATGCAGGCAGCGGTGCGCGGACTGGTCGAGGGCATCGCCGCCGAGCCGGAGCTGGCCGCTGCCGTGACCCCCGCGCTGCTCGGCAACGATCCGGACGTGGAGCGGTTGCGGTTGCGCATCGGCTCCGGGTTCGTGTCCCGCTTCGAGGCCGCCCTGGGTGGTGACCCCGACCCCGCGCTCGTCGAGGCGATGACGCTGGCGTTCTCCGGGGCGCTGCTGCAGGCCGGGATGGGGCTGATGTCCTACGCCGAGATGGCCGACCGGCTCGATCCCGTGGTGGCCGTGGTGATGCGGGGCAACGACCGATGAGCACCACCACCCGGACGCACGAGTCGCCGCTGGTCTTCGACCCCTACGACTATGCCTTCCACGAGGACCCCTACCCGTTCTACGCCCGGCTGCGCGACGAGGACCCGCTGCACCACAGCCCCGACCACGACCTGTGGGTGCTGTCTCGGCACGAGGACGTCGGGAAGGCGCTGCGCGACGACGAGGTGTTCTCCAACGCGATGGGGGTCTCGATCGACCGGAGCGCCTGGTCGCCGGAGGCGCACCGGGTGATGTCCTTCCTGGCGATGGACCCGCCACGGCAGATCCGCCTTCGCAAGCTGGTCTCCCGGGCGTTCACGCCGCGGCGTGTCCGGGAGCTGGAGCCGGAGATCCAGCGGCTCACCGAGACCTACCTGGACGAGGCCCTCGCGGAGGGCGACGAGCTGGAGTGGATCGGCCAGCTCGCCGGCCTGCTGCCGATGGACGTCATCTCGCAGATGATGGGCGTGCCGGTCGCCGACCGGGCGGAGGTACGACGCCTCGCCGACCTCGTGGTCCACCGGGAGGACGGCCTGAGCGACGTGCCACCGGCCGGGATGGAGGCCGCGCTCGTGCTGGTCGACTACTACGCGGGCATGCTCGCGGAGCGGAAGCGACGCCCGACCGACGACCTCACTTCCGCCCTGCTCGCCGCGGAGATCGACGGCGACCGGCTGGCGGACGAGGAGATCATCGGCTTCCTGTTCCTGATGGTGGTGGCCGGCAACGAGACGACGACCAAGCTGCTCGGCAACGCCCTCCACCACCTCGGTGCGCACCCCGGTCAGCTCCACGACGTGTTCGACGCCCCGCCGGGCTCGGTCACCGAGGTGGTGGTCCCGTGGGTGGAGGAGACCCTGCGGCACGACACCTCCAGCCAGATGCTGGCCCGGCACCTGAAGGCGGACGTCGCGCTGCACGGCAAGGTCGCCCCGGCGGGGTCGAAGCTGCTGCTCCTCCTCGGCTCGGCCAACCGCGACGAGCGCGTGTTCACCGACCCGACCCGCTACGACGTCCACCGGGACAAGGACGAGCTCGGCAGGATCCTGAGCTTCGGGGCGGGCAAGCACTACTGCCTGGGTGCCAACCTCGCCCGGCTGGAGGCGCGCGTCGTGCTCGCGGAGGCCGTCCGCCGGTTCTCCCGCTTCGAGGTGCACGCCGACCGCGCCGTCCGGGTGCACTCCACCAGCGTGCGGGGCTTCGCCGAGCTGCCGATCACCGTGGTGCCGAGGTGAGCTGCCGATGAGTGCCAGGTACGCCCAGCCCGACCGGCGCCCGGCCGTCGTGAGCGGTGCGTCGTCCGGCATCGGAGCGGCCACCGCACTGGTGCTCGCCGACGCCGGCTTCCCGGTGGCGCTGGGTGCCCGTCGTACGCAGAAGTGCGCCGAGCTCGCCCAGGCGATCCGGAACCGCGGCGGGGAGGCGGTCGCGCACACGCTGGACGTCACGGACGACGCCTCCGTGGCCGACTTCGCCGCCAAGGTGGCCGCCGACCTCGGCGAGGTGGAGGTGGTCGTCTCCAACGCCGGCCTCGTCGCGCCGGGCACCACCCACGAGCTCGACACTGCGCGCTTCGGCGCCGAGCTGGACGTCAACATCTTGGGAGCGCACCGCCTGGTCCGGACGTTCGTGCCCGGCATGGTCGAGCGGCGCCGGGGGGACGTCGTGCTGGTCTCCTCCGACGTCGCCGTGCGGGCACGTCCGTTCATGGGCGCCTACGCGGCCGGCAAGTGGGGCCTGGAGGGGATGGCGCACGCGCTGCAGATGGAGCTGGAGGGCACCGGTGTCCGGGCCAGCATCGTCCGGCCGGGCCCGACGTGGAGCGAGATGGGTGCCGACTGGGACGACGAGGCCGCCGCCACGGTGCTCGACGCGTGGACGCGCTTCGGGCTGGCCCGGCACCCGCACTTCCTCAAGCCCGAGGCGATCGCCCGGGCGATCACCACGGTGGTGTCCGCACCCCGCGGCACCCACCTCAACCTCGTCGAGGTCAGCCCCGAGGCACCACTGACCGACCCGCCCAGCACGCAGGAGCGTTCATGACGACCAGCGCCACCGACAGTCCCGGACTCGCAAGCATCCCCGAGGTGTCCACCGCCCATCCGGGCCACGAGCACGGCCACCTCGAGGACCTGCGGCAGGACCCGATCGGCCTGCTCCACCGCGTCCGGGACGAGTGCGGCGACGTGGGCCGGTTCCGGCTCGCGGACAAGGACGTGGTGCTGGTCAGCGGGGCGGAGGCCAACGAGGTCTTCTTCCGGGCGCCTGACGAGGTGCTCGACCAGGCCGCCGCCTACCCCTTCATGACGCCGATCTTCGGCAAGGGCGTTGTCTTCGACACCACGCCCGAACGGCGCAAGGAGGCGCTGAAGAACCAGGCGCTGCGCGGCGACATGATGCGCGGCCACGCGACCACCATCGAGGGCGAGATCCGCCGGATGGTGGCCAGCTGGGGCGACTCGACCGACGAGTGGGGCGAGATCGACCTCCTCGACTGGTTCGCCGAGCTGACCATCTACACCACGTCGGCCTGCCTGATCGGCAAGCGCTTCCGCGACCAGCTGGACGGCCGCTTCGCCGCCCTCTACCACGACCTGGAGCGGGGCACCGACGCCATCGCCTACGTCGACGCCCACGCCGACATCGAGAGCTTCCGCAAGCGCGACGCCGCGCGGGTCGCCCTCGTCGGACTGGTGCAGGGCATCATCGACCAGCGCGAGGACGCAGCGAAGGTCCCGCGCGAGGAGCGCGACCTGCTCGACGTACTGGTCTCCCTGCGCAACGACGACGGGTCGTCGCACTTCTCCGCCGACGAGATCACCGGGATGTTCATCTCGATGATGTTCGCCGGGCACCACACCAGCTCGGGCACCGCGGCCTGGACGCTGATCGAGCTGCTCCGCAACCCGGAGGTGCTGGCCGGCATCGTCGCCGAGCTCGACGAGCTCTACGCCGACGGCGCGGAGGTGTCGTTCCAGGCGCTGCGCGCGATCCCACGGCTCGAGGCCGCGCTGAAGGAGACGCTGCGCCTGCACCCGCCGCTGGTCCTGCTGCTCCGGGTCGCCCAGCAGGAGATCGAGATCGGCGGCCACACCGTTCCGGTCGGCACGATGGTCGGTGCGACCCCGCGGGTCTCGAACCGGATCCCCGAGGACTTCCCGGAGCCGGACCGGTTCGACCCGGGCCGGTACGTCGACCCGCGGCAGGAGGACCTGACCAACCGGTGGACCTGGATCCCGTTCGGTGCGGGTCGGCACCGCTGCGTCGGCAACGCGTTCGCGATGATGCAGCTCAAGGCGATCTTCTCGGTGATCCTGCGCGACTACGAGTTCGAGATGGCCCAGCCGTCGGAGAGCTATCGCGACGACACCTCCAAGATGGTGATCCAGCTCGAGCAGCCGTGCCGGGTCCGCTACCGCCGGCGTCGCGCGCCCGCCGGGTCGAGTGCGCAAGTGGCTGCCCCGGCGACCACTTCCGCACTCGACCAGGGTGGGTGGGTGCACGCCGACCGGGACCTGTGCCAGGGCCACCAGATGTGCCAGGCGGAGGCGCCGGAGGTGTTCGGCTTCGACGAGCAGGCCGACAAGGTGGTCGTGCTCGACGCCGACCCCGGCCCCGAGCGGCGCGCTGGTGTGGAGCGCGCGGTGAAGTACTGCCCCGCGATGGCCCTGACCATGGAGGACTGATGACCGATCCGCTGAGCCGTGCCGAGATGGAGCAGTTCTGGACGAAGTGGCTGGAGGCCAACCGGGAGGCCGAGCGCCGCAACGACTGGAGCGTGCTCGCCGACCACTACGCCGAGGACGCGACCTACGGGTGGATGTACACCCCGGACGAGCACTTCATGGCGGTGGGTCGCGAGGAGATCCGCGACCACGCGCTCGGCACGGAGATGGCGGGTCTCGACGGCTGGCACTACGACTACGTCGCCACCGTGATCGACGAGACCAACGCGATGGTGGTCGGCTTCTGGCGCCAGCGCGCCGGGATCGCCGACGACTCCGGCACGGAGTACGAGATCCTCGGGATCGGCGGCAGCTGGTTCGGGCTGACCCGGACCCCGGAGGGCATCCGGCTGGCCTGGCAACGCGACTGGTTCGACCTGGGCTCGACGGCGACGACGTTCCTCGAGATCGCCGGCTCCGGCAAGGCACCTCGGGGGCTGCTCGACCGGATGGCCCTCGACGGGATGTCGCAGCCGGGCCACTACCGGCTGGCCGACCTGCCCTCCACCGTGTGGCCGCCGCCCGTCGAGGCCGGACTCCACACCGCCCCGGCAGCTGAAGGAGGCCGCTGACATGGACATCCCCGAGCCCCAGATGCTCATCGACGGAAAGTTGGTCCCCGCGTCGGACGGCGCGACCTACCCGATCCTGAACCCCGCAACGGGGGCGGAGATCGCCCGGGCGCCGGACGCGACCGCCGACGACGTCGATGCCGGCATCGCCGCCGCGAGGCGCGCCTTCGACGAGACCGGCTGGGCGACCGACCACGCGTTCCGGGCGCGCTGCCTGCGCCAGCTGCACCACGCGCTGGTCGAGCACGCCCCGGCGATGCACGAGCTGACCACCGCCGAGGCCGGGGCGCCGGCCTTCCTGCTGGCCGGACCGCAGTACGACGTGCCGGTGGCTTCCGTCGCCTGGGTGGCCGACCTGCTCGAGGGCTACGAGTGGGAGCGCGACCTCGGCCGGGCCGAGCCGATGGGCATCCCGACGGAGCGCACCGTCCGCCGCGAGCCGGTCGGAGTGGTCGCGGCGATCACGCCGTGGAACTTCCCCAACCAGATCAACCTCAACAAGGTCGCCCCCGCGCTCGCTGCCGGGTGCACCGTAGTGCTCAAGGCGGCGCCGGACACACCCTGGGTGGCCTGCGAGCTCGGCCGTCTCGTGGCCGAGCACACCGACATCCCGGCGGGCGTCCTCAACGTCGTCACGCCGCAGTCCAACGAGGTGGCCGGCCGGCTCGTGACCGATCCCCGCGTGGACCTGGTGTCGTTCACCGGCTCCAGCGCCACCGGGAAGGCCATCATGGCCGCGGCGGCCCCGACGCTGAAGAAGGTCTGCCTGGAGCTGGGCGGCAAGTCGGCCGCCATCGTCCTCGACGACGCCGACCTCGCCGGCGCCGTGGGCACGACCGCGTTCTCCGTCTGCGTGCACGCCGGCCAGGGGTGCGCCCTGACCACGCGGTTGCTGGTGCCGCGAGAGCGCTATGACGAGGCGGTCCGGATCGCCGCCGAGACGATGACCGCGATCGGCGCGAACGACCCGAGCGACCCCGGGACGGTCTGCGGTCCGGTGATCTCGCAGACCCAGCGTGACCGGGTGCAGCGCTACCTCGACCTCGCCGTCGAGGAGGGCGGCAGCTTCGCCACCGGCGGAAGCGTGGACGACGACAAGGAGGGCGACCTGTCCGGTGGGTTCTGGATCAGGCCGACCGTGATTGCCGGGCTGGGCAACGACGCGCGGGTCGCCCAGGAGGAGATCTTCGGGCCGGTGCTCGTGGTGATCCCGCACGACGGTGACGACGACGCGGTCAGGCTGGCCAACGCGTCGCCGTACGGCCTGTCCGGCTCCGTCGACGGCTCGCCCGAACGCGCCCGTGCCGTCGCGAACCGGATCCGCACCGGGACGCTGGCCGTCAACGGCGGGGTGTGGTTCTCCCCGGACGCGCCCTTCGGCGGCTACAAGCACTCCGGGATCGGCCGCGAGATGGGGCTGGAGGGCTTCGAGGAGTACCTCGAGACCAAGCTGATCGCCACCGGAGCCGGCCAGTGACCGGGCGGTTCGACGGCAAGGTCGCCGTCGTCACCGGTGCGGCCCAGGGGATCGGCGAGGCCTACGCCCGCGCCCTGGCCGCGGAGGGGGCCGCTGTGGTGGTGGCCGACCTGAGTGTCCGGGGCAAGGACGTGGTGGAGGCGATCACCGCCGACGGTGGCCGGGCGACCTTCGTCGAGACCGACGTCTCCGACCCTGCCTCGGCGGAGGCGATGGCCCGCCGCGCCGTGGACGAGCTGGGCGGCATCGACCTCCTCGTCAACAACGCGGCCATCTACGGCGACATGCAGTTCGACCTGCTCGTCACCGTCGACTGGGACTACTACCGCAGGTTCATGGCGGTGAACCTCGACGGCGCCCTGGTGATGACCCGGGCCTGCCTGCCGCACCTCCAGGCCCGGGGCGGGGGAGCGATCGTCAACCAGAGCTCGACCGCGGCGTGGCTCTACGCCGGCTTCTACGCGCTGGCGAAGGTCGGCATCAACGGGCTCACCCAGCAGCTGGCGCACGAGCTCGGCGGGATGGGCGTCCGGGTCAACGCGATCGCTCCCGGGCCGACCGACACCGAGGCGACCCGCAAGCAGGCAGGCGATGCCAGCAAGGAGCTGGTGAAGGGGCTGGCCCTCAAGCGGATGGGCACACCGGCGGACATGGTCGGGGCGTGCCTGTTCCTGCTCTCCGACGAGGCCGCGTGGATCACCGGCCAGATCCTCAACGTCGACGGCGGACAGGTGTTCCGCGCATGAGTGGGCAGCCCAGCCTGGGGTTCGTCGGCCTGGGGTCGATCGGCAAGCCGATGGCACTGCGTCTGGCCGCCTTGCCCGGCGGCCTGGTGGTGTACGACGTGGACCCGGCGCCCGTGCACGAGCTGGCCGCAGCCGGCGCGCGGGCCGCCCGTTCGGTGGCCGACCTCGCCGGCCAGGTGGACCTGCTCTGCGTGATGGTCCGTGACGACGACCAGGTGCGCGCGGTGCTGGGCGAGGTGCTCGGCGCGGCCCACGAGGGCACCGTCGTGGCGATCCACTCCACCGTCGCGCCCGACACGCCCGCACAGCTGGCGCAGACCGCTGGCCGACACGGCGTCCAGGTCGTCGATGCGCCGGTGAGCGGCGGCCCGATGGGTGCCGCGGAGGGAACCCTCGCCGTCATGGTCGGCGGGCCCACCGAGGTGTTCGAGCGCTGCCGGGAGCCGTTCGGGCTGATCGGCTCACGGGTGGTGCACACCGGCGCCGTCGGCAGCGCCACCCGCTTCAAGCTGGCACGCAACCTGCTGCACTTCGTCTCGTTCACCGCCGCCACCGAGGCCCAGCGGCTCGCCGAGGCAGCCGGGCTGGACCTGGTCGAGCTCGGCAACGTCGTACGGCACACCGACGCGATCACCGGCGGACCGGGGGCGATCCTGCACCGCGACACCGCTGCGCCGCTGTCCCGCGACGACGGCTGGTACCCGATCCTGGAGCACGTCGTGGCGCTCGGCGAGAAGGACCTCGGCTTCGCCGTACGGCTCGCCGACGAACTCGGCGTCGACGTCCCCCTCGCCCGACAGGCCCTGGCCCGCCTGGCGCCGGGGCTCGGCATCACCAAGGAGCCCACATGACCGACGAGCTGCGCCGCCGCGGCCTGGAGAAGATGACCGAGGTCTACGGCTGGGACTTCCAGGACGGGCCGGGAGACTTCTTCGGCTACACCGCCGACCACCTGTTCGCCGATATCTGGGGCCGCCCCGGGCTGAGCACCCGCGACCGGCGCCTGCTGCTGATCGGGCTGCTCGCCGGCCAGGGCGCGACCGACGTGCTCGGCATCCAGGTGCCCGCCGCGCACACGAGCGGCGAGCTCGACGACGAGGCGCTGCGGGAGATCGTGATCTTCCTGGCCCACTACGCCGGCTGGCCGGTGGGTGCCCGGCTCAACAGCGTGGTCGAGGAGACGATCGGCAAGGCGGAGAAGGCGGACAAGGCGGACAAGGCACGGGACGCCGCCGACGACGCCTGACGGGACCCGTCAGCCGCGGTTGACCTTGGCGCCCAGCCGCGCGATGGACGCCAGCACGGTCTCCTCGTCGGCGTCCGGCACGCCCCAGATCAGCTCGTCCACCCCGGCAGCGCCCCACTCGGCGAAGTCGTCGGCGGTCGGCTTCTTCGCCACCAGCACGTGCACCTGCGGGTCGCCGGCACGGCCGGCGTCCGCCCAGGCCTTGCGCAGCTCGTCGGCCTTGGAGCCGACACCGGTCTCGATCGGCGTGGTCATCCACCCGTCTGCGTGCGCGGCGATCCAGGCGAACGTCTTCGGCCCGCCACCGGCGCCGATCAGCACCGGGACGTGCGGCTGCACCGGCTTCGGCCAGGCCCAGGAGGCGCCGAAGGACACGAAGTCACCGTCGTACGACGCCTCGTCCTGGGTCCACAGCGCCTGCATCGCCTCCAGGTACTCGCGCAGCACGGTGCGGCGCCTTCCGGCCGGGACCCCGTGGTCGGAGAGCTCGTCGGTGTTCCAGCCGAAGCCGGCCCCGAGGGTGACCCGGCCGCCGGAGAGGTGGTCGAGGGTGGCGATCGTCTTCGCCAGCGTGATCGGGTCGTGCTCGACCGGGAGCGCGACGGCGGTGGAGAGCCGGATCCGCTCGGTCACGGCGGCAGCCGTCGCCAGCGCCACCCACGGGTCCAGGGTGCGCAGGTAGCGGTCGTCGGGCAGTGTCTCGTCGCCGGTGCCCGGGTGGGCGGCGTCGCGGCGCACCGGGATGTGGGTGTGCTCGGGCACGTAGAAGGTGTCGAAACCCGCTTCCTCGGCGGCCTGCGCCGCACGAGCCGGCCGGACTCCACGGTCGGAGGTGAACAGGACGAGTCCATTGCGCATGGGCAGCACAGTAGAACACGTTCCAGTGTCGGTGGGGTCGCGCTGGACATGTGTCCAACCCGTGGTCCGTGCGTGCGGCGCCGCGCTGGGGGTACCACGCCTCGTGGGAGAGAGAAGACGGCCGCGCACCGTCGGCGTGGAGGAGGAGCTGCTGCTCGTCGACGCCCAGACCGGCAGGCCGCGCTCGGTGGCCGCTCAGGTGCTGCGGGTGGCGGCCGAGCGTCACGAGGCAGGTGTGGGGGCGACCCGAGGAGGGTCACTCGACCACGAGTTCCAGCAGGAGCAGGTCGAGACCGACACCAGCCCGCAGCGCGACCTCCTCCTGCTCGAGGACGAGGTGCGCCTGTGGCGGGACCGGGCGATCCGCGGCGGCCGGGACGCGAAGGCCCTGGTCCTGGCCACGGGCACGTCCCCGTTCGGCGGAGACCCGAGCCAGGTGCGCGAGAGCAGGTACGACGAGCTGGCGGACCGGTTCGGCCTGACCGCCAGCGAGCAGCTCACCTGCGGCTGCCACGTGCACGTCTCGGTGGAGTCGGCAGAGGAGGCCGTCGGCGCGATGGACCGGATCCGGTCGTGGCTTCCGGTGCTGCTGGCGCTGAGTGCGAACTCGCCGTTCTGGCGTGGCAACGACACCAGCTATGCGAGCTTCCGGTCACAGGCGATGGCGCGCTGGCCCAGCGCCGGCCCGTCAGAGGTGTTCGGCTCGGAGGCGGCCTACCGGGCCCACGTCGCAGCGCTGCTCGGGACGGGGGTGATCCTCGACGAGGGGATGCTCTACGGCGACGTTCGACCCTCGTACCGGTATCCGACCCTGGAGATCCGCGTCGCGGACGTGTGTCTGGACGTCCGCGACACAGTGTTGGTCGCGGCGCTGTGCCGCGCACTGGTCGAGACGGCTGCCGCCGAGTGGCGCGACGGGATCCCTGCGGTGGACACCTCGGTCTCCGTGCTGCGGCTCGCGACCTGGCAGGCCGGACGCTTCGGGATGGGCAGCGAGCTGCTCGACCCGCAGACTTCCACTCCCAAGCCCGCAGACGAGGTGGTGGACGCGCTGCTCCGGCACTGCGACGACGCACTGCGGCGCAGCGGGGACCGCGAGCTGGCGACGCAGCGCCTGGCCGACCTGCGTCGGCGTGGCAACGGAGCGGACCGGCAGCGGACTGCGCTGGCGCGGACGGGGAACCTCGCCGACGTGATCGCCGAGATCGCTCGTGTGACGGCCGGACAGGTGGACTGAACACCGGCGTGATGTCGACGGGCCGTCAGGACCTGCGGGGTACGGCGATCCGGTCGAGGTCCCGGGCCGCGTGCACGTCCGGGAAGTGCCGTTGGGCCTCCCGGGCGAACTCAGCCTCGTCGAGGTGTCGCTGGGAGTAGTGCGTCAACACCAGCCTGCGGGCCCGTGCCTCGGTCGCGATGCGCGCAGCGTCCGTCGTGGTGAGGTGGGCCCACTTCTCGGCCAGCCTGGCCTCGTCGGCCAGGTAGGTGCACTCGGTCACGAGCAGGTCGACGTCCCGGGCCAGCGTGACCGCGGCCGCACAGAACCGGGTGTCCATGACGAAGGCGAAGGCCTGACCCCTGCGCGGCTCGCTGACGTCCTCCAGCCGGACGGTGCGCCCGTCCACGACCAGCTCGCCCCGCTCCTGCAACCGGGAGATGGCGGGGCCGGTCAGACCGGCCCGTTCGAGCAGGTGCGGGACCATCCGGCGGCCGTCCGGCTCCTGGAGACGCCAGCCGTAGGTGTCCACGCGGTGGTCGAGCGCTGCGGCGTGCAGCTCCAGGCCGGGCCAGCGGTCGACCAGCCCGTCTTCGTCGACCGGGTGTTCGCGTACGTCGAGGTGGTGCTCGCCGGCCGTCGCACGGCGGAGCCGGGCGACGTACTCCGCTCCCGAAGCGGGGTAGTAGAGGTCCACGCCGGGAGCGCCGTCGAGCTGCATCCGCGCCAGGACGCCCGGAAGTCCCAGGCAGTGGTCGCCGTGCAGGTGGGTGATGCAGATCCGGGTGATCCGACCGGCGGGGACGCCCGCCAGCGTCAGCTGGCGCTGGGTGCCCTCACCGGGGTCGAACAGCACGAGCTCGTCGTCCCAGCGAAGCACCGAGCCCTGGTGCGCGCGGGTGCGTGTCGGCACCATCGACGAGGTGCCGAGCGCGACGAACTCACGGCCGCCCATGAGCAGCAGCCTGCCACGACGGGAGCGAGGAGCCGGGCTCCCCGCAGAACGGGCACTGCACGTGGTCGATCATCTCCGTGGTGGTGTCCCGCTCGCCGCAGTGCTGACACTCCCACGCGGTGCGCTTCTCGCCTGCTCCGGTCAGGCCACCAGGGCACCAGACCGGCCCGACAACGACAGCGCCCGCAGGCCGGTGACCTGCGGGCTCGTCGAACCTGCTTGGTGTCCGAGGGGGGACTTGAACCCCCACCCTCTATACGAGGACTAGCACCTCAAGCTAGCGCGTCTGCCTATTCCGCCACCCGGACGAGCGGAGGAAAGATTAGCAGGGCGCGGACGGTGAGCACGAATCGAGTCCTACGGGCAGTATGGGTGGCATGGCTGACCACGTTCCCGGGACCTACGACCCCACCGCCGAGGTCGTCGAGCTGTGTCGTGACCTGATCCGGATCGACACCACGAACTTCGGCGACCAGCAGGAGGGGCCGGGCGAGCGCAAGGCCGCCGAGCACGTCGCCACGCTGCTCGACGAGGTGGGCATTGCCAGCGAGATCTACGAGTCCGAGCCGGGACGGGCCTCGGTGCTGGCCCGCTGGGGCGGCGACCAGGGCGACCCGTTGCTGCTGCACGGCCACCTCGACGTCGTGCCCGCGGAGGCGGCCGACTGGCAGGTGCACCCGTTCTCCGGCGAGATCAGGGACGGGTACCTCTGGGGCCGCGGCACCGTGGACATGAAGGACTTCGACGCGATGCTGCTCTCCACGGTGCGCGCACGCGCGCGTGCCGGCGCCGTGCCCGAGCGGCCGGTGGTGCTCTGCTTCACCGCCGACGAGGAGGCCGGGGGCGCCAAGGGGGCCGGGTTCCTGGCGCGTGAGCACCGCGACTGGTTCGAGGGCTGCACCGTCGCCGTCGGCGAGGTCGGCGGGTTCAGTACGACGGTCCGCGGGCGCCGGCTCTACCTGATCGAGACGGCCGAGAAGGGGATGGCCTGGCTGCGCCTCACGGCGAGGGGCAGTGCCGGCCACGGTTCCATGCGGCACCCGGACAACGCCGTCACCCGGCTGGCCGCAGCGGTCGCCCGGATCGGCGAGCACCGGTGGCCGGTCACGTTGACGCCGACGATGGAGGTGCTGCTGGCCGCGGTCGCCGAGCTCGCCGGCACGGAGGCGACGCCGGAGAACGCCGAGGAGCTGGTCGACGAGTTCGGCTCGGCCGCCCGGATGCTCGGCGCCGTCATCCGCAACACGGCCAACCCGACGATGCTGTCGGCCGGCTACAAGGTGAACGTCGTCCCGGGCGAGGCGACCGCGCACGTCGACGGCCGCTTCCTGCCCGGGCACGAGGACGAGTTCTTCCGCACGCTCGCCCAGCTGACGGGCGAGGGCATCGACGTGGAGCCGATCGTGCGGATGCCGGGACTGGAGACCACCTACGACGGGCCCGAGGCCGAGGCCATGACCGCGGCGATCCTCGCGGAGGATCCCGACGCGATCGTGGCGCCGTACCTGATGAGCGGTGGCACCGACGGCAAGTACTGGACCGACCTGGGGATGCGCTGCTTCGGGTTCGCTCCGTTGCGGCTGCCTGCCGACCTCGACTTCACCGCCCTCTTCCACGGCGTCGACGAGCGCGTCCCGGTGGATGCGCTGGAGTTCGGCGCCCGCGTGTTCGACCGCTGGCTGGGCTCGGTCTAGCTTCAGATCGGGACGAAGATCATCGGCCGCTGGCGGATGATCTTGCGCCGCAGGACGATCCGGCGGGTGCCGTCGGCGGTGACCCGCACCCGGGCCAGCTCCCAGCCCTCGCGCTCGGCGCGCTCGGTGAGCAGCCTGGTCACGAAGTTGCGCGAGAGGTCGCGTGGCAGGGTGAGCTGGTCGAACTCGTACTCCACACCGGGGCGCAGCGCCCGAGGTCCGGCCGGGCCGTAGCGGCGTTCCTTCGCCGACGGCATCAGGCCTGGCCCTCCGAGACGTCGTCCAGCGCCTGGGCGATCTCGGCCGGCAGCTCGCACTCCTCCACGGTGAGCGCCGCCTTGAGCTGCGCCGCGGTGCGGGCGCCCATGATGGGTGCGGTCACGCCGGGTCGGTCGCGCACCCAGGCCAGGGCCACCTCGACCGGGCTCCACCCGAGCCCCTCGCCGGCTCGGACCACCGCCTCGACGACCCGCTGGGTGCCCTCGGTCAGGTGCCGGCCGACGAACCCCGAGAAGTGCGGCGAAGCGGCCCGCGAGTCGGCCGGCGTCCCGGTGCGGTACTTGCCGGTGAGTACGCCGCGCCCGAGTGGCGACCAGGGCAGGATGCCCAGGCCCAGGGCCTGCGCGGCCGGGATGACCTCGGCCTCGGCAGTCCGGGCGAGCAGGGAGTACTCCACCTGGTTGGAGGCGATGCGGGCGCGGCCCGGCACGGCGGCCTGCCAGGCCGCCGCCTGTGCGGACTGCCAGCCGTTGTAGTTGGAGATCCCGACGTACGCCGCCCGGCCGGAGCTCACGGCGAGGTCGAGCGCGCCCAGCGTCTCCTCCAGGGGGGTGTCGTCGACCCAGGTGTGCACCTGCCACAGGTCCACGTGGTCGACCCCGAGCCGCTCGAGGGAGGCGTCGAGGTTCTGCAGCAGGAAGCCGCGCGAGGCGTTCGTCTCCCGCTCGCCGCGGCGCCGGGTGATCCCGGCCTTGGTCGCCAGGACCAGGTCGTCGCGGCGTACGACGTCGCCGATCAGCGAGCCGATGAGGCGCTCGGAGTCGCCGTTGCCGTAGCCGGCCGCGGTGTCGAGCAGGGTGCCGCCTGCCTCCACGAACGACACGAGCTGGTCGCGCGCCTCGTGCTCGTCGGTGTCGCGCCCCCACGTCATGGTGCCCAGACCGAGCCGGGAGACCCGGAGACCGGTGCTGCCGAGGCGGCGTTGCTGCATGCCGGCAAGGTTAGCCAGCGGGTGCCGACCTCCAGCACCCGGCGCGCCGGACGGGTCGTTCAGCGCGCCGTCAGGGCTGACTCGTAGGCTGACGCCCCGTGGACTACCTGGACGCGATCATCCTCGGCATCGTCGAGGGGCTCACCGAGTTCCTGCCCGTGTCGAGCACGGGTCACCTCACCATCGCCGAGAAGATCCTCGGCCACGAGATCGACTCGCCGGCCGTGACCGCGTTCACCGCCGTGATCCAGATGGGCGCGATCGCGGCCGTGCTGGTCTACTTCTGGACCGACATCTGGCGGATCGCCAAGGCGTGGTTCGCGGGCGTCTTCAAGCCCGAGTACCGCGGCTCCTACGACCACCGGATGGGCTGGTACATCATCGTCGGCTCGATCCCGATCGGGCTGGTCGGGTTTGCCGCCAAGGGGCTCATCACCGGACCGTTGCGCTCCCTCTGGGTGGTCGCGATCGCCCTCATCGCGTGGAGCGCGGTGATGATCTGGGCCGAGCGCGCGGGTCGCCAGGAGCGCGGCGAGCAGCAGCTCACCCTGCGCGACGCCCTGGTGATGGGGCTGGTCCAGTGCGTCGCGCTGGTCCCGGGCGTCTCCCGGTCCGGCGCCACCATCTCGGCCGGCCTGCTGCAGGGCCTGGACCGGGTCGCGGCCACCCGGATGGCGTTCTTCCTGGGCATCCCGTCGTTGATCGCGGCCGGGCTCTACGAGCTCAAGGACGTGCACGGGATCGGTGCCGGGCCGACCATCGTGGGCACGGTCGTGAGCTTCGTGGTGGCCTACGCGTCCGTGGCGTGGCTGCTGAAGTTCGTCGCCCACCACAGCATCGGCAAGTTCGTGCCCTACCGGGTCGCGCTCGGCCTCGTCGTCATCGTGCTGCTGGCCACCGGCGCGATGAGCGCCACCTGAGGTGCGCTACAGCCATCCGGCGCGCCGGGCGGCGATCCAGATGCCCAGCGAGCTGCCCAGCATCAGCAGCAGCGAGTAGGGGTAGCCGAGCAGCCAGTGCAGCTCGGGCATGTGGTCGAAGTTCATCCCGTAGATGCCGGCGATCAGCGTGGGCGCCGCGATGATGCCCACGATGGCGGAGATCTTCCGCATGTCGTCGTTCTGGTTGATGCTGATCTGCGCGAGGTGTGCCTCGAAGGCCGTGGAGAGCAGGGCGTCGAGGCTCTCCACCGTCTCCGACACGCGTGCGAGGTGGTCCGCCACGTCACGGAAGTACGTCGCTGCCTCCGCGTCGATGCCCTCGACGCTGCCTGTGGCGAACCTCGCGATCGGGTCGCGCAGCGGTCCCACCGCCCGGCGCATCTCGGCCAGCTCACGCTTGAGGATGTAGATCCGCGCCGCGTCGTTGGTGCGCTCGCCCGAGAAGACCGAGGCCTCCACCTCGTCGACGTCCTCCACGAGAGACTGGCCGACCTCCTCGTAACGGTCGACGACCTGGTCGCAGATCGCGTACACCACGGCGGAGGGACCGTGCATGAGCACCTGCTCACGATTCTCCAGTGCCAACCGGGCCTCGTGCAGGCCGGAGCCGGAGCCGTGCCGCACGCTCACCACGAACTTCTCCCCGATGAAGAGGTTGATCTCGCCGGTCTCCACGGCGTCGTCCTCGTCGACGTACCAGAGTGTCTTCAGCGCCATGAACAGCGAGTCGTCGTACCGCTCGAGCTTGGGGCGCTGGTGCGCCCGCAGGGCGTCCTCGACCGCGAGCTGGTGCAGGTCGTAGAGATCGGCGGCGGCCTCGAGCTCCTCGGGGGTCGGGTCGTGGAGCCCGACCCACACGAAGTCGTCGCGGCCCACCGCCAGGGCCCGGACCCCGGCGAGGTCGTCCGTCTCGACGCCGCACGGGACGCGGACGCCGTTGCGGTAGAGCGCGTTGTCGACGATCACGTACCAAGGCTAGGACGGCCCCCACGGAGGACTGCGTAGGCTCGCCCCCATGCCAACGGTGATCCTCGCCCGCCACGGCCGGACGACGGCCAACGCCACCGGCGTCCTGGCCGGTCGCTCCGCCGGCGTGCACCTCGACGACCACGGCATCGAGCAGGCCCGTCAGGCGGCCGGCCGGCTCGAGGGACTCCCGCTCGCCCGGGCGGTGAGCAGCCCGATGGAGCGCTGCCGGGAGACCGCTGACCTGCTGGTGGCCGGGCGCGGCATCGAGGTGCAGGCCGAGCCCGGCCTGGTCGAGTGCGACTACGGCAGCTGGACCGGCCGGTCCATGAAGGAGCTCGTCAAGGAGGACCTCTGGAAGGTCGTCCAGGCGCATCCGGCCGGGGTCAGGTTTCCCGAAGGTGAGTCGATGGCGGAGATGTCGGCCCGGGCGGTGAGCTCCGTGCGCGACATCGACGCGGTGGTCGCGGCCGAGCAGGGCGACGACGCGATCTGGCTGGCGGTCTCGCACGGCGACGTCATCAAGGCGATCCTGGCCGACGCGCTCGGCCTGCACCTCGACCAGTTCCAGCGGATCGTCGCCGACCCGGCGAGCCTCTCGGTGGTCCGCTACACCCCGACCAGGCCCTACGTGCTCGGCGTGAACAGCAGCGCAGGCTCGCTGGCCCACCTCGTCGCCCAGCGCAGCGAGAAGCCCGAGGAGACCATCGGTGGCGGTGCGGGGAGCGGTGCTCCGGCCGCGGCCGGCCACTAGGCTCGAACCCATGGCTCCTGTCGTCCACCGCTTCGACCCGCCCGAGCGATTCATCGCTGGGACGGTGGGTGAGCCTGGCCAGCGCACCTTCTTCCTCCAGGCCCGGGCGGGGAACCGGCTCACCAGCGTCTCGCTCGAGAAGCAGCAGGTGGAGATCCTGGGCCAGCGCATCGACGAGCTGCTCGACGAGCTGCTCAGCGTCGGGGGCGTGACCAGCGAGATCCCGCGCGAGGTGGCACCGGACGACGTCGACGGCGGGCCGCTGGACCAGCCGATCGAGGAAGAGTTCCGCGCCGGCACGATCACGCTCTCGTGGGACACCGCCGACGAGCGCGTGGTCATCGAGGTCTTCCCGGTCAGCGACCAGGCCGTGCCGATCGAGACCGACGAGGAGGAGCTCCTCGACCTGCCCATCGACGAGCCGGAGCCCGAGGAGGTCTTCCTGGTGCGGCTGACCCCGCAGCAGGCGCGGACGTTCGCGATCCGGGCCGGCACGGTCGTGTCGGCCGGCCGGCCCAGCTGCCAGTTCTGCGGGGGGCCGATGGACCCTGCCGGCCACCTCTGCCCGCGCGCCAACGGCTTCCGGCGCACCCTGGCGTGACTCCTCCGGGGGCCGAGCTCCTCGTCACCGGGCCGTTGCAGGTGGTGGGCCGCATCATGCCGGCCTCGAACCACACCTTCCTCTGCCAGCTCGGCGAGGGCGGCGACGCGGCGAGGGCGGTCTACAAGCCGGTGTCCGGCGAGCGCCCGCTGTGGGACTTCACCGACGGCACGCTGGCCCAGCGGGAGTACGCCGCCTACCTGGTCTCCGAGGCGACCGGCTGGTCCGTCGTACCGCCGACGACGTTGCGCGAGGGGCCGCTGGGCCCGGGCATGGTGCAGCTGTGGCAGGAGGCCGACGACACGATCGAGCCCGTCGACCTCGTGCCGCTGGGCAGCGTGCCGCCCGGCTACCTGCACGTGCTCGACGCCTTCGACGAGCGCGACCGGCCGGTCGCCCTCGTGCACGAGGACACCCGCGAGCTGCGCCGGATGGCCGTGCTCGACGTGGTGCTCAACAACACCGACCGCAAGGGCGGCCACGTCCTGGCGATGGCGGACGGCCGCCGGCTGGGGGTGGACCACGGGGTCTGCTTCCACACCGACGACAAGCTGCGCACCGTCCTCTGGGGCTGGGCCGGGCAACGGCTGGGCGACGAGGAGGTGCAGGTCCTCGAGCGACTGACCGACCAGCTCTCCGGCGCGCTGGGAGAGCGGCTGCGCTCACTGCTGACCGTCGCGGAGGTCGCCGCCACCGCACGGCGGATCCGGCTGCTGCTGGCCGCCGGGATGCTGCCCGTCCCGTCGGGGGAGTGGCCGGCGATCCCGTGGCCGCCCTTCTGACCGCACCCCCTAGGCTGGGCCCATGCGTGCGTGGGACTCGACACCGGTGCCCGGACTGCCCGCCACGGGTCCCGGAGTGCGGGTCTTCGACTCCGCCCGGCAGCAGGTCGTGGGGGTCGAGCCGACGGACGGGCACGCGCGGATGTACGTCTGCGGCATCACGCCGTACGACGCCACGCACCTGGGCCACGCCGCCACCTACGTCGCCTTCGACCTGCTCAACCGGGCCTGGCGGTCGGCCGGCCACGAGGTCCGCTACGTCCAGAACGTCACCGACGTCGACGACCCGCTGCTGGAACGCGCCGACGCCACCGGCGAGGACTGGGCCGAGCTCGCCGAGCGGGAGACGCAGCTGTTCCGGGCCGACATGGAGGCGCTGCGGGTGCTGGCCCCGGACGCCTACGTCGGCGCCGTCGAGGCCATCCCGCTCGTCGTCGAGCTGGTCCAGCGGCTGCAGCAGGCGGGGTCGGTCTACGAGGTCCCGGCGCCAGACGGCGCGAACGGCAGTGACGTGTACTTCTCGGTGACCAGCGACCCCACGTTCGGCTCGGTGTCGGGCTGGCAGCGCGAGCAGATGCTGGCCGTGTTCGCCGAGCGCGGGGGAGACCCGGACCGGCCGGGAAAGAAGGACCCGCTCGACTGCCTCCTCTGGCAGGCCGCCCGGCCGGGCGAGCCCGCGTGGGACTCACCCTTCGGCCGGGGCCGCCCCGGCTGGCACATCGAGTGCGCGGCCATCGCCGTGGACAACCTCGGCCCGTCCTTCGACGTGCAGGGCGGCGGCTCCGACCTCGTCTTCCCGCACCACGAGATGAGCGCGGCCGAGGCCCAGGCCGCGGATCCGGCGCACCGGTTCGCACGCAGCTACGTGCACGCGGGGATGGTCGGCCTCGACGGAGAGAAGATGTCGAAGTCCCGGGGCAACCTCGTCCTGGTGTCCCGGCTGCGCGAGCAGGGGCTCGACCCGATGGTGGTCCGCCTGCTGCTGCTCGGCCACCACTACCGCTCCGACTGGGAATGGCAGGAGTCGGACGTGTCCGCTGCCGGTGCCCGGCTCGACAAGTGGCGCGACGCGGTGGCCCGACCGGCGGGTGCCCCGACGCCCGAGCTGGTCGGCCAGGTGCTCGCCTCGCTGGCAGACGACCTGCGCGCCCCCGACGCCCTGCGCGCCATCGACCACTGGGCCGATGCCACCGGCTTCGGCGCCGATGACGAGGCCGGCGCGGGTGACGTCGTACGGCGCCTCGTGGACGCGGCGCTCGGCGTGGCCCTCTGACGGCAGCCCGAACGCAGGACGTCGCACGGGCCCCGACGGCGATCGCGGCGGAGCTGCCTAGGACCCCGGGTTCTCCCGGCGCTTGAGGTAGCGCTCGAACTCGGCCGCGATCGCCTCACCGGACGCCTCGGGCAGGCCGGCTGCGTCGGAGGACTCCTCGAGGTTGCGGACGTACTCCGCCATGTCCTCGTCCTCCTCGACGAGCTCGGTGACGCCGCGCTCCCAGGCCTGCTGCTCCTCGGGGAGGTCGCCCAGCGGCACGGACAGCTCCAGCAGGTCCTCGACCTGACCGAGCAGCGCGAGGGTGGCCTTGGGGTGCGGCGGCTGCGGCAGGTAGTGCGGCACCGACGCCCAGAACGACACCGCCGGCAGGTCGAGCCGCAGGCAGGCGTCCTGGAACACCCCGACGATCCCGGTGGGGCCCTCGTACGACGACTGCTCGAGCTTGAGCCGGTCGTCGACGTCGAGCTCGGTCGCCGAGCCGTGCACCGGGACCGGGCGGGTGTGCGGGATCTCGGCCAGCAGCGCCCCGAGCGTGACCACGGTCTCGACGCCCAGCTCGTCGGCCGCGGCCAGCAACTCGGCGCAGAACTGCCGCCACCGCATGTTCGGCTCGATGCCGCGCAGCAGCACCACGTCGTGGATGGCGCCGGGCGGCCGGACGACGTACATCTGCGTGGAGGGCCACGTGAGCCGGCGCATCCCGTCATCACCGGTGGAGACGGTGGGCCGGTTGACCTGGAAGTCGTAGAAGTCCTCCGGGTCGATGGCCGCGACCAGCCGCGCGTCCCAGACCTCGAGGAGGTGGTCGAGCACCCCGGTCGCCGCTCCCGCCGCGTCGTTCCACCCCTCGAAGGCAGCGATCATGACCGGCTTGACCAGCGCTGGCACTTCCTCGATCTCGATCACCTCCCCAGCGTAGTGCGACCACCGAGACGTCCTGTGGAGTGGAACCGCGGCTCGGCGTGGTGGGCGTCCGCCTAGACTGGCTGACGGCCGAGAGGCGTTGCAACGGACCGGGGTCCGCCACGCTCGGCAGGACCACCAAGGACGCCTTCCGACCAGGAAGGGAGAGGCCGTGACCGAAACCGAACCGCAGCTCCGGCCAGACGCCACCGAGCAGCTCACCGAGCTGCTGGCGCACCGCGTCCTCGTGCTCGACGGCGCGATGGGCACGATGATCCAGCGGCACGGCCCGGGTGAGCAGGAGTACCGCGGCGACCGGTTCGCCGACTGGCCCAGCGACGTCAGGGGCAACAGCGACCTGCTCAGCCTCAGCCAGCCCGACCTGATCCGCGACATCCACCGCGAGTACCTCCGCGCCGGTGCCGACATCGTGGAGACGAACACCTTCTCGGCGACGACGATCGCCCAGGCCGACTTCGGCATGCAGGAGCTCGCCCGCGAGCTCAACGTCGCCGGAGCCCGGCTGGCTCGAGAAGCGGCCGACGAGTTCAGCACCCCCGACCGCCCGCGCTTCGTCGCCGGCGCCCTGGGCCCGACGAACCGGACCGCCTCCATCTCGCCGGACGTCAGCGACCCGGGGGCCCGCAACGTCAGCTACGACGAGCTGGTCGCGGCCTACCTCGAGCAGGCCGGCGGCCTCGTCGACGGCGGCGCCGACCTGCTGCTGGTCGAGACGATCTTCGACACGCTCAACGCCAAGGCGGCGATCTTCGCGCTCGAGACTCTCTTCGAGCAGCGCGGCCGACGGTGGCCGGTGATCATCTCCGGCACCATCACCGACGCCTCCGGGCGCACCCTGTCGGGGCAGACCACCGAGGCGTTCTGGAGCTCGATGCGGCACGCCCGGCCGCTGGCCGTCGGGCTCAACTGCGCCCTCGGTGCCGCCGAGATCCGGCCCTACCTCGCCGAGCTCTCCCGCATCTCCGACGCGTTCGTCTCGTGCTATCCCAACGCCGGGCTGCCCAACGCCTTCGGCGAGTACGACGAGAGTCCCGACCAGATGGCCACCGTGCTCGAGGAGTTCACCGGAGCCGGCCTCGTCAACATCGTCGGCGGGTGCTGTGGCACCACCCCCGACCACGTCCAGCGGCTGGCGGAGATCGCCGCCACCGCGACGCCGCGCGTCCCGGCGCGACCCGACCCGGCGATGCGGCTGGCCGGCCTGGAGCCGCTCAACGTCACCGCGGAGTCGCTCTTCGTCAACATCGGCGAGCGCACCAACATCACCGGCTCGGCCCGGTTCCGCAACCTGATCAAGGCCGAGGACTACGACACCGCGCTCTCCGTCGCTGCCCAGCAGGTCGCCAACGGCGCCCAGGTCATCGACGTCAACATGGACGAGGGGATGATCGACGGCGTCGCGGCGATGGACCGGTTCCTCAAGCTCGTCGCCAGCGAGCCCGACATCTCGAGGGTGCCGGTGATGGTCGACTCCTCCAAGTGGGAGGTGATCGAGGCCGGTCTGAAGACGATCCAGGGCAAGCCGATCGTCAACTCCATCTCGCTCAAGGAGGGCGAGGAGAAGTTCGTCGAGCAGGCCCGGCTGTGCCGCAAGTACGGCGCCGCCGCGGTCGTGATGGCCTTCGACGAGGACGGGCAGGCCGACAACCTCGAGCGTCGCAAGGAGATCTGCGGCCGGGCCTACCGGATCCTCACCGAGCAGGTGGGCTTCGACGCGACCGACATCATCTTCGACCCAAACTGCTTTGCCCTGGCGACCGGCATCGACGAGCACGCGTCGTACGGCCTGGACTTCATCGAGGCGTGCCGCTGGATCAAGGCGAACCTGCCCGGGGCGCTGATCTCCGGGGGCATCTCCAACGTGTCGTTCTCGTTCCGCGGCAACAACCGCGTGCGCGAGGCGATCCACGCGGTGTTCCTCTACCACGCGATCGACGCCGGACTGGACATGGGCATCGTCAACGCCGGCGCCCTGGTGGTCTACGACGAGATCGACCCCGAGCTGCGCGACCGCATCGAGGACGTCGTCCTCAACCGGCGCCCGGACGCCGCCGAGCGGCTGCTGGAGATCGCCGAGCGCTTCGCCGGCGGTGATGACCAGGCGACCCCCGCGGGAGAGGACCCCTGGCGGGAGCTGCCGCTGCGCGAACGGATCACGCACGCCCTGGTCAAGGGCATCGACACCTGGGTCGAGGAGGACACCGAGGCCCTGCGCGCCGAGATCAAGGCCGCGGGAGGCGCCCCGATCGAAGTGATCGAGGGTCCGCTCATGGACGGCATGAACGTCGTGGGAGACCTGTTCGGGTCCGGCAAGATGTTCCTGCCGCAGGTGGTGAAGTCGGCGCGGGTGATGAAGAAGGCGGTCGCCCATCTCATCCCCTACATCGAGGCCGAGAAGAAGCCCGGCGACGTGGAGCGCAAGAACGGCACCATCGTGATGGCAACCGTGAAGGGCGACGTCCACGACATCGGCAAGAACATCGTCGGGGTCGTGCTTCAGTGCAACAACTACGACGTCGTCGACCTCGGCGTGATGGTGCCGGCCCAGAAGATCCTCGACAAGGCGAAGGAGATCGACGCCGACATGATCGGCCTGTCCGGGCTGATCACCCCCTCGCTCGACGAGATGGTCAACTTCGCCGTCGAGATGGAGCGACAGGGCTTCGACATCCCGTTGCTCATCGGAGGGGCGACCAC
>DASTFI010000022.1:0-42077 GCA_035708765.1 Marmoricola sp.
CGGGTGAGCGGCTGTCCGGGACAGGCGGTGAGGACGCGCTGCATCGCGGCCTTCTCCGGCGCGGTGACCCACAGGCCGTACTTATGCTTCACCACGACCTGGCGAGCGACGTACGCACAGCGGTAGGACTTGTGGGACGGCAGCCAGGTGGCGGCGTCACCGTCACCCTTCTGCCGGTTGGCGCTCGCGTCGACGGCGAGCAGCTCGAGCGGGTCGTTGGCCAGGGCGGCCCGCTTCCTGATGTCCCAGCGGAATGCGCCGGTCACCCAGGCGTTGCCGAGCGCCACCACGTGGTCGATGTCCACGTCCGCCCCGCCACCCCGCTCGAACGGCACCCGGGAGCCCGTGTAGGGGTCGGCGAGCACGCCGGAGAGGACGACGCACCCGTTCGTGCCGGCCTCGACGACCCGGTCGGCCAGGTCCCGGCGGAGCATGTCGTTGCGGGTGTCACAGCCGTTGCGGTCGGCGTCCAGCCAGGCGGTGCCGAACCGGTCGCGGTCGTAGCCGGTCATCGGCGCCCGGCCCTTGACCGGCAGCGTGGCCAGCGCCGCGAGCGCCGTACCACGGGCCGGACGGTGCGCGGAAGCACCGGCCGTCGTCGGGCTCGACGCAGGAGTGACGGACGGGCGTGGCGGCGCGGTGCTCGGCGGCGGGGTGCTCGGCGGAGCGGGCGTGACCGGCTCCGTCGTCTCGGCAGCCGGGGTCCTGGAGCTCTCCGCACTGCGCGGCCCCACGGTGTCGCGCTCGTCGGCGCCGTTGCCGGCGCCGTTGTTCGCGCCGTGACTCTGGGCGACCACGCCCACGACGACAACCGCCGCGAGCACCCAGCCGGCCTGCTTCCCCCTCATGACCCCTCGAGGAGACCACGGCGCGAAGGTCGGTGTCCGGCGTATCCGGAGATCGGCCGCCTCCCCGCCCCGCTTGCAACGCGGTGTCCACGACGCTGAGTGCGGCGTACGACCCTTGTTCGGGGGCACTAACCCCGCGTTACATGCGGCGGGTCGGGCGACCGGGTCAGCCGGTGACAGTGACCTTCGAGATCTGCTGGTCGCGGATCTGCTCGGCCGTCCAGGGGAAGGCGACCCACTTCTTCTGCGAGAAGAGCCGGGTCTGGTCCGACGACCACGGCGACGCAGGGTCCTCCGACTGCCCGTAGGTGAGGATCGTGCGGGCGTCCACCCGGCCGCCGGACAGGAACGAGATCGCCTGGACGTGCGAGGACCCGTAGGTGACCGGCTTGAGGAAGCCGAGGTTGTCGTCGGGGTTGCGCGAGGCCAGCGCGTTGGCGTTGCCGGCCTCGTCGCCGAGGCCACCTCCCAGCGGGATCGGCGGGGCGCCATCGTCGCCGGCCACCTGGAGCGACCCCCAGGTGGCGTCCATCGCGATCCCCTTCGAGCGCAGGGACGCGATCGCGTCCCTCATCGCGGCGATCACGTCGGAGTTGGTCTCGTCGAGGTCGCGCGGCGTCTCCACCGGGTCCTCCGGGTCGAACGGCACCTCCCAGATGCCGGGCCCGGGCACGATGCCCGGCGCGGGCAGCCGTTTCACGAACTCCTCGAAGATCTGGTTGCCCCGGCTGCCGGTGTTCGAGTGCTTGTCCCAGGCGGCCAGCACCGGGCAGGCGTCACCGCCCTCGGCCGCCTCGCACACCTTCACCAGGTCACCTCCCTCGCCCATCACCTCGGCGCCGTACACGCGGTTCTGGTGCTCGGTGCCGCGGAGCGAGGCGGGAGTGACCTTGGCCCTCGCCAGCCGGTCGAGCACGTAGTGGTCGACCATCCGGGTGCGCAGGGTCCGTTGGCAGCGCTCGCAGCCGATGATCCGGGCGTAGCCCTCCAGCTTCTGCTTCGGGTTCGGCAACCAGTAGGAGTCGTTGGAGTTCATCACCCAGTCCGTGCGGACCGTCTTCGGCAGGTTGCTCGGGCCGAAGACTCCCGGGCGGGCCGAATCGGGGTCGGTGCGCCAGGCGCAGGTCGAGCCGGCGAAGGTGCCGTCCAGGGCGGGGAGCCCGGCCACCTGGTAGAGCACCCGCCCGATCGGGGTCATGCACGCCTGCGCCAGGTCGTCGGGGATGTTGGGCACGACCGAGTGGTCGGCGTAGAGCGCGTTGCCGGCCCGGTCGGCGGCGATGGTGTTCACCCACGGCATCCCGCCGCCCTTGTCCTGCCGGGCGAGCAGGTCGCGGGCGCTGGTCGCCTTGCCCATCCCCAGGAACGTGTCGATGGTGCGCAGCTGCTCGCCGTTGGCGTCGCGGATCGCGAAGAAGCTCAGCGGCGTCCAGCCCATCAGGTCGGCCGGGTCGTCGATGACGTAGCCCTCGGGGGTGCGGTACATGTCCTCGGTGACCGTCTCCAGGCTGCCGTCCGGCTGCCGGGCGACCACCTTCACGATCCGGTGGTCGAGCTGGCGGACGCCACCGTCCGCGGAGAGGTACGTCGTCGGGCTGACCAGCGTCTTGTACTCGTAGGGCGCGAAGCGGTACGCCGTCGAGACGGTGTGGCTCCACGCCACGTCGTCGTTCCAGCCGATGTTGACCACCGGCGAGCCGATCAGGCTGGCGCCGGCGACGTCGTACACGCCGGGGATGGTCAGCTGTTGCTGGGTGAACCGGTAGCGACCGCGCCACGGGAAGTGCGGGTTGCCCAGCACCATCCCCTTGCCGGTCGAGCTCGCCGACCGGCCGATGGCGGTGGCGTTGGACCCGAACGGCAGCTTGCCGGCGAGGCCCTCCCGCAGCTCCTCGGCGGTGGGGAGCTCGTCGGGCACCGGCGCGAAGCGCGTCGACAGCGGCAGCTGCGGCAGCCCCGGGTCGTCAAGGCTCGGCGGGGTGGCGCCGACGACCTGCTGCAGGAAGTGGCCGGTCGAGGCGAGGATGTTGGCCAGGTAGACGCCGTACCAGACGTCCAGCGCGGTGGCGTTCGGCTGGATGTACGCCGCACCGCGGCAGGATTTGTCGGGGATGTGGTCGGCGCCACCGATCTGGCGGAGGTACCGGTTCACCCCGGCGGCGTAGCCGCGGACCATCGCGCGGGCCTGTGCACCGGGCCCTGCCACCGGGTCGGCGAGCAGCCTCTCGACCACCTTGCGGTTGTGCAGGTCGGTCACCAGCGCGTCGGCCTGCAGGTTGGTGCCGTGCATGGACACCTGGTCGTCGTAGGTCCCGTCCGGGCCCAGGTAGCGCGAGCGTTGCCCACGCGCGGTGAGCACGATGTCGGCCAGCGTGCAGATGCTGGTCTGCGCGGACGCGTAGCCGGAGCCGAAACCGAGCGACCCCCAGCTGGCGGCCGTGATGTGCGGGATGCCGTGCTCGGTGCGGGTGATCGTCGCGCGGTAGGTCGGCGCCGCGGCGGTGGCCGGGCCGCTGGAGGTGGCGGCGGCGACCGGGGCCAGCGCCGGAAGCAGCGCGAGCGCGGCGCCGGTCGCCAGGGTCCGCAGTGGTCGGGTCGAACGGTTCCTCGCCATGCTGCGAAAAACGCCCGGAACTGGAGCAGGTTACGAAAGTGCCGCCCGTGTCGATGCCGTGTCGATGCCGGGTCGATGCCGGGTCGATGCCGGGTCGATGCCGGGTCGACGCCGGGTCGGACCGTGACAGTGAGTCAGGCGTCGCCCTCGCTGGCGATGTTGACCAACCAGGAGACCCCGAACCGGTCGGTCAGCGAGCCGAACTCGTCGCCCCACATCTGCTTCTCCAGGGGCATCGTCACCTGACCACCCTCGGAGAGCTTCTCGAAGTAGCCGCGGAGCAGGTCGCCGTCGTCACCGCTGAGGCTGATGGTGATGTTGCCGCCGCTGTGGAACTCCATCCCGGGCGGCGTGTCCGAGGCCATCAGCGTGAAGCCCTGGCCCGTCTCGAGCATCGCGTGCATCACCTGGTCGGCGAACGACGCGTCCCCGCCGTACTCGCCGAAGGTGTTGATGGCCAGCTCGCCGCCGAGGACGTCGCGGTAGAACTCCATCGCCTCGCGGGCGCTGCCGTCGAACTGGATGTAGGGGTTGAGCCGGGAAGCCATCGACTTCTCCTCCGGTCGTCGCGGTCGCACCTGTCTGTTCGCTCCTGACGCTAGTACGGCGAGTGCGCGCCGTCACGGCGTCCTGAGGCGGTCGGCTACCTCAGACGCCGTACGACGCCACCTCAGGTCGCCCCACGCCCCCTCACCCGCCAACTGGCGCCGGTCGCGTGCGCACAGATACGGCAACCGGCCGATGTCCGGGCCTACCTCACCGGCGCAGTCTCGGGTCATCACCACGAGACGAGACGAGGAACCAGATCATGGAACTGATGAAGTTCGAGATCGCCCAGGCCGAGCTGGAGTACCGGGCGGAGCGCACGCAGCGCTACTTCGGACGCCGTGAGGGGCTCACCCGGGCACTGCGCCGACGCGCCCGTCGGCCGGTGCTGGGCCACCACTCCTGACCGCGGGCACGCAGCAGTGTCCGTCGAGAGCCCGTCGGTCCCGAGCCTGTCGGCGGCACCGGGCATCATGGAGCCCGTGGCACCCTCCGGCATGACGACCCCCCTCATCGGGCGGGACAACGAGCTGGCGGAGCTCGGCGAGCTGCTCGGCATCGGCTCCGGCACCCCGGAGTCGAGCGAGCAGCTCGTCGGTGTGCTCCTGTCCGGCGATGCCGGCGTGGGCAAGACCCGCCTGCTCACCGAGCTGCGCGACCGTGCGTTCACGGAGGGCTGGCGGGTCGCCGCCGGCCACTGTCTCGACTTCGGCGACAGCGCGCTGCCCTACCTCCCCTTCTCCGAGGTCCTCGGCCGGATCGCCACCGACGAGCCGGCCGTGGTGGCCGCCGTCGCCGAGCAGCACCCGGCGCTCGCGCGGCTCCAGCCGGGCCGCCGCGTCCTCTCCGAGGCCCGCGACATCTCCTCGGTCGACCGGTCCGACCTCTTCGAGGCGATGCACGCGCTGATCAGTGCCGCCGCCGCCACCCAGCCGCTGCTGCTGGTCATCGAGGACGCCCACTGGGCCGACCAGTCGACCCGCGACATGATCAGCTTCCTGTTCTCCCGGCCGTTCGGTGAGCAGGTCGCCATCGTGGTGTCCTACCGCGGCGAGGACCTCCACCGGCGGCACCCGCTGCGACCGCAGGTGGCCGAGTGGGGTCGCAACCCACGGGTCGGCAGGCTGCAGCTCGGCCCCCTCGACCGCGCCGACGTGCGCACCCTGGTGATGGAGCTCCATCCCGACCCGCTGGCCGAGGTGTCGGTCGCCAACATCGTCGACCGGGCCGAGGGCAACGCGTTCTTCGTCGAGGAGCTCGTGGGCGCCACGTGGTCGACCCAGGGTGTCCCCGACAATCTCGCCGACGTGCTCCTGCTCCGACTCGACGACATGGACCCGGCCGCCCAGGAGGTCGTCCGCTCGGCGGCAGTGGCGGGCCGCCGGGTCTCCCACGAGCTGCTGGCCGAGGCCAGTGGCCTGGGCGCCGCGGAGCTCGACGCGGCGCTGCGTTCGGCCGTCGAGTCGCACGTGCTCGTCGTGGGAGGCGAGGGCAACTACTCCTTCCGGCACGCGCTCCTCGCCGAGGCGGTGTACGACGACCTGCTGCCCGGCGAGCGGGTCCGGCTGCATGCGGCGTACGCCACCGCCCTGTGCGACGGGCGCGCCGCCGGCACCGCGGCCGAGCTGGCCCGGCACGCCTTCGCCGCCCGTGACTTCGAGAGTGCGCTGAGCGCCAGCATCCGCGCCGGCGACGAGGCGATGGCCGTCGGCGGGCCGGACGAGGCGGCGCAGCACTACGAGCGCGCCCTCGAGCTCGCCGCGGATCCCCGCCTGGCCGAAGGCCTGGACCTGCCACCGCTGGTCATCCGGGCGGCGGAGGCGCTGGTCGCCACCGGCTCCCAGACCCGCGCCTACGCGCTGGTCAGCCATCACCTCGACGCCTATCCCGACTCCACGACCGGGCCGGACGAGGGCAGGTCACGGATGCACGCGTACGCCGCCCACGCGGCGTCGCTGTTCGACAACCACCTCGACTGGCGCGGACACGTCGACGCCGCCCTGGCCACTGTGCCGGTCGAGCCGTCCCCGGCCCGGGCACGCACCCTCGGGACGGTCGCGCGCGTGCTGGGCATGTGGGGCAAGGCCGACGAGGCCCGCGAGATCGGCATGGAGGCGCTGGCCCTCGCGGAGAGCCACGACATGCCCAAGCTGGCCAGCGACATCCGCACCACCCTCCTCGGGCTCGACAAGCACGGGCCGATCCAGGAGCTGTCGGCCGCCCTCGAGGACGCGGCGCGCAAGGCGGCCGAGACGGGCGCCTTCAACGCGGAGCTGCGAGCGCTGTTCTTCCTCGCGCGCACCTACATGGACCGCGGCGACCAGGAGCACTCGGCGCGCATCTTCGAGCGCGCCCTGGACCGGGCCGTCGGCGCGGGGATCCCCTGGGCGCCGTACGCGTTCGACGCCCGCAACATGCTGGCCCAGGTCAGCTACTTCCGCGGCGAGTGGGACCGCGTGCTCGAGCTGACCGACATGGCTGGGGAGACGCCGCCACCAACCGCGGAGGCGCTGTTGCTGACGTTCCGGGCCGTCATCCTGTCCGGCCGGCGCAACCCCGAGGGGCTGGCCCTCGCGAAACGGCTGCGGCGTTCGTGGCACGAGGACGGGATGATCCCGATCTTCGCCGGCGGCGTCGAGATCGAGGAGGCCGGCCGGAGCGGCCGGCCGCAGGCGGCGCTCAGCGCGCTGCAGGACGTCGTCGCGCTCCTCTCCAGCATGTGGCGCACGACGTTCGCCGCGCGGGTGCGACTCACCGCCGCGACCCTGGGCGCGCTGGCCGACTGCGCGTCGAGGATGAGCACCGCGGAGCGCAGCACCTACGTCGGCGAGGCGGAGCGGATCCACGCCGACGCGCAGGCGGTGCTGGCCTTCCACCGCGAGTCCGGCCTCTTCTGGGGCCCGGAGGGCCGTGCGTGGGCGAAGCGGCTGGACGCCGAGATGCTCCGGCTGCGCTGGCTCACCGGCGGCGAGGTGCGGCTCGACGAGCTCGACCAGGTCTGGCGCGAGTGCGTCCAGCTGTTCACCGACATGGCGCACGTCCCCGAGACGGCCTGGAGCCGGATCCGGCTGGCCGGTGTGCTCCGGGCTGCCGGCGACCAGGCAGGTGCCCGCGAGCAGGCCGACCTCGCCCGTGCCTGCGCCCGCGATCTCGGCGCCCGGGCCATGCTCGACGCCCTGCAGCAGCTCGGCAGCAGTCCGACCCGGGGAGCCACCGCCGCCAGCAGCGCCCTCACCAGCCGCGAGCGGGAGATCCTGACCCTGGTCGCGGACGGACGCTCCAACGGCGAGATCGCCAAGCAGCTGTTCATCAGCACCAAGACGGTCAGCGTGCACGTGTCCAACGTGCTCGCCAAACTGGGGGCCGGCGGCCGGACCGAGGCGGCCGCGATCGCCCGGCGCGACGGCCTGCTGTAGTCGGTGGCGTCAGGTCTTCTGGCCGGGCAGGCGGCTGGCCATCACCACCAGCGCCAGGGCCGTCACGACCGGGAGGAACATCGCGTTCTGGATGCCCTCGCGCTCCGCCGTTCCGGTGTGGGTGGCGATGAAGCCGATCACGGCCGGGCCGATGAGGAAGGCCGTGTAGCCGAAGGACACCACGATCGCGAGCACCCGACCCCCGCCGGCCCGGCCGGCGAGCCCGTAGATCTGCGGGGCGATCAGCCCGACCCCGAGGCCCACGATGCACCACCCCACGAGGATCAGCGGCAGTGCGGTCGCCAGGGCGGTGACGAGATAGCCCAGCAGCGCGCAGGCAGAGCCGCCGGCCACCACCGCGCGGCTGCCGAAACGGTGCACCGCGTGGTCACCGAGCAACCGGATCAGCACCATGAAGCCGCTGACGCAGGCGAGCCCCCAGGCACCCTGGCTGGGCGTGACGCCGCCGACGTCCGTGGTGTGGATGGAGGACCAGTCCACCGCGGTTCCCTCGGTCAGGCCGAAGCACAGCGCCATCACGGCGAGCAGCCAGGCGAAGGTGGGTACCTTGCCCGGGCGCCCCTCGGGCCCGTCGTGGACCACGCGCGGGGTCTGCGGCGCGGTTCGCCACACGCTGGCGAGCAGGACCAGTGCCACGACACCCCCCACGAGCACCGGTGCGCGCAGCTGCCAGCCACCCAGCGTCGCCACGATCCCGGCACCGACGAAATTGCCGATCGAGAAGAACGCGTGGAAGCGACTCATGATCGGGCCGCCCCGGGCCTGCTCCACCACGACGCCGGCGGCATTCATCGCGACGTCCATGATGCCGTTGCCGACTCCGAACACCGCCGCGCCCACGAGCAGCCAGACATAGCCCCGGGCAGTGCCCAGCACCCAGGTGGAGCTGAGCATGACCAGGCCGCCGACGAAGCTCGGGACCCGGGCTCCGATCCGGTCCGCGACGCGGCCGGAGACCTGCATCGACACGACGGCGAAGACGCCGGCGGTCACCAGCACCCCCACCACGTCGGCGTCGGTCAGGTCCAGCAGCTTGCGGAAGGCCGGAAGCGACCCGCCGAAGGTGCCGACGAGCACGCCGTTGCAGACGAACAGCGCGCCGACGGCAACCGCCGACTGCCGGTGCGCGAGACTCACTGGCCGGTCGCGCCGTCGATGCACTCACGCAGCAGGTCTGCGTGCCCGCAGTGTCGGGCGTACTCCTCGACCAGGTGCACCAGCACCTCCCGGAGGTTGATGGTGATCCGCTCACTGCGACTGAGCAGGTCGAGCGACGCGGCCTCCCGGACGAACCGGTCGGCGTTGGCGATCTCGGCCTCCCACACCCGGAAGGCCTGCTCGACGCAGGCGTCCTCGGCGACGGCGCCGGTGAAGTCGCCGTCGCGATCCTCACGGGTGACGAAGAGCTTGTCGCGTGGCTCGCCGGCCATGACCTCGCGGAACCAGTTGCGCTCCACCTCGGCCAGGTGCCGCACCAGCCCGAGCAGCGACATCGAGGACGGCGGGACCGACCGACGGGCCAGCTGCTCGGCATCGAGACCGGCGCACTTCAGCTCCAGCGTCAGGCGGTAGTTGCGCAGGTAGTCCACGAGGGTCTCCCGCTCTCCGGCCAGCAGCGGCTCCTGGCTGCGCGGGTCGTCCTCGGGATCCACCCACATGTCGGGGTATCGCTTGCCGGCCATGTGGACCATCATGGGAGCAGGGAACCGGGGAACGTCAACGGGACACCCTGAGGGAGGCACTTGGTCGCGTCGTTGCGCGGCCCTTGCAGATCTGCGTACTTCATCCTGCGCTGCCCACGGCGCTCGCGGACCCCCGTGCCCCTGGCCTCCCCCGACCGGGGGCACGGGCCTTCCGGGCGGCAGGCGATTACTCTTGCGTTGGTACCCTACCGGGGTATAGTGACGACCATGGCACACCACGGACACGGCTACATCAGTCGCAAGGATGACTACCTCAAGCGGTTGCGCCGCATCGAGGGCCAGGCCCGCGGACTGCAGCGAATGGTCGACGAGGACACCTACTGCATCGACATCCTCACCCAGGTCTCGGCGATGACCAAGGCGCTGCAGTCGGTCGCGCTCGGGCTCCTCGACGACCACATGACCCACTGCGTGCTCGATGCCGCCCAGGCCGGTGGCGCCGAGGCGGAGCAGAAGATCAAGGAGGCCTCCGAGGCGATCGCCCGCCTCGTGAGGTCCTGAGCCGGCAACGACATCCAGCAGGAGAGGGAACCCCATGAGCCAGACCAGCACCTACACCGTGACCGGCATGACGTGCGGCCACTGCGTCGCCTCGGTGACCGAGGAGGTCCGGGAGATCGCCGGTGTCACCGAAGTCGACGTCCAGCTGGAGACGGGCACGCTGACCGTCACCGGTGACGGCGTCTCCGATGCGGCCGTCAAGGTGGCCGTCGAGGAAGCGGGCTACCAGCTGACATGAGCACCGCGACCCGCGTCCTCGCCGCGCTCGCCGGGCTCGCCGTCGTCTTCGGCGCCGCCTGGTGGGTCGGTCGCTCCCTCGACCCGTTCGTGACCGCTGCCGAGACGCACGGTCACGCCAGAGCGACCGACACGGCTCAGCACGGGGACGAGGGTCACGGCGGCTCCGGGCAGCAGGCCGGCGAGCATGCGGCTGGTGGGACGGGCAGCGCCGTCACGCTCGCCGTCGGCGGACGGGAGCTCGAGCCCGGCCCCGACGCGGTCGTCGCCTTCTCCCTCCGCGGTCCTGACGGCGCACCCCTCACGACGTACGACGTCAAGCACGAGAAGCGGCTGCACCTCGTGCTCCTCGACACCCGGACACTGGTCGACTACCAGCACGTGCACCCCCAGCGCACCGGTCCGTCGTCGTGGAGTGCGCGGGTCCCGCTGACGCCCGGCACCACCTACAAGCTGTTCGCCGACGGCAGCACCGGCGGCACCGGCTTCGTCGCCACGGCCGAGGTGTTCACCTCGGGACACCACCCGCCGTCCCCACAACTGCCGGCGCCGGCCCGCCACGCCTCGGTCGAGGGGTACGACGTCGCGCTGGCCACCGAGGACGGGGCGGCCCGGCTGAGCGTCACCCGCGACGGAGGCCCCGCCGCCCTGCAGCCGTACCTCGGCGCGCTGGGCCACCTCGTGATCGTCCGCGTCGACGACCTCGCCTACCTGCACGTCCACCCGGAGAGCGGCGAGGCACCGACCTTCCGCGTCGGTGATCTGGTCCCGGGCCGCTACCGCTACTTCTTCGACTTCCGCGCAGACGGCCGGGTGCACACCGCGGCCTTCACCGTCGCGGTCACGAGCACCGGGGAGGGCGGTCATGAGCACGGGCACTGATCCCCTGGCCAGCAGCGACATCGAGCTGGCGATCCAGGGAATGACCTGCGCTTCCTGCGCCAACCGGATCGAGCGCAAGCTCAACAAGCTCGACGGCGTCACCGCGACGGTCAACTACGCCACCGAGAAGGCACGGGTGTCGTTCCCGGCGGTCCTGACGCCTGAGGACCTGGTCAGCACCGTCGAGCAGGCCGGCTACGGCGCCACGCTGCCGAGGGCGCGGGCCGACGCCCCCGGTGGCGCCGCCCCGGAGCCGGACCCGACCGCCTCGCTGCGGCAGCGGCTGGTCGTCTCGGCCGCCCTGAGCATCCCGGTGGTCGCGCTGGCAATGGTCCCGGCGTGGCAGTTCGACTACTGGCAGTGGCTCTCGCTCACGCTCGCAGTCCCGGTGGTGGTGTGGGGCGCCTGGCCGTTCCACCGGGCGGCCTGGACCAACCTGCGCCACGGCACCACGACGATGGACACCCTCGTCTCGATGGGCACCCTGGCTGCGCTCGGCTGGTCCGTGTACGCCCTGTTCTGGGGCACGGCGGGCGTGCCCGGCATGACGCACCCGTTCGAGCTGACCATCCAGCGCTCCGACGGCGCCGGCAACATCTACCTCGAGGCAGCGGCCGGCGTGACCACGTTCCTGCTCGCGGGGCGCTACTTCGAGGCCCGGTCCAAGCGCCGGGCCGGCGCGGCCCTCCGGGCCCTGATGGACATGGGCGCCAAGGACGTGGCGGTGCTGCGGGACGAGCCGGGCAACAGCTCCACGGGCCCGACCGAGACGCGTATCCCCGTCGAGGCGCTCGAGGTGGGCATGCGGTTCGTGGTCCGTCCCGGGGAGAAGATCGCCAGCGACGGGGTCGTCGAGGACGGCAGCTCCGCCGTGGACACCTCCATGCTCACCGGCGAGTCCGTCCCGGTCGAGGTCCAGCCGGGCAGCAGCGTCGTCGGCGCCACCGTGAACGCCGGGGGGCGGCTCGTCGTCCGCGCCACCCGGGTAGGCGCGGACACCCGCCTGGCACAGATGGCACGGATGGTCGAGGACGCGCAGAACGGCAAGGCCGCCGCCCAGCGCCTGGCCGACCGGATCTCCGGGATCTTCGTCCCGATCGTGATCGCCCTGGCCACCGCGACCCTGGCCTTCTGGCTGGGCAACGACGCGGGCGCCGACGCAGCCTTCACCGCGGCCGTCGCGGTCCTCATCATCGCGTGCCCCTGTGCGCTCGGGCTGGCCACTCCGACGGCCCTGATGGTGGGCACCGGCCGCGGCGCCCAGCTCGGCATCCTGATCAAGGGCCCCGAGGTGCTCGAGTCGACCCGCCAGGTCGACACCATCGTGCTCGACAAGACCGGCACCGTCACCACCGGCGCGATGACCGTCCAGCGCGTCGTACCGTCCACCGGCGCCGACGCCGACGAGGTGCTCCGGCTCGCCGGGGCGTTGGAGGGGCACTCCGAGCACCCCATCGCCCAGGCCGTGGCGCACGCGGCGACGGACGCGCCCACCAGCGGGCAGGACCGGCCGGCCGTCGAGGACTTCGCCAACGTGCCGGGCCTGGGCGTCCAGGGCGTCGTGGACGGACACGCCGTGCTCGTCGGCCGCCCCGAGCTCCTCGCCCAGTGGTCCCAGCACCTCCCCGCGGAGCTGCAGGCAGCGTTCGACACCGCAGCAACCGAGGGGAGTACGGCGATCGCCGTCGGCTGGGACGGCCGGGCCCGGGGCGTCGTCGTGGTCGCCGACCGGGTCAAGCCGACCTCCGCGGAGGCGATCACCCGGCTGCGCGACCTGGGCCTCACCCCGGTGCTGCTCACCGGTGACAACCGGGCGGTCGCTGAGACCGTCGCCCGTCAGGTCGGCATCCCCGTGGCACCCGAGACCGTGATCGCCGGGGTCCTCCCCGAGGACAAGGTGGCCGTCGTCCAGCGGCTGCAGGCCGAGGGCCGTACCGTCGCGATGGTCGGTGACGGGGTCAACGATGCCGCCGCCCTGGCGCAGGCGGACCTCGGGCTGGCCATGGGCACCGGCACCGACGTGGCGATCGAGGCCAGCGATCTCACCCTGGTGCGCGGTGACCTCACCGTCGCCGCCGACGCGATCCGGCTCTCCCGCCGGACGCTGGGCACCATCAAGGGCAACCTGTTCTGGGCCTTCGCCTACAACGTCGCCGCCATCCCGCTCGCCGCGGCCGGCCTGCTCAACCCGATGATCGCCGGAGCCGCGATGGCCTTCTCCAGCGTCTTCGTGGTCAGCAACAGCTTGCGCCTGCGCCGCTTCCACTGAGGGATAGTTCGCCGCCATTCGCACCAGTGACCGGCCCGGAACCGGTGCCGAGGGCGGCGAACTATCCCCCCACGACGCCGATCTCAGGCGAGCGAGTCGAGCCAGGCCTGGTGCAGGTCGGAGTAGCGGCCGGCTCCGGAGCGGACCAGCTGTGCCGGTGAGCCGTCCTCGACGATCCGGCCGTGCTCGAGCACCAGCACCCGGTCGGCGATCTCCACGGTGGAGAGCCGGTGCGCGATGATCACCGCCGTCCGGTCAGCGAGCACGGTGCGCAGGGCCCGCTGCACAAGCCGCTCGGAAGGCACGTCGAGGGCCGAGGTGGCCTCGTCGAGGATCAGCACCGCGGGGTCGGCGAGGAAGGCCCGGGCGAAGGCCACCAGCTGGCGCTGGCCGGCGCTGAGCCGGCCACCCCGGTTGGCTACATCGGTGTCGTAGCCCTCGGGCAGGCCGCTGATGAACTCGTGCGCACCGAGCGCCCGCGCAGCCGCCTCGATGGCGGCGTCGCTGGCGTCGGGCCGGCCGAAGCGGATGTTGTCGGCGATGGAGCCGGAGAACAGGTAGTTCTCCTGGGTCACCATCACCACGTTGCGGCGCAGGTCGTCGGAGTCGAGGTCGCGCAGGTCGATTCCGTCGAGGAGCACCCGGCCCTCCGTCGGATCGTAGAACCGGGTGGCGAGCTTCGCCAGCGTGGTCTTCCCGGCACCGGTGGTGCCGACCAGGGCCAGCGTCTGGCCGCCGGGCACCTGCAGCGCGAGGTCATCGATGACCGCGACCTCGGGGACGTAGGCGAAGGTCACGTCGTCGAACCTCAGCTCGCCGCTGGCGCGCGCGAGCCGCCGGGGGCGGGCCGGCTCGGGCACTCCCGGCTTCTCCTCGAGCACCCCGGCCAGCTTCTCCAGCGCGGCCGACGCCGACTGGAAGCTGTTGTAGAACTGCGAGATCTCCATCATCGGCTCGAAGAACTGCCGCAGGTACAGCAGGAAGGCGGCCAGCACACCGACGGTGACCTCACCGTGGTAGGCGAGGTAGCCGCCGTACGTGAGCACCACGGCGATGGTGATGTTGCCGATCAGCTTGATCCCGGGCATGAACCAGGCGACCAGGCGGAACGCCGTCAGGTTGGCCCGGCGGTACTGCTCGTTGAGGTCGTCGAAGATCTCCTGGTTGCGAGGCTCGCGCCGGAAGGCCTGCACCGCACGGATGCCGCCCATCGACTCCACGAACTGGACGATGACCCGAGCCACCCGCTCGCGGGTGGTCCGGTAGGTGCGTGCCGATGAGGTGCGGAACCAGTTCGTCAGCCACGCCAGGAACGGCCCGCAGAGGAGCGCCACCAGGCCGAGCCGGACGTCGAGCACGAGCAGCAGCACGGCGGTGCCGCACAGCGTCAGCGCCGCGGTGACCAGGCCGTCGAAGCCGTTCTCGAGCATCTCGTAGATCGCCTCCATGTCGGAGGTCTGCCGCGAGATCACCCGTCCGGAGGTGTAGCTGTCGTGGAACGCCGGGCTGAGCCGCTGGAAGTGCCGGAACACCCGGTCGCGCAGGGTGAGCAGGACGTTCTGCCCGACCTCGCCGGACTTGACCAGGAAGACGTTGCGCGCGAGCGCCTGCAGCAGCGTGGCGACCACCACCACGCCTACCACGACGAGCAGCGGCCCGAGGTCGTCGTGCTCGCGGATCGGCGGGATGCCGGAGTCGATGCCGACCTTCACGAGGTAGGGGATCGACAACCGGGCGGCGTTCTCCACGACGACGATGCCGATCAGCAGCCAGATCAGGCGGCGGTACGGCGAGAGCAGCTGCCCCAGCAGCCGACGGGCCGCGCCCGGGAGGACCGCGAGCTCGACGTCGGCGCCGTCGGCGTCCTGGTCGGCGGTCCGGCCCCGCCACCCGGCCCGCCGCTCTTCCGCCCGTCGCTCTTCCCGCAGGGACCGCTCCGCACCGGAGCGGCTGGGGGCGCTGGTCATGCGGTCACCCGCTCGTCCGGCTCGGGGGCGGAGGACGGCTCGGCGTCCGCGGCGAGCAGCTCGCGGTAGGCCGGGACGGTGGCCAGCAGGTCGCGGTGCTGGCCGACGTGGGTGATCCGCCCGTCCTGCAGGAGCGCCACCCGGTCGGCGAGGAGGACGGTGGAGGCGCGGTGCGCGACGACGAGGGCCGTGGTGTCGGCCAGCACCCGGCCCAGGGCCTTCTCGACCAGCTTCTCGGTGTGCACGTCGAGGGCCGAGAGGGTGTCGTCGAGCACCAGGATCTTGGGCCGGGCCAGCACCGCACGGGCCAGGGCCAGCCGCTGCCGCTGGCCGCCGGAGAGGGAGAGGCCCTGCTCGCCGATGCGGGTGTCGAGGTCGAAGGGCAGGTCGTGGACGAAGTCGGCCTGGGCCGTCCGGAGCGCCTGCTCGACCTCCTCGTCGGACGCGTCCGCCCGCCCGAGCGTGAGGTTCTCCCGGGCACTCATCGAGAACAGCGTCGGCTCCTCGAAGGCAGTGGCCACCAGGGTCCGCAGGTGCTCGAGGTCGAGGTCGCGCACGTCGATGCCGTCGATGGTCACCCGGCCGCCGGTCACGTCGTACAGCCGGGGCACCAGCGCGGTCACGAGTGACTTCCCGGAGCCGGTGGCGCCCACCAGGGCGACCGTCTCCCCGGGCGCGAGGTCCAGGTCGAGCCCGGAGAGCACCGGCTCCTCGTCGGGACCCTGGTCGGGGAAGGCGAAGGTGACGTCCTCGAAGCGCAGGTGTCCGCGCGGCTCGGCGATGACCTGGTCGCCGGAGACGATGTCGGGCTCGGTGTCGAAGATCTCCAGCACCCGGGCAGCCGCGGTCATCGACTCCTGCGCCATCGCCAGGATCACCCCGAGCGAGGAGACCGGCCACACCAAGGAGAGCAGCAGGGTGATGAACGCGACCAGGTCGCCGGGCGTCAGGGAGCCGCGTCCGACCCCGATGGCACCGAGCAGCAGCACCACGACGACGGCGAGGTTGGGGATCATCTCGAGGAAGGTCCAGAACTTCGCCGCCAGCCGGACCTTGCGCAGGCTGGTGACCCGCAGCCGCGCGGCCGCGTCGGCGTACTGCGCGGAGACGTGGTCGCTGCGCCCGAAGGACTTGATCACCCGGATGGCGACCGCGCCCTCCTCGGCGTGGGTGGCGAGGTCGCCCTGTTCGTCCTGCACCTGGCGGGAGACCTCGACGTAATCCTTCTCGAACCGCATCGAGAGCCAGATGATCGGCACGGCAGTCGCCGCGACGACCAGCCCGAGCGGCCAGTAGAGGTGCAGCAGCACCCCGGTGGTCACCACCAGCTGCACGATGTTGGTGAAGAGGAACACCATCCCGAAACCGCTGAACCGGCGGATCTGGGCCAGGTCCGTGGTCGCTCGCGACAGCAGCTGTCCAGACTGCCAGCGTCCGTGGAAGCTCATCGGGAGCTGTTGCAGCCGCTCGTAGAGGTCGTGGCGCAGCGCGGTCTCGACACCCAGCACGGCGTTGGACTGCACCCACCGGCGCAACCAGGTGAGGAACGCCTCGGTGACGCCCAGGCCGAGGGCCAGCAGGCCGATCGGCAGCACCGGCCCCAGCTCGTGGTGGGCGATCGGGCCGTCGATCATCGCCTTGGTGACCAGCGGGATCAGGATGGCCAGGCCGATGCCGCCGATGGCGGCGACCAGCATCACCGCGAGGGCCCGCACGTGTGGCCTCAGGTAGCCGCGCAGCCGCCACAGTGAGTGCACTCCGGCGGGCGGGTGGTCGGCATTCCGAGAAGTCATCAGCCGTGCAACTCTAGATGACATCGGCAACCACCCGGAACTGATTTTCGACTCGCCACGCCCTCAGCTCCCTCGCCCAGGAAGGAGGCACCGTGTCCCTCCGCCGGCTGTCCCCTGCGCTGTCCGCATCGCCGACGCTGCAGGTGCGGGTGAAGCGCCTCGGCACCTGGGGGTTGACCCACGGGCTTCCCCGGCTCGGACTGCACAACGCGGCCCGCCGCGGCGACCTGATCGCCCGGCTGACCGCGGACCCGGCGCTGCGGGCCGACCCGTTCGGAGCCTACGAGCAGCTCCGCGCGCGGGGGCCGGTGGCCCAGGGGCGGCTGGTGCGCGGGAGCGTGGACCACGCGGTGTGCAACGCCGTGCTCCGCAGCGACGACTTCGGCGTCGGCGCCGGCCACCCCGAGCTGCCACCGGTCCTCCAGCGCGCCGTCGCCCGGCTGTACGACGAACGCGCGCTCACCCCCATCGACCCACCCTCGCTGCTCGCCGTCGACCCGCCGGAGCACACCCGCTACCGCAAGCTCGTCGCCCGCGCCTTCACCGCACGCCGGGTGGCCGGCATGGAGCCCCTCATCACCCAGGCCGCCGAACGCCTCCTCGACCGCCTCGTCGAGCGTGCTGATGACGGTGGCCCGGTCGACCTGGTCGCGGAGTACGCCGGGCTCCTCCCCGTCGCGGTGATCGCCGAGCTGCTCGGCGTGCCCGAGCAGGAGCACGAGCTCCTGCTGGAGTGGGGCAACCGGGCCGCGATCACGCTGGACCCGGGCCTGAGCTGGGGCCAGTTCCGCGACGCGGACGACGCCGTGCGCAGCCTCCACGACTGGTTCGACAGCCACGTGGCGCGCCTGCGGGCCGAGCCCGGCGACGACCTGCTCAGCCACCTGGCGACCCTGCCGGACGAGCAGGTCACGGAGGTCGAGCTGCGGGCCGTCGGCCTGCTCGTCCTGGGTGCTGGCTTCGAGACCACCGTCAACCTGATCGGCAACGCCGTTGCCCTGCTCGACCGGCATCGCGATCAGCTGAGGACCCTGCAGGCGGCTCCGGAGGGCTACGCCAACGCGGTCGAGGAGGTGCTGCGCTTCGACTCACCGGTGCAGCTCACCATGCGCGTCGCACTGGCCGACACGGAGGTCGGCGGTCGTCTGTTCCGGCACGGCGAGGGCATCCTCACCATCCTCGGTGGCGCCAACCGCGACCCCGCCCTCTTCGCCGACCCACAGGTCTTCGACGTCTCGCGGGAGAACGCCGACCAGCACCTCGCCTTCTCCGCCGGGGTTCACTTCTGCCTCGGGGCGAGCCTGGCGCGGCTGGAGGCACGAGTGGCGCTGCGGCTGCTCTACGAGCGCTTCCCCGACCTGCGGGTCCGCGGGACGCCGGTCCGGCGCCGTACCCGCGTCCTGCGCGGCTTCGAACGCCTGCCGGTCTCGCTGCGATAGCGGCCCCTTCCCACGGCCAGTTCTCTCGGCCACGTCCCCAGGACAGTTCTCTCGGCCACGTCCCACGGCCAGTTCCGTCGGCGGCTCGCCCGGCCGGGCCGAGCCGGGCATGGCGCCGGCCGATCACGGGTACTCCGGGAGCCGTGTGGGTGGTGGGAAGGGCGGTCCGGTCCGCGGTGGCCGCGGTCGCCGCGTGGCTCGTCGTGCTCCCGTGGGGTGGCATCGCCGACCAGTACCCCTACTACGCACCGATGGGCGCCGTGATCGCCGTGACGGCGACCGTGGCCGGCTCCTTCCGCGAGGTGTGGCGCACGGCCCTCGCGATCGCCATCGGCGCCGCACTGGCGCTTGCGACGGCTCCCCTCTACCTGCTGATCCAGCTCTTCGTGGTGGTCGGTCTCGGCACCCTCGTCTCCGGCTGGAAGCGGCTCGGGGACACGGCCAGCTGGGTGCCGATCGCCGGCCTGTTCGTGCTCGTCTTCGACAGGAACGACAACTGGGACTACCCCGTCGCCTACGTCGGCCTGACCAGCCTGGGTGCAGTGATCGGGCTGGCGGTGACGACCGTGTGGCCGCCGCTCCCCATGAAGGCGGCCCGCGCCGCCGCCGGCTCGTTGCGCGACGTGCTGTGCGACCAGCTGGACGTCCTCGCCGCGGCACTCGCCCAGGAGCAGCTGCCCGACAAGGACGAGTGGAAGCAGCGCTCCGCGAGCATCGACCCGGCCCTCCAGCACGCCCGCAGCATCGCCGCCACGCTGGTGGACGCCCGCGAGGGCAACTGGCGGGCCGCCCGCTGGGAGGGCTACGGCGAGACGCTCGAGCGCCAGGTGCGCGCGTTGGCCGCGACGGCGTTCCTCGTCCAGGACGTCAGCTGGTTCCTGCGCGACCGGGAGAACGCCGGTCGCGACGACGTCGCAATCGGCCCGCGTCTGCGGCCGCGAACGGCCGAGGTCTTCCGCCGACTCTCGGCGGCACTGAGGTCGATGGAGGGCACCGACGTCGGCGCGGACCTGGTCAAGCACACGGAGGAGGCACTGGAGGACCTCGCGCGGGCGATCCGCACCGTGCGTGCGGAGACCGACGACGACATGATGGGCGCTTCCGGTGTGGTGACCACGGTGCACCGGACCCTGGACACGCTGCGCTGACCCCGCGCTGACCCCCGCACACGGAGAAGGAGAACGGATGGGACTGCTGGACCTGCTGAAGCCGAAGAAGGGCGACGTTCGCACGACCCGCTCCGCCCTCGAGGCGGCCCGGACCCGACAGCCGCCTGAGGGCAAGGTCGACGCCGCGGTGGACCGGCTGGTGCAGCTGCTGCTGGATCTCGGGATCGACGGCGCCGGCCCCCTGGACCCGGCCACCGCGGTCGCGCAGCGGGCCCGCCGGGAAACGCGCAGCACCGAGGCGGCGATCAAGCACGTGGTGCGCCACCACGTCGTCGGTGGCGGCGTGGGCGGCTTCGTCACCGGCCTGGGCGGCTTCGTGACGCTGCCGGTCGCGCTGCCGGCCAACGTCCTGGAGTTCTACGTCCAGGCGACCCGGATGGTCGCGGCGGTCGCGACCCTGCGGGGGTACGACGTCGCGGACCCGCAGGTCCGCACGGCCGTGCTGCTCACCCTGGTGGGCAGCAATGCGGACGAGGTGCTCAAGAAGGCCGGTGTCGCCACCGGCGGCGGCCGGTTGACGAGCCTGGCCCTGGGAAAGCTGCCGCCGGCCGCGCTCCTCGTGGTCAACAAGGCGCTCGGCTTCCGGCTGCTGCGCGGTGTCGGCGAGAAGGCGTTCAGCCGCCTGGGCCGCGGCGTCCCGCTCGTCGGCGGGGTCATCGGCGGTGGGATCGACGGCTGGATGATGAAGCGGATCGCCGAGCAGGCGACGAAGGAGTTCCCCCCACGCCGCGACTGACACGGCTACGGCGACCCATGCTTTGCCGTGCGGTCGGTGTCGAGGAAGAAGGCACCCAGTACGCCGGCCAGGGAACCGAACACCACCACGGAGAACCCCGCCAGCAGCACCTCCATCACCTGTGCGAAGAGGTCCTCCTTGCCCAGCCGCTCCCCCGTGATGGCGGCCAGGCAGGTGTCGTGCAGGCAGCGCGCGAAGCTCGCGTAGTCGCTGAAGGTGAACAGCAGCTCGGTGCTGGCCAGCACGGTGATGAGCCACAGGGAGGCCATCCAGCCGATCCGGCCACGCAGCACCGAGGCGGTCGAGCGGGTGCCGCGCACCGCCCCGGAGACGACCCGTCCGCCACGGAGCAGGCGCAGCGCGCGGAACAGGCGGAACACCCGCAGGAACGGCAGCACGAGGAAGACCAGCTGCCACCAGTTCCTCCGCAGGAACCGGCCGGTGTCCGGGGCGATCCACATCCGAGCGGCGAACTCCAGCACGAACGCCGCCCACAGGGCCCATCCCACGACGCCCAGCACGGTCGCCGCGACGCTCCCGGCGCGCGCGAGTTGCTCGCCGAGGATCACCAGCACGAACAGGATGCCCAGAGCGCTCATGGCGGGGGTGAGCCGGTCGAGGAGCTCCTCGGCCAGACGCTCCCGGTGCTCGGGTGAGGCGCGCAGGCTGTTGCCGGCCATCCTGGTCGAGGTCGTCACGCGCCCGCCGTACCCGCACCGGCCACCGGGCATGATCCGGCGGCTATTCGGGAACGGTCCGCCATGACCCAGCTACGCGCCCTTGTCCTGACCTGCACGCTCAAGCCGTCGCCAGCGTCCTCCAGCTCCGAAGTGCTCGCGAACGAGATCATCGATGCGCTCGCCGGCCACGACGTGGTCTCCGAGGAGCTGCGCGTCGTCGACCAGCACGTGAAGTTCGGGGTCTCCAAGGACGAGGGCGACGGGGACGGCTGGCCACCGATCCGGCAGAAGATGCTCGACGCGGACATCCTCGTCATCTCCACCCCGATCTGGATGGGCCAGCCGGCCTCGGTCTGCAAGATGGTGCTCGAGCGCCTCGACGCCGAGCTGAGCGAGACCGACGACCAGGGCCGGATGGACACCTTCGGCAAGGTGGCGGTGCTCGGGGTGGTCGGCAACGAGGACGGGGCGCACCACGTCACCGCCGAGGTCTACCAGGCGCTCAGCGACGTCGGCTTCACCATCCCGGCCAACGGCGTCACCTACTGGGTCGGCGAGGCGATGCACAGCACCGACTACCAGGACCTGGACCCCAAGCCGGAGAAGACCCAGGCCACCACGAAGACCCTCGCCGCCAACGCCGCCCACCTCGCCAGGGTGCTGCGGGACGCGCCGTACCCGCCGGCATCCTGATCCGGTGGTCGACCAGCCCACCCCGGAGGTCGGGAAGCAGCCGGGCAACGCGCGCGACGAGCTGACGGCGGTCTCCCGCGCCCACGGCGGTGGCGAGTCGCTGGTCACCGTCATCATCGCGCTGGTCGCGAACGGTGCCATCGCCATCGCCAAGACGGTGGCCGCCGTGCTCACCGGCTCGGCCTCGATGGTGGCGGAGTCCGCACACTCCTACGCCGACACCGGCAACGAGATCTTCCTGCTGATCGCGGAGAAGCGCGGCAAGCGCCCTCCGGACGAGAACCATCCCCGCGGGCACGGTCGCGAGGCCTACGTCTGGGCGATGTTCGCCGCCGTCGGTCTCTTCGTCGCCGGCGCCGTGCTCTCGATCTGGCACGGTGTCACCGCGCTGTTCGCCGATCATCACGAGGGCACGGACTACCTGATCAACTGGATCGTGCTCGCGGTCGCCTTCGTCTTCGAGGGCATCTCCTTCGCCCAGGCCACCCGGCAGGCCCACCGCCTGGGCCGCACCTTCGGGCTACGGCCGATCGCCTTCGCCCTGCGGACCTCCGACCCGATCCTGCGCGCGGTGTTCTTCGAGGACCTCGCCGCACTGCTCGGCCTCCTGCTCGCCGCGGCGGGCGTCGGGCTGCACGAGCTCACCGGAAATGCGGTCTGGGACGCGCTCGGCTCGATCGCCGTCGGCCTGCTGCTCGGCTGCGTCGCGCTGATCCTGCTGGTGCGCAACCACGACTTCCTCGTCGGTGAGACCGTGCCCAAGGAGCTGTGGGACGAGGTGTTGCTGCGGCTGCTCGAGCACGACGAGGTCGAGAAGGTCACCTACCTGCACCTCGAGTACGTCGGCCCGATGAGCTTCTTCCTCGTCGCCGCGGTGGACCTGGTCGGCGACGAGAGGGAGACGGAGCTCGCGCTGCGACTGCGCCACCTCGAGCGCGACCTCGAGGAGCACGAGCCGGTCACCGACGCGGTGCTGACGCTCTCCACGCGCGACGAGGAGGGGCTGCGACTGCCGGACGGGTTCGGGCAGGTCAGCCAGCGCTGAGACCACGGCCCAGGACCCGGGCCAGCCCGAGGACCGCGAGGACGTTGGCGCCCACCACGACACCGACGACCCACCCCGTCCCGGCGTCGTACGCCACCCCGAGCAGGCCGCCCGAGACGAGCAGGCCGACGCCACGCACGAAGGCCAGCCACCCGAAGGCGATCGCGCGGCTGTTGCCCGGGACCAGGTCGGTGACGACCGCCTTCACCGTCGAGTCGAGGACGCCGTTGACGACGCCCCAGACGGCCACCCCGATCCACAGCCAGGCAACGTGGTCGAGGAACGCCACCACGGAGGCGGCAGCCGCGACCGGTACGGCGAACAGCACGCGGGGACCCTGCACGTCGTAGACACGACCGACGACGAGGCCGCTCACCCCGTCCACGGCCATCGCGACGGCGAACAGCAGCGGGATCACGGCGTCGCCCACGAGGTCGCGCACCTCGGCGTGGTAGGCGATCAGCGGGAACGTCGCGACGCCGCAGGAGAGCACGGCCACGGCGGCGACGTACTCCCAGAACCGGCGCGGCAGCGAGGCTCGGCCAGTCCCGATGGGGTCCGCGGCCTGGTCCGCCTGCGCCTCCACCACGTCGGCGACGGCCGCGTCCTCGTACGCGCGAGGATCCGGCACCCGGCCCCGCAGCCAGAGCAGCACCACCAGCACCAGGACGCCGGGGATGATCAGCACGCCGAACGCGAGCCGGTAGTCGCCGTCGCGCCAGGCGAGCACGGCGGCGAGGAGCAGCGGACCGAGCAGCGCACCGGTCTGGTCGAGGGCCTGGTGGACCCCGAAGGCGGACCCGCGGCCGGTCCCGGCTGCCGCGAAGGACAGCAAGGTGTCCTTGGCCGGCGAGCGGACCGCCTTGCCGAGCCGCTCGGTGCCGTAGAGCAGGAGCGCCGGGAGCAGCATCCCCGTGGCACCGATCAGCGGGACGCTCAGCACCGTGAGCGCGTAGCCGGCGATCGTCCACGTCCAGTAGTGCCGCGACCGGGTGACGGCGTACCCGGTGACGACGCGCAGCCCGTAGCCGATGAACTCCGCGGCCCCGGCCACCAGGCCGACCACCGTGGCGGAGGCACCCAGGGTCGCCAGGTAGGGGCCGATGATGCTCCGCGCGCCCTCGTAGACCATGTCCGCCAGCAGGCTGACGAACCCGAAGGCGAGCACGAAGTGCCAGGGCTTGAGCAGGCCGGGGGCCGGTGACTCGCTCTGAGGCGTCTGGCTCACCGCACCATCATCGGGAGGCGGCGCCCTTGTCCGACCAGCGGGGTGCGTCGACCAGGACGGGTGTCGGTCGGCTGGCGCGTGCCCGGCGAGGCCCGGGGTGTCCAGGGCTCGGCGACGGTCCGGATCTGCGTCCTGCGGCTGCCTCTCGGTGCGAAGGTGACGCCTCGGTGGTCCACGGCTGCGACAAGTTGACGTCTCGGCGGCCGGCGGATGCAGGGAAGTGACGCCTCGGCGGGGTCACCAGCCCTCGGCGGGTGCCGGCTCGGGCAGCGCGAGCAGGGTGTCCAGGGCGGCGCACGCGTGGTCGACCTCGGTGGACAGGGGCGGCCTGCGGGGGAGGGTGGGGTCGGACCAGTGCAGGGCCCGGTCCTCGACGTACGCGGCCCAGGCCCGCACGGTGGTGAGCCGGTGGGAGTCGAGCCCGAGGGCGGCCACCAGCCTCGCGGCGAACCGCTCGCGCATGTTCTCGACCCGGTCACCGCCCAGGCTGAGCGCCCCGGCGCCGTACACCAGGGCCAGGTAGAAGTCGCGGCGGCGCTCGATCTGCTCGTAGAAGCGGGTCACGAACTGGGCCACCGCGGCGTCGGCCGCGGCACCGTCGTCGGGCGCGGTGTTGCGGAACATCCGCCGGGTCGCGGCGCCGATCACCGCATCGTGGTAGTCAGCCTTCGTGGGGAAGTAGTGGAAGAGCAGCCCCCGCGAGATGCCGGCCTCCGCTGCCACGGCGTCGACGGAGAGCTCCTGGATCGGCCGCTCGACCAGCATCCGCAGGCCGATGCCGAGCAGCTGGCGACGCCGCTCCCGGCCGCTCAACCGGCTGCGTGTGGTCCCCGACACAACTGTTGAGCATTGCTCAACAACGGCCTAGGGTCAAGCACATGGACTTCCAGCCCTCCGAGCGGGCCGCTGACCTGACCGCCCGCGTCCGCGCGTTCATCGATGCCGAGGTGGAGCCGGTCGAGGCGGCCCTGCACGCCGAGACCAGGCGCCGTCGGGAGTCCGGCGATGACCCCTGGGCCCCGCCACCGGTGCTCGAGCAACTGCAGGCCAAGGCGCGAGCCCAGGGTCTGTGGAACCTCTTCCTGCCTGCCGGACACGAAGGGGAGTACGCCGAGCGGTTCGGCACCGACGGCGGCCGCGGCCTCTCCAACGTCGACTACGCGCCCGTCGCCGAGCAGATGGGGCGCTCGTTCCTCGCACCGCTGGTCTTCAACTGCAACGCCCCCGACACGGGCAACATGGAGGTGCTCCTCAGGTACGGCAGCCAGGCGCAGCGCGACGAATGGCTCGAGCCGCTGCTCGACGGCCGGATCCGCAGCGCCTTCTGCATGACCGAGCCCGCGGTCGCCTCCTCCGACGCCACCAACATGGAGCTCACCGCCCTCGTCGACGGCGACGAGATCGTGCTCAACGGCCGCAAGTGGTTCTCCACCGGCGTGGGCAACCCCGACTGCAAGATCCTCATCGTCATGGGGCTCACCGAGGCCGACGCGGACCGGCACCACCGCCACTCGATGGTGCTGGTGCCGCGCGACGCCCCGGGCGTGAAGGTCGAACGGATGCTCACCACCATGGGCTACTACGACGAGCCGCTGGGGCACGGCGAGGTGTCCTTCAGCGACGTGCGAGTGCCGGTCGCCAACTTCGTCGCCGGACCGGGCGAGGCGTTCCAGATCGCCCAGGGCCGCCTCGGTCCCGGCCGGGTGCACCACTGCATGCGCCTGGTCGGCCTGGCGGAGGCGGCGCTCGGGCTGGCCATCCGGCGGGGCACCGAGCGGGTCGCGTTCGGCAAGCCACTCATCAACCTGGGCGGCAACCGCGAGCGGGTCGCCCAGGCCCGCATCGCGATCGACTCGACCCGCCTGCTGGTGCTCAACGCCGCCTGGAAGCTCGACACCGGCGGCCCGGCCAACGCGCTGAGCGAGGTCAGCCAGATCAAGGTCGCCGCGCCCAGGATGGCGCTGGACGTCATCGACTTCGCGATGCAGATCCACGGCGGCGCAGGCATGACCGACGACTTCCCGCTGGCCGCCGCCTGGGCGGGAGCGCGCTCGCTGCGGCTGGCTGACGGCCCCGACGAGGTGCACCTGGGCCTGGTCGCGCGACTCGAGCTCGGCAAGCACCCGTCCCCGGCCGCCGGAGACGGGGTACGCCGGTGAGCCGCGTCCTGGTCACCGGAGGCAGCTCCGGGCTGGGTGCCGCGCTCGTTGAGAAGTTCCGCGCGCGCGGCGACCAGGTCCTCGTCACCGACCTCGCCGCGGCCGGCGAGAGGGGCAGCGGTGCGGCGTACCTGCACCTGGACGTCACCGCGCAGGACGACTGGGACGCCGCCCTCGCCTGGGTGCGCTCGGAGTGGGGCGGCCTCGACATCCTGGTGAACAACGCCGGGATCGCCACCGGGGGGCGCATCGACGTCGCGACGCTGGAGGAGTGGCAGCGGGTCATCGACGTCAACCTCCTGGGTGTGGTGCGCGGCTGCCGCACCTTCACACCGCTGCTCAAGGAGCAGGGCCACGGCCGCCTCGTCAATACCGCCTCGGCAGCCGGTCTTGTGCACCCGCCGGGCATGGCGTCGTACAACGCCGTCAAGGCCGGTGTCGTCGCGCTCAGCGAGACGCTGCGCTGGGAGCTGGAGCCCTTCGGCGTGCAGGTCACGGTCGTGTGCCCGACGTTCTTCCGCACCAACCTCGCCTCCTCGCTGACCGGCAGTGACACCGTGCTGAACCGGATCGCGGAGCGGCTGATCACCCGGTCCACCGTCACCGCCGATGAGATCGCCGCCGAGGTGGTCAAGGCCGTCGACGCCGGGCGCTACCTGGTGCTGCCCGACGAGGGCGCCCGCAAGGCGTTCTTCGCCAAGCGCTTCCTCACTCCTCTCTACGAGCGCCAGCAGCGCGGCTTCGCCGCCCGCATCCAGCAGGCCGCCGCCGCCGAGTCCGAGACCGGCACCGAGACCGAGACCGACACCGACACCGCGACCCGGGAGACCCCATGAGCACGGGAACGATCCTCATCACCGGGGCCAGCTCGGGCCTCGGTGAGGAGATGGCCCGCCAGTTCGCCGACCTCGGCTACGACCTGGCGCTGTGCGCACGGCGCACCGACCGGCTCGACGCCCTCAAGGCCGAGCTCGACCAGGCCCACCCCGGCCAGCGGGTCGCCCTCAAGGCACTGGACGTCACCGACGACGAGGCGGTCTTCCGCGTCTTCGGTGAGTTCGCCGACGAGCTCGGCGGCCTCGACCGGGTCGTCGTGAACGCCGGACTGGGCAAGGGCGCACCACTCGGCACCGGTCGGTACGCCGCCAACAAGGCGACCGCGGTCACCAACTTCGTCGCCGCGCTGGCGCAGGTGGAGGCGGCGATGGAGATCTTCCGGGCACAGGCGCAGCAGGGTCGGCGGGGACACCTGGTCGTGGTCTCGTCGATGTCGGCGATGCGGGGCATGCGCAAGAACATCACCACCTACGCCGCCACCAAGGCCGGCGTCGCGGCGCTCGCAGAGGGGCTGCAGAACGAGGACGTCGAGGGTGTCGACGTCTCGATCGTCTACCCCGGCTACATCCGCTCGGAGATGAACGAGAAGGTCGCCCAGCGCACCAAGTTCATGGTGGACACCGAGACCGGCGTGCGTGCCATGGTCGACGCGATCGAGAAGCGCAAGGAGAAGGCCTACGTCCCGGCCTGGCCGTGGGTGCCGCTGGGCTTCGCGATGAAGCACCTGCCGATGGCGGTCGTCCGCAAGCTCACATGAGGGTCCTGCTGCTGGTCCGGCACGGCCAGGCGTCGTTCGGCGCCGAGGACTACGACGCCCTCTCCGCCCTCGGCCACGAGCAGTCGAAGGTGCTCGGCCGGGCGCTGGCGACGCGGGGCGTCCGGCCCGACCTCGTGGTGCGGGGCGGGATGCGCCGGCACGAGGAGACCGCCCGCGGGCTGCTGGAGGGGTTCGGCGCCGACCTGCCGGTCGAGGTCGACGACGGCTGGGACGAGTTCGACTTCCAGCACGTGGTGGAGGTGCACCGGCCGGACTACCGCTCCCGACCGGCGATGCTGGCCGACCTGGCGCGCAGCCGGGAGCCGCGCGTCGCGTTCCAGCAGGTGTTCGAGGAGGCGACAGCACGGTGGTCGGGCGGGTCCCACGACGCCGACTACCACGAGCCCTTCCGGGCGTTCGGCTCCCGTGTGGACACCGCGCTGCGGCGGACGGCGGCGCTCGCCCCGGATCGCGGGACCGTCCTGGTGGTGAGCTCGGGTGGCCCGATCGGGCTGGCCGTCTCCCAGCTGCTCGCCGGCGACGCCGCCCTCTGGCCGCAGCTCAACCGGGTGGCCGTCAACACCGCCGTCACGAAAGTGCTCCACGGTCGAAGCGGCCTGACCCTGGCGACGTACAACGAGCACAGCCACCTCGAGCACGACCGGAGCCTGGTCACCTACCGCTGATCGCCCGCGCCCTTCCCGGCGAGCGGCAGGTGCTGCACGCCGCTGGGCAGCCGACAGACGGGTATTGCGCGCCTCTTCGCCAGTCGACAGGCGGTTCTTGTGCGCCTCTCGGCGATCCGGCTCAGCGGGGCGTGCGGCCGAGCGTGTGGAACTCCGGGTTCGGCTGCAGCGCCGTCAGGTGGGCCAGCCGGTTGGACATCGCGAACATCGCGGTGATTGCGCCGATGTCCCAGATCTCCTCGTCGTCGAGACCGGCCTCCCGGGCGGCGTCGAGGTCGTCCTCGGTCAGCGTCGCCGAGGCCGTGGCGATCTGCAGGGCCAGGTCGACGATCGCCCGCTGCCGGTCCGACAGCTCGACGGCGTACGGGTTGCCGGCCACCTTGTCGGAGAGGTGAGGGTCCTTGGCGCGGATCCGCAGGATCGCGCCGTGGGCCACGATGCAGTAGGTGCAGTTGTTGGCCGCGGACGTGGCCACGACGACGAGCTCGCGCTCCGCCCTGGACAGCCCGTCGTCGGAGTCCATCAGCGCGTCGTGGTAGTCGAGGAACGCGCGCAGCTCCCGGGGCCGACGCGCGAGGGCCTTGAAGACGTTCGGCACGAAGCCGGACTTCTCCGCGATCGGTGCGATCCGCTCGCGCAGGTCGTCGGGGAAGTCCTCGAGCTCGACGTGGCCGAACCTGCTCACACTGGTGTCCGTCATGGGGCCATCCTGCCCCCGGGCGTCACCGCGGCTGCGACCGGAGCCAGTCCAGCACCAGCTCGGCGAAGTCGTCGGGCCGCTCGAGCGAGGGCAGGTGCGCGACGTCCGGCCAGGTCTCCAGCCGTACGTCGGGCACTCCGTCGACCACCGCCTGCACCGCGAGCCCGATCGCGTCCAGGTCGAGGCCGCCGGCCAGCACCAGCGTCGGTACGACGAGCTCCGCGAGCCGCTCCAGCACGGGAGGATCGAGCTCGGCCTCGGCCACGTCGTCCCAGTCGGCGGTGACCTCGAAGGCACGCCGCTGCATCTGGGCGACCTCGGACCGCACGGCCGCCCGCTCCGGGTCGGCGTCGCGGTGCGGCCCGTCGACCCACCAGTCGACGTTCGCCTGCACGGCGGCGTCGAGGTCGTCGGCCTCCACCGCGGCGTCCTCCGCGCGGCCGAAGGTCCGCAGCTGCTCGGTGGCCTCGGGGATCAGCGCTCCACCGGGCGTCACCAGCACCAGCGAGGCGACCAGGGTGGGGTGGGCCACGGCGAGTTCGGCGGCGACGCCGGCGCCGAGCGAGCAGCCGACGACGTGGACCCGCTCGACCTCCAGCGCCCGGAGCGTCGCCACCACGTCGGCGACCGGGTCGAGCGCCCCGTCAGGACGGACGGTCGACTCACCGAAGCCGCGCAGGTCGACCCGCACCACGTCGTGCTCGGCGGTCAGCGCGGGCCACTGCGGCTCCCACATCCGCCGGTCGGCGACGCCGGCGTGGAGCAGGAGGACGGTCGGCGTTCCGGAGGGTCCGCCTCGGTCATGGGCCAGCACGGTCACGTCAGGTTCCTCTCGTCGGTCGAAGCGTTCTCGGGGAAGTCGTGCATCGTGCGCACCGGTGACGCGAGCAGCAACAGCGGCGCGAGGAGGGACAGCGCGGCGTAGGCGACGAGGGTCTCCCGCAGCCCGATCCCAGCGGCGACCACGCCGGCGAGCAGGCCACCGACTGGGATCGCGCCCCACGAGATGAACCGCACGGTGGCCATCACCCGCGACAGCAGGATCGGCGGCGAGGCGACCTGCCGGTAGGTCCGTGTCGTGGTGCTGAAGACGACCACTCCGCCGGCGAAGACGATGTTGCCGGCGGCGAAGGCGACGTACCCGCCCCACCCCGCACCGAGCGGGATGAGGAAGGCACCGGCGACGGCGACGGAACCGCCGAGCACGCAGGCCCGGGCCGAGCCGACGCTGCGGACGATACGCGGGCACAGGGCGGCGCCGACGAGGCTGCCGACGCCTTCGGCTGCCAGCAGGAAGCCGACAAGGCCGGCCGGCGCGTCGAGATCGCGGACGAGGTAGACCGCGAACAGCGCGAGCTGGCCGCCACAAACGAAGTTGATCGCGGTGGCGGCCCAGGTCAACGGGTTCATCACCGGATGCCGGGTGACGAAGCGCCACCCCTCGCGGATCTGTTCGCGCAGCGGTGTCCGTTCGGGATCGGACTCGATCGCCACCTCCGGCAGCCGATGCAGCAACAGTGCCGAGGCGAGGTAGCTCACGGCGTCGGCCAGCAGGGCCGGCGCCGCACCCAGCAGCTGCACCAGCAGGCCGCCGAGGGAGGGACCGCCTAGCTGGGTGACGGCGTGGGTGCCGCTCATCAGGCTGTTGCGCGCCTGCAGCTGGTCACGGGGTACGACGCTGGGCAGGAAGGTCGTGTTCGCGACGAAGAACAGCACGTCGGCGAACGAGAGCACGAGCGCGACGCCGACCAGCTGACCCATGCTCAGCACGTCGAACCACCACGCCACCGGCACCGACACCACGGCGAGCGCCCGCACGACGTCCGCCCCAACCTGGAGGCCACGTAGTGGCAGGTGCCGGGCGATCGCCCCGGCGGGCAGCCCGATCACCAGCCAGGCGACGTAGGCCGCAGCCGCGAGGACACCCATCTCGACGGCGCCGGCATGCAGCACGAGAACGGCGGTCAGGGGTAGCGCCACACTCGTCACCGCCGAGCCGAGGCCCGAGGTCGCCGAAGCCGTCCAGTAGGTCCAGAACGCGCGACTCGACGTCGTCGTCGACGTGACTGTGGTCATCGGCACCTCCGAGCTTGCCGAGCGGAACGTACTACGCGGCGCACACCTCCCACGAGCTGTTTTCGCCCCTAGTCTTCGATGCGTGCCCCACGTCCACGCGCTCTCCCGGCAGGAGGCCCGCCGGATCGCGGTCCGGGCCCAGCTGCTGTGCGCGCCCCGGCCGGTCGACCTGCTCGAGACGGTCCGACAGCTCACCCTCGTCCAGGCCGACCCGACCAACGCGGTCACCCGCAGCGCGGAGCTGGTGATGTGGGGACGCCTCGGCTCGTCGTACCACCGCGGCGACGTCGACGACGCAGTGCGGTCCGGTCGGCTGGTCGAGCTGCAGGGGCGGCTTCGACCGGCCGAGGACCTCGCCCTGTTCCGCGCGGAGATGGCCGCCTGGCCGGGCGCCGGCGAGCTCACCGAGTGGGAGCAGGCGCAGCAGGAGTGGGTGCTGGCCAACGACGGCTGCCGTCGCGACATCCTCGAGAAGCTGTACGACGACGGGCCGCTGCCCTCACGCGAGCTGCCCGACACCACCCTGGTCCCCTGGGAGTCGAGCGGGTGGAACAACGACCGCAACGTGCGGATGCTCCTGGGCCTGATGGTGCGTCGGGGTGAGGTGGCTGCCGCCGGTCGCGACGGCCGCGACGCCCTGTGGGACCTTGCCGAGCGCGTCTATCCCGACGTCGAGCCGGTGCCCCTTACCGAGGCGCTGCGGGTCCGGCGGGAACGGGAGCTCCGATCGCTCGGGGTGGCCAGGGCACGCGCGGCCAAGACGCCGGAGGAGCCCGACGACCTCGGCGACGTCGGGGAGCCGGCCCGGATCGAGGGCGTGCGGGGCACCTGGCGGCTCGACCCGGCCCACTGCAACCCACTCGGTCCGGACGCCGACTTCCAGGGGCGCACTGTCCTGCTGTCGCCGCTGGACCGACTGGTCTACGACCGCAAGCGGATAGACGATCTGTTCGGCTTCGACTACCAGCTGGAGATGTACAAGCCCGCCGGCAGGCGGCGCTGGGGCTACTGGGCGCTGCCGGTGCTGCACGGCGACCGGCTGGTCGGCAAGGTCGACGCGACTGCCGAACGGGACGCTGGCGTGCTCCGCCTCGATGCCGTGCACGAGGACGGCGACTGGTCCGGCAGGATGCGCGCCGCGGTCGACGGGGAGATCCGCGCCCTGGCCGCCTGGCTCGGCCTGGAGCTCGTCCGGAGCTGACCCTCACCTGCAGGCGAGTGCTGGGCGGGCGAGTGCTGGGCGGGGGGTGGGCAGGCGAGTGCTGGGCGGCTGGTGGGCCGGAGTGCTTGACTCGGGGTGACCGCACCCCGTCAGGAAGGACCACTGCGTGCTTCCCCTGACCACCCGGTTCGACGACGTGACCCACTGGCTTCGCGGCAGTGGCCTGGAGATCGTGCTCATCGTCGTGGGCGCGGTGCTGCTGCATCGACTGATCAACTGGACCCGGGTGCGCTACGTCGCCGGGCTCGACGAGCGCGGCGCGGCCGGGCGAGTGGTGCAGTCCGAGGAGGCGAAGTACCACCGGGCGCTGGCGCAGGTGCTGCTGTGGGTGCTCATCGTCCTGATCTACGTGATCGCCGCCTTCCTCGTCGTGCTCCGCCTGGGCATCCCCGTGACCGGCTTCGTGGCACCGGCGACGGTGATCGGCGTGGCCCTGGGCTTCGGCGCCCAGCGCATCGTCCAGGACCTGCTCGCCGGCTTCTTCGTGGTCGCCGAGCGGCAGTACGGCTACGGCGACCTGGTGAAGGTGGCGGTGATCGGCGTGCCCGAGCCGGTCATCGGCACCGTCGAGGCGGTGAGCCTGCGGGTCACCCGCATCCGGGCGACCAACGGCGAGGTCGTGGTCACCCCGAACGGCGAGATCGTGCAGGTGACCAACTACTCCCGCGACTGGGCCCGGGCCGTGCTCGACGTGCCCGTGCCGGTGCAGCTCGACGTCAACCAGGTGAGCGCGGTGCTGCAGCAGGTCGGCGAGGAGGCCTTCGCCGACGACGCGCTCCGGCCGCTGCTGCTCGACGCGCCGGCCGTGATGGGCGTGGAGTCGATCGACGTCGAGGAGCTGAAGATCCGCGTCGTCGCCCGCACCCAGCCGGGCCGGCAGTTCGAGGTCGGTCGGGCGCTCCGGGCACGGATCGCCGCGGCCTTCCGGCGCGAGGGCATCACGGTGCCGCCCACCCTGGCCACCTCCGGGCCGACGGCGGCGCACGATGAGTGAACCCAGCCGCTGGCAGGCGGCCCGGGCATGGTTCGGCGGTCGGCCGCGCACGTCGACGGTCGTGCTGGCTCTCGTCTTCGTCGCAACGCTGGTGCTCTACGGGTTCGTGCGGCCCGCGCCGGTTCCGTCGTACGACGCGGGCGTGCCGGGACCGGCCGCACCGACGAAGCGGGCGACGCCCCCGCCGAGCCCGCCCGCCAGCCCGACTCCTTCGACGACCCGGACGGCGGAGCCCACTCCCACCCCTGGCGGCAGCGGGGAGCCGTCCGCACCCGCCACGACGCCGGCAACCTCCGCACCCAGCGGATCGCCGTCACCGACCGGCGCGCCGACGCCGTCGACCTCGACCGAGGAACCGTTGCCGGAGCCCACCGTCACACCGACGCCGTGAGCGCGGGAAGCGCACACCGGCCAGCCTTGTTGGAGAGCACATGAAGAAGATCGGATTCCTGTCCTTCGGTCACTGGACCCCCTCGCCCCAGTCCCGGACCAGGTCCGCGTCCGACGCACTGCTGCAGTCCATCGAGCTGGCGGTCGCGGCCGAGGAGCTCGGAGCCGACGGCGCCTACTTCCGGGTGCACCACTTCGCGCGGCAGCTGGGCTCGCCCTTCCCCCTCCTGGCGGCCATCGGCGCCCGCACCAGCCGGATCGAGATCGGCACCGGGGTCATCGACATGCGCTACGAGAACCCGCTCCACATGGCCGAGGACGCCGGCGCCGCGGACCTGATCGCGGGCGGCCGGCTGCAGCTCGGGATCAGCCGCGGGTCACCGGAGCAGGTGGTCGAGGGCTACCAGTACTTCGGCTACACCCCGGGCGAGGGCCAGGACCATGCGGACATGGCCCGCGAGCACACGGCCGTCTTCCTGCAGGTCATCGACGGCGCCGCCTTCGCCGAGCCGAGCCCGCGCCCGATGTTTCCCAACCCGCCCGGACTGCTCGGCATCGAGCCGCAGTCGCCGGGCCTGCGCGACCGCATCTGGTGGGGCGCGGGCTCCCGCGCCACGGCGGAGTGGACCGCCCAGCACGGGATGAACCTGATGAGCTCCACCCTGCTCACCGAGGACACCGGGGTGCCGTTCCACCAGCTGCAGGCCGAGCAGATCCAGCGGTTCCGGGACGCCTGGCGCGTGGCCGGCCACACCCGTGAGCCCAGGGTCTCGGTGAGCCGGAGCATCTTTCCGATCGTGACCGACCTGGACCGCACCTACTTCGGGCGCGAAGCAGCCAGCGAGGACCAGGTGGGCCAGCTCGAGGGCGGCGTCGCCCGGTTCGGCAAGACCTACGCCGCCGAGCCGGACCGGCTCGTCGAGGAGCTCGCCGAGGACGAGGCCGTTGCCGCGGCGGACACGCTGCTCCTGACCGTGCCCAACCAGCTCGGCGTCGACTACAACGCCCACGTGCTCGAGAGCATCGTGGAGCACGTCGCCCCGGCGCTGGGTTGGCGCTGAGGCCCGCAGACCGTGGCGCGCCGGAGCCGGCGCGAGGCGCGTGATACTGGCCCGGTGCGCACCGAGAGCCTCGACTACCTGCCCGGGCGCCGGATGGACGTGTACGGCGAGCCCGTCACCAGCGCCGTACTGCTCTGGCACGGACGTGGCGCCGACGAGCGCGTGCTGCTCACCGACGTCGCCCGTCGTGTCGCCGCCGCCGGGGCTTTCGTCATGGTGCCCGACTGGGACTCCGCGGTCCCCGATGGTGGCCGCGCGGAGCTGCTGGCCTCATGGGAGCTGGCCCAGCGGTTGGCGGACGAGCGGCTGGGCCGGCCCGACCGGTTGGTCCTGGCGGGCTGGTCGCGGGGCGGCCGCTGCGCGGTGTCGATGGCTCTTGCCGGTCTGGTGCCCTCGCGACGGGCCGTCTGCCTGGCCAGCAGCTACCGCACTCCGGATCCGGTGACGGGAGTGGGCCCCAGCCGGCTGGCGGAGGAGGCCACGCCGGGGCGGACCCTCGAGGTGTGGCTCGCGCACGGCACCCTCGACGACGTCGTCCCCGCCTCTGGCGCGAGGACCTTCCACGCGCTGCTGCGGGCGCACGGCCACCGCGCGCACCTGGAGGAGGCGGAGACCGACCACGCCGGGATCGTGGGCTGCGCGTACGACGAGCGCCTGGGCGCGTCGTTCCCCTCGGCGTCGCCGCGTGCAGTGCTGGGCAGCAGCCTCGCGGTCGCGGTCCTGCGCCGGTCAGCCTGGCTCTGAACGGCTCCGCGCTGTAGTGCCAACCCGCGGCACCACAGCGCGGAACTCGTCAGGGTCGGTGCGTCAGAACGGGCAACGGTCCCGCAGCTGAGCGGCGTTGAAGCCGTACTCGTGGATCAGCGCACCCAGGCTCGGGCCCCAGGTCGGGTTGTCGGGGTCGGTGACGTTGTTGAGCCACGGGCCCGGCGACTGCGACGGCAGCACGCCGTGGCCGCTGGGACGGGCGTTGGTGGCGTTGCCGTAGAGCTGGTCGATGCAGCCGCCGACACCGTGGCCGTGGTCGCCCGGTGCCGCGTTCGCGGGCGCGGCGACGCCCAGGGTCAGGAGGGCCCCGGCCGCGAGGGCGGCGGTCTTGGTGTGGTCTTCATGGTGCTCCCAGTGATCGGTGCTCGGTGCTCCGGTCTGCTTCCGGAGACGTGCTGACCGTACGTCGATCGTGATCCGATATGGGGCGGAATCGGTGGATCGGTGCCGAAATGGTCCCCTCTCATGGGTGGCTGCGTCGCCGGGGGTCGGCGCACGCCAGGGGCAGCACCAGCACCGCCACCAGCGCGGCGCAGAACAGCGCCGTGCTGAACGACGCCCGCAGCGCGATGACGCCGACCGCGACTGAGCCGACCGCCGTGCCGAGGTCGAAGCCGATGTTCCACACGGCACTGGCGAGGTTATGGTGCCGGCGGTGGACCGCTGAGAAGGCCACCACAAGGGTCAGGTTCTGCAGCGCCCCGTAGGCGACGCCGAGCAGGACCATGGCGACGAGGAACAGCCCTGTGCGGGTGTCTCCCAGCCCGGGCACCGACCAGGCGACCAGGGCGGTGCCGAGCGCGGTCAGCACGAGCAGCGGCCACAGGAACGGCTGCGCACCGTGCCGATCGGCGAGCGCGCCGGCGCGCCAGCGGCTGAGCGCCGCTACCAGACCCATCAGGAACAGCCCGGCGCCCACCACCGTGCCGCTGGCCACCATCTGTGGGGCGAAGGTGACCACCGCACCGCCCGCCAGCGTGACCGAGAGCAGCAGGAGCATCGGCCGCAGCAGCGCCCGGTAGGCCGCACCGGTGCTCTCGGGGACCTCCACCGCACTCGAGGGGTGTGTCTGACTCGGGCGGTGCAGCAGGTCCGGCGCCCGGACGTGGAGCACGGCGGCGACCCGCAAGCTCGCCGGGATCCCCAGCAGGGGCACGGCGGCGACCGTGAAGACGAACCAGTAGCCGAGGTGCTCGGCCAGCCAAGGCCCCGCAGGCAGCAGGACGACGTTGGGCAGCGCGACGGCCAGGCCGTAGGCGCCGATGGCCTCGCCTCGTCGGCCCTCCTCCACCAGCGCGGCGATGGCCGCACTCCCGATCACGGTGAGCACGCCGAAGCCGATCCCCCGGACCGCCGAGAGGGCGAGGACCGGCGCGAGGGCGTCGGTCACGGCGTACGCCGCGGCCGGCACCCCGAGCAGCACCATCCCCACCACCAGGACCTGCGCCCAGCCCCAGCGACGCAGCGCCGCCGGCACCAACAGCTGGGTGAGCACCGTGAAGACCAGCATGACCGCGTTGACGAGCCCGGCGCCGGCGGTGTCCGCACCCCCGTGCACGGCCCAGAGCGGCGCCACCGGCAGCAGCAGGGCGTAGCCGGTGAAGCCCGCGAAGGTCATCACGAGCAGCGGCCTGATCCCGGGTTGGCGCCAGACGGAGGTGCTCACCGGGGCAGGCTAGTGGTCGCCCGGAGCCCGGACCGGCCAGGTCCTCCACCCGTCCTGCACCCGTCGTCCGCTCACACCGCGGCGCGGCTCATCGGGTACCGGCGCTGACCTCGGGCAGCATCCGGCCCAGGACGGCACCGGCGAAGCCGAGCACGGCCAACAGCACGAGCGCCAACGCACTGCCCCAGTGCGCGAGCACGCCGGTGACCACACCGGCCAGGAGCAGCAGCAGCCCCATGGCGGTGTTCGAGACCGCGACGTACTCGGTACGCCGATCGCCCACGGCGACGTCGACGACGTACGTCTTGCGGGCCACCCGGGTGCCCAGGTGCACCACGGCCAGCAGGAAGTACGTCGCCGGGTAGAGCCACTCGGAGTGCTGCACACCCGGCACCAGCAGGAGCAGGAGGAAGACCACGATCACGCTCGAGGCGGCAGCGGCGCACCAGACCATCAGGGTGCGGGAGGAGCGGTCGGCGAGGCGGCCGAACAGGCGGCCGCTCAGCAGGTTGGCGAAGCCCTGGGCCAGCACGAACAGGCCGAGGCCGGAGAGTCCCGCGTCGCCGTTCGCGACCCCGATCGAGACCACGAACGGCGGGCTGAGCGCCGAGACGAGCAGCAGGGCACGGACCCCGACGAACCGTCGGAACGTGGGGTCGCCGCGCAGCAGGGCCCACGAGTCCGCCACCCACCCGGAGGGCTGGCCGGTGCCCACGTCGGTGACAGCCGGTTCCGGGGCAGCCGGTTCCGGGGCAGCCGGTTCGGTGGCCGGCTCCCGGACGCCGGCGTACACCGCCAGCCCGGCCAGCCAGCAGAAGGCCGCCCCGGCGAGCAGGATGACCAGCAGGCCGACCTCCACATCGTCGCCGGACAGCTGCAGGGCGACACCGATGGTCAGCGCGACGAGCCCGGCGGCCACCGTGACCGTGCCGTTGACCTGGCCGCGCTGGCCCTTGGGGATGGTGCGTCCGAGCACGTCCTTGCTCGCCAGCGAACACAGCGCACGCGCCAGCGCGAGCACCGCCACGGCAAGGAGGATGCCGAGCCCGGCCGCCCAGCCGCTCGCCGTGGCGGCCACCAGCGCCATTGCGGCAGCCGCGAGCGACTGGCCGGCGGCGCCCACGGCCCACGCCCACTTCCGCTTGGGCAGACCCCGCAGCCACGGGGTCAGCGCCGCCTGCGGCAGCATCGACCCCGACTCGCGGATCGGCACGAGCAGCGCGAGCATCACCCCGGGGGCACCGACCGTGCTGAGCAGCCAGGGCAGCACAGTCTTGGCGTTGACGACCTGATCGGCAGCACCCTGCAGCGCCTGGGCGCCGATCTGGCGCAGGCCATTGCCGGCGACGTGGGCGCGCGCATCGGCACCGAGTTCCTCGATCGCGACGTCGCCGTCGGCCCGGACCAACCGGTCATAGAGCGTCGAGGCCCGGGTCCGCGGCATGGCGTCATCCTCTCACCGCCCAGGCACCTGCTCGTGGCACGGAGCAGGTCCCGCGGCGGCATGCGCGCGAGAAGCCGCGGGTACCTGTGCGCGACACGGCATCGACCTGAGGAGGGGCCATGGGCAAGGAGACCGACGACCGGCGCGGCCGGCTGGACGACGAGCAGGAGGCGGCCGAGCCGTCATCGACCACCGACGGGGCCGCCGCAGCGGGGGACTACGACCCGGCCCAGGGGTCCCCGGACGGAGAGCACGCGGTCGGCGAGGACTTCCCCGACGAGGGCACCCGCTACGGCGACGAGGAGCGGCGCCGCTCCGACTGACCCGGGAGCGCGAAGGGACGAGGCGCCGGCCCTGCCGCGGTCAGCCCAGCCCCGGTGAGCCAGTTCCGGTGAGCCCAGTCCGGTCAGCTCGCCGCGGTCAGCCCAGCTCCGCCAGCACCAGGTCGGCGACCGCTGCCTGCTCCTCGGCGAACGGGTGGAAGGCCTGGGCGCGGGTGACGTCGGTGTGCTGCCCGTTGATCCAGGGGTCGGCCGAGCAGATGTCGTGGCCTTGGCTGGCGCGCCACACGTCGACGTACTCCACGTGCTGCCGGGCAGCCGCGTGGCGCAGCGCCAGCGTCAGCCGCTGGTTGACCTGGTTGGCGTAGCGCAGGTCGCCGGCGGCCAACGGGAGCAGCGCCGGGCAGCTGCCGTGCCGGGGGGCGATCTGTGGATAGCCGACCACGATGATGCGGGCGTCCGGAGCCCGGTCCTTGATCGCCTCGATGACCGCCACGACGCGGTCCTGGGTCAGTGCGACCGCCTGGAACAACCGGTCACCACCGCTGCTGCGCATCTCGTCGCGGCACGGCGCGGCGTCGGGCCCGGTGGCCACGAGCTGGGTGCAGTACCCCACGAGGGTCCCGAAGACGCTGGAGTCGTTGCCGCCGATGCTGAGCGTCACCAGGTCCGTGTCGGGGGTGACGGCATCGAGCTGGGGCGCCACCCCGGACATCTGTGAGGCGAACATGTCGCGGGTCTGCGCGCCGCTGCAGCTGGCGTCGACGAACACGGCCGGTTGCAGCGCGGCGGCGAGCAGGTGCGGGTAGTTGTGCGTCGACTGGAAGCACCCGCCGGCGGGGATGATCTGCGGCACGAGCGGAGCGGCGGTGTAGGAGTCGCCCAGGGCGACGTACCGCAGCCCGTCGCCGTTCTGGGCCTCGCCGTTCTGGGCCGCCACCGGCGCGGCCATGGCGACGAGGCCCGCGACGAGGCTGGCGACGAGGCTGGCGGCTGCGAGCAGGACGAGCTTGGTACGACGCATGGTGATCCCTCCCCAGGGTGTGCGCGCCAGTATGCGCACCCGCGCACGGGCGTGCGCAAGAGGCGGTCAAGACCGGTGCCGCCCAGCAGGGGCGACGCCTGCCAGCCCCGAGTACGGCGCAGTGCCGTGGGCGACGGGAATCTCTGTGCGCTGCGCGAACTCAATGAACACAACCTCGACGCCGCGCCCCCTGTGCAGGAGCGTGACGCGGGTCACCGCACTGGCCCACGGACTGGCCCATGGACGCAGGTGACCTGGCCACGTTGCTCGGATTGGAGCCCCCCATGGAGATCTTGCACTCGGCGATCGCGATCATCGCCGCGATCGTGCTCATCATCAGGTTCAAGGTGGACCCGGTCATCTCGCTGGTGATCGCGTGCATCTACCTCGGCCTCGCGACGGGCCTCGGGGCGGAGGACACGGTCGCCCAGATCACCGGCGGGTTCGGCGACATCATGGCCGAGGTCGGCCTGCTGATCGGGTTCGGCGTGCTGATCGGCGCCCTGCTGCACGCGATGGGCACCTTCCGGGACCTCGTGGACATCCTCGCCCGGCGGGTCGGGCGCCGCCTCCCCTATGCGATCGCCGCGGCCCTGTCGACGATCTTCCCCTCCATCTACGTCGACGTGCAGGTCGTGCTGGCCGCACCCATGGCCAAGGAGTCCGCGCCCGCGGTGGACCACCGGCACGGGCTGCCGTGGCTCGCCGGCTCGATGGCGATCGGCATCTTCGCCGGCTACGTGTTCGTCGTACCCGGCCTGGCGGCCGTCGCGGTCGCCGGACTGATGGGGGTGCCGCTGGGCACCTACCTCCTCTACGGCCTGCCGATCGGGCTCGCGACCGCGCTGATCACGACGTTCCTGTTCCGGGTGATCCTCGGACGTGGCTTCTGGAGCCCGGACTCCGACATCGACCCCGACGTGACCCTCGTGGAGGGACGTCCCCACGACGAGACGGAGGACGTGCCGCAGGCGGAGAGCGCCGCGCGGCTGCCCCTGTGGGTGCGCCTGCTCCCGATCCTGGTGCCGCTGGTGCTCATCGCCACCGGCGCGGTCGCCGGTGTGGCCGGCTTCGCCAACCCGGTGCTGACCTTCCTCGGCGATGCCAACATCGCGCTGTTCCTGGGCCTGCTGATCGCCTTTGTCATGGTGCGGTCCTCGCTCGGCGCGGACGGTGTCGGGACGGTGCTCACCGCGGGCTTCCACACCACTGGTGAGATCCTGCTCGTCACCGGTGTGGGCGGCAGCCTGGGCGCGGTCATCTCCGCGAGCGGCATGGACAAGACCCTCAAGAGCGTCTTCACCGCCGACGAGAGCGCGCCGGTGATCATCAGCATCCTGCTCGCGTGGCTGATCGCCGCCGTGCTGCACTTCGCGATCGGATCGGTCTCGGTGGGCGCGATCACCGCTGCCGGCATCATCTCCCCGATCGTCGGCTCGCTCGGCGTGGACCCGGTGGTCATCGCGCTGGCGATCGCCTCGGGCGCCATGTTCGCGCTGCACGTGAACAGCAACTTCTTCTGGATGTTCAGCACTCTGCTGGACCTCACCACCAAGGGGAGCCTGAAGACCCTGACCCTGGCGACCTCCCTCGGCGCCGTCGTCTCCCTGCCGCTGGTGCTGGTGGCCAGCGTGGTGGCGGCGGGCACCTGAGGCGGTCCGGGCCAGCGCCGGGCAGCTGCCGTCACGACCAGGGCGTCACACCGAGCGCGGCGAGCAGGTGCGGCGGCCGGCCGCCGGACACGGATCCCACCGGAGCCGGAGGGGCCGGCGCCGGGCAGCTGGCGTCACGACCAGGGCGTCACACCGAGCGCGGCGAGCAGGTGCGGCGGCCGGCGCCGGACACGGATCCCACCGGAGCCGAGGGCCGGCGCCGTACCGGGCTCCTAGTGCGCCATGTCGACGAACCGCGAGTAGTGGCCCTGGAAGAGGACGGTGATGTCACGGGTCGGGCCGTTGCGGTGCTTGCCGACGATGAGGTCGGCCTCACCGGGGCGCGCGGACTCGCGCTCGTACTGGTCCTCGCGGTGCACCAGCATGACGATGTCCGCGTCCTGCTCCAGGCTGCCCGACTCACGCAGGTCCGAGACCATCGGCTTCTTGTCCGCGCGCTGCTCCGAGCCGCGGTTGAGCTGGGCGAGCGCCACGATCGGCACCTCGAGCTCCTTGGCGAGCAGCTTGATCTGCCGGGAGAACTCCGAGACCTCGACCTGCCGGGACTCGACC